>CANQNO010000001.1 GCA_947625245.1 uncultured Clostridia bacterium
TATTCTAATGCAACAAAAGTGGGCATTTTTTCGATGCCTAAGCAGGATAAGAAAGGTGGTACTTCCCCCACCTTCGCACAGTTCGCGCATGCTCACAAAAACAAGTCGGAAACCGACTTTCGTATATATCATTATGATATTGCTTATGTTAAGCATTATCCAAAAACTTTATGTTGCAGCTCATAAATTGTCGATTATTGTATTGCTTTACTTCGATGATTGTAGTATAATTTATTTTGAGTAATTGTTATCATTAGATAGCATTTAGGGTTTAACAGTACAGTAATATATTCAGTTCAATCGCTTCTCTATTCGGAAACGAAACAAATTAGAACATTAAATAGATTGCCATTATTTCTAAGGTTATTATGTGGTGTAAAAATTGCAAAAAAATTGTATACGGCAACATATGTGATACTTGCGGTCAGCAAGCTGTTGAAGAGTCCCCTGTTGAATTATTCTGGTGCTCTAATTGTCGTATCCCTATAATTACAAATAGCGACACATTGCTTAGAGAAAACTGTCCTATTTGCAGCGGTAAAATAAAATATCTCGCTAAGGATTTGCGCCCTGTATTTCCTGAAGAAAGACTTCTCTTAGAAGTATTGGAAAATAAACCTTTAGGATTTATTGGTGCGTCTATTTGGGCGGCGGGGAGCAAGTATTATGTTGATGGCAAGTCCATAAATTTGAGTATTGATAAAATTAAAAAGATAGATATCGATGCTCTTATTGATAACTTGAATAAATATAAAGACAGAAACTCATATGATTTTTTTAATGCCAATATAAAACTTTTTATTGAGGCAAACAGGGAACGTCTTCAATTCATTAAAGACGAAGCTTTCAGCTTTGTAAAAGAGCAAGTGCGAAAATTTTCCGATCATGAGATAGTAATTTCGTTTTCGGGAGGGAAAGATTCTACGGTTGTCGCCGATATAGTAACGCGGGCATTATCAAATCCGTCGCTTGTTCATATCTTTGGCGACACTACGTTGGAATTCCCTACGACATATGAATATATATCGAGATTCCGCCAGAATAATCCCAAAACCATACTTAAAATTGCCAAAAATAGGGAACAGGATTTTTATTCGGTCTGCGAAAAAATCGGACCTCCCGCCAGAATGCTGCGTTGGTGCTGCACTATGTTTAAAACAGGTCCCATAACGCGCATACTAAATTCTCTTTTCCGTGATAAAAAGGTATTGACTTTCTATGGAATAAGGAAAGGCGAATCGGTATCAAGAAGTAAATATGATCGCGTAGCAAATGGCGCTAATGTCAAAATTCAAAAACAAACCGTAGCCGCTCCAATATTTAATTGGGGAGATATAGATGTGTGGCTATATCTGCTTGGAGAAGAAGTTGATTTTAACGATGCTTATAGATTGGGTTATGACAGAGTGGGTTGTTGGTGCTGTCCCAACAACACTATTCGAGCGCAACTTTTATCAAAAGTATATATGCCGGAAAAGTCTAAAAAATGGCGCGACTACTTGATTGAGTTTGCAAAATCCATAGGCAAACAAGATACGGAAGCTTATGTTGACGACGGGAAGTGGAAGGCAAGGCAGGGAGGGAATGGTTTGGCTGCGGCAGAGGACGTAAAGATTAAATTTACTAATTGCACAGCAGAGGAACACGCTAAAATATATAAGATAAATAGGGCGCTTTCTGACGAATTCTTGAATTTGTTTATTCCATTTGGTAAAGTTAGCAAAGAATTAGGCAGGAAGCTATTAAACGAAACGCTCGTATTAGATTTATCTACTAATGTGCCCATACTTTCTATACAACCAATGAAAAGCGATGCGTATGATTTTGCGGTAAAGATAAAAACACTTAATGTTGCCGACCATGAAGTGCTGCAAAGAATGGCATCCTATCAAGTGCGAAAATTCAATGCTTGTCGCAAGTGTTTGAAATGTGAATCGGTTTGTCCGTTCGGTGCGATTAGCGTTACGGCATCAGAATATAAAATTGATCCGAATAAATGCAAACGTTGTAAAAAATGTGTCACCAATAAATATCTTTCTGGCGGCTGTCTTATGGACAGATTCTTGAAGTCAAAGGACGGAGAAACATATGAAAATTAGAGCGCATGAAACTTTTAATCTTAGAAAAGGATGGCTTCGCAAGGGCGTAAAAAATATATTAAACGACCCTACTCTATTTACAAATAAAAATATTAATCCTTGCAATCAACTCGGGATAGGGACGAATATGGTTAAATCTCTCCGCTATTGGTTGGTTGCTACCGGCATAACCGAAGAAGCAGTCGATAATAACAAGCATATCCAAAGGCTTACTGAATTAGGCACTCTGATAAATAACTATGATAAATATTTTGAGGAAGACGGAACGCAATGGTTAATCCAGTATAAGCTGGCTACAAATAAGGAAAATGCTACTGCATGGTATTGGTTTTTTAATGAATTTGATGTTCAAGAATTTGATAAGGAATTGTTTGTCAAAGAACTTGAAGAATATCTTGAAACGGAAGGATTTAGAAGCTCCGCAAAAATGCTTTCAGATGAGTATGCATGCTTATTAAATACATATTGCTCTAAAGAAAAAGAAGAAGATCCGGAAGAAACAAGCAGTTGTCCGTTGACTTCATTAAAACTGATAAAGAAATCTGAAGATGGCGCTTACAGAAAAAATGTTCCCGATAGAGATAGTATCCCTCCGCTTATAGTTTTAGCAATTATTGTTGCCGAAAACAGTGGCAACGAAATAAACATATCGGATTTGACAGACAAACCAAACTCCATTACTAAGGTTTTTAATTTGGATAGAAGCACATTATTTTATTTGCTTGAAGCTCTTGTCAAAATGGATATGATAACTATGCCCAGAACCGCGGGGTTGGATGTGGTAAAATTTAAAGGTGACTATACTTTTGATGGTTTAGTAGAAAAATATTATGAATCTTTAAACGGTAAACAAAATGGGTACACTTGGTAAAATAGTTCAGCCTGTAGGCGGATTTCAATATTCGGTAAATATCTACTATGATATTAACGATGATAATAAAATTAAAAGTTATGTTCCTTCAAACAGTTCTCTTCAGATAATTGAAGATGTTTTACTGAGCACTGAAAATGGTTCTGCAGACAGAGCCAGAATACTGACGGGAGCTTACGGTAAAGGTAAATCGCATTTGATTTTGACTATTGCCGCTTTACTTTCGGGAAGAGACAGCGCCTTGTTTTCAAATATATTGGACAAAGCCAAACAAACAAACGAGGTATTATATCAAAATCTTTTAAGATATTTTGAAAGCAAAAAAAAGCTATTGCCCATTATCATTAATGCAGATAGTTTGGATATAAAAGCTGTTTTATTGCATAGTTTAAACGAATCTTTTAGGCGTGCCGATCTTGCAGCGTTTATGCCTACCACATTTTTTGATGCCGCTGTTGAGAAAATTCAATCATGGGAACAAGATTTCCCTAATACATACGATCGGTTTGAAAAAGCTATAGGGCAACCCGTAGAACAATTTATACAGGATTTAAAGGTATTTAATCAAAAGACTTATGATAGGTTTATAAAACTCTATCCCACACTTACCTCCGGAAGTGAATTTAATCCTGTACTTGGTACAAACGTAATTAACATTTTTGAACGTGTTGCCAAAGAATTACATTCGGTAGGATATAATGGTATATTTATTGTTTATGACGAGTTTGGCAAATACCTCGAAAGCATAACCGACAGAGTGGCCGCTCAAGACACTCAATTCCTGCAAAATTTAGTTGAAGCATGTGCGCGGAGCAAGGAAAATCAATTACATGTCCTGTTGGTTTCACATAAAAACATAGAGAACTATTTAGGAGGAATCTCCAAGAAGAATATAAGCAGTTGGAAAGCAATTTCGGGTAGATTTAAGCCACTCAGCTTAAATAATAGCGATAAAGAAATTTATGATATGGTCGCTACCGTCTTAAATAAAAATCCTGCTGAATATGAAAAGTTTATTGAAAGCAATCAAGGCGAATTTGAGAGATTACGCAAAACAGTTGATAAATATCGTGCTTTTGATAAGATAAGAGGCTCGATTACTGATGATTTGGCTAAATCTTGCTATCCTTTGCATCCTTACTCCTTGTTGTTATTACCCAAAATTTCAGAACTTATTGCGCAAAATGAGCGGACTATTTTTACTTTTCTTTCTTCAAACGAAAGAAATACAGTTCCTTATTTTTTACGTAAAGACGACAATAGATTCCCCCTTATTGAGCCCGACTATATCTATGATTATTTTGAAAAATTAATAAAAAGCGAACCTTATGGAAGCAATATCAAAAGGCAATGGCAAATAGCTGACACGGCGCTTGCAAAGATAAAAGATTGTGATAATGAACTTGCAGAAAAAATAATAAAAACGATAGCGCTTATCTATTGCGTAAACGAGTTTGAGGTGATTCCGCCCAGTTGGGATATAATAGATGATATCTATAGTGTAAATTATAGACCGACAGAAATAAATGCCGCTAAGGAATTATTGAAAACTAATAATATTTTAATAGAACTATTGTATAAACCCCATGTCAGGCTTACGGAAGGCAGTGGGCATAACGTGATTGACCTTATCAAACAAGAATCATATAAAATCAAAAGCAAAATAGATTGTAAAAATGTACTTGCAGATATTTCGAGTACAAAGTATTTCTATCCCGTTGAATACAATGATGAAAACGAAATTATAAGGTATTTTGAGCTTAAATTTATTACTTATAATGAGTTGTTATCTTTAGATGCCAACATTGCAGACATTGACTCATCTGCCGACGGAATTGTTTTTGCAGTGTACTTGAGGGAATCGGAAGATAAAGATATGGTAGTTGATAAAATAACCCAAATAACAAATCCACGGATTATCTTTATTCTGCCGAATAAAAAGTTAGACCTTGATGAACGTTTAATAGAATATGCGGCAATTCAAGATTTAATTGGTATTTACAGCGGTAAAGAAGTTGCTCTTGTTGACGAATTGGTTTATTTCGAAGAAGATAGATATAAACTTCTCGCTAACTTTATTGATTCTTATTATTTGCAACCCGAATGTGGGCTCTCTGAGTATTATAATGAAGGTAAGCCTATTTCAATAAACAGAAAGTCCCAATTTTCCAAATTGCTTTCTAACATAATGGATAGGACATATTATCAAACGCCGATAATCATTAACGATCTAATTAATAAGAATAATATTAGCCCTACTATTAGGAATGCAAGGCAGAAGATAATATCCGGATTGCTACTTGGCAATTATAAAAAAAATTTGGGCATCATCGGATACGGACCTGAAATAAATATTCTTAATGCAGTTCTCGTAGCACCGAAGTTATTTATCAATGAAGATGATGCGAAGTTGTCTATTGTTGGAGTTGATGAAAAGGTAGTAAATGTGCTAATTACAATAAAAGACTTCATTATTAGTACAACTGACGGAAAAAAGTCCCTTGGTATTTTATATAATAAACTTACGAGTGCGGAATATGGTTATGGATTAAAAAAAGGTGTAGTCGCCATCTATTTGGCGGTTGCTATTGTGGTATGGTTTAAGGATCATATCGTTATTACTAAAAAAGATAGAGAGATACCTCTAAATGCAGCTCTTTTCAATGAAATAGACATCGCACCTGATTCCTACTATTTGTTGCTTGAAAGTTGGGATGCAAGTAAAGATGCATATATTTCAAATCTCGAAAGCACTTTCTATCAATACATAAATAATGAAGATAAAATAGGCGGCTCATTTTCGTATGTAGTAAAAGCTATGCGCCGTTGGTATTTGCAACTTTCAAAGTTTGAATGTGTAACAAAATTTGCTTGCGATAATGACGGAAAAATCGAGGGACTTACAAAAACAACACTTAAATTCCGTAACCTCTTAAATAACCCTGACATTAATGCGCATGAGTTACTCTTTGAAACGCTATTCAAATGTTTCAATACCCAAGACCCCACACAAGTTATTGTTGGAGTCAGACAAGCATATAAAGAGCTTGACGGAAATCTTTTAAATTATAAGCGATATATTTTAAGTATAATAGCAAAACTGTTTAGGGCTACGGACGGGACAAGCATAACTTCATCAATGGCAAATTATTACGATGATTTAAACCAAGCTACAAAAGAGCACTCATTCAGCGGGAAATATAGCGCGTTTTTAAATATTGCAAAGAATCCCAACAACGACGAACTTAAGCTTGTAGAAGATATAGCCCGTGCGATTTGCAATTTGCGTATAGGCGATTTTACCGACGAAATAATGTCGGGATTTATTGAAGATTTAAATTTGATAAAGCAAGAAATTGATGAATATAACGAAAATGCAAAAAATGGTGCTATTTCTTCTGAAGGATATAAAATAAGTTATGTTGATGGCGACGGCAATGAAGTAGTTAAACAATTTGATACCGCAGATGTCACCAAACCCCAGAGCCAATACTTTTATAATGACATATTGAGTATTTTTGAAGAATTTGGCGATTCTCTGACAATAGATGAAAAGAGGCAGGTATTATTTAACCTGCTTAAGGATTTGATATAATGTTACAGTTTGGATATTTTGACAATGCGGCAACCACATTAAAAAAAGTGCCGGGATTATATGAATATATCGCTCAGTACATGAATGATTATGGGCTGAATTCAGGCAGAGGTGAATACGGCGCAGTTCGTTCAACAGGTAAAATGGTTAATGATACTCGCCATTTACTATTAAATCTGGTACATGCTGATACAAAAAAAGAGGTGATTTTTTGCCCCTCTGCAACGATAGCAATCAATACCATTATTCGTGGTATAGATATTTCGGCAGGTGATAATGTATATATCTCTCACTTTGAACATAATGCGGTTGTCCGTGTATTGCATAATATCCAAAAAGAAGTCAAATTTAACCTCGAATATCTTACTTTAGACTCATCTTCCTTAGAATATAATGAGCACGCCATAAAAGCACAGTTTGCGGCTAAAAAGCCTAAAGCGATAATCGTCTCTCAAGTGAGCAATGTTTGTGGATTGGTACAGCCCATAGAGATGCTTTTTAAAATAGCTAAAGAGTATAAGGCAATAACTATTGCAGATGCCGCACAAGCTTGTGGCGTTATAGATACTACTCTTGAGAATATCGATTTTTATGTATTTGCCGGACATAAAACTCTTTATGCCCCTTTTGGAGCAGCAGGCTTTATTTGTAACAAAACTTCAACTTTAAAGGCTTTTATTTATGGCGGAACGGGCATAGATTCGGCTAATATAGAAATGCCTAATACAATTCCCGAAAGGTTTGAAGCCGGTAGTTTGAATACAATGGCTATTGCTGGACTAAATTATTCTTTAAAATGGATTCTTGAAAAAGGCATTCAATGTATAAGGGAAAAAGAAATTGAAAATTATAATCGGCTTAAAGAAATATTATCAACATATGATTTTATTTCTTTAGTAGGAATATGCGAAAGCACATCCGCCATTATATCTTGTAAGTTTAAAGGATATGCCCCCGACGAAATCGGCGGAGTATTAGATAGGTTAGGCATATCGGTCAGGACAGGTCTACACTGTGCCCCTATTGCGCATAAATTTTTAAATACATTTCCTGAGGGAACGGTAAGATTCAGTATCAGTTATTTTACCGAACCAAATGATTTTGACAGACTAAAAGAAGCATTGGATACTATTGAAGAACAAATGTAGGTGATGAAATGGCATTATCTGAACTTGACATAAAAAAGGAATATCGAAATCTTCAATGTGACGTAATCAAAGATTTTTACATCCCTGTCCTTAAAAAGGCAATCGTATATAAAAGAGCTGTTGGCTTTTTTTGCTCCTCTGCTTTATACGAAATTGCCACAGGACTTGAACAATTAGTTTTTAATAACGGCCATATATCACTAATTGTTTCCCCCAAACTTAACGAGGAAGACATTGCCGCCATTCAACTTGGTTATAAAAGACGAGAAGAAATAGTTTCCGATGCAATCCTTCGTGAATTTGAAGCACCCTATAATGGAAGGCAGATATTAAAATTAAATCTCTTATCTGAACTTATAGCTAAAAATATACTTGATATAAAAGTTGCATTTAAAGCAGATGGGAGCGAAGTCGGCATTTTTCACGAAAAGATAGGTTTGGTTGCTGATACCGATGGCAATAAAGTTGCATTTACCGGATCGATGAATGAAACCTATTCCGGTTTACTTTTAAATTATGAATCCATAGATGTTTATTGTTCCTGGAAAGATGAAGATACTGAAAGGGTTGCAATAAAGGAAGCGGCCTTTGACAACCTTTGGAATAATGCGGATGATGCATTAACGGTAATAGATTTTCCGGAAGTTGCCGTTGAGAAACTCAATACGTATAGGCAATTATCAATTTCTGAGATATATGAAAATGATCATCTGACTGAAATTGAAGACAAAGAAACTCATTTCTTTGCAAAACCCGAAAATATAAATTTCTTTGATTATCAACTTGAAGCTATAGAAAATTGGCAACGACAAAATTTTAGAGGAATTTTTGATATGGCGACAGGTACAGGTAAAACCTATACCGCTCTTGGAGCCTTATGCCAACTCACAAAGGTATGTAACGGAAAACTAGCTGTTGTAATAATTTGTCCATATCAACACCTTGTTGAGCAATGGGTTGAAGATATCAACTTATTTGGCGTATCCCCTCTTATATGTTATTCGAAATACGACTGGAAGAAAAAACTTAAAAGACTAGTTGAAGCATACAATCTTGAAGTTGAAGATAATTTTTGCATTATTACAACTAACGCTACTTTTATTTTGAAAGATATGCAAAATGAGCTTTTGAAATTAGAAGGGAATGCATGTTTAGTAGTGGATGAGGCGCACAACTTTGGCTCTAGAAGACAAATTGCTTGCATGAGTGAAGTATTTAATTATCGACTTGCGTTGTCTGCAACTTTAGAGCGACATCATGACGAGTATGGCACACATAAACTGTATGAATACTTCGGTGAAAAATGTATTGAATATTCCCTTAAACGCGCCATTGAAGAAGGTAAACTTACACCGTACTACTATTATCCGATTCCCGTGTCGCTTCTGCAAGATGAATTAGACTATTATATAGAATTAACTGATAAAGTTGTTAATATATTACGCAAATCAGGACCGCTTTCAAATATGGATGATATGCCCGAGTCGGCAAAACGCATTTTAATCGAACGCGCAAGAATTATCGCAGGCGCTCGAAACAAACTCGGAGCCTTACAAGAAGCAATGATGCCATACAAGCAAAGTAAGCATTTATTGGTATATTGCGGTGCAACTCATGTTGACCCATTGAGTAATGACGATACAGATGAAATCACATCTTCTGAAACAAGGCAAATAGATGAAGTAACAACGATTCTCGGTAAAAAGCTTGGCATGACGGTTACTCAATTTACCTCAAAAGAAGATAGCGAAAAACGTGAAACTATTAAAAAGCGATACATAGAAGAAAAGATACAAGCGCTTGTCGCTATAAAATGTTTGGATGAAGGAATGAATATCCCTGGAATTGAAACGGCGTTTATATTGGCAAGTAGCACTAATCCAAAAGAATATATACAACGACGGGGTAGAGTTTTAAGGAAAGCGCCCAATAAACAATTTGCCAGAATTTATGACTTTATAACGCTGCCGCGTTCACTTGATGAAAACTCTCCGCCATATGCAATACAGGCGGAACTTTCATTGATAAATCGTGAGGTTGAGCGCATGAATGATTTTATGTCACTAGCAGAAAATCCCAGTGAAACTACTAAATTAATTAACAAAATAACTGAAAAATACAACTTATACTATTTAGGAGAAGATTATGGACGAATATAATAAGGCACTCGATACCCTTGACGAAGTAACGCTTCGTAGGATAAGAATGAAAGTATTTACCCTTGAGAAGCATAATCGTGCTACGCAGGAATATTCTGAATCTCAAATGGTTGATAAAATCAGGAAGATTATAGATGAATGCGTTAAGGAGATAAAAAGATGATTTTTAAATCGATTACGTTAAATAATTTCAGACAATATCGCGGCGAAAATACTATAAACTTTTCAACTGACCCCGAGCACAACGTTACTGTTGTATTAGGTGTAAACACGAGCGGGAAGACCACTCTTGTCCAGTCTTTTTTATGGTGTTTATATGGGATTTCTTCGTTCAAAACAAAGGAAATCCTTAATTCGGAACTATCGAATTCATTAACGCCAAATACTGAGGTGAAAGCAACTGTTAAAATCGTGCTTGTCCATGACGGGAAGGAATATACAATAGAGCGCAGTCAGACTTTTACAAAAGATTCTTATGACTCATTGAGGTCTTCTCAGTCGAAGCTTACTATTTGTTATAAAGATGATATTGGCAATACTCAATGGGTTTCAGATTCGGAAAAGGCTAAAACGGAAGTAATAAATAGTATTTTATCAAAAGATTTATCTGACTACTTCTTCTTTGACGGCGAACGCATCGAAGAGATTAGTGATAAGAAAAACGTTGTGGAAGCTGTTCGTGGATTGATGGGCATAGATATTTTAGGGTCTGCAATTGACCATTTGGATCCAAAAACTTCGAGGACTAGTTCCGTTGTCGGAAAATTAAGAAGAGAACTTGACGTTGGAAGCGATTATCGGGGCGCCGAACTTAAAAGAAAGCAGGAAGCTTTAACTATTAAATTGCAGGGATATGAGTCAAGGTTAGATACCGTTAAAAGCGAAATAGAAACGTTTAAGGCTGAACGTGAAAAGTACCAAAAGTTATTATTAGATACTAAAGAGGTTGCCGGCAAGCAAAAAGAAAGATTACAGATAGAAACCAATATAAAAAATTTGGAATCCAACATTGATATTTTTAAGGCGAGATTGTTAGATGACTTTAATCGCGAATATTTTGCATTCCTTGCAGTCCCTTTAATAAAAAGGGCATTTGATTGCTTGGCTTCAGCTAAAGAAGATCCTCAGGGAATACCAATGATGCATTCCGAATCGATTGATTACATATTAAACAGAAAAAGATGTATTTGCGGCTGTGATTTATCCAAAAATCAAGGAGCTGTTGATAATATTCTATACGAACGGAAATTATTACCTCCTCATCATATCGGTACAGATATTAATACGCTGAAAACATCAGGATTGCAATATTGCAAACAAGCTGAAGGAACGAATGACCGTATTATTCAAGATTATAAAGAAATAGTGCGCTTGACAAGAAACTTGGATGAGACGCGTGAGGATTTAGAAAATGTTAGCGAAGAGATAAAAAAACTTGGTGAAGTCAATGTTAGAAAGATAGAGGATGATTATCAAGCTAATGAAAGACTTTTGGATGGTAAAATTAGTCTTCGTGGAAGCATAGAAAGAGATATTTCCGAAACAAAACGTCAAATAGATGATTGCGTTCGTGAGTTGAATGGATTAGCAGTTAAAAATGATAAGAATGATTTGATAAGATTAGAAATCAAATATGCTGAAGCGGTATACTATTGGTTTAAAGATACCTATGACCAACTTGAGAAAGATGTGCGTGAGCAACTCACTGAAAGCATAAACCGCATCTTTAAACAGATGTATCACGGCTCTCGAAAGGTTGAAGTTGATTCAAATTATCGTATCAGATTAAAAACCGATATTGGTGAAAAAGAAATAACGACAGATGAATCAAAAGGGCTTGAAGCTGTCAAGAACTTCTCATTTATTAGCGGGCTTGTTGATTTGGCGAGAAGGAAAGCGCGGCAGACTGATAATGACGATGTGTCAATTTCTACAGAACCTTATCCTATAGTAATGGATGCCCCGTTTTCAAACGTTGACGAAATTCACATAGGAAATATTTCCACAATACTGCCTGAAACCGCAGAACAAGTAATTTTAATCGTTATGAAAAAGGACTGGGAATATGCAAGAGAAAAAATGATAGACAAGGTTGGCGCAAGCTATATTATTGAAAAAGTAAATAACTCTGAAACGTTCTCAAAAATCAGGAGGAATGAAGATGTTTGATAATGACATTAAAATTACAGGTAAGCATGCTGGTTTTTTAAAGTTCCTTGCCAAAAAAAGTACCGAATTAAAAAAGGACGCAAAATCGGCAGAAATATTTAAGCGTTATATTGACGTATATATGGCAGGAATAATAGTCGGTGCTGTAAAGAACAGGAAATCCGATGTTGACAATTCAATTGACGATTCGGCAAATATATTGGCATCAGCTGTAATAGGCGAACAGAATAGATTAAAGTTTTTGTATCGCTTGGTATTGCTGACAGACAACCCTTCCTCTACATCTGTTGAAGATAGAATTGATAATGCCTTTAGATATGACGGGGATGCGGCTAAAGTAAAAGAAGGAATGGCTATATTAAATTCCTATGCAAGGGGCGGCATCGAATGGCTATACGAAAAATTTAATGACGGTGTAACTACTCAGGAAGATTACTATAGAATTGTATATGAACTGACGAAGGAATACAGCGAAGATTATTATTGCTGAACTGAATTAGGACATAAAAATACCCCCATCGGCATGCAAAGAACAAGGCGTTTGTTCAGCACGTTGAATAGATATGCTAAACCCGTAAGTTTAAATGATATTATAGCTCTTGACGAAGATGACATCGTTGCGATTGTTACTAGACATTTAATAGAAAATTGTGAACTATTTAAAGAAAAAAGGCTTAATAATCATAAGCAGAAAGCAATACCTGAAAAAGATAAAACCGCTTTCACCAACATTATATCATTATATGAATGCAATACAGAGCTACTTAAATATTTCATTAAAGATAAAGAAGTATTGATAGATAGTAAATTATTAAAGGGGAAACGGAAAATTGAAGAATATTGCAGAAAAAGACCCCCGGAAGAAGATATTGCAAAATTTATAGATTTTGTTGATAATTATTGGGCAAGCTTTTCTAGTAAAATTACTCCCATCAAGGAATATTTATTAAAAGACGTAGACGAAGCCCCCGTATCAAGTTTCAGAAATAAGGAAGGCGGCAATCTAATATTTCGTCCAATAGGGCAAAGACCATTTGTGCTGTGTGCATTAAGTTTATATGAAATAAATAAAGATTTCGAACAAGTAATGGCTAAAATGGATTTAGTAAATTATGATTTGACTAATAAAGTATGGAAGTTTATTGCATGGAACCCTATAAGCAAGAAAATGATTGCTTCATCTAATGGGAAACTTATAGAATTGATGCTAAAATATTTTGTTGGAGTAGAACTAAGTTCCAAAGATTATGGTGCTATGATAAATTCATATATAGAAATGAAAGGCGACGAAGAATTGACCCCTCAAAAAGCGCAAGAGGAATTAATTAAATATAGAATTTAAAATGAACAATCAGCAAAATAAAACTTTATCGCATAATGAATAGGTATTATAATTTTGCTAGGCAGAGAAATATAACAGCTAGTTCTTTACTTTTCGCAGATTTAACAGCGAAAATCTTTACTTTTTGTGAGTGGTATGCTATAATAAGTAAAGATTTGAGAGGTGAGATATGATTTCTTATGCGGGGCTTTCGGAAATTTTAAAGAAAAACGGACTGAAAAAGTCCGATTTGACGGCGAAAGCCGGCATATCTTCGCGCACGATTGCCAAGATTTCAAAGGGCGAAAAGATTGCCGACAACGTCATTAAACGGCTATGCGAATTTTTCGGCTGTAACAGCGAGGATATTTGCCGCGAGATAAGCGACAATCCCGTTTTGCAGGTGTTGCGCGACGAAAAAAGTGCGAAAATAAGCGGTGGGCTGTATTATGAAACACAAATCCGCCTGACGTACAATTCCAACCGCATTGAAGGCAGCCGCCTTTCCGAGGACCAAACCCGCCTGATATTCGAGACAAATACGATAGGCGCAGAGGAAGGCGTACCCGTGGACGACATCATCGAAACCGCCAACCACTTTCGTGCGGTTGACTATGTCATAGACTGCGCCGAACAGCCCCTCACCGAATACATCATCAAAACTCTGCATAAAATCTTGAAGACGGGCACAAAAGATTCATATCTCGCCTGGTTTAACGTCGGCGAATACAAGAAAAGAGCCAACGTGGTAGGCGGAATTGAAACGGTTGCGCCGTCCAAAGTCGCAGAAAAAATGAAGGAGCTATTGCAAAAATATAACAGCAAAACGGAAATAAAAATCGAGGACATAGTTGAATTTCACTATAAATTTGAGCGCATCCACCCCTTCCAGGACGGAAACGGTAGGGTGGGCAGACTGATATGCTTTAAGGAGTGTTTGCGACATAATATAATCCCATTCATTATTGAGGACCGCAAGAAAATGTTTTACTATCGCGGCTTGCGTGAATGGGAAAACGAAAGAGTTTATTTGATTGACACCTGTCTCGACGGGCAGGACACCTACAAGGCGTTGTTGAGATATTTTGGGGCAGTTGAATGACCAATTGAAAGCAGTGCCGCCAGTTTGCAAGCGGTTCTGCCTTTGGTAAATGTATAATTTTATGTGAAAATGATTGGGAAATTTTGGGAAGGCGGAAATTTTGCAGAAAACGGGAACAAGCGGAAACGCCTTGTTTTAATTATTTTAATGATTTTTTACCTTAGAATGCCTTGTTTTAGATGCTTTTCAAATACTCAAAAATGACCGAAAATCAGGGCGATTTGCCTTAAAATCCCTCGGTGGCAACACCGTATCGGTTCAAGTCCGATCAGAAGCACCAAGAGGACGGTTTTTTAACCGTCCTTTGTGCTTTAAGGGAGGACTTGAACAGGACGCGCGAGCCCAACGGGCGATGCTCTCGCGCAGGCGAGATCAGAAGCACCAAGAGGACGGTTTTTTAACCGTCCTTTGTGCTTTAAGGGAGGACTTGAACAGGACGCGCGAGCCCAACGGGCGATGCTCTCGCGCAGGCGAGATCAGAAGCACCAAGAGGACGGTTTTTTAACCGTCCTTTGTGCTTTAAGGGAGGACTTGAACAGGACGCGCGAGCTCAACGGCAAACACTCGAACTGCACTTCAAAAACGCATTTTTCGCTCAGCGGTCATAATTTGGTTTTTTATGAAGATCAGTCACAGTACCATTTCGCTACAATGATTATAAAAAATAATTTACGCTCTTGCTTTTTTCGACAAATATTGCTATAATTTAGTAAAAAGGTATAATTATGGATAAAAATGCACATTACGAAACAATTAATAGCAAAATTAAGTCATTAAAAGAACTTTATCCGAGCTTACGGAGAGAATCCGATGATCATATTTTTACGGTGCTATGTGTTAAGTCAAATTTCTATAAAAATCCGTCCCTAACTTTCACCGATAACGATATTGAGAATATTCTTGTTGATTCCGTTAAAGATGGCGGGGTTGACGCACTTTTGGCTGATCCTAATTCTGAAACCAACAATATGATTATCTGCCAATCAAAGTATTATCAAACGATCACTTTTGATGCAGTGCGGGATGCCGTTGCAAAAATGATCTTGTTTTACAAGAGCATGAAACGCGGGGAATATGAATCGGTCAATACGAAAGTTCAAAGAACATTTTTGTCTTTGGATGCGGAAGTGGGCGATGAATCGAAAGTTTGTTTTGTGTTCTATACTAGTGCCCCTAAAAGTGGAATACGTGAAGATCGTATTCAAAAACTATTGCAAGAACATGGGTTAGACACCATAAACTATGAGATTCAATTATATTTTGCAGACGATATTGTTGACGAAATAAGGGAATCAGAATCCCGCAGACCTACCGTTGAAAGCGGTAAAATTTCAATAGATAAGGCTAATAATTACCTGGAATATGCAGACGATGCAGTTATAGTTAATGTGTCTGCCTTTTCGATAAAAGAGTTATATGCTCGTCATAGCACAAACCTTTTGTCGCGTAATCTTAGATACTTCGTAAAGAAACGTGATATTGATACCTCTATAAATGAGACTATCAGCAGATCTCCCGAAACATTTTGGTTTAAGAATAACGGATTAACTGTCATCTGCGATGACTTCTTAATTAGCGGTAAGGAGGTAAAATTAAAGAACTTTTCGATAGTCAATGGCGGTCAAACAACGAATTTGTTGCATAAAAGCAAGGAAATCAATAAAGAACATGATTTTTATTTGCCTTGCAAGATTATTCGTACTGTTGGCGAAACTGAAGATGAAAAGAATTTATTTAGTTTAGAAATAGCCAAAGCCACCAACTCTCAAAAGGCTATCAAACAAATTGACTTGAAGGCAAATGCTCCCGAACAAATCAGATTCGGGAATGCAATGAGAAATGTTGGAGTTTTCTATCAAACGAAACGTGGCGAAGTTATTCCTAAGGACTACAAAGAAGATTATAAAAATACCGATTTAGTGGAAGTTGGTAAACTGTGTTTGGCTGGATTATTTCAACTTCCCGGATCAAGCAGATCAAAACCTTCTACTCTCTATTTGGAAAAATATTACAATCAAGTTTTTAACGAAGATCAAACGAAAGTCTGTCTTTTAGTAAGGGAGCTTTTGTATATTGATACGTATTACAAACAAACTTTCATTCAAAAATTTGATAAAGCGCAGGAAGAATCTCCTTTTGCTGCGGAGATCATTCCATTCGCACACAATGCCCGCACTATTTGTATAGCGTTTGTGGCATTTGCCGCAAGATTTTATAACAAAAATATAAAGACATCAGATTTAAAAATTCTTTTTGAGCATGTCAATAAGGAAAAAGCTTACGATGATTATTATTATGATATATTCAAAGAGATAAACGGCGTTGCTCCGCTATTTCCCAAAAAGCTCTTTGAATGTAACAAGGATAAATATGATGAAGTATTGTATAAATTGTTTGAAGCCATTATCTTATCTGGAAGGCGCTATTACAGCATTAGAAAAGAAACGGATAGTACTTTAAATGAATCTAATTTCTTAAAACTGGATCGTAACTACTATGCAATTTTGAAATCTGATTGGTATAATATTGAGGACAAGATTACAAATATTTTTAAGTCAATTTAATGAGGACATGATGCAAAAGAAAGTGATTGAGCTATATAAGGGATTTGAGAAATTGCGCAAGTAAGAGGTATAGCTTTAAAAATTTGATTTGCGATTACGCTTAGATTAAATTATAAGAGCTATTCATATGAGTAGGCAACACTTTGCAAAAAAATGATAAATCATGGGCAGACCCAAACCGCACTTCGGTTTGGGTGTTTTATTTCAAAAAACAACGGCTAAATCGTTTTTTATAAACGGTAAGTGCTTTTAAAAAGGTAATAATTCTAAGGGTAATTTAAAAATTGCTTTTATTTACTGTAAATAATACTAGTAGTAGGAAAGTGCAAAACAAAAACGCCGGCGGAAAACTAAAATCCCGTCGGCGTATTATAATGGCGTATTATAATAAAGCGGTTGTCCTCACAAATACACGCGTATTTCTTTGAGCTGGCGCTCCTGCAACTCAATTAGTTTCTTTGCAAAATCCTGCGCGCGCCCGTCCGCGGCTCCGTATTGGTTGAGATATTTGTTCAAAGACTTCACTCCCATATTGCAGCCGTCGGTGATAAGGTCGGCAACCGTTTGGTCGGTCTCGTTCATTGCCACGCTAAGGTTGGTTTTTATCCATGCCATGCCCTTTGCAACGGGGTTGGGGTCTTTTCCCTCGTCGTTATAGGTATGCAGCAAGCCCTGAATTTCGTTTTGCAGCTGTGCGTATTCCCTTTGGTACCCGTCCAAAAGGCCGCAAAATTCCCTGCTTTTAACTTTGTCTTTTACTTCGTCTATCGCCGAAATCCCCATCTGTATTCCCGCGTCGCATTCCCGCAAAAGTTCTATGGTGTCGTGCTCTATCATAGTTTCCTCCAATCGGAGTATGCGCAAAATCCTTTAATTTACTCCGTATCCAAACGCTTTTGCCGTTTCCACCGTGAAAATTTGCAAAAGATAATTTACTTTTTTAAATTAATGTTTTATAATATATTGCATAGGGAATACGTCGGGGAGGAAAAGCATGAAAAACAAAACCGCAAAATTTTTGATTTTAAGCATAGTGTGCATATTTGCGTTATGCGTGGTTGTATTTTCCCTGATGACTTATGTTATGAACAAACGCGGCGCGGAGGCGATAGGCGAGCTGGGCACGTTATACATGTCGGGCATGAGCGAACAGGCGGCTACACACTTCGGCACGACGATAGAGCTCCGGCTTTCACAGGTCGGCGCGCTTTCGGACGCGGTGCCTCCCCCCGAAGAGTGGACGGAGGGCATGGAGATAAACCTCAACAGCAAGGCGCGCCAGCGCGGGTTTACCCATCTTGCCCTGTGCCGCAGCGACGGCACTTTCGAAATGCTGTACGGCCGCAACATACAGCCCGCAGACCCGCAGGCTTTTCTCCTTTCGCTCAGCGAGGGTGAAGAGAATATGTCGGCGGGCACAGATACCGACGGCAACAACCTCGTGCTCATGGGCATACCCGCCGCATATCCGATGGAATCGGGCGAAAAGAGCGTGGGGCTCGTCGCCGCCCTTTCCACTTCATATATAAAGCAAACCCTTTCCCTCGACAGCGAAGACTCGCTCATCTACTATTTCATAATCAACCGCGACGGCGAATTCATAATCCGCGACGACGACATCACGGACGAGACCTACTTCCAAAGGGTGCTCGACAAATACGAAAACGTCAACGGGATGAGCGGCGAGCGGTATATAGAAGAGCTTGAAGCCGCAATGGCGAACAACGAAAATTACACCAACGAATTCCGCATAAACGGCGAACGGCGGTTTTTATACTGCACGGGGTTGCCCTTTTCCGATTGGTACCTTATATTGCTTCTTCCTTACGGTCAGCTCGACCGCACGGTCAACGCCCTCAACTCCTTTTGGGTTATAGCGGCGGTACTCAGCTGTCTTGTGATAATCGCCGCTTTCGGCATAGTGTTCGCGTTTTACCTGCGCGCCACGCACAAACAGGTGCGCGACCTCGAAGAGGCGAGGAGCCTTGCCGAATACGCCAGCAAGGCAAAGAGCGAATTTTTGTCCAACATGAGCCACGATATCCGTACTCCCATGAACGGCATAGTGGGCATGACGGCTATAGCCGCCGCCAACCTTGACAACAAGGAACAGGTTTCCAATTGTCTCAAAAAGATAGACCTGTCCAGCCGCCACCTGTTGGGGCTTATAAACGACATACTCGACATGTCCAAAATCGAGAGCGGCAAGCTCGAACTGCATATGGAGCGTGTCTCCATAAAGGAAATCATCAAAAACGTGCTCAATATCGTCCAGCCGCAGGCTTCCGCCAAATCGCAGCGGCTCGACGTGTACATTTACGACGGCCCGTGCGGCAAAATAATATCGGACAGCGTCCGCATGAGCCAGATACTCTTGAATTTGCTCGGCAACGCCGTTAAATTCACGCCCGACGGCGGCAGGATAATCCTTACCTGCCGCGAGGAGAGCTCGCCCAAAGGCGAAAACTTTGCGAGAGTCCGCCTCAGCGTAAAGGATACGGGCATAGGCATGACCGAAGAGTTCCGCGGCAAGATATTCGACGCGTTCGCCCGCGAAGATACGGGCAGGGTGCAAAAGACGGAGGGCACGGGGCTCGGCATGGCGATCACCAAATATATAGTAGACGCAATGCACGGCACCATAGACGTGGAAAGCCAACTCAATGTGGGCAGCGAATTTACGGTCTGCCTCGATTTGGAAAAGGCTGCGCCCGACGTGCCCGAAACGGACCTTAACGGCAAAGAAATTCTGGTTGCCGACGGCGACGGGCTGTTTATCGAAAGCCTTATGTCCACGCTCTCTGCGGCGGGCTGTATTGCAACGCCGGCAAGCGACGGCGCCTCCGCGCTCAAAGCGGTTAAAGAGCATGGCAAAAACCCTTTCTACGCCGTGCTTCTGGACGCTAATCTCGACGGCATGCAAGATCTTTCGCTCGTGCGGGATATTGTGCGCGAAAGCGGCGGAAACAGCATCGTGCTGCTTATGAGCGCTTCCGATAAATTAGGCTTCGGCGACCAAGCCGCCGCGTCGGGAATAGCGGGGGTTATTTCCAAACCCGTATTCCGCGCAGACCTTTCTGAACGGTTCGGCAGGATATCGGGCGGCGCCGAAGAAAAAACCCGCGGTGGGGATTACGACTTCCGCGGCAAGCGCGTTCTGCTCGCCGAGGACAACGACCTCAACCGCGAAATAGCCGAAGAACTGCTTTCGGAAGCGGGCATAGAAGTAGACAGCGCCGAGGACGGCAAGATCTGCGCCGATAAGTTTGCGGCTTCCCCCGAGGGCTATTACGACGCCGTGCTTATGGATATCCGCATGCCCGTAATGTCGGGTTACGACGCCACAAGGGCAATACGCGCAATGGAGCGCGCGGACGCGGCGGAAGTGCCCATAATAGCCATGAGCGCAGACGCCTTTTCGGAGGACGTAAAGCGCTGTCTCGAGTGCGGGATGAACGCCCATATTGCCAAACCCATAGATATGGAAGTGGTTTCGCGCGTACTTTCGGACTTTTTCAAAAAATAATGACGGGTTCACCGTATAAGGAGAACATAAACCAATGAAACGCATATCGGCTCTGGCGGCGGCGCTGGCTTTGCTGGTTCTGCCCGCTTGCAGCAGTATTCCCAAATATACCATCGACCGCAAGGGCGGAAAAACCGTGGAAATATCCCTATGGACGTACCTCGTGGGCGGTTGGGGCGAAATAAGGCACATATCGCCGCAGCTCGCTTCTTTCCAGCGCGAGTACCGCGATATCCGCGTTACGGTAAAGACGCTTGACTACACCACGGGCGACTCCGTCGTCGAGGAAGCCGTTTCAAAAGGCGAAGCCCCCGACATAATTCTCGAAGGTCCCGAGCGCCTTGTCGCGAATTGGGGCGCAAGGGGACTTATGGCGGACATCAACGACCTGTGGGAAGCGGAGAGCGCGTCGCAGATATACGAGAACGTAAAAGTTGCTTGCCACGACGCCGAAGGCAATTACTACATTTATCCCATGTGCATGACCACCCACTGCATGGCTATAAACAAGGACCTGTTCATAGCGGCGGACGCCTGGCAATACGTCAACGAAGAGGAGCACACCTGGACGACCGAAGACTTTTTTAACGCGGTGCAGGCCATTGAACAATACAAGCAAGACAATCCCGACAGCCCTCTCGAAAGCGCGGTTTCGGTATATTGCGCGGGTCAGGGCGGCGACCAGGGTACGCGCGCGCTCGTAAATAATCTGTACAGCGGCACGTTCACAAATAAAGAACACACCGCCTACACGGTGGAGAGCGAAGAGAATATAAGGGCTTTAAGGGCGCTTTACGACGCAGAGGGCATAACTTTCGACGATACCATAGTGGGCGGCGACGAAGTTACAAAATTCTGCAAGGGTCAGCTTGCCATGTCTCTGTGCTGGAACGTCTCTATGGAAGCCACGCAGACGATAGCCAAAAGTTACGACTTTGAAATATTCCCCATGACCTTCCCCACTGACGACGGGGAATTCAACCTGCAGGGCGGAATATGGGGTTTCGGCATATTCGACAACGGCGACGAAGCCCGTCTCGAAGCCGCAAAAACGCTAATACGCTATCTCGCCCTCGATAACGGCAGGTACGCCGTGGCGGTGGGGGTTGCCAATTACCTGCCCGTGCGCCCCATGCCCGGTATGTACGACAACGACAAGCTAATGAACAAATACGATATTTTCAGCCGTTACCTCGGGGATTACTATCAGGTAACGCCCGGTTGGGCGGACGCCCGCACCGCCTGGTGGCAAATGTTGGCTGAAATAGGCGGCGGAACCGATGCAAAAGAGGCGGTTCATAACTTTACGCTTGCAACAAATAAGGCTTCAAGTCAATAATTTTTTAAAGGGGTTTGACGTCGTCAAGCCCCTTTTTGCGGATTTTTGAATAAAATTTCACTCATTTTTTACAAATCTTTTAAATAAATAACTATTCATTTCATTAAAATGGTAAAAAAATATATTATCACCGCTTACTGCCGTAAAGCGTTTCTTGTTGTAAACGGAAATTCATTTTTTTCCGGTCAAACAGTTGCATAACCCGTAAATATGTGTTATAATGAGCAGGATTTAATAGCGGGTATTTTACATAAACGTATAAATTTGCAATGTAAATGCCGCATATCATATTAAAAAAAGCAGTAATTTTACCTGCGGGAGGCGTTCTTTGAGGAAATATATCTTGTGTATTTTGATCGCTGTGTGCACGGTCGGCTGTGCGTTTGCCCTTGCGGCATGCGCGGCTCCGTCCATGCACAATTTTTCGTCCTCGTGGTTTTGCGACGAGGACGTGCACTACCACGGCTGTACGGACGCGGGTTGTGCCGCGCGCGCCGACGAAGAGGAACATAACTGGGTGCCCGTTGACGGAAAAGTAGAAAGGGCTCCCGGCTGCGGAATTCCCGGATACGGCGAATGTGTTTGCACAATATGCGGCGCCACCGAAAAGCGCAATATTCCCGCCACGGGCAACCACAGATGGGAATACGTTTCGGGCGAGGAACGCCCCGCAACTTGCGTCGAGGGCTTTAAAAACAAAAAGTGCAGGGTCTGCGGCGCCGTAGAAGTGGAGATCGTTCCCCCCGTAGCCGAACACAGCTGGGACGAGTGGAAAGACGACAATCCCGACGAGATCGGCACGGAAGGCACCTGCCGCCCGGTATGCTCGGTTTGCGGCTTGCAGGGCGACCCTCAGCCGCACGTTATGGGAGACGAGTCGATAACGGTTGTGGAAATGAAAGAAGAAACCCTTACCGACGGTATCAACGAAAAGCGTTGCAAAAACTGCGGGCATGCCATGGAACAGGAAACCATATATGCCCCTAATGTTCCCGCTTTCTTCGATCTCGACATGAAAACGGGGATTACTGATAGCGGAACACTTATATCCGCGAAGAATTACGGTGAGTTAGGGGGCGAAACTCTGTATACCGAAATCACATTGTCCGGTTATGGGACGTATAGTTTTGTTTTCAAAAATGTGCTGGACAGAAACGGAAACCCCATTGACGCCGCGAAGTTTAAAGAATTGACGGAGGGTAATTCTTCCGAAAATCCCCCGCCCATAGAAGTCAGGATAATTGATGAAAAAGGCATTACTGTAACGCAAACGGGAACGGGAGCTTCTTCGGGATTGTCTTTCAACTGGCCCTTCAACTTAGGTTTATCGGTTAATTCTACGCCGAACGGCGTCGGACATAGAGATTTGGTGGTGCAGCTTGTTACAGGCGGCGTTATAAGGGTAAGCCGAAATTTTGTTATTTATGTTTAAAAAATCCGAACCCGGCAACGGGTTCGGTATATTCAGTTATTTGATATAGGCAGAGGAGTAAAAATGAAGCATAGTCTGCACAATGAAAAATATGTGCGCGAGCGCAAAGCCAAAGCCAAAGACGCCGAAAAGCGCGCGGAGCTTGAAAAGCGTTCCAAATACAGCGACGCCGTGATAAGCGACGAGTTCAAAAAACTCAAAAAGAAGTTTTTGACAGGCGCCATAATCAAGAGCGCGGTGTGCGGCGTTTCGGCGGGCTTGTTTGCGGCGGGTGTGCTGTTGCTTACGGCAAAACTCGGCGGCATAAAAATCGACTTGATATGGTACATAATCGCGGGCGTGGCATGCGCGCTCGTTTGCGGCGGAATAACCTTTCTGTTTTTAAAGCCGAGCAACAAAAAAGTTGCCAAAACCGTCGACGGGGAATACGGTTTAAGGGAGCAGGTGCAAACTTCGCTCGCCTTCAGCCGCGCTTCGGGCGACGTGGTCATAATGCAGAGGGCGCGCGCGGAGAGCGAAATCAAGGCTTTGCCCCGCCGCAAAATCAAATTTTCCGCCATTTGGCAGTATATTTTAATAGCCGTGCTGGCGGTTGCGCTTGCCGTTGCGGGCATAGTCGTACCCGGTAAAGCGGTTGAAGGCCAGCAGGGCGGCGAACCGGGTGTTTCGCCAGACCGCCATCATATAGATATAGTGGAAATGCTGATAAAGGAGCTGAACGACGAGGACGCGGCCCGCAATTCGAGCGCTCACCCCGAAGATTTTTTGGACGAAGCGCTTACTTCCGCGGTGCGGGATGAACTCTCCGCGTTCAGAGACGTCCTTGACGAAGCTTGGAAAAAGCACGAGGAAATAGTGCCGAGCGAGCAGGTATTCCCCGTGATCCGCAGGGTAAACGCGCTTTTTGACGGGTATACCGACTATTTGCAGATCGCGCAGGCTTTAACCAAAAACGAGACGACAATAAACGGTCCCGCCAGCGGCTTCGGCGATTTGATAAAGGCGGGCGGCGACGCCTACAGGACATACGTTTTGCTCAAATCCGCAAAAGAGGGCAAAGACGACCAAAGCAACGACAACCTCACGGATTATCACAGCAAAATGAGTGAAATAGCCCTTTCCGCTATCGAGCGCAAAAGCTCCGATTTCATTAAAAAACTTATTCCCGAAGAGGAGACAGAAAACACCCCCGTTTCACCCGGCAGCGGCAACAGCGGCGAAACGAAAAAGGAATTGTCCGAAACCGAGCAGGATGAGCGTACCCAAAAACTCCAAGACGACCTTGCGGCGATAAACGATGTAATAAACCTCGCAATGGCGGAGTTTGACGAAGGTACAATAAATCTTTGCGAAACTTCCGTCACAGAAGCGTTAAACGAATTTGCGTCGGGTCTGCAAAAAATAATCGAAGACAACAGCTATTATTTCACCGTTCCCTCCGACAAACAAGAAGCCGGCAACGACCCGGCGCCGGCTGCCGAAACGGACGGAACCGACGAACCCGAACATTGGGAAGCCATAAAAAACGATACTTCCCAACTTTTTGAAACCTTTTTCTCCGCGCTTACCGATGGCGGGGAAAACAAAACCGAATCGCTTGCAAAACAGTCCTATTACAAGGCGTTCGACAGACATATAGAAAACAACATAAGGTCGGTTTTCGGGCTGGAGCTCATATCTCCCGACATAATCGAAACCCCCGAACCCGAAGAGGGCGACGACGATGACAATACGGGCAGCAACAACCAGGATACAAGCGGTTCGGGCGATTTAAAGTTCCCCGGCAACGACGAGATATTCGACCCCTTTACGGGCGAAATGAAAAAATACTACGAAGTATTAAACCAGTATAACGCAATAAAAGACGACCAATTCCCCGCCGATGGCAGCGATTTAACCGACTTAGAGAGACAGATGCTTGAAGCGTATTTCAACTCCCTGTTCGGAAGCGGTTCTTCCGCGGGGAACTAAAAAAACAAAAAAAATTAACGGCGTTTGCCGGAAGTTGAGGATTAATATGAAAAGATTTAAAAAGAACAGGCAGAACGAAGCGGAAATAACCGAAGAGACGGTTGAAGGCGAAGTTGCGGAGGGCATGGAAGCGGAAGAAGAGACCGCGCCCGAAGCCGCGGCGGAGACGTATGAGGAGCCCGTGCGCAGGGTAATGCCCGCTGACGCGCCCAAAGTGGAATCGCCCGAAAAGGTGATCCGTTTCAGCCAATCCATTGCTAAGCTCAAAGAGGAGCTCGCAAAGGATATCGTCGGCATGGAAGAGACGGTGGACAACGTGATCTGCGCGATTATCGCAGGCGGCAACGTGCTTTTGGAAGGCGTCCCCGGCGTCGGCAAAACAAGGCTTGTGCGCTCTCTCGGAAAAGCGCTCAACCTTCCCTTCTCGCGTATACAGTTCACGCCCGATTTGATGCCTTCGGACGTAACGGGTTCCAACATAATCGAGCAGGACGAAAAGGGCAAAATGAGCATGGTATTCCAAAGGGGTCCCATATTTGCCAACCTCGTGCTCGCCGACGAAATCAACCGTGCAACGCCTAAAACGCAGGCGGCGATGCTCGAAGTTATGCAGGAGCATAAAGTTACCGTCTCCAAACAGACATATAAACTTTCGGAGCCTTTCTTCGTACTCGCAACGCAGAACCCCATTGAGCAGGACGGTACATATCCTCTGCCCGAAGCGCAGATGGACCGTTTCATGTTCAAGCTCATAGTCAATTTCCCCACTTCCAAAGAACTTGCCGGCATAGTAAACATGACGCAGGTGACCATGGACGAGACGGCGGAAGTAGCCGTGGGCGGCGAAGAAATTCTCGAAATGCGCGAACTTGCCAAAACCGTGCCCGTTATAGACGATGTTCTGGACTTTGCCGTAGAGCTTGTCTCCAACACCCATCCCGAGCTCGAATCGAGCTGCGCTTCGGCACATAAATATCTCAAATTCGGCGCTTCGCCCCGTGCGGCACAGGCGCTCATTACCTGCGCAAAGGTGCGCGCCCTCATGTACGGCAACTACAACGTTTCGTACGACGACATAATCGCGCTTGCATATCCCGTATTGAGGCACAGAATAAAGCTTAACTATAACGCAATAACCGAAAGACTTACCGTTGACGATGTAATTACTAAGCTCATAAACGAAACAAAGTAAAAAAATGAATTCATTGGTAGTTAACGAAGAGTTTCTCTCGCAGGTAGAGCTGTTGGAAACTCTTATCAAAAACAACGTTGCGGGTCAGTTCGGCGGCAACCATAAGAGCAAAACTTACGGTTCCTCGTGTGAATTTTCCGATTTCCGCGACTATATCCCGGGCGACGATATCAACAAGATCGACTGGAACGCCTACGGCCGCTTTGAAAAGCTGTACATAAAGCTGTACCTCGACGAGCGGCAGGTGCATACCCGTATCTATATCGACGCCAGCCGTTCCATGTCCTTCGGAAAGGGTAAAAAAGACGAGCAGGCTATAAAACTCGCGGCTACGCTCGCCTATATTTCCATATGCGAAATGGATAAAGTTTCCATATACGCTATCCACGGCGACAGGGTCGACGAGGTTATAGTCAATATGTTGGGCAGGGAATCCTATTTCAACAATATAGGCAAGCTCAACGATATAGTTTTTGAAGGAGACAGCAACATTTCCGAAGCGCTTTTGCCCTCTACCGTGGGCTACGGCGACGGGCTTTCGGTCATTATTTCCGACTTTTTGACCGACAACTCGCTCGACCCCGCAATAGACCATCTTGCGGGTAAAAAGAGGGATATCCTGTGCGTACAGGTGCTGTCCGCCGACGAATTGAACCCTAAGGCGCGCGGAAAACTTCACTATTTCGACTGTGAAAATTCCGATAAATTTTACCGCAAGAATATAAACAGGGAAATTATAAACGCGTATAAGCGGGCTCTCGATTACACGACGGGCAAAATACGCGATCTGTGCCTTTCGCGCGAGGGGCAGTATATGCTTGTCGCTTCCAATGAGAGCTTGCAGGAAATATTCTTCGATAAGATGATCAACATGGGGGTAATGAAATGAGTTTTTTGTTTCCCTTAGGTTTTTTGGCGCTTATCGGCATACCTGTTCTCATATTCATATACATAATCAAAAACAGGTATACAGAGCAGACCGTTACGTCCACCTATCTCTGGACGCTCAGCGAAAAGTTTTTAAAGCGCCGCATACCTATTAACAGGCTGACGGGTATTTTAAGCCTCATATTGCAGATTTTAACCGTAATAGCCGTGGCTTTGATACTCGCCCATCCCATAATAACCGTGCCCGACTCTGCGGAAGCCTATTGCTTTGTAATAGACGGTTCGGGCAGCATGAATATCGTGCAGAACGGCGAAACCCGTTTCGACACCGCCAAAAAAGAGATAGTCAACATAATAGACGACTCCATGCTCGGCAGTTCGTACACATATATCTGCGCGGGCGACACTGCGGCAAGGATATTCGAAAACGACACTGACAAGAGCCATGCGGCTTCCCTCGTGGAAAAGAGTACGGTTTCCTACACGTCGTCTACGCTTACGGACGCTCTCCGCATAGCGCAGGACTATTTTGAAGACGTACCGTACGCTAAAATTTACCTTTTGACCGATAAGGACTTCGAAAACGTGCAAAACGTGGAAGTCATAAACGTGGCGGAGCCGGTGGAAAATTACGCCATTTCGGACGTAGTATACGATTTGGGCGAGCAAGCCATAAAGGGCAAAGTCACTTCGTACACGGGCGACGTGGATGAACTTACCGTCGAAGTATACCTCGACGGTTCCGGCGATGCCGCCCGCACCGAAACCGTAAGAGGGGTCGATGAAGAGGGAAAAAGCGCACCCATCAAAAAGCTTGAAGCTACGGAATTCTCCATAGACTGCAAGGACTTCGACTTTGCCGACGCGCGCGTCCGCATAGCCCAAAAAGACGTGCTGGATATGGACAACGAGGTGGTTATCTACAAACTCGAAAACCAGAACTTCGAAAAGACCTTGCTCATAAGCGAACGCCCCTTCTTTATGACCCGCCTTTTAAATGCGGTGGGGCTGTACGACAGGAGCGCCACGGACGTGGGCGAAGATCTTCTCGACGTGATAGAGCCGTCCGCATATAGCGGCCCCGCGGGATACGGGCTGTATATATTCGATTCTCTTGACGCCGAATTCATAAACGATCTGGAAATGCCGGGCGAGGGCGCGGTTTGGATAATCAATCCCCGCGGCAATTTCAAAAACAGCAATTTCAGCTATCAGGGCGAAGTTGTGCGGAGCGACTATGAGGAAGAGGACCCGGACGTGCAGGAAGACGATTCTTTCAAGAGCGACCTTGTTGGCGTTTTCCCCGATAAAACGGGGCGCAGTTCGGTAGTCGACGAACAGCTCAAAGGAATTCCCGTCGGCATAAACTACCATTTGCGCAGATATTCCAAACTCAGCGTAAGCGGCAAATATTACGAGCTGTCCACCTGTGACGGCAACCCCGTAATATTCTCCGGCACCAACGCCTACGGCAACCGCGAGGCGGTGTTCGCGTTTGACTTGCACGAAGCGGGCGACCTTGTGCTTTCGGGCAGCCTTGTGCTTTTGGTAAACAACCTAATTTCGTACTCTTTCCCGCAGGTTGTCAACAACACGCTGTACTATTGCGGCGACACCTTGCAGATAAATATGATTACCGACTGCCGCAGCGTAAGGATAGAGACGCCCTCGGGCTCGCTCAAATTCCCCGATACGTCCTCTGCGGTCAGCGAGTACGTTTTGGACGAGGTGGGCACATACAAGATTTACCTCGTTATGAAAGACGAATCCGAAAGACTTTTAAACGTATGGTCGTCCTTGCCGCTCGAAGAGCGCAATCCGGTGGAACCCGCGGCGGCAAGCTTTACGATTTCGGGTACGCCTTCAGAGGCGCATCTCGACGGGCTTTTGGATAATTTACTTATAATATTTATAGTATTGGCCGTCATAGTAGTGGCGGACTATGGAGTGTATTGTTATGAGCAGTATCAACTTCGTTAACGTATATTTGTTACTTATAGCAATACCGCTTATCGTACTGTTCACCGTTCCGTTCTGTATTGCCGTAAGAAAGGAAAACCGCAACGGTCACAACATAACCTCCCAAATTTTGCACGTGGTTATGGCTGTGCTTATTGCGTTTGCCGCGGCGGGCACGAGCTTGACTACCGTCCTCACGGAAACCAATATTTACGTCGTTGCGGACGTAAGCTATTCCGCCAACAAAAACCTCAACAAAGTAGACGAGTACATACAAAAACTCAATTTGCCCAACAACTCCAAAGTGGGGCTTGTATGCTTCGGCAAGGACTATAAAGTCGTAAGCGAATTGGGCAGGCAGAGAGATTTGAAGAGCGTAATAAACACGGGCGTGGACGACACCGAAACCAACATAGCCGAAGCTTTAAACTTCACGGGCGGGCTCTTCGAAGAAAACGTAATTAAGCGCATAGTGCTTATAACCGACGGCAGGCAGACCGACGAAACGGACGAATACGCCGTACGCCGCGCTGTGGACGCGCTCGAATCCATGAACGTAAAAGTGGACGCCATTTTCCTCAACGACAATATCGACGAAAGCACCAAAGAAGTGCAGGTCTCGTCGGTCGATTTCACCGCTTCGGCGTTCAAAAACCACGACGAAACGGTAGACGTCACCATACAGTCCACGTGCGAGACAAGGGCGGCAGTAACGCTCGAACGCAGGGAAGGCTCCGGCAGCGACGACTATATAAGGGTGGATTGGACGGCGGACAGAAGGCTCTCGCCGGGCAGGAACATAGTAAGTTTTAAACTTAAAACCGACGTGGGCGGCACATTTGACTACCGCGTTAAGGTGGAAGCGGACGACGACACCAGCAACTACAACAACACATACACTTTCACCCAAAAAGTTTCCGACAACATAAATATATTGATATTGTCGGGCGACACCGCAAGCGTAAGCCAGCTTATAGATAAATACAAGACCTCTGCTACGCTGGACGTATATATCAACTGTGACGACAGCGGCGCCGCCAACAGCTTTAACGTTAATTACGGCAAAATTCCCGGGGTTACCGTCCACATAATGGCGCCCGGTTCACAGGGCAAGACGCCTATCCCCACAACCGTAACCGAGCTTTGCGGATACGACGAAATTATTCTCGATAACGTAAATCTTACCGCGACTACGGGTTCGGGCGAAGATTTCAAGTGGATAAACGTAGGCACCTTCTTAAATTCCCTCGATTTCGTCGTAAAAGCGGGCAAAACGTTGGTTACCATAGGCAATATGAACCTCAACGGCGTACAGAGCGGCAATACGGACGACGGGCGGGAGGACGGCTCCATGCAGGTAATGCAAAGCCTTAACAACATGCTGCCCGTCAAGTTCGGCAAGTCCGACAAGGACCCCTCGCTGTATACCATAATTCTGGACGTTTCCACCAGCCTTGACGACAAAATGAGGTTCCAGAACGCAAAGCAGATTGCCATAAAACTTCTCGATTCGCTGAACGAGCAGGATAAATTCTGCATAATCACGTTCAACGGTCTTACCTATCTTACCCAGCGCCCCATACTCGTAAAGGACGGGCGCGCGGCAGCCAGAACCGCGCTTGAAAACATGCAGGCAGGCACCGGCACGGTTTTGGGCGGCGGCTTAAAGGCGGCTTACGACCAGATACTCGGTCAAAACGCCAAAGACAAACAAGTTTTAATGATTACCGACGGCGTGAGCGCGGACGACGTGCCCGGCATGACCGAAACCGACGTATATGGTTTGGTAGGGCAAATGTACGACTCCGGCATAGTGACTTCGGTAGTGAGCGTAGGCGACCGCCGCGGCGATGAACATAGTACCCATGTGGATTTGCAACGCCTTGCCGAAGATTGCGGCCACGGCAGATACACTCTTTTGGACGTGGACTTTAAAGACAGCCCTCCCGGTGCGCTTTTGGGCGACATTGCGGCAGATTTGACGGGCACCAAAATTGCGGAAGAGGATGTAGTTTCCACGCAGATAGTTAACAGGAACGACCAAATTTTAAACCATATAGATAAGACCAATATCCCCAAAGTAAACGGGGGCGTGGTAAACTATGCCAAACCCAGCGCCGTTACTGTAATGAACGTGGTGTACCAGAACAACAAAACAAGTCCTTTGTACGCATATTGGGGATACGGCAACGGCAAAGTCGCGTCGTTCACCAGCGGCGTAAACCAGATTGATAATTGGGCGAAAGACGGAAATACTACTAAGGACACGTTTATAGAAAACCTGTTCGAAGTATCCGTACCCGACGAAAAGACCGACTATCCTTATTCTATCGACATAAACCACGAGGGCAGTACGGCGTTTATCCGCCTTGCGCTCGCCGCGCGCGATTTCGACGCTTCCGCGGTTACAATGAAGTTGCAAGTCGAAAATCCCGGCGGTGAGATCACCGAACAAAACTTTGCGGACGACGGCTATTACTATACCTATTCCCTCCTCACAAAGGAGATAGGCAGATACAACCTTAAAATAACATACTCCTACGGTGAAACGACCCAGACTTCCGAATTCGTATTAAATATGTCCTATCCGGGCGAGTACAACGAATTTGCCACATACGAAGCTTCGTCGCTCAACCAGGCATTGAACGGCAGGGGCAAAGTAAGCCTTGACGGCAGTCTCACGGTAGAGAACGACGCCGAGGATATGGGCGTATACGAAATGGATTTCACTATACCTCTCCTTATAATCTGCGTTGTAATCTATATTGTGGATATAGTTATACGTAAGTTGAAGTGGGAAGACGTAGTATCCTTCTTCGGCGGATTCAAAAAAGACGCCCAACCGAACGCGGCGGGAGGTAAAAAAGGATGAAAAAATTCTTGATTTTGCTCTTAACGTTGACGATCGCCATCTTTTGCGCGGGTTGCGGCACGTTTACACCGCCCATTGTAACCAACCCCGGCAACACGGGCGAGGGCGGCAATAATACCCCCATAGACCCCGACATCGACCCCGATGCGTTCACCGTAGTCCTTCTCCGCGAAAGCGGCGCGCGCTTTTATCCCGACCCCGACATGAACATAAAAGCCGCCTGGACCGGTCAGGGCGAAAGTTATTCCGCGTCTTTCGGCGCCAACGGCATTGCCGCAATTAGCGGTCTTGACGGCACCTATAACGTCTCGTTGACCAACGTGCCCGAAGGCTACACTTTCGACCCCAACGGCGACTATTCGGTCAACAACAACCATAAATCGGTGCCCATAACGCTGTTTGTAATAGCGGACGCCCCGGGCGACGGAACCGCTTTCTTCGCTAACTCTAATAGTTATGCCAAACAAATAACCAACACGGGGCTTTACAGGGCGGAAATCAAGACGCCCAACCAAAGGGTATGCTATATGTTCACCCCTAACCAGGACGGAACATATCTTATCGAAAGCCTTGTAAACGTGCAGGAAAACGCGGTAAATCCCGTCCTCGATTATTACGTGGCAAACAGCGCGTATATCAACGAAGCCAACCCCACAACTTTCGATACGGGCGGTCCCTCGGGGTCTTTCACCAAAAATTTCCGGTTTTATGCCGACAGGGTTGCGGGCTTCGACGGTACCTGGGGTCTTGCAATCAGGGCTTCGGTTCAGCCGGGACATTCCTATCCCGTATATGTGGATTTCAGAATAAGCTATCTGCGCGATTCCGCCAATAACGGGGTAAACGTACAGGCAAGCGGTCCTTTTGCAGACAGCAAAACGGGAACTCCTGCGGGCGATTTCACCTATATATATAAGGGCGAAGCAAACGACAAGTATATTGACGGCTATAAGGTAAAGTTTAATAGCAAGGACGGATTCTATCACGTATTGCCCCAAAGTGAATATAACAAAGAGGACAGCGCTATAAATTGGGATAATTGCCCTTATCTGTATGCGCGGATATTCACAAATTGCGATATAATACAGGGGCAATTCAACAAGTTGCATATAAATTCCAGCGAGGGTCTGTTGTGGCACAGAGAACATTATATTGATCCAAACGTCATAGAACATTTACCGTCAGGTAATACTCATAACTATGACGATGGTATTTGCCACATAGGCGGTCAAATAAATCTTGTTTTGGGAACCCGCACTTATTATGATTTTGTCCACGCATATTACAGACGTTTGGTAATGTCGAGCTTTAACACATTAAAAACCTTGGGCGTTGTGCCCGTAAATGAGGAATTAAAGAGGTTTTTGGACGATTTCGCAAAGTATATGGAATTTGAGTTTTCGGTTGCAACTCCCGAAAATCCCGTGCATACGGCTCCGCTGTTCGACGACGGCGCCGGCATAGCCGAACAAGAGGGTACCAACTTCGGCTTTAGCGTATCCGGACCCGATAGCGTATGGCTGTTCTGTTGCGGCTATTTCGGCAACACGATAGCTTATTCCCATTAAATTATCTCACTTGCTTTAATGTGTACATTTTTTTGACGTTGCTTTTTGTATCACTTACAATTTATACGTGATTAATGTGGCTTTTTGTTTCACTTTTGCTTGATGTGTGCTTTATGCGCCCGCGCGGAAACCGCGCGGGCGCATATTCCAATAGCTAAGCAATTTACGAGCGATGTCATTTCGAGGGATATGAGACCCGCGAAGCGGGCGATTGACCGAGATAATCCCATGGTGGTCTGCTCGTGGCAATTACGAAGAGCGGAAACAATTCTTTAAAAAAATTTCCCCCGCGCGAACGCGCGGGGGAAATTGCATAATGTAATCATTTCTTTATGTTGCACCCCGTCAATTGTTTGTCCAGGGGCGGGGCACCTGCACGGTATCACACGATCCGTTGCCGTTGGTGTCCGTATAAGGCTCGCCGACGTCGTACCGGCCGTTGTTGTTGGCGTCCGTGTAAGGTTCGATTGCTTCGCTAACCCAGTGCCAACCGGTTGACGACGAAGTTTCGGTGAGATAATATTTGCCTGCAAACTGATTACTGTTATCGGTGTTATTACCTGTAATGTTATTAAACGAAGAGACAGTTCCGCCGTAATACAGTCTGTTCACATGTTGTCCCGAGCTGAAAAAAATAGCTGTTCCGAAAGAGTTTACTTCTTTTCCCAAAACCAAATAGTCAAGACTTATCAGGAAGAAGCAGTTGGTGCCCAACTTTTGAACACCCGATATTTCAAGTTCTTTAATGTGATAGCAGTTGGCAAACGCCTGTTGGGCTATAACTTCATTGCCGCGGCCTTTTACTATAACCGTTTTAAGACTTTGCGGAATATATCTGCCGCCGTACTGTTGGGTGTTGTTCTCGCCCGGGTTGGTAGCGCCGAAGATGTAACCGAAAATGGTGTAGGTGTAGGAGACGCCCTCGCCCGTTTCGGAGTCCTTTACCTCTTCGCTTATCATATCCGTGGAACCTGCGTTTCCGCCGTATTGTGTTCTGAGTGCCTCGTACGGCATGCGCCCTACAAAGGGAACGGTCATGCGCGTCAGATTGCCGCATCTGCCAAAACAGTTAAAACCTATTTCATTTATGCCTGTTCCGCTGATATCCGCCGTTATAAGCCCTGTGCAGCCGTAAAACGCGCTTTCGCCTATATAGCGGAGCGTTGGCGAGGTTAATTTTAAATCGCCCAGCCCTGTGCAGCCGTAAAACGCACGGTCCTCTATACGCATGCAACCTGTGCTCATGGTAAGCGTTTTAATGCCCGTGCAGTTTTCAAAGGCGCTCTTGCCTACGTTTGTAACGGTGTTAGGAAGCCTTAATTTCGTTACCGAGCGGCAGTTCATAAACGCCGATTCGGGTATTGTTGTAAGCCCGCTGCCTATGTTTATGTTATAAAGATTAGTACAGTTCGAAAACGCGCCCGTACCTATAGTTCTTACGTTGTCGGGAATAGTTATCGAATTAAGATTGCAACCCGTAAACGCGCCCTCGCCTATTTCGGCAACGTTAGCTCCTATATAAACAGCCTCTATCTTTTTGCCGGCTTCGCTTGAAAAAGCTTCGGCGGCGATAGCCGTAACCGGCAATTTTTTTGTTTCTTTGGTCACTTCGTCGGTGTAATTGTAATCGTCGGGTATGGTTATTTTCGTGCTCTCCTCGCGCCCGATGCCCGTAACCGTATACGCCGTCTTTTGTTCGTTGAGTTCAAAATCCAGATCCGATACTACGGCAAAGTCGGGTTTTTCAAAATAGGTGGTGGTGTTCTTGTTTCCGCCGGAACCCACTCTTTCCGTGCAGGCAGCAATACCCGCGGCAGCGCCAAGCACGCAGGTCAGCGAAAGAATCGCCGTAAGCATTTTACGTATCATATCTATTGCTCCTTTTTTTGGTATGCGGGGTTTTCCCGCCGCATTTGTGCTTTACATTATACCATATTATTTTATTTATATCAAGCGTTTGCAAAGGATTTCATCATATCTTCACAACCGCCGCCCTTTTGCCCCAAAAAAATTTTAATAAAAAAATAAACTTTGGTTATTTTTTAGTTGACAAACAAATTTTCGGCGTATATAATGATAATGAAAATTAACCTTAATTCATTTTTCAGAGGTGGAATATGCCTATTGCAATCGCTCCGTGCGGCGCGCAGTTATCTATACGCAGGGTCGCCGCCGAGGATAAAGTTAAAAAACATTTGCACGAAATGGGGATCTGCGAGGGCGGCAACATAACTTTGCTTTCCTCTTCGGGCGGCAACGTAATAGTGGTCGTAAAAGAGGGCAGGGTGTGCCTGGATAAAAATCTCGCGGGGAAAATTCTTGTGGCGTAAAGCCCCTGAATTTTTTTGCCCCAAAACATAAACCACGGTTAACTTTTCGCTTATACGGAAAGGCGGCGCGGAAAATATTTGAGGAGAAGGTATGGCGATAAAATTTTTAAATGATTTTGCCGTGGGTGAAAGCGGCAAAATAAAGAGTGTTTCGGGCGAGGGGAAGATCCGCCGCCGTCTGTTTGACATGGGCGTTACGCCCGGGGCATATCTTGTAATGCGCAAGAAGGCGCCTTTGGGCGACCCTATAGAAATTACCATACGCGGCTACGAGCTCACTTTAAGGAAGGCGGAAGCCGCATGCGTGGAGGTGGAAACGTAATGAAGACTTTTGCACTTGCCGGAAATCCCAACTGCGGCAAAACTACCCTTTTCAACGCTTTGACGGGCGCAACGGCGCACGTGGGCAACTGGCCCGGGGTGACCGTCGATAAGAGAGAGGGAATTTATAAAGGGGGTAGCGAAAACGTCGCCATAGTCGACCTGCCGGGTATATATTCCCTTTCGCCCTACACCCCCGAAGAGGTGATCTCGCGCAACTACATACTCGACGAAAAGCCCTACGGCATAATCAACATAGTCGACGCGACCAATCTGGAAAGAAATCTGTACTTAACCACGCAGATACTCGAAACGGATGTGCCCGTGATAATCGCCCTGAACATGATGGACGAAGTAGACAAGGCGGGGGATAAAGTGGACGCGGAAGCGCTGGAAAGGGAGTTGGGCGTACCCGTCGTGCCCGTTTCCGCGCTTAAAGGCACGGGTATAAAGCGGCTTATGGAAAGAGCCGCCGCCCTGCCCGCAAACAGGAAAGGCTCCACCGTTTTAAAAGACGCGCTCGGCAAACAGATAGAGTCGGCGTGTGCCTATTATGAGGCGGAGGGAGTGGTTTCGCCCCTGTTCCACGCGGTAAAACTGTTGGAGAGCGACGAGATAGAACTTAAAAGACGGGGTGCGAAAGACGCCCTTTTAAAGGCGGCGGGCGGCGAAGATCTCGAAGCCGCGATAGCCGACGAAAGGTATAAGTACATATCGGCAAAGCTCTCTTCCGCAAAGGTTAAATCCAAACGCGAAGTTTTGACAAAATCCGACAAAATAGACCGCGTTTTGACCCACAGGGTATGGGCTATCCCCATATTTGCCGTTATATTGTTTGCGATATTCCACCTTACCTTTTCGGAGGACTTGTTATATATAGGCGCGATATCGGGCGGCAGGCTGCCCTCTTTGGACGATTTGGGGCTGTCGGACGCAGCCGCAATGTTCGTGGGGCTGTTCTACGACGGCGCGGTATTTTCGCCGGGCGTGATTTTAACGAATATTCTCGGTCTTATTACCGATAACATAACTTTGGGCTTTTCAATGCTCATCGAAGTTTGCGGCGGCGCGCCCTGGGTCGACAGCCTTGTCTGCGACGCCGTTCTGGGCGGAATTTTCGCCGTGCTCGGCTTCCTGCCCCAAATTTTGTTCCTCTTCCTCGGTTTCTCTATCCTCGAAGATACGGGTTACATGGCGAGGGTCGCGTTCGTACTCGACAGAATTTTCCGCCGTTTCGGGCTTTCGGGCAGGGCGTTTATGCCCATGATAATGGGCTTCGGCTGTTCGTTGCCCGCAACCATAAATACCCGCACCCTCGCGGACGACAAGGAGAGGACGGCTACCATAAGGGTTATTCCCTTCTTCTCGTGCGGAGCAAAATTGCCCATCCTCACGGCTATGGCGGGCGGACTTCTGGCGGTTTTCAACGTGGGCAACGTAGACGCGATAACCTTTGCGATGTACATATCGGGCGTATGCATTGCTATTTTGGCGGTGCTTTTAATGCGCAACACCACCCAAAAAGGCGAAACCCCGCCCTTTATAATGGAACTTCCGGCATATCATATGCCCCGCTTCAAAAATTTGATGATACACCTTTGGGATAAGACCAAACACTTCGTCAAAAAGGCGTTCACCATAATCTTTGCCTCCACGGTAATAATCTGGGTATTGCAGTCGTTCAGCTGGGGCTGGGAATTTTTGTTGCAGGACGCGCAGGAACTCTTCGAATCCGACCCCGTAAAATGGGCTTCCCTCGAAGAGGTGGAAGGGCTTGTAAACGTCCGCGCGGACGAATCTATTCTCGGCGGCATAGGCATGCTCATACAGCCCCTGTTCACGCCGCTGGGCTTCGGCTCGCAGCTTAAAGCGTTCGGCTGGGTATTTGCGGCGGCGGCTCTTACGGGACTTGTTGCAAAGGAAAACGTCGTTGCGACGTTCGGCGCGCTGGCGGCGATCGTCGCGGGGCAGTACGTAGACTGGGAAGCCGAAGAGGGCGCGGTGGAAGCCGCAACGGCTATGATAGCGGGCACGGGCATAAGTATTCCCGCAATCCTCGCCTTCATAATATTCAATATGACTACTATTCCCTGCTTTGCGGCTTGCGCTACTGCGCGGGCAGAGCTTCCCGAAGGCAAGTTCAAGTGGACGTTGCTGTTCTGGATAATTACAAGCTACATCGCGGCGTGTGCGTTTTATACGATCGGCAGCTGGTGGTGGACGTGCTTCATCTGGCTCGCCGTCGCCGCTGCGGTTACAACGCTTATCGTACTGCGCAACCTCGGCAAGTTCGATATCTGCACCCTGTTCAGGCGCAAAAAGAAAGAATAAAATAAAAGAGGTTAATAATTATGAGTCCTTTCGACATTGTTATAATTGTGCTCGTCGGCGCCGCATGCGCGGCGGTGGCGGGGTTGGGTATCTACCGCAAAATAAAGCACAAGGGCGGCTGCTCTTCGTGCGGGGACTGCGGTTGCGGATGCGGGCACGATTGTCCCGCCTGTCGCGGCAAATCGGCTACGGGCGGAAACCCGTGCGGGGAGAACCCAAAAAAGGACGGCTGAATAACGCTCATCCATAACACTTCCGGTTTTTTTTAATACGCGGCGGCGCGGGCATCTTGCCCGCGCCGTCACGTTTTTGCGGCGCATTTTTTTGCTGCCGTTTTGCGGCGTTTACCCGCCCCGAAGGCGGCACGTGCGCGAATTTTTATTAAATAATATTATTAAATAAAAAATTTTCCAAACTTTGGTTTAAAGTTATTGACTTTTGATTTTTATGATTTATAATATAGGTACAACATTTCGGAGGAGTGAAATTATGTCATACGTATCGGAAGTAATTTCCGCAACAGAAGCAAAAAACCCCAATCAGCCCGAATTCCTTCAGACTGTAAAAGAAGTTCTTACTTCGCTCGAACCCGTTATCAAGAAAAACGAGGCGGTTTACAGGAAGAACGCAATTCTCGAGAGAATGGTCAACCCCGACCGTCAGATCATGTTCAGAGTGGCATGGGTAGACGATAAGGGAAATCCCCAGGTAAATACCGGATACAGAGTACAGTTCAACAACGCCATAGGACCTTACAAGGGCGGTCTCAGGTTCCACCCTTCCGTAAACCTCAGCATTATAAAGTTCCTCGGCTTCGAGCAGACCTTTAAGAACAGCCTTACCAGCCTTCCCATGGGCGGCGGCAAGGGCGGTTCCGACTTCGATCCCACCGGCAAGTCCGACGCGGAAGTTATGCGTTTCTGCCAGGCTTTCATGACCGAACTTTACAGACACATCGGTCCCGACACCGACGTTCCCGCAGGTGACATCGGCGTAGGCGGCAGGGAGATAGGTTATCTCTTCGGCCAGTATAAGAGGATAAGGGGTATGTACGAAAACGGCGTACTTACCGGCAAGGGACTTGCGTTCGGCGGCAGCCTTATAAGACCCGAAGCAACCGGCTACGGCGCTACATACTTCCTCGTAGAGGTATTAAAGCACCTCGGCAAGAACATAAAGGGCATGACCTTTGCGCTTTCCGGCTTCGGCAACGTTGCCTGGGGCGCGGCAAGCAAAATAACCGAATTGGGCGGCAAAGTGCTTACGATTTCCGGCCCCGACGGCTATGTATACGACAAAGACGGCATTTCGGGCAAGAAGATAGATTATATGCTTGAAATGAGAAGCTCCTGCCGCAACAAGGTTCAGGACTACGCAGACAAGTTCGGCGCGGAATTCCACGCAGGACAAAAGCCTTGGGGCAACGTTAAGGCAGATATCTATATGCCTTGCGCAACGCAGAACGAAATCCGCATCGAAGACGCCGAAAAGATCGTTAAGATGGGCGTTAAGATCGTCAACGAAGTTGCAAATATGCCTACCACGAACGAGGCTTTGGAATATTTGCAGAAGAACGGCGTGCTCGTAGCTCCCAGCAAGGCTGTAAACGCGGGCGGCGTTGCCGTTTCCGGTCTCGAAATGAGCCAGAACAGCGAGAGACTTTCCTGGTCGGCTGCGGAAGTTGACGAAAAGCTCAAAGGCATTATGGCTAACATCCACAAGCAGATCGTCGACGCATGCGAAGAGTACGGTCTCGGCTACAACCTCGTTGCGGGCGCAAACATCGCCGGCTTCAAGAAGGTTGCCGAAGCTATGCTCGCACAGGGCATTTGGTAATCGCCTTAAAAAAGTAAATTGATTTTCACTCCGGCTTGGAAGTTTTCTTTCAAGCCGGTTCTTTTAAAAATCGGTGCGGCGCAAAAAAGTTTTTATTTAACGCCCAAATATGTAAATAGCGAACAGCGCTGGAAAAGTAACGGCGTTTTGGCAAAAATTTAAATGGGTAAAATGCTTTTTTATGCCGAAAACATATTGTGTTTTGTAATTTTGTCTGTTATAATATACACGTATTAAAAAATAAAGAACAGGAGTAATTATGTCAGAGATTGTTTTTGAGGGCACGCCCGAACAGGCCGAAGCCTTAAAAAAATGTATTGACGAACACCGCGGCGAAAAGGGCGCATTGATGCCCGTTTTGCAGAACGCGCAGGCGATTTACGGATATCTGCCCGTCGAAGTTCAAACGGTTATAGCCGAGGGGCTTGATCTTCCCCTTGCCGAAGTGTTCGGCGTAGCCACATTCTATTCGCAGTTTTCATTGAAACCTAAGGGCAAGCACAAAATAAGCGTTTGCCTGGGCACTGCCTGCTATGTAAAGGGCTCCGATAAAATTCTCGAAGCCGTTGAAAAGCAGTTGGGAATTACCTGCGGCGAGTGTACGCCGGACAGAAAGTTTTCCATCGAAAGTTGCCGCTGCGTCGGCGCTTGCGGACTTGCGCCCGTAATGATCGTCGACGGAGAAGTGTACGGTAAACTCAATCCTAAGGACGTTCCGGGTATTTTGGAAGATTATATGAAGGATTAAGGTGCTGAATATGACTTGTGAAGAATTGAAAAAAATCGCGGCTGAAAAGGCCGACCTCATAAACGTTCGCCGCATTGTGCGCGAACAGGCAGAAAAGCTCGCCGTAAACACCGGTTACAGAAAGCAGGTGCTCGTCTGCGGCGGTACGGGCTGTACTTCCTCCCATTCGGCGCAGGTAATCGAACAGCTTGAAAAGAGCTTTAAAGAGTTGGGCATAGACGACGTGCTTATCGTAAAGACCGGTTGCTTCGGTCTGTGCGCGTTGGGTCCCATAATGATAGTGTATCCCGAGGGCGCGTTCTATTCGCAAATGACCCCCGAACACGCTAAGACCGTTGCCGAAAAGCACCTTGTAAAGGGCGGACAGATAGTAAAAGAGCTTCTGTATTCCCAAACCGTTCACGAGGACGGTTCTGTAATTCCCTTTGCGGAAATACCTTTCTATAAACACCAGATGCGTATCGCGCTCCGCAACTGCGGCGTAATAGCCGCCGAGGACATAACCGAAGCGATTGCGGCGGGCGACTATGCGGCGCTGGCAAAAGTCCTTACCGAAATGACCCCCGAACAGGTCATAGCGGAATTAAAGGCGTCGGGCTTGCGCGGCCGCGGCGGCGCGGGCTTCCCCACGGGCATGAAGTGGCAGTTCACGCGCGACGCAAAGGGCGACAAAAAGTATGTTTGCTGTAACGCCGACGAGGGCGACCCCGGCGCGTTCATGGACCGTTCCGTGCTCGAAGGCGACCCCCATACTGTGCTCGAAGCAATGGCTATCGCGGGCTACACCGTAGGCGCGGACGAAGGCTATATTTATGTACGTGCGGAATATCCCATCGCGGTAGAAAGGCTCAACATTGCCATAGATCAGGCAAGGAAGTTGGGACTTCTCGGCAAAAACATTTTGGGTACGGGCTTTAACTTCGATATCCACGTGCGCCTCGGCGCGGGTGCGTTTGTCTGCGGCGAAGAGACCGCGCTCATGACCTCCATCGAAGGTCACCGCGGCGAACCCAGACCCCGTCCTCCTTTTTCGGCGCAGTGCGGCGTATTCCAAAAACCCACCGTTTTGAATAACGTGGAAACATGGGCTAACGTAAGCCCCATAATAATGAAAGGCAGCCAGTGGTTTGCTTCCATCGGCACCGAAAAGAGCAAGGGCACAAAGGTATTCGCGGTCGGCGGTAAAATAAAGAACGTCGGACTTGTCGAAGTTCCCATGGGCACAAAGCTCGGCACAATAATTTACGATATCGGCGGCGGCATACCCAACGGCAAAAAATTCAAAGCCGCGCAAACGGGCGGTCCTTCGGGCGGCTGTATCCCCGCTAAATTCATCGATATCCCCATGGATTTCGACAACCTGATTTCCATAGGCTCGATGATGGGCAGCGGCGGTCTTATAGTAATGGACGAGGACACCTGCATGGTGGATATCGCCAAATTCTATCTTGAATTTACCGCGGACGAAAGCTGCGGCAAATGTACGCCCTGCCGCATAGGCACAAAGCGCCTTTTGGAGATCCTTACAAAGATAACCGAAGGCAAGGGCGAACCCGAAGATCTTGTTAAAATCAAAGAAATTGCGCAACATATGAAGAGCTCGTCTCTCTGCGCGCTCGGACAATCGGCTCCCAACCCCATACTTTCGGCAATGGAGCACTTCATGGACGAGTACGAAGCGCACATAAAGGAAAAGAGATGCCCTTCGGGCGTGTGCAAGTCCCTTCTCAACTACCACATCGACCCCGACAAGTGCCGCGGCTGTACTGCCTGCGCGCGCAAATGCCCCGTCGGAGCCATTACGGGCACGGTTAAACAGCCGCACGTCATCGATACGGCTAAGTGCATAAAATGCGGACAGTGCCTTGAAACCTGCAAATTCGGCGCAGTCGTTAAAAAGTGAGGTGTACATATGGTTAATCTTAAAATAAACGGTATCCCCGTAAGCGTACCCGAAGGTTCTACAATTCTCGACGCGGCGCGTATCGCCAAAGTAAATATTCCCACTCTGTGCTATCTCAAAGACGTACAGTGCGTAGGTTCCTGCCGTATGTGCCTTGTCGAAGCGACGGGCGCAAGAGGGCTTGTTGCCGCCTGCGTATATCCCGTATCCGAGGGCATGGAAGTAAAGACCAATACTCCCAAAGTGCGGAAATCGAGAAAGACCACAATTGAACTTATTCTCTCTACCCACAAAAAGAAGTGTTTAAGCTGCGTTCGCTCCACAAGCTGCGAACTGCAAAAGCTGGCGCTCGAATACAATGCCGAAGAGGACAGATTCGGCACCGATTATAAAGACGCCGCAATCGACGACCTTTCGCCGTCGGTAGTACGCGACAACTCCAAATGCGTAATGTGCACCCGTTGCGTAGCCGCCTGCAACAAGCAGTCGATAGGCGTTATAGGGCCCAAGAAGAGGGGCTATGCAAAGGTTATAGGCTCGCCCTTCGATAAGGCGCTTGCCGAAACTTCCTGCGTGAACTGCGGACAGTGCATAGTTTCCTGCCCCGTAGGCGCGCTGTACGAAAAGAGCAACACGGCAACCGTTTGGGAAGCCATCGAAAATCCCGAAAAGGAAGTTATCTTCTTTACGGCTCCTTCCATAAAGGCAACTTTGGGCGAAGCGTTCGGCATGGCGCCCGGCACCAACGTAGAGGGCAAAATGGTTGCGGCTATAAAGCAGCTCGGCAACGTTAAGTGCTTCAATATGGATATCACAGCCGACCTCACCATTATGGAAGAGGCAAACGAACTTCTGCACAGGCTTATGAAAGGCGGCAAAACGCCCATGTTCACAAGCTGCTGCCCCGGCTGGGTAAAATTTGCGGAGCACTACTATCCCGAACTTCTGCCCAACCTCTCCACCTGCAAATCCCCTCAGGAAATGTTCTCTGCCGTACTTAAATCCTATTATTGCGAAAAGTACAACAAGGACCCCAAAAACCTGTTCATTGTATCGGTAATCCCCTGCACGGCGAAGAAGTTCGAAGTTACCCGCGACGAGCTCGGCCACTACACCGACGTTGCGCTCACCACAAGGGAACTTGCCAAAATGATCAAGGAAGCGGGCATAGACTTCGTAAATATTCCCGCTGCGGAATACGACAAGCCTTTCGGCGAAGCGAGCGGCGCGGGCGCTATATTCGGCGCAACCGGCGGCGTTATGGAAGCGGCGCTCAGAACGGCGGCTTACAAGCTCGGCGGCAAGGGCGCACCCATCGAATTTAAGGAAGTGCGCGGCACCGAAGGCATAAAGGAAGCCGAATATACTGTGGGCGGAACGGTGGTAAAGGTAGCCGTAGCGCACGGTTTGGGCAATGCAAGAAAGGTTATCGAGCAGATAAAGAGCGGCGAAAAGGACTATACGTTCGTAGAAGTAATGGCATGCCCGGGCGGTTGCATAAACGGCGGCGGCCAGCCTTACGTTTCGGACGATATCCGCAACAACGTTGACCTCAAAGCCGTACGCGCAAAGGCGCTCTACGACTACGACAAGAAGAACAAACTCCGTTGCTCGCACGACACCCCCGCGGTGGATATGCTTTACAAGGAGTACTTCGGCGATCCCCTGTCGCATAAATCGCACGAGCTGTTGCACACCGAATACGTAAAGAGAAATAAATATTGATTATAACTAATAATCAAAAATACGCCCCCCGAGCTTCCGCTCGGGGGGCTTTTTAACCGTCGTCATATATATTATTTTGACCGCATTTTAACTTCAATCTTCCCTGCCTAAAATATAGTCGACGTTCAAACCGAAATACCGTGAAAGTTTAATCAGACTGTCGACGGTGGGTTGCGTTTTCCCGTGTAGCCAATTATAAGTTAAAGAGCCTGAAATATTCAAATCCTTTTGTAGGCGATATTCGGATAAATGCGTTTCTTTAAGGCAAAGCCGCAATCTCTCCTTAAAAGGTTTTACTTTTTGATAGTATACGTTTTCGGGTGAAAATTCTTTAAGTCCGAGCAGATAATCCGCCGAACAGTTGAAATATTCGGCTATGGCGATAAGATGTTTTGCAGACGGCAAATAATTTCCGCGCAGAAGTTCGGAAACAGTAGTCCTGTTGGCACCGATTTCTTTCGCAAGCGCAGGCGCGCTCAGTCTTTTTTCACTCATCAATTCTTTCAATCTTTCCGCAAAAATAACCATTATTATATTTCCTGCAAATAATTATCCTCTAACTGTTTATCAAAATTGTTGCAAGATAAACACTTTGAGGGTATAATGTCGTTATTAACATTTTTTTTGAAGGAAATAGGATACTATAAGGAATTACATAACTAATCAAAAATACGCCCCCTGAGCTTTCGCTCGGGGGGCTGTGTTTATAGAAATAAGTTTAATTATTTTTCGCTGAACGTTTATATAGACGCTTTCAATATTCCGATATACCCAAAAGGTAGTCGGCGGAAACTTCAAAAATGCCCGCGATTTTCACTACTGTATCAAGATTCGGCTCGCCGGTACCGTTTTCATACCGGGCGTATGACTGCTGGCGTATATTAAGCATTTCCGAAATTTGCTGTTGGGTCAATCCTGCGGATTTCCTCAATTCTCTCAACCTGTCCGAAAATATCTTCATAATCTACTTGACATTTTACAGCTTACTGCTGTATAATATGTACAAATACAGCATTTTGCTGTGAGGAGAAAAATGGAAGTAAAGCAAAGACAAACAATAATCGCAGGGCTGAAAAAACACATCAGAAAAAAAGATTTCGGGGAACTTGAAAACTGCCTTGCGGAAGCAACGGACGAAAGTTTTGAAAAATTGGAAAATTTACAATTTAAAAGCCGCGCGGCAGTTATCTTGCTAAGCATTTTTTTGGGCGGCATAGGAGCGGGGCGCTTATATTTGCGAGATTACGGAATAGCGAGAAAAAGAATTCTGGCAACGTTGATTTTTGATTTAATTTTGCCTTTCGTAATAAGCTTTGTTCTCCTTCTGGTGCTTGCGGTTTTGTTTATCGCAATAAATAGTATGTCCGATGATAATTTGGCGAGATTAATATTTTTGGGCATCGTTTATCAGGCTGCTTTCAGCACAATAGCGGTGGCAATAGTAAGTCTTGTTTTGAAGGCGTGGTATTTTGAAGAAATTTATAATTGCTATTACGATTGCAGTAAAAGAAATCTTCAATGTATAAAAAGTTGTGTAAACGCTTGTTATGCAAGCGAACAACTGAAAGCTGTATCGCAAAACAGTTCAATTGATATTGATAAAATAAAAGCCGAGCAAAAAGAGCTGTGCCAAAATAAATTCACGGCTACAAAAAAATTCAAATCCCGTTTAAACGATGATGTGCAAACTTACCCGTGGGATTTACTTACCGTAAACGATAATAAGGCTTTTCAAAATTTGGATGAGTTAAAATTGAAAAGTAAAGCCGTTGTAGCTTGGTTAAGCATTTTGTTGGGAGTAGTTTGCGCAGGAAGATTTTATTTGGGCGACCGCAAAGCTGGAATAATCAAAATAGCTGTTACATTTGCAATTTATATTTTGTCCGGCGTGGTATTTTATATCCCCGTTCCGTTTTTGGGCGCAATTTTATGCCTTTTGGGCAATTTAACGATTTTTATTTGGTATTTAATGGAAATACCTAAGTGTACCAAACTTTGCACTCAAATAAATTCTAACCGTATAAACGGTTGCATATCGCGTTCATTAAACCGTAATACCCTGTAATTACATCCGATTATTTGTTGGGATTAGCGGAATTTTAAAAAACCTTAAATCGGGCGCGCGGGCAAATTTGCCCGCGCGCCTTTACAAACCGCGGAATATGTAGTATAATGTAAAAGTAAAGACTTCCGGAGAAAATTATGGCTGAAAACAAAAATATCGACAAGACGGTCGCAAAGGTGGCAAGTCAGGCGGAAGCCCAGCGGGAAATAGACGCCCGCCGGACAAAATCCGCCGACGGCTCCTACGAAAAAATGTCCATATACGATTACGAACAAAAGTACGTCAGGCACGAAAACGCGCGCGGCGCAAGGTGGTTTTTAAGGATAACTTCCGCCATTATAGGCGTGTTTTTATTTGCCGTGCTACTTTCCGTTACCTTAAAAGTATACGAAATCAACGAGTACGCGGGCTATGCGGCGGGCGGCGTCTGCCTTATCCTGTACATATGCGTGTTCATAGTCCCGCTCGTTAAAATAATGGGCGCGGGGTATTTTGTAACGCAGGTCAACGCGCAGTCCGCGCGCAAAGCACAGCGTCACAATAAAAAGCTCCGCACCGAAATAGCCAAAAAGATTATAGACCTTACGGCGCGCGTGGAGGGAGTGGGCTGGTACGATTCCCAAACGGTAGGCAGGCTTGCAATCGCCGTGCAGTCGGGCGACGACGAAAGCATAAAGGCAAACCTCACCGCCCTGTATTCGGGTTCGGTAAAAAAAGCCGCAAAGGACATAATATTCAAAAGCTCTTTAAAATCCGCAATGTATTCGGCGGTTTCACAGACAGCCAAAACGGACGCCCTGCTCGTCGTCGTGGTGAACATGCAGGTTATTAAGGATCTGGTATTTTTGTACGGGTTCCGCCCGTCGGACGCGAAGCTCGCCAAAATATTCATGGCGGTAATACGCAATTCCCTGATAGCATACGGATTGAGCAGCGCGCAGATAGGCAATACTGTGGTAAAGACCATGGGTGAAGCGGTAAAGGGTATTCCCATTTTGGGGAGTGCGATAGCCGCAATTGTGGACAGTTCGGTGCAGGGGCTTACCAACGGCACTTTGACCACCGTCATAGGCTACCAGACCATACGCTATCTTACAAAGGAATACAAGCTTCAGAATATTCTCGACGGCGTGGAGATAGCCGAAACGCAGGAAGAGTTTGAAGAGGCTTGCGAGGAGCTTGAAAAAGAGCTTAAAAAAGAGCAACGCCGCGGCAAACGGCTTGCCACCGCATAAAAACTTTATTATATAAAAAACTGCGGCGGGCGCGATTTCGCGCCCGCCGCAGTGCCGTTTTGCATACCTGTATCAAGTTTTTTTGCCGCAACACCCGTTAATAAGGCTTTCTTTTATAAATACGGGGCAGTCCAGCTCGTCGTTGTAGCCTTCCGTCTTTTTATATCCGCATGCCGTAAAAAATGGCACGGCGGCTTCGTACGGCAGGCAATAGCATTGCTTTGCGCCGTCCTCTCTTAGTTTCATTTCGGCGGTGTACAGCAAAAACCTGCCCAGCCCGAGACGGCGGCGGGAGGGGACTACGTAAATTTCGCGTATGTCGCCGAAGCCCTCTTTAAAATTCCAGTCGTTTTCTATGCCGTCCGTCTGGTAAATCACAAACCCGGCGTATTCCCCGCCGTCCTGCAAAATGTCTATTTTAATGAGCCCGGCAAGCAGGTCGGGCAAAATGTATTCGTCCGTAAGGTGCTTGCAGTCGTCGTCACAGCCGAGTTCGGCGTAATAGTCTGCAAACAGCTTTTTAAAATTCTCTTCGGACAAATCGTTCAAAGGCGAAACTTTTATCATTTAATTCCCCCGTCTCCAAAAAAAACGAGAGCGTAACCACTCTCGTTTTCTTAATTTTTTTGATTATTCCGCAATTTTTTCTTCGGCAACGGGATAAATGGAAACCTGTTTGCCGTCTTTGCCCACTCTTTCAAACCTTACAACGCCGTCGGTAAGGGCGAAAAGCGTATCGTCTTTGCCTATGCCCACATTGTTGCCGGGCTTGAATTTGCTTCCGCGCTGTCTTACTAGGATATTGCCCGCAAGCACAAACTGACCGTCCGCACGTTTTACGCCGAGGCGCTTTGCGTTGCTGTCTCTGCCGTTGTGCGACGAGCCGGTACCTTTCTTATGGGCGAATAAACGTAATAACAATATCATTGTTTTATTCCTCCTTGAAAATTACTCCGCTGCGACTTCGGCAGCTGCTTTTTTGGCTCTGGCGGGCTTTTTTGCGGGTTGCGCGCCTATAGCCGTCACTTTGATTTGGGTGTAGGGCTGTCTGTGACCCTGCTTCTTTCTTTCGTTCTTTTTGGCTTTGTACTTAAAGACTATAATCTTCTTTTCCTTGCCATGGCAAACTACTTCGGCAACAACTTTAACGTTGGAAACTTCCGCACCCGTGCGGATCTCCGCTTCATCCGCCGTAAGTATTACGGGGAATTCCACGGTTGCGCCCACCGCGGCGTCGAGTTTTTCAACCTTAACAACGTCGCCGACGCTCGCCCTGTACTGTTTGCTGCCGTTCTCAAAGATAGCGTACATATTTATTTTACCTCCTCTCACCAGTCTCGCCGGATTCAATAATCCAAAGGATTCAGGCGGCGCAAAGCGCACTTAAAAAAGCCCGTTCCGAGCGGCTCGGATATAAATTTAACACAATATAAAATCCGTGTCAAGCGATTTTCGGCTGTTGAGCGCATAGTTTTACATTTAATATCCATAATAAAATCGAGCGGAACGGCAAGCCCGCGCTCCGCAGAGAAGGAGAAAGTATGGAAGAAAACATGGATGAAAATATGAGGAGCGGCGGCGAAAGCCCCAAATTCGTAAAGGACTACAAAAAGGACAGCGAAATTTTAGCGGAAATTTACCGCAACGCGCAGCTTGCCTTGACTTCCATTTCGGATATTCTTCCCGAAATAGAGGACGAGACCATTAAGGCGGAGATTATGCGCGAGTACGAGGAGTACGAAAGGATATGCGGCGAAGCGGCTACGCTCGCCCAAAGGTACGACCTCGACCTCAAAAATCCCGGCGCAATGAAAAAGGCGATTATGTGGATGGGTATTAAGATGAACGCTTCGAGCGACAATTCGGCAAGCCACATAGCCGAAATGATGATAAAGGGCACGGTTACGGGCATAACCTGCCTTAAAACTTCTCTTTCCGAAAGCGAAAGCGTAATGGACCCCGAAGTTAAAAAACTTCTTTGCGACCTCATTTCCCTTGAAGAGAGCTTCGAGACAAGGCTTAAAGCCTATCTTTAAAAAATAACGTCAGTAAAACCTGAACGTGCGGGGCGCGGCATTTTGCCGCGCCCCGCACGTTCTTTTTAAATTTAATTATTCTACGGGATAAACGTTATCCACCTTGCCGTCTTTCAGATCCACAGCAAAGTACTTTATTTCATATAAATTTGCTCTTTTCGGGTATACAAGCCCCGCGGCTTTTACGTCGGGGCGGGCAAGATAAAACTTTTCGGGCGGCACGGTCACCCCCGTAAACCCGCCTAAATATTCCCGCAGATTTCCCGCTCCCGGCAGCAGCGCGGGCGAGAGATATTTTTCGAAGTCGCCGTAGGTTAGCACGCTTTCGAAAAATGCAAAGCACAAAATATTTTCGTCGGGCGGCACGGTTTCCGTCGTCTTGCCCGAAATCAGGGTAAGCTTTTCGCCGTCATAGTCATATTCGCAGTCGGCGCGGGCGGCGGTGCACGTGGCAAACTCCGCCGAAACTTTAAGCTTCTCCCCGAATTCAGCGCTTACAACTTCGTTGGAAAATATAATTTCGCCTTTCGCCGATAAAACTATCATGGCTTTTCCGCTTTTTATGCACAGTACGGGCAGCCCCGCCAAAGTTTTTTCTTCGGCTTCGGGCGATTTAAAGCCGAACCCGAGCGGCGTCAGCGACAGCGTTTCACCCTCTGTTGTAAGATAAGTTTCCCCGCGTGAAAAAACGGTTACGAGGTTTCCCGCAAACCGCCTTTGCAGCATAACGTTTATCCGCGCGTCGCGGCTTTCAAAACGGTTTACGTATATATACGCGTCGCCCCCGCAAAGGTACACGTCAAGGTAATCGGGCGGCTCAATAAGCAGCTTTTCGTTTAAAAAGAAATTCACGGGCTGTAAATTTTCCCCGGGCACTATTTCGGCAAGGATATTTTCGCGCGGGTCGGCTTCTATGCGCCGTTCAAACATATCCGTTATCCCCGCGTACTGCCCGTTTAATTTTAAAACGGCGGGGGTACGGGTCAAAAAGTAAAACAGCATTTTACACCTTTTTTATTATTTAATGAATACTCTTTCCCGAATATGTCAATATATGCCCTGTAAGGAGGCAATTATGAATAAAATAAACGGCTATACCGAAGAAGAAGCAAAAGAGCTTGTGCAGTACGTATCGGACGGCAAAAGACGCGGTCAAACGCTTTCGGGTCTGTTCGCGGGCTATGCCGCAAAGACGGGGCGCGCAAAGGGCAGTGTAAGGAATTATTATTACGCGTTGCTCCGCAGTACGGGCGACAGCCGCGTAAAGCAGATCCTCCGCGGGAAGAACCTGCGCGCCGAAAAGATAATTCCCTTTACGGAAGCGGAAACCGACAAGATCCTGCGTGAAATCATAGCGCAAAAGCAAAAGGGCATCTCCGTGCGCCGCGCCGTGCTCAACCTTGCCGGCGGTGACGACAAGCTTATGCTCCGCTACCAGAACAAGTACCGCAACGTGCTTTCCAAACAGCCCGAAAGGATAGAAAAATTAATGCGCGAGTGCGGCATTTCGGTTAAGGACGAGGCGCGCGAAAGGTTGGAAGCCGAAATAAACGGGCTTTACGACCGGCTTGCCGAATCGCTTAAAAGCGAAAACAAAAAGCTTGCCGAAACCATTAAGCGTTTAGCCGATGAAAATGCTTTGTTGAAGTTGCAGATAAAAAATCTTCAATAACCTTAGCTACCGCTACTCCCGTAAACCGCGTATAAGCTTCGCAATACTTCGTCGCCTTTGCGTTTTTGCTCGGTAAGGCTAACGCCTTCGGTACGACACGTACTTCTTTGTACGCTCCCTTCGCAAAATCCGCAGGCTCCTTTGCTCGCTTCTCCGCGGTTTCTCTTCTTAATGGCTTTCTAATGTGCGGTGCTTTACAATAATTGTCAGTAATACGTTTTGCGATTGCGCCCAAACTAATTTAAAGGGGATACCCTTTAAAGGAGTGTTATGGAAAAGTTCATAATAGGCGTAGCCGTAGGCATGGCTGCGGGAGCGCTGGTTGTGGCAAACAACTGCAAGCTCCGCAATCTGGTTAAAAAGAACCAGGAAGACCTGATGGAAAAAGCGGAAAATTATATAGACTCAAAACTCGAACAATTCGAAAAGAATTCGCAGGGTAAAAAATCCGCTTCTAAGACGTCGGAATAATAAAAGCGCTCCCCCCGCGCCGCGGGGGGAGCGCTTTAAATAAGTTGAAATATCGCAAAACTTGTGCTATAATACGCCTATGGAAAGATATGTTGCTTTCGATATCGGCGACAAGCGGATAGGCGTTGCGGTATCCGACCCGTTCAACGGCTATGCCCTGCCCTCTCTTACCTATACTCGGAAAAACTTAGAAGAGGACGTAAACGCCTTGATATCGATCGCCCGCGAAAAGGGCGCTACGGTAATAGTATGCGGGTTGCCCGTCAATGCGGACGGCTCCGAAGCCGTGCAAACTTTAAAGACAAAAAAATTTGTCGAAGCGCTTGCTTCCCGCACCCCGATTCCCGTCGTGTGCGAGGACGAGCGGTACACCACCGTTATGGCGCACGAAACGCTCATTTCGGAGGGGATGCGGCGCGAAAGGCGCAAAAATTTTGTGGACGCGCTCGCCGCCGCCAATATTTTGGACGGATATCTTTCCAAAATCAATAAAAAAAGGGGATAAATGAAATGGAAAACGAGGAACTCGAAGACGGCATAATAGAGCTTGTGGACGACGACAACAATATCGTAAAGTTCAAACTTTTCGACGTTACCGAATACAAAAAGGAAAAATACGCGCTATTGCTGCCCGCAGAGGAAAACGACGAGGTGGAAGAGGACGAAGTGCTGATTTTCCGTTTCAACGAAAAGGAACAGCGCCTCGAAACCATCGACGACGAAAAGCTGTTGCAGGAAATATTTGATTTTTACCGCAGCGAAGAGGAAGAGGACGCGGAAAACGGCGGCTGATGTTGACAAACGGGCGGTTTAGCGTTATAATAGCCTTATGAAACGCAATCAATCCACCGAAGATTATCTCGAATGTATATTATTGCTCTCGCGCGAGAGCCCGTACGTGCATCGGGTAGATGTTGCGCGGAGAGTTGGCGTCAGCCAGCCCGCCGTGCAGAAAGCCGTTAAAATTCTCACGGGGCAGGGCTTTGTGGAGTGCGACGGTATGCACATATATCTTACCGCCAAAGGCGCGGTCTATGCCGAAAAAATTTACGACAGGCACTGCACCATAAGGCGCTTTTTGCGCGTTTTGGGCGTAAACGATACCGACGCCGACGCCGACGCCTGCGAAATGGAGCACGTCCTTTCGGAAGCGTCCTTTACGGCAATGAAAAACTTTCTCGAAAAAGACGGGCGTTGACCCGTCGTGCGGCGCGGTGCGCCGCTTTTTCCTTTACGCCAAAACTGTTGACAATCGCGTTTTTTTGGTTATAATTTAAAGAGCTAAGTTTTCCTTATCAGAGGTTTAAAATGAAAAAGAGAAATATTGCCGCGGCTGTTATTCTTTCCGCGGTGATAGGCGGGGCGTCGCTCGCGGCATGCAGCGGGGGTTGCTCCACCAATAAGCAAGGGCATTTCAATCTTGACGATTATGTCGTCTCTCTGGATATCTCCGCCGCCGACGGCGTGAATTTTGCAAAGAGCGGCAACTTTGTGCCCGGTTACGGCAAGGCCGTTAAAACCGAATTTACCGCTATACAAAAGCTCGGCTCTGCCTTCGCGGCGCTCGCAAAAGCCACAAAATCCGACGGAACTCTCTCCTTGTACGACGCGGAGAACCAAAAAGAACTGTTTTCGGGACTTTCTGCGCTTGAAGTAAAGACGCAGGGCTCTGTAGAATACTATGAAATGCATGCGGGAGAAACTTATAAATACGCGGGTCCCGACGGGAAGCTTATGACCGATAAGGAATTTTCCGCGCCCGGTTTGTTTTCGCTGACTTCGGACGGCACGGGTGAAATAAACGGCAGAACAGCCGAAATTTTCGTCGCCGCGTACCCCACAAACGAAGCCGAACCCGACCAAAAGACCAAAATCTATTTTGCAAAATACTCTTCCCCTGCGGAGTGGGAGTGCGTGGAGCAGTCCGCCGTTGACCGCGGGGGCTATGCCGCGGGCGACTATCTTTCCCCCGAAAGGCATGTGATTTACAATTCCGCATACGTCGATTGCGCCCTTAAAGACTATACTTATACGGTGGAAAATACGCCCGGAAGCGGCTCTCAAATTTACACCTTCTACGGTTCCGGCGGCAAAACGGGCTCGGTGGTTTTATACTCCGACTGCCGCAAAATTGCCTTCGTGGGAGAATATCTCTATTATTACAGTTTTGACGCCGTCCGCGAGGATTCTTCCAAACACTACAATTGCGAGGTGGTACTCCCCACTGGCGTGTACAAATTCAATTACGTGCTTTACCGCTATAATTTCGTCAACGGCAAATCGGACGAAATAGCTACCGATTACGTGATAATGGACGAGGGATTTCCTCTTTACAATTACTCGGAGAACAGTTACGATAAATTTTACGCAACCGCATATCTTATGCAGGATAAAATAGCCGTAATAGACCAAGATTCCAATACTTCAAGAATATATAAAATAGTTTTCGACGAGGACATGGCTATTTGCGCCGATTATTCCGCTTCTGCTTTGGACTTATCCAAACCCGTTTACAAACTGGGCGACGGCAGATACCTTTCGGGCAATAATATTTGCGACGGTAATTTGCGCACCGTTGCCTCGCTTTCGGGCGACCTTTCTGTATGGGCGGAAGAGGAGCTTATAATTTGCGACGGAAGTACGGGGCGCATGTTTGTCGACTACGACGCCAAAGTGGTAATTCCCTCCGTTCCCTCGGTGTATAAGGCGTACGGCTCGTCCGTTTACGCGGGCAATATGGTCTATAACAGGCAAAATCCCGCGGGCATAGCCGTGGATAAACTGGTTGCCGCGGCGGAAGGCGAAACGACGGCATATTCCGACGGCGTTATTTATAAGAGAACGTCGGACGGCGGCGTTTATACCTTTGAGCTTTACGATTTGCAGGGCAAAAAGTTCGGCAGTATAGATAAGGTGGCGGAAGATACGCTGTCGTTTGTAAAAATCGGCTCCGATTTGTACTTTACGGGCACAACCGGTGAAGAGGGCAACGGCAAAGCCGTGTGGATAATAACCGGATAATCTTAATACGGACCGCAGGCGCGCCTGCGGTCTTTTGCGGTAAAAATATTTAATTATAATTTTTTAAGGTGTAATATGAAAATTGCAATCAACACATCTATTTCGACGGGGGATCTGGATTTTTCCCCGCTTGAAGAGCTGGGCGAAGCGGTTTATTTCCGCGACCCGTCCAAAGAGGAGCTCATTGCAACCGCCGCCGACTGCGACGCGATATTCATAAACAAGGAGTTAATCACCGAAGAGGTGCTCGCCGCCTGCCCTAAGATAAAGTATATAGGCGTGTTTGCCACGGGCTATAACGTGGTGGATCTCGAAGCCTGCCGCAAACGCGGCATAACCGTTACCAACGTACCCGGTTATTCCACCGATTCGGTCGCACAGCATGTCTTTGCGCTCATGCTTGCCGTGTCCGATAAAATTTGCAAATACACGTCCTCGGTTGCCGCGGGCGATTGGGTAAAAAGCAAAACCTTTAACTATTTCCCGTGGCAGACCTTTGAACTCAGGGGAAAGACTTTGGGAATACTCGGCTATGGCAGCATAGGAAAAACCGTGGCTAAAATAGCCGACGCGTTCGGTATGAAGGTATTGGTTTCCACCCGTACATATCCCAAAAATTGCCCTTACGAGGTAGTGGACCTGCACGGCTTGCTCTCGCGCAGCGATATTATAACCCTGCACTGCCCCATGACGGCGGCGACCGATAAGATCATAAACGCAAATACGCTTGCCGAATTAAAGGACGGAGCCGTGCTTATAAATACCGCGCGCGGCGGGCTTGTGGACGAAGCGGCTGTGCGCGCTGCGCTTGACTGCGGCAAACTTTCGGCATACTGCGCCGACGTTGTAACGGCAGAACCTATGCGCGCCGACAGCCCTTTGCTCAACGCCGAAAATTGCCTTATAACCCCGCACGTCGCCTGGTGCCCGTTGGAAGCGCGCATAAGGCTTTTAAACATAGCTGTGCAAAATTTCAGGGGTTATATTGAGGGGAGACCCCAAAACGTTGTTACTGCCTGAAAGGCGTATAAGCTTCGTTCTGCGGTGTCAAGCTGTGCTCCGCCTTGTTCGTGTACTTCAGTGTACACTCGCTGCGGTCGTCGCTTGCTTTCCTTGCATAACTCGCTTCTCCGCGGTTTCTCACGTAAACAGTTCACAAAAATTGCAAGCGAGCCGTGCTTGCAATTTTTCGTGAGTTTAAGGGCTACTCGCCCTCTGCCCGCGATAATTAAGTGCCCACGAATAATTTAATCGCGGGCATTCACCTCGCTCAGGCGCAGGTATGCGCAAATTGTGTGCGCCGGCGCAAAATGGCGATTTTGCTTGCGCCGTTAATAATTTTAAAAACTCGCTTTTCCGCGGTTTCCCTTATTAAATGCATTTTTAAATAATTACATAGTAATTTACGAGTATGTCATTTCGAGGGATATGAGACCCGCGAAGCGGGCGATTGACCGAGATAATCCCCTCGTGGTCTCCTCAGAGCTGTTACGAAGAGCAGGAACAATTTTAAAAAATGCCATGCGCCCGCGCGGGTTTTCCCGCGCGGGCGCTGTTTTTTATCTGTTGTCTATAAGTAGATCCATAAAAGCGTTTACTATCCGTCTTTCTTTTTGGTTAAGGCTTGCAAATTTTTCCGCTGTTTCCGAAGTCAGATATTTACTCCCCGCCGCGCTGTCGGATACAAGCTTGCTTATGTCGCAGTCGAGCGCGCCGCATATTGCCGCCAGCAAATCAAGGCTGATTTTCGTTATCCCGCGTTCCACCTGGCTAATATATCCTATCGAAACGTCCAGCTTTTCCGCCAAAATTTCCTGCGTCATACCCCGCGCTTTTCGTTCGGCTTGAATTTTTTTGCCTATCAACTTGTAATCAACGTTCATTTTTGCCCCTTAATAATCTTATTACAGTAATAGCTAAAAAAGAAGATAGTAATAACTAAAAGTTTAGTTATTAGTGTTGACAAATTAAAATGAACATAGTATAATATCTGTGATTTCGATAAAAAGGAGTAAAAAATATGAAAAAAATCGGAACTGCCGTGGCAATTTTTTCGGCGACGGCGCTGGGGCTGACAATGTTTGCCGCCTGTGGGAAAAATGATGATGCAAACCGTTCTGCATCGCCGTCATATGCGGCGTTCGACGTGACCGACTACGCCCACCCGCTCGATTCGGCGTATGCAAAGGCTAATCTCGTTAGAGTGTCAACGCAAAAAGCCCCGACGGCTATGGTCAAAAAGAACTACACGGATATTTCCAAAATTGGCGACTTTGCCAAAGCGACCGTAACCGATGCTGAAAACAAAAATACTTACGTTCTCTATGACGCCGTAAACGACAAAGAACTTTTCACCGGGCTAAGTTCTGTTAGTACCGTATCCGCATATGCAAACAACACTATCTATATTTACGTTCTCGGCGAAACAAAAGACGAGGTAACTACCTATAAGATTGCAGGACCCGACGGCAAAGTAATAGTAAGCGGTCTCGAAACGTCGGCGGTGGATTTTAGCCGCGAAAGTTCTTATACCGAAAACGGTATAAATTATTATGTAATGTCTTTGGGTTATACAAAGGACGAAAAGACCGTAACAAAGAATTTTGCCTATAACAAGACCGACGATAAAATCATATGGCAAGAAATTACCGAAATACCTTCGGACGGATATGAAATAGGCGAAGTTTTGTCGCCCAAACGCCCTTTGATAAATACTGCGTTATATCCCGATTGCACCGACGCCCTCAAAGATTACGAAGTTGTTTCAGACGGTACGACGGGTTATCAAACGCTGACTTTCTACAAAGACGACACTGTTACGGGTTCTCTTACCATAGACGGCGGCTCGGTGTTGGGCTATGTGGGCGACTATATCTTCTATGTGCGGAGCACCTATGTGTCTTCCGAATCTACAAGCGGATACAATATGGAATATCCCCAATATCAAGCTAAAGGGAATATAGAACTTTACCGTTACAACGTGGTTGAGGGCGGTGAAGCGGAAAAGCTTAACGTAAATTATGCGCCTTCGGGTAGTGGAAGTTCGTTATATAACTATTCCACAAATAAATTCGACAGACTTTTAATAAATGCGCAAGTTACTTCTGTTAACGGAATATATATTTCAGGTAATCCGTCTAAAACAGTTGTAATTGACGAAAGTGGCACAATTCAGGCGCAGGTCAACGGGCGCGGTATGGATTACAATAGAGTGATAAAGCTCACAGATACAACGTTCCTTTCTTATAATTCGGGTTATTCGGGTACTATAGTCGATAAAAATCTTGCTACCGTCGCAACACTGTCCGGTGTCAGCTTGTGGGAAGAGCAATCTCTCTTAGTCTGCGAGGACGTAGCGGTGGATTTTAACGGAAAAGCCGCCGTTAATCTTCCCTATTCAGGTAACGTCACCAAATTCGACAGCGCGTTTGTGTCGGTCGAAGGTGGTAGCTATAACGGCATAGCAACCGTTTACAGCAAAAAGTATCCTAACGGCAAACTTGTTACCGATATTGTTGCGGGTGAAGAACATCAGGTAATGTATGCTTACGGTATGATACTCAAGGCTGTAACAAGCGAAGACGTTCCCCAAACTATTACAATGACGGCTTATACCCTCGAAGGCAACAAAATAGGTAGCGACATGACGGTTTCGACTTCGTCGTCCGAGCCTTTGAGTTTCGGTTCCGTAGTTGCCATAAAGGGCGTTGAGAACGAGAAGCCTGTTGTGTACATATTAAAGTAATTGCAAAATATCCGAATTCTTCGGAATTGCAATTTTATCTCCCAAAGGCTCCCCTTAATAAGGGGAGCTGTTTTTAAATAATTACATAGCAATTTACGAGAGTGTCATTTCGAGTCGAAGGAAGACGCGCCGAAGGCGCGCGACCGAGCGAGAGAATCCTATGGTGGTCTTCTTTAGGTTATTACGAAGAGTGGAAACACTTCTAAAAATTTCTTACGCTTTTTCATCGGGGGGATTCTTCGGCTACGCCTCAGAATGACAGGAAGAGAAGGGTTTCCGACTTTGTAGTTACATTTAAAAACACATTGCGCCGCGGCTTTCGCCGCGGCGCAATTTTAAAATAATAACATTGAGCAATAAAGAACCAGGTCAATCGTTCTGCTTGTCGGATCAAACGTCGGGCAAACTCTCTATATCGCGCAAAACATATTCCAGACGTCCCGCGTCGTATGCGAGCGGGCAGGAATACTTGATCATAACCGAGCGTTTCCCGTTATTGTTTGCGTTGGCAAACCAATATGTTTGGGAAGTGCCGGGGTGTGTGTTGTTGAAAGTAATGCTCAAAGCCGTTGTGGAGAGCTGTTCGGCGTCCTCTACGGCAAGCAGGTTTTTGCCTTCCAACACCTTTGAAATATTCGAAAGCTGTGCTTCGAGCAATTCGGCGTTGTCCGATATGGGCGCGTCAGAACCGGAAATCACATATTCCGCGGCTCCGTTGCCGGGCGTATAAAGGCTTACGGTCTGTGCGGTCGTGCCTTTCATTGCGCGCGCGACTACGTCGAGATATGCCGAATCAAACACAGAATATACTCCGCTGTTCAGCTTTGAAACGCTCACCGTGGCAAGTTCCCTGTCTTCGGCGCGGTCGTAAACTTTCGTGCGCACGTCCGAAGCGGTGAAGGAGTAAAAACTCTCGTAAATGCGGTCTACTTCTATATAGCAGTTCTCAAGCGTTTTGGGCTTTTCGGGCGAAGTGCTCGCGGGGGAAGCGCATTTAATTTCCGTTATGGAGTATACGGGCGAGAGGTAGTCCTCAACAGACATAAAATAACTTGTGGTATTTCTGTATTCGTTTTCAAACGTCTTTGTCTCCGTGCCGAAAGTATAAGTGACTTTGGGTACGGAGAGTTGGGTGGAATAGCGGTACAAAATCATGAACTTTTCGCTTTCGTCTTCCGCACCGCCCGTTTTTGCGGCGTATTCGTTTCTGAATTCTTCCGAAGCGATTTCCGCAAGTTTGTCCATGCCTATTTTTTCGGCGGTGAATTCGGTGACGTATTCGCCGGTTTCGTATTTTACTTCATACACGCCGTTTTTGGAAAGTTCAGTCTGTTCCACGCTGTAACGCATCTTTTCGGAAGTTGCCGAAAAAGCGGGCTGGATTTTGTCGTTGCCGGGATAGGAGTACCAATTCGAAGCCATCGAAGCGTAATTTTTAAGTTTGGTGCCGCAGCCCGAAGCGGCGGCGACGCAAGCCGCAAGCCCTATCGCGCCTATTGCCAAAAATTTTTTCATAAAGCAATTATAACACATAAATTTTTAATTGTAAAAACTTTTCCGCTCCAAAATATATAATTTTGGCAACCGTTTATGATATAATGTATTTATGATTTCCGCAATAAACTGCGCGGCGCTGTCCGTCGCGCTCGAAAGTTTAAAAAAAATAGTCGCCGCTAACGAAAGTTCGGGCATAAGGACGGTAATCTTTTGCGAGGACAGGCTGTCGCTTGCTGCGGAGCGCACGGTGTGCTCGGCGGTAGAGGGCACGTTTTTGACGTCCGTCTACACTTTCGCGCGCTTTTTGTCTGCGGAGTGCGGCAAGCCGCAGAACGTGCTTTCGGCGCAGGGTTCGGCGATGGCGATACGCAGGATAATGGAGGAGAACAAGTCCTCGCTCGGGCTGTTGGGCAGAATTTCCGCGCCCTCTGCGGCGCAATCGGTGTACGACACTATCGCCCTTCTGTTTTCCTCGCGCGTGACGGCAAGCGAAGTGCGGCAAGCCGCGGAGAGCGGCGGGCTTTTGGGCGGGAAGCTCAAAGATCTGGCATTGATCTACGAAAAATATCTGCGCTATCTCGAAGATTGCGGCAAGCAGGACAGGAACGGCTATCTCCGCCGTCTTGCACCCGTGATTGCGGGCAGCGATAAAATTAAGGGCGCCGCGGTGGTGTTTTTGGGCTATCAGGCTTTCACCTGCACCACAACGGAGTGCGCCCGCGCCGCTTTTGTTGCGGCAAAGGACGTATACGGGCTGTTCATAGGCGGAAAAGAGGACTTATACGTCAACGAGGCTTCGGCGGCGTTTTGTAAAGCCGCGGAAGAATTCGGCGGGGCAAGTTACAGCGAACTTTCGGGCAACTTGTTGCCCGAAGCCGAAATTTTAAGGCGCAGGCTGTTCGACCCCGAAAGTTTTTACATGCAACCCGTAAAGACGGACAAGGTGCATATTTTCGAAGCGGCGGACGGCGAAGAGGAGCTGGAATTCATAGCCGCAAGCATTAAAAGGCACGTCATAGACGAGGGCGAGCGCTATGCCAAGATTTCGGTGATGCTGCCCGACCTTGCCGGCAACGAGGCTGCTATTGCCCGCATGTTCGCAAAATACAGAATTCCCTATTACGCCGACAGGCGCATATCCCTTGCCGAACACCCTCTCACGGCGTTTATCTTTTCCGTTTTGAATTGCATTTCGGCAGGCTGCCGCCCGCAGGACGCGGACGCGGTTGTGGCGTCGCCTTTCTTCCCCGCCGAACGCGGCGACAAGGACGTTTTCCGCAATTACGCCCTGCGGTTCGCAAATTACCGCGGCGGTGTAAAAAGACAGCCCAAAGCGGAAACTCTCGAAAATTACGGCATTGATCCCGTGGCGGTGGAGCGGGTGCGTTCTGTGTTTTTGCGCGGCGTTAAAATATTTGAAAACCGCGGCGCGTCGGGCGTTTTCGGCGGCGTTAAAGAGATTTTAAAGGACTACGGCGTACCCGAAAAACTTACCTCGCTCTCTTCACGGTTCCAAAACGACTATCCCGTTGCGGCGGAGTTCGGCGCAAGGGCGTACGACGCGGTGTGCGCGGTTTTAAACGAAGCGGAAAGTCTTTCGGGCGGGCTGTCTTTAAAGGACGCGGTAAAAATGCTTAAAAGCGGCTTCGCGGCTACGGAAATTTCGCTTATCCCACCCAAGGCGGACGCCGTTTTCGTAGGCGATCTGGTCTCTACCGTAAATACGGGCAGCAACGTGGTGTTTGCGGCGCGGCTGACGGGCGACGTCCCCGGCGTCAGTTCGGACGATTGCCTTTTGACAGACAGGGAAATATCCCTTCTCGAAAATTACAATATAGGCATATCCCCCAAAATAAGGCAGGTCAACGCCCGCAAGCGGGAGACCGCCGCCCTGAATATCTGCGCTTTCCGCGGGCGGCTGTATCTCACCTATCCCGCGCGTTTAAACGGCGAAGAAAACGCGCCGAGCGAAATAATAGCCTATACAAAGGCGGCTTTCTTGTCGCCATCGGGCATGCCGCTTGCCGTGTCCGATCTTAAAAGAATTGAGAGGACGGGCCGCGCTTTGCCCTTTTATTCCTGCGAAAAGATCCCCGCGCTCAAACAGCTGATAAAGCTTTCGGCTTTCCCCGAACGCGCTTCGGCTGTGTACGAAACGCTGAAATCCCACAATTTCCGGCGGGAGGCGGACGCGGCTCTTTCAAGGCGTTCCCCCCAAAAAATCACGCTCGGCAGACAGCTGTATACCGCTTTCGGCAGCATATCGCCCACCGCGCTCGAAACTTATTTTGCATGCCCCTATCTCGCGTTCATGCGGCAGGGGCTGAAAGTGCAGGAGCGGGAAGAGGGCGCGGTCGGCGTTCTCGATTCGGGAAATTTCATCCATGCGGTGTTGCAGGATCTGGCATACGAAATAAACGATATCGGCGACGGCGCGCGTCTGGAAGCCCGTGCGGGCGAAATTGCCGAAAGCAAGCTTTTAAAGCCGCCGTACTCCTCGCTCACGGACGAAAAGCGCGGGCAGTATACCGCCGGTGAACTTAAAAAAGAAGCCGTAAAAATAGCCAAAGGCATGTTCGAACAATTAAAAAATTCCCGCTTTAAGGTATCTTCGGCAGAGGGCAGGTGCGAAGTGGACTTGTCGCCCGGGATAAAGATCTACGGCAGGATAGACCGTGTGGACGAATACGGCGACATGGTCAGGATAATTGACTACAAGACGGGCTATATAGACTGTTCTCCCCAAAAATATTACGCGGGAATCAAGTTACAGCTGCCGCTGTACCTAATGTCGGCATCTGAAGGGAAGCGCGCGGTGGGCGCATATTATTTCCCCGCGGCGGTGGAATACCGCGAAAAGCCCGACGGGGTTTTCCGCCTGCAAGGCTATATGGACGGCAGCGAAGAGGTTGTCTCCGCCTCTGACGTTACGCTGGGCGGTAAGGATAAGTCGGCATATTTCGACGCCTCGCTTTCGGCGAACAAGTCCGATAAAGTTATGCAAAGGGAACAATTCGCAAACTTTATAGGTTACGCGCGGCTCATCGCGCGGCAGGGAGCCGAAGAGATGCTTTCGGGCAACATCGCCCCGTCGCCCGCGGAAAGCGAGTGCGAAAACTGCAAGATGGGCGCAAGCTGCGGTTTTGCCGCCAACAAAAACGGTGCGGCAAGGAGCTTGCCCAACGTAAAGTGCGCGGACATAGCCGAAATTTCCGGGAACGGAGGCAAGAACGATGCCTGAACTTACTTTACAACAAAAAGCCGCGGTGGAGAGCCGCGGGCGGGTAATAGTTTCCGCTTCTGCGGGTAGCGGCAAAACTTTTGTAATGATAGAAAAACTCGCTCGGGCGATAGAGGCGGGAGCCGATCTGGACGAAGTGCTGGCTGTCACCTTCACCAAAAAAGCCGCCGCGCAGATGAAAGAAAAACTGCGCACCGCGCTCATAAAACGGGTGGAAGAGGCGGACGACAAGCTCAAAGCCCGCTTAAAGGCGCAGATAGCCAAAATACCTTCGGCAAACATTTCCACCATACACTCCTTCTGCGCCCGTCTTTTAAGGACTTATTTCTACGCCGCGGACATAGACGGCGGGTTTGAAATAATGGCGGAGGACGACGCCTTTTTGCAGGACTTGCAGGCGCGCGCCGCGGACAACCTGTTCGAAAGACTGTACGAGTCGGGCGACGAAGGGTTTTACCATCTTTTAAAGCGGTTTGCAAAAAAGCGCAGCGACGAAGCCCTTCGCGCCCTTTTGCTGGAAAATTACAAAAAAGTGCGTTCTTTCGCGTCGTACAGGCAAATTCTTCTTGAAACCGAAACAAAATTTTCGGAAGAGACTTTCAAGACCCTGTGCGGGGAATTAAAGCGCGCCTATGCGGCTAAATTCAAAGCGCTTGCCGCCGAAGTCTACGCGTTTAAAAAAACTTTTCCCCAAACGGACAACGCGGAGACCTACAAAAAGATTTTCGCCGAAATGCTCTCCGCGCTGGAAGAAGCGCAAAATTCGGAAATTTTTGCACTCCTTCCCCCGATTTCGTCAACCCGTAAGCCGTTGGACTCCGAAAAGGACAAGCCCGCGGGGGAGCTGTTCGCAAATTTCCGCCGCACTCTCTCAAGGCGCTATTCCGCCGTGCGCGAAGCCGCGGATTACGAAACCGAACTTTACCGCTTTATCCAAAGCGGCAAAACCGCGTCGGCGTTTGCCCGTCTCGTCCTCGGCTTCGACGAAGAGTATTTTTCTTTGAAAAAGGACGAAAACAAGCTCGACTACAACGATCTTGAACACCTCACCCTCGCGCTGTTGCGCGACGGGCAGATAAAGAGCGAAATTTTCAATAAATTCAAATATGTATTTGTGGACGAATATCAGGACGTAAACCCCGTGCAGGAAGAGATCATTTCGGCTATGGGCGGCGAAATGTTCCTCGTGGGGGACGTAAAGCAGGCGATATACGGTTTCCGCGGCAGCAAGTCGCTGTTCTTTGCCGAAAAATTCAACCGCTTCGAGGGCGGCGAGGGCGTGGCTTTAAGGCTTTCGGGCAATTTCCGCAGTACCGGCAGGGTGCTGGATTTTGTCAACAGGCTGTTCTCGTCCGTCATGCGGGAGGAGAACTGCGGCTTTGCCTATAAAAACAATTCCGAAATGACGGCGGCGGGGGCGTACCCCGGCGATTGCGGCAAGGCGGCGATATATATCTACGGCAAGGACGAAAAGGAAGAAAAGAAAGAGCTTTCGGTTTACTCCGTTATTAAAGACAGCCGCCCTGCGCCCCACTCGCGCGAGGGACTCGCCGTGTTGCAGATTGTGGAAAAGGAGTTGGGCTCTAAGCATTTCGACCTCAAAACGGGGGAATACAGAGACACCCAAACGGGGGATATATGTATTCTTACCCGCAAGGGCAAAAATAAATATACCGAAGATATCATCCGCACTTTGCGCGACGCGGGCTATCCCGTTTCGGGCTCCCGCGAGGGAAATATATGCGACTTTTCCGAGGTAAAGCAAATCCTCGACATACTTTCGCTCATAGACAACGCCGAACAGGACATACCTCTCGTCACTGCCCTGCTTTCCCCGTTGGGCGGCTTTACCGAGGACGAGCTTGCCGCCGTGCGTATCTTCTCTAAGGGCGAAAAAAGGCTTTCCTTCCGCGCCTGCTGCAAAAAATATCTCGAATACGGGCAAAACGGTATTGCCCTTAAACTGGCAGAATTCTATAAAAAACTCGAAGACTACCGCAATCTCTCCGAAATTCTTACGGCGGGGGAGCTGATAGACAAAATTTTGTGCGACAGCGGGCTCGAAGCGGAGTTTTCGGCGGGCGGCGGCGAAAAGCTCAAAAACGTTGCGCGGCTTGCCGCCGAGGGCTACAAGCTCACCCTGCCCGCGTTTTTGCAGAGGATAAAGGCGGGGGGATACTATATCCCGTCCGTCTCTTCGGCGACGTCGGACAGCATAAAGGTTATGACCATGCACGCTTCCAAAGGGCTGGAATTCCCCGTCGTCATAATCGCGGACATATGCCGCACGTTTAAGGGCAAGGACGGCGCGGAAATACTCTTCGACGAAAAGTACGGGTTCGCGACCAAACTCTACGACCCCGAAACAATGCTCGTCTATCCTACCGTCCTGCGCAGGTTGCTTAAAATACGCGCCGACCGCGAGGAGCTCAAAAACGAACTGAATCTCTTTTACGTGGCTTGCACCCGTGCGATGTGCAATCTCTACGTGCTCGCTTCCGAAGAGTTTAAATATTCCCCGTTCGAAGCTTCCGAAGCCAAATGTTACGCCCGTTTGTTCGATATGTCGGAATTCGGGGTTGAATATCAGCCCCTACACGCCGACTTGCCCGCGGCGGCGGAAACGTTCTGCCTGCCCGAACCCGACCCCGCGCTCGCGGAAGCCGTATCTTCGCGCTTTATGCGCGCCTACCCGTATGCGGCAAGCGTGGATCTGCCCGTAAAGAGTTCGGCTTCCGCAATTATCAGGTCTATGAAAGAGGACGAACCCGGTCCCGCCGAATACGTGCTGTTCGACGGCGGCAGGGAGACGGACGCCGATACGGGCACGGCATACCACAGATTTTTGGAGCTGTGCGACTTTTCGAAAAAGCGCGCCGCGGAGATAAAAGAGGAAATAACCTGCTTTACCGGAGAAGGCAAAATGACGGCGGAAGCGGCTGCCCTGCTCGACGCGGAGGAGCTTTCCGAAATATTGAATATGCCCGTATTCGCGGGTCTGGAGGGGGCGGAGTTGTACCGCGAGCGCGAGTTCTTGTGCAGGCTGCCCGCAAACGAAATTCTGGAGTCGCAGGCTGCGGACTATGTGCTCGTGCAGGGCGCGATAGACCTGATGGCGCGCGCGGGCGGCGAGATAAGGATAATAGACTACAAGTATTCGCACAAGAGCGACGCCGAGCTCATAAAGACCTATTCCCCCCAGCTTGCGCTTTACAGAAAGGCGGTTTCGAGGATATTGAAAATTCCCGAAGCCGCGATACGCTCCGCGATTGTAAACATACGCCTTAAAAGGCAGATTATTCTTACATGAAATACATAAAAATCGGAAAAGCGACAGCTTCTCCGATTTATTTTTTTTAAGTACGGCTATAATTAAGCTGTATGTTTGTAAATTTTTTCAAAAATGTTTTGTCCTTTGCGGCAAAATTCCCGTTCGACGGTATCCTGTGGTTTGTTTTCGGCTCTTTTGCGGCGGTTTTCGCCGTTGTCCTCACCCTCAACTTTGCGTTGGAAGGAGTGCGGGCGGCGTCCAAAAAACCCTTTTTGTGCCTCGTAAATTGTTATGCGGTCATAACAATGGAGTTGTTTTTGCTTAAAACTTCCGTCGCCTGCGCGATTTTCGCGGCGGGAGTGTTCTGGCTTGCCGGTTATTTATGTTACGGGCTTTTATGCGCCTTTTCGCGCCGCCGCAAACGCCCCGCTGCGCATATTGCGGCTACCGCCGCCGTCAGCCCGCCGCAGACCTTTTACAAGCCCGCCGCCGTGCCGCCCGCGGATAAAGAGGTGAGTGCGGCTAAAAACAACGTTAAGCTCGAACACGCCATGGCGGTCACCGACAAGCTTTTGGAAAAGAATTTGGGCAAGTCCGACAGGCAACAGCTCGAAAAGCTTAAAACCACCCTCGAGGTGTTGCGCATAAAGCCGGAATTGACTTCCGCCGAAGGTGAAATCCTAAATGAGTATTTTAATGCTTTGTTAAAGTTAATGGCAAAATACAATGTATAAAAAAAGTTCACAAAAATCGCAGTCAAGCCGTGCCTGCGATTTTTCGTGAATTTGAGCGGCTCTGCCGCTCTTGCCGACATTTTTAAGCGCCCACGAATTATATAATGGCGGCAATTCACACTGCTCAGGCGCAGGTATGCGCAAATTGGGTGCGCCGGCGCAGGGAAACCCTGCTTGCGCCGTTAATTATTTAAAACTCGCTTCATTTACAACGACTTCAAAGTTGTCTGCACGTATTCGCCCGCGGCGGCGGCTTCTTCAAGCAGTTCGTCCGTCACCGGCGAGCCCTTTTTAAAAATTCTTTCGCCGTTTTTTATTACGTCGCCGTTCAGTTTCCTAAATTCCTTAACCAAAATCACGTCGCCCCATACCAGCGCTTCGGCAGGGTAATTTTTTTTGCCTATTTTTGCGGTCTTTATTTTTCCGCCCGCAACGGTGCAGTTTTCCAGCCTTCCCAAAAAATTCCCTTTAAGTCCGTAACACGCCCGCCCCAGCCGCAGGGCGTATTTTTTTTCGGCTTTTTCCCCGCGCGTTTCATAAATTATGCTGTCGCCGAAGTTCAGCACGTTATCCCACCTTACCTCAAACTCCCGCTCGCTTTCGTCCGCGCAAACAAGGTACAGCGCATTTCCGTCGGCTTGCACCGAAAACACGTATCCTTCTTTCCCGGCTTTGTCCAAAACCCTTTTGCCGATTATTTCCGAAATTTTCATACAAATCTCCTTACGCTTTACTATATGGCGCGTACGGCACGGTATTTCCTTAAAATTATATGTTATTTTGTCGTATTGTACCTAAACCCGCCTGTATTCCCGTCTCCCCGTTGCGGGCGACATATAACCTGTGCTTAAAAGGTTGCGCTTTTTTAAATCATTTGTTATAATCAGTTGGTGTATGCGTCGGCTGTCGCTTTACGTGCGGCGGCTCCGCAGGAGTGAATATGAAAATAGCAGTTGTTTGCGACGTTCTCGGCGAAGAGAACAACGGCACGACCATTGCCGCAATGAACTTAATTAGATATTTAAAGTCGGCGGGTCACGAAGTGCGCGTACTGTGCGCGGATAAGAGCAAAAAGGGTTGCGAGGGCTACTATGTTGCGCCCAACCGCAGTTTCGGCAGAATTTTGGACAAGTATGTAAAAAAAGTGGGAGTATCCCTGCCCAAAAAGGACAAGGCGCTTGTAGAACGCGCGCTCGACGGGGTGGAATATATCCACAGCATTTTGCCCTTTGCGCTCGGCAAGCAGGCGGCGCGCTATGCAAAGGAGCACGGCATACCCATGTCGGCGGGCTTCCATATGCAGGCGGAAAACCTCACTTGCTATCTCAAAATAGACAAGCTTAAATTTTTGCACAAGTACATTTACAGGCACATATACAAAAAGTTTTACAGGTATGTCGACGCTATCCATTACCCCACCGACTTCATACGCGGGGTATTCGAAAAGAATATAGGCAGAACGACCAACGGCTTTGTTATCTCCAACGGCGTAAACCCCGCCGTACAAAAAAGGGAAGTTGCAAAACCGCCCGAATTCCAAAATAAAATAGTTATCGCCAGCACGGGCAGGTACGCCCGCGAAAAGGCGCAGGACACCCTTTTAAAAGCTGTTAAATATTCCCGTTACGCAAATAAAATTCAGCTTATCCTCGCGGGGCAGGGCGTCAAGGAAAAATATTATAACCGCCTTGCCCGCAAACTCCCCGTTCCGCCCGTAATGAAATTTTTTACCCACTCGGAAATAACCGACGTGCTCAATTACAGCGACATGTACGTTCACCCCGCGGCGGTGGAGCTGGAGGGGATAGCCTGTCTCGAAGCCATTATGTGCGGCAAGTTGACTATTGTTTCCGATTCTGCCCTTAGCGCCACCCGCAAATTCGCGTTGAACGAAAAATGTATTTTCAAGACCCGCAACCCCGCGGATTTGGCAAAAGTTATAGATTATTGGCTTGACCACCCCGAAGAAAAGGCAGCGGCAGAGGCGTTATACCTCGAAGGCGGCGCCAACTACCGTTTGGAAGATTGTATGGATAGGATGGGGGAGATGATTAAAACTACCGCAAACCGCGTATAAGCTTCGTTCTGCGGTGTCGTGCTGCGGCAACCCTCAGTCACGTACTTCTCTGTACGCTCCTTCGGTTTATCCTCGCACTCCTTGCATAACTCGCTTCTCCGCCGTTTGCATTTCTAAATAATTACGTAGTAATTTACGAGCTTGTCATTTCGAGTCGAAGGAAGACGCGCCGAAGGCGCGCGACCGAGCGAGAGAATCCCATGGTGGTCTGCTCAGAGAAATTACGAAGAGGGAAACGCAGAAAGGCTTTTATAAAAGCGAGGAAGGACTTACTAAACCGTGTTCATAAAAATTGCAGGCGGTAGTGCCTGCAATTTTTATGAACATTTTTTACATATGACTTGACAGGTGTAAAGTTTTTGTGTAAAGTATTGTAAAGCGTAAATATCAGAGGCTCGGATTTGGAAAAGTTTTACGACGTTTTGATAGTCGGTACGGGTGTGGCGGGGCTTAATTGCGCCCTGCATCTGCCCTCCGGCAAAAAGGTTGCGGTAATCTGCAAGGGTGCGCCCGACCGTTCGGACAGTTATCTGGCTCAGGGCGGGATATGCCGTTTGCAGGGCAAAGAAGATTTTGAAAGTTATTTCAACGACACCATGCGCGCGGGTCACGGCGAAAACAATCCCGCGGCGGTGGAGTGTATGATAAATAACTCCGAAGAGATAGGCGACGAGCTGATCGCTCTCGGCGTGGAATTTGCGCGCAACCCCGACGGTTCTCTGTCTTTCACCCGCGAGGGCGGTCACTCCAAAAACCGCATATGTTTCCACGAGGACTGCACGGGCAGGGAAATAACTTCGCGCCTTCTCAAAAGGGTGTCGTCCTTAAAAAACGTAACGATTTTCCCCGAAACTACCATGCTCGATATAATTTCTTTCGGGAACGAGTGTTTCGGGCTTGTGGTTTTGGACAACGCGACTAAAACTACCCAAACGGTATTTTCGGACTACACCGTGCTTGCCTGCGGGGGCATAGGCGGCATTTTTGCCCACTCCACAAATTTCAGGCTCATGTCGGGCGACGGGGTGGCTATATGTCTTAAACGCGGGGTGGCGGTGGACAACATAAATTACGTGCAGATACACCCCACCACGCTCTACTCCGAAAATCCGTCGGGCAGGAGTTTTCTCATATCCGAATCGGTGCGCGGCGAGGGAGCGGTGTTGCTCGACAAAAACTTTAACCGCTTTACCGACGAGCTTCAACCCCGCGACGTCGTGACGGCGGCTATATACAGCCAAATGAAAAAGGACGGAACGGAGTTTGTATGGCTGGACATGCGCCCCGTGCCGCCCGGGGAACTGCGCGCGCACTTTCCCTCCATCATCGAAAAGTGCCGCGAAGAGGGCTATGACGTGTTTAAAGAGTGTGTGCCCGTCGTGCCCGCCCAGCACTACTTTATGGGCGGCATAAGGAGCGACTTGCAGGGTAAAACGACTATGGGGCGGCTTTACGCCGTGGGCGAAACCTGTTGCAACGGGGTGCACGGCGCAAACAGGCTTGCATCCAATTCCCTTCTCGAAAGCTTGCTGTTTGCAAAGCGGGCGGCGCTCGACATAGGCGCAAATTATTCCCGTGCGGACAAAAAGACCGCGGAATATGCCGCAACGAAGCTCGATACGGGCATTTACAGTGACCCCGGAAAACTTCTTAAAGAATACAGGGAAAGTTTATTGAAAGCAATAAAGGAGGCGGAAAATGTTAAACCCCGTTTCGGTCGCGCTTAATGCCGACGAACTCATAAAAATGGCGCTCAGAGAGGATATCTCCAACGAGGACGTCACCACAAACGCCGTTATGCCCTCTTACCGTAAGGGCACGGTACAGCTTATCTGCAAGCAGGACGGCGTAATATGCGGCTTGCCCGTGTTTGAAAGGACTTTTAAGCTTCTCGACGAAAATACAGAATTCAGGCTGTACGTTAAAGACGGCGACGAAGTAAAAAAGGGCATGCTCCTTGCCGAAATCGAAGGGGATATCCGCGTTCTGCTTTCGGGCGAAAGGACGGCGTTGAATTTTTTGCAGAGGATGAGCGGCATAGCCACTTACACCCGCAAGACCTGCCAGCTTTTAAAGGGTACGCATACCCGCCTTCTCGATACCCGCAAAACCACGCCCAATATGCGCATATTCGAAAAGTACGCCGTAAAAGTGGGGGGCGGCTGCAATCACCGCTATAATCTTTCGGACGGGATACTTCTCAAAGACAACCATATAGGCGCGGCGGGCGGCATAAAAAACGCCGTACAGGCGGCTAAAAGATATGCGCCTTTCGTGCGGAAGATAGAAGTGGAAACCGAAAACCTCGAAATGGTAAAAGAAGCTTTGGAAGCGGGCGCCGATATAATAATGCTCGACAATATGTCCGTAGCCGATATGAAGGCGGCGGTTAAGCTTATAGGCGGCAGGGCGCAGACCGAGTGCAGCGGCAACGTGACCGCCGAAAACATAGCCGCAATTCTGGATACGGGTGTGGACTTTGTTTCCAGCGGCGCACTGACCCACTCCGCGCCCGTTCTCGACTTGTCTCTTAAAAATCTTAAACCCGTCGGAGCGGAAAATGAAAGCTGAAAAGCGGCGGGAAGAAATTTTAAGCCTTATGGGCAATACCGACAACCCCTTGCCCGCCAACGTGCTTGCCGAACGCTTCAACGTCTCCCGTCAGGTAATAGTGCAGGATATCGCCATTTTGCGGGCGAACGGCTTTGAAATCACTTCCACCAACCGCGGGTACGTGCTCTCCTTCGAAACGCGCGCCAACCGCGTGTTCAAGTGCCGCCACACCTTTGAAGAGATCGTGGACGAGGGCAACCTCATAATAGGCGCGGGCGGGAGAGTGGAAAACGTATTTGTAAACCACAGGATCTACGGCAGGATATCCGCGCGGTTGGGGCTTAGCAACCGCACCCACGTGGAAGAACTGTACCGCTCGCTGCTTTCGGGCGCGTCCAAACCCTTGATGAGCGTGACGGACGGCTACCATTACCACACCGTTTCCGCCGAAAGCGAGGCGGTTTTGGACGATATAGAAAATAAACTGCGCGCGGCGGGATTTCTCATCGAAATTTGAGGCAATTAATACACAAAGCAAAAACCGCAAAAACAGGGAATAAAAATAAAGGTATAGTGTAAAATTATAACAAGCCGTAAAATAAACCAAAGGAGGGAAATATGGACAACAATCAAAGCTACGAACGCGACGAAACCATAGCCCGCACGGGCAAACTTTTGGGCAACCTTGCGCTGGCTGTTTCCGTTTGTTCCGTTTTGCCCGCATTTTTTGTACTTACCGCATCGGTTTTGTCTGCCATATACGTAATTTTTTATTTTGTCTTCTTTTTCTTAGCCATAGTTTTTACTTTCGGTATAATACTTATCAACAACTCATTTGCGGGCGGTCCCGAAGCCTTTTTGGGCGGGCTGGAGTCCTTTTTTGAAGCCGTCAGCGGGGTTTTGCCCGTCTATATGCCCGTAACGGGCGCGGTTGCCGCCGTGCTGGCTGCGGGGGCGATAATCATAGGCGTTAAAATGCGCGGTACCGAAAATTCCAAAGGCGTGGTCGGCAAGGGCATAGCCTCCGTAGTGCTGGCGGTTATCGCAATTATTATGACATTGGTGGTTTTGGCTTCCGGAGGAGGCGCGGCATGATTTTGACCATACATGCCGGGGGCAACCTCGCTGGCGCTGGCGTATACGTCAACGGTAAGCGCCTTAAATTTAAAAAGGAAAAAACTGCGGGCGGCACTGCTCCGCAGTACGTTGCGAGTGCGGAAACGGACGGCGCGGTCGCGCTGTCGGTAATAAAACGCTCGCCCCTGAGTTTCAAACACTGGTTCGGCAAGGCATTTTTATTATGGCTTTTCGGCATATTCGGGCTGTTTACCCCGCGGTACAAAAAGCGGTACAAGACGCTCTGTTATAACCTCAATGCCGAAATTTCTTCGGACGCGGAAATATTTTTGCGTATTGTCGCGCAGAACGGGCGAACATACGTTAACGCAACGCAGCAGTTTGCGCCCGCCCCGCCCGTCTCCGTGGGCGCGGATTTCGCCTACGAGGAAGAGGGCAACGTGTGGACGGACGACCCCGTCGCCAAAAAGCACAGAAAGTACTATCATATTTTCAACGCGGTTTTTTGGATTCTGCTCATTTTGGGCGGTGCCGCGGTTGCCGCATTATTGCTGTTGAATTGAAAAATCAAATATAAAAAACAAAGGGCGGCGCCCGCATTGCGCGGGCGCCGCCCTTTACGTATCGTTAAGGTTCAGCCGCAATTTTCCTGCGGCTCTTCTTTCGGCTGTTCGGTATTTTGGGGGAATTTAAGCTTATGGAACAATATCATAAACAGTATAAATTGCACCGCCGCGGTCAAAACCCACGATATGGGGTACGAAATGGACAGCCATTTCAGGTTATGGAAGTAATCCAGAGGGAAAATGCAGTACACCCATAAAATTCTGAACCCGCAAGCCCCCAACGCGCTGACGACGGTGGGCAGAACGGAATAGCCTATCGCCCTCAGCGAAAAGGCGAATATTTCCATTACGGAACACAAAAAGTAGGTGGAGAGCACGGGCACTATCCTTTCCGCGCCCGCGGCTACGGTGGCTTCCCGCTCGCCGCCGGGCAAATCGGACTTAACATACAGCCCGAGCAGTTGGTCTTTCAACAGCAAAATTATGAGCGTAAGCACCGCCCAGGAAATAAAGGAAAGGATGAGGGTATACCCTATAATTACGGGTATATTTTTCTTTTTCATGGCGCCGTAGTTGGCGGAAATAAAGGTGAGCGCGCCCTGTGCGCAGCTGTTCATGGCGGTATAAACAAACCCTTCCAGCGAAGCGGCGGCGCCGTTTCCGCCCATGACAACCGAGCCTAAACTGTTTATGCTCGACTGTATTATTACGTTGGAAAGGGAAAATATTACCGCCTGCAATCCCGCGGGTATGCCTATGCGGGCAATATCTTTGGCTTCCCTGCCGTAAAAGCGGATCTCCTTGAAGTTGAACCTGAAAAATCCGCCCTTTCTGAATTTTATGTACAGCACTACCATCAGCGCCGCGCAGAACTGCGAAACGGAAGTGCAAATGGCAACGCCCGCAACTCCCAGATTGAAAACTATAACGAACAGCAGGTTCAAAAGGATATTTACCACGCCCGAAACGGTGAGGAATATAAAGGGCTTTTTGGTGTCGCCTATCGCGCGCAGGAGAGCTGAGCCGAAGTTATATATCATTGTGAACGGTACGCCGATAAAATAAATGGACAGATATTCGGTGGAAAGCTCTATAACGTCTTCGGGGGTGTCCATCCACACGAGAAAATAACGTGAGCATAAAAATCCCACAAGCCCCATGGTGACGCCGAGCGCTACGGATAAAATCATAGAGGTGTACACCACGCGCTGGCCTTTCTCTTTGTTCTCTGCGCCGAAGCACTGCGCCATAAGCACGTTCGCACCCGTCGCTATGCCCAAAAACGAGTTGACTATAAGGTTTATCAGCGAGCTTGTGCCCGAAATCGCCGCGGTGGAATTTTTGGGACCGAACGAGCCGCAAATTATAAGATCGCTCGCGGTGTATAATAGTTGCAATATGCCCGTCAGCATGAGCGGGGCTATAAAAATCAAAAGATTTTTCATCAGCCCCTTTCTCTGCGTCATGTCCATTGTAGCCGTCATATGTTCTCCTTTACCGCAATATTATATCATTTATTTTTCCGATTGCAATCAAAAGCCCCTATAAATGTTGCTTTTTTTGACCTCGGGTGCTAAAATTATTTTGTTTTCGCTATGGCAGTTTCGGTATCCATTTTCGCCGCTACGGCGGCGGTCATGATTTGCGCAATTTTGTTCTTTCCGCAGATCCGTATAGGGAAGTTTAAATTTTCCGTTTTTTGGGTTGTCTCTTTGTTGGGGGCAATCCTCGTTTTATGCTTTTCCAAACCCGATTTTTATGAATTGTGGCGCTCCCTTACGGCGGATACGGCTGTAAACCCCTTAAAAATTCTGGCGCTGTTCATTTCCATGACGGTGCTTTCCATATTTCTCGACGAAGCGGGATTTTTCCGCCTCCTTGCCTGTCTGGTGCTGAAAAGGGCGCGGACGGGGCAAAAGAAGTTGTTTTTATTGCTCTACATAACCGTTTCGGTGCTCACCGTTTTTACTTCCAACGACATTATAATTCTTTCCTTCACGCCTTTCATTTGTTATTTTTGCAAGAACGCCCGCATAGACCCCGTGCCCTATCTCGCCGCGGAGTTCGTTGCGGCTAACACCTGGAGCATGGCTCTGGTAATAGGCAACCCCACAAACATATATCTCACTTCGGCGGAAGGCATGGACTTTTTAACTTACTTAAAGTACAGCGCGCTTCCAACCCTTTTTGCGGGCGCCCTTTCGGCGGGATTGCTGTTTCTTATTTTCCGCAAAAAGCTCGCAACGCCCCTTTCGGGCGAAGCCGCGGAGGCGGTGGCGGAAGATAAATTGTCCATGTGGTTCGGGATAGTTCACCTCGCCGTGTGCACCGTGCTTCTCGCCGTGTCGGCGTACGCGGGCTTGCAGATGTGGCTCATAGCCCTGTGCGCGGCGGCAAGCCTTATTCTCTGTTCGGGCGTAATATGCCTCGTCCGCAGGCAAAAGCCCGTAAATATTTTGCATTGTTTTAAGCGCGCGCCCTGGCAGCTGATACCCTTTGTGCTGTCTATGTCGGTAATGATAGCCGTAATGGGTCAAAAGGGGGCTACGGCGGCTTTGGGCAGATTTTTGGGCGGCGGCGGTTTGGCATTTTTAAAATACGGCGTAAGTTCCTTTCTGGCTTCCAACGTTATAAACAATATCCCCATGAGCGTATTGTTTGCCGCCGCAATAGAGAGTTCGGGCGCGGGCACGGGCGCAATGCTCGCCACCGTAATAGGCTCCAACCTCGGCGCGTGTTTCACTCCAATAGGCGCGCTTGCGGGGATAATGTTCGGCTCCATACTTTCGGAACAGGGCATAAAATTCGGTTACCGCCGCTTTTTAAAGCTGGGTTTTGCCGTCGCAGTGCCCGCCCTTTTTGCCGCGCTCGGCGGTTTATGGATTTCTTTATACTGTTTCTGAAAAATATTTTGTAATGTTTTGTCTACTTTTGTCGAACGTAAACAATCTTTGTTTCAGTATGTTACAATATGTCCGAGATGAGGGAATTTGCAAGTAATTTGCAAAATCCCCCGCTTAAAAAAAACGGAGGAAAACATATGAACAAACAACTTGTAGACACAATCGAAGAACTTAAGCTGCATCTGGATTTTTTGGAAAGGAATTCGTGCGACGAGGAGAACAAGGATATCTTTACGCCCGACGTGGTGGAAAGATGCAAAGACAGGTTAGACGTGCTGTACGGCGACTTCCTGCCCCGCGAATATTGGGGGGGCATCGACAAAGTTATCGCAGGGCTTAAAATGGGGTTGAGCTTCAAGCGCGCAAAGATGGTTTCGAGGTGGTAAAAAATTTTTTTCGGCGGGCGTTTTAAAATCCTCTGCTTACGGTATAATATAAGTGAGCTAAGGAAGACGACAGGCTCCCGCGGAAACGGATACCGCAGTCTCTCCCTTTGGTTATAAAAAAATTTATAATTTAAAGGAGAACTATTATGAAACATTATTTGCAACCCAAAAACGAAAATTACGACCTCTTCGACGTATTCGACGACTTTTTCAAGCCCATGTTCTTTGACGAGAGCAAAGAGCTGAAAACCGATATCAAGGAAAACGAAAAGGACTATGAGCTGGAGCTGGCATTGCCCGGCTATGCAAAGGACGAAATTAAAGTTTCGCTCGAGGACGGGTATCTCACCGTCAGCGCCGAGAGGAGCAAGAAAGAGGAAAACGGCAAGCGCTATCTGCGCAGGGAAATTTCCGAAAGCACTTCGAGAAGTTACTACGTAGGCAAGGACGTGACGAGGGAACAGATCAAAGCCAAATACAACAACGGCATTTTGTGCCTTACCGTGCCCAAGTCCGCCCCCAAACAGTTAAAGGAAAACAACATAATCTCGATAGAATAAACTGAATTTTTAAAGTACAACAAAAAATATGCCGCCCCGAAGCATCGGCTTCGGGGCGGCTTTCTTTTTACGCCCTATGCGTCATTTTAAATATTCGTTATAAAAGTCTGCTATTTCCTTAAAGGGAATTACATTTTTGTTGTCGTACAAATCGGTGTGCACCGCGCCGGGGATTATCATAAGCTTTTTGTTGTCGCCTTTCAGCAATTTAAACGCGTCCTCCGAAAAATATCGGGAGTGCGCCTTTTCGCCGTGGATAAGCAGCGCCGCGCTCCTTATTTCCCCCGCAAACCGCATTATGGGCATATTGATAAACGAAAGGGAAGAGGTCGCGTTCCAGCCGTCGCCCGAATTGAGCGAACGGGGGTGGTAGCCGCGCGGCGTCTTGTAGTAGTCGTAATAATCCTTAACGTAAAACGGCGCGTCTCCGGGGAGCGGGTCTGCAACGCCGCCCGCGCGCTTATATCCGCCCTTTAAATAGTCTTCGGTGCGCTGTTCGCACAGCGATTTTTTAAGTTCGTATCTGCCGTTTTCGTCCAAAGAATCGAAGTACCCGTAAGCCGAAACGCGCGACATGTCATACATTGTGGAAGTTACTGTAGCCTTTATGCGGGTGTCCTCCGCCGCGGCGTTTAAAGCCATCCCGCCCCAGCCGCATATGCCCAAAATTCCTATCCTTGCGGGGTCGGCTCTCTTCTCGCAGGAGAGGTAGTCTACAGCCGCGCAAAAGTCCTCCGTGTTTATATCGGGCGACGCCACATATCTCGGCGTGCCGCCGCTTTCGCCCGTAAAGGAAGGGTCGAAAGCAATTGCCATAAACCCGCGCGCGGCAAGCTCCTGCGCGTACAGCCCCGAAGCCTGTTCTTTTACCGCGCCGAACGGCCCGCATACGGCTACGGCGGGCAGCTTTTTCTCACAGTTTAAAGGCAGATATAAGTCCGCGGCAAGGGTTATGCCGTAACGGTTTTTAAAAGTTGCCTTTTCGTGCCTTACTTTCCCGTTTTTTTCAAATGTCTTGTCCCAGATTTCGTCGGATAAATTTTTATTCATGCAGGTTCTCCTTGCCCCTATTATACCATGCCGTAGCCGCCGTTGCAACACAAATTTTTCCGCGCACGGCGCGCGCCCGTACGCATAATGCGCAAAGACGGGCAAAAAATGCCGCGATTTCTATAATATGGGTTAACGCGGGGCGGAAAATAAACTTGACACGCATACTCCGTTATGATAAAATATAACTCCTATGATATTCTGGATCATTTGGCAAGCTGTAGGCACGTTGTTCATAATTCTGTTTACTATAGCGGTTATCCCCAAAGTAATGCTCAAATCCTACGCGGCAACTTTACCCGTGCGCGTAAAGGCGTTGGAGCGCTTTTCGGACGATTACGGAGACGTAGCGGTGTATGCTACTTCGCCGTCCGTGCGCAAGTACATAAAGAGTTACCGCATAGCCCGCAACGCCAACGGCACGTATTTCCGCGGCGAGTGGTCCAAAGCCGTCGCCGTTGCGGAATACGAGCTGGCGGTTTACGGCGCGGACGACAGAATTATGGACGTTATGCGCGTAAAAGAAAAATTCAATTGCGGCAAAAGTACGCACGACACATATCTCCCGCAGGGCGTGGATTACGTCACTTTGCGGGTGCTGTGCGTGGACGACGACCCCCTGCCGGCGGAAAGGCGGAAATTCAATTTCTCTTACGCCTGCTGGCTCGCCCTTCTCTGCATATGCATAGTGTTTGCGGCGGATATATTTTTATGGCTCACCACAACTTTCGTGCTCCGCTGGCTGGACGGTTTCACAATGAAGTTTAACCTCACCGTCGCGGAGTGGGCGGCGCTGCTCGGCTTCCCCGCCCTCGCCATAACGGTAACCACCTGTACTATCTCCCTTTGCAAGTTCTTTTTCCGCAAAAAGGAGGGCGCTTCGGATGAATAAAGCAAAATCCCCCGCAACAAAGCCCGCAACGCCTACGGCAAAACCCGCGGCGGCAACGGCAAAGCCTGCGGCGGCGACGGCAAAGCCCGCGGCAAAAAAGCCGCAGACCCGCACGGAACCGCTGTGCGGCCGTCTTAACTACGCGGGCGGCTTTCCGGTGTACTTGTCGCGTTACGTTTTGACGGGCGGCGACAAACCCCGCGCGGCTATGCGCTTTTTCAATGCGAGCGATATAGTAGTCACGGGACTCAGGTTCAGGCTTTACGAAAAGGATGCGAGCGGCAAAGTAATAGCCGATTACTCCCTCGAAAAGACGGGGCTGTTCGCCGAACAGGGCGAGGAATTCGCCGTTGCGGACACGAACATAAGCAAGGCATGCGTTTCGGTGGAAGCTAAGCTCGAATCGGTGATCTCTTCGCCTTACGAATACGTCGTAAAAGAGGACGGCGTTAAAATAAATTACGGCGCCGCAGAGAGAGAACCGGAATACTTTTTCAGAAAACAAAGCGGCTATTCGGTAAAAAAATCCCGTAAAAAGTACACGGTTATTTCAATCGCCGCGGTACTTGCGGCTGTACTTTTAACGGCGTTCACCGTATGGCGGTTGGGCGTACTCGACAGATTTTTGCCCGAAGATATTTATAGTGCGGAAAACAATACTACCTTTGTTGACGGTGATGCGCAATGTTGAAACACGGCGATATAATACAAAAACTCGATACGCTCGCCAAAGCGGCTGTAATTTCCTCCGCGCTCGACCCCGCGGCTTTCGAAGAGGCGGGCATACCCCCCGTACGGCGCGTTCTTTTAAAGGAACTTGGCAAAGCCGAAGGTATCTCCTATGCGAGCGCCGCGCGGACATGGAACCCCGCGCTTGTTGGCGGCATGACAAAAAAGCTGGTCGAAAAATCGGCTGCCGAAGGCGGCAGGCTGTTTTTGACGCCCGACCTTAAAACGGCGGTAAACCCCTATGAAGAGGGGCTGTCGGAGGATGCATACTTAAACGGCGAAATGGGCGCGGACATCATCCGCGGAATACATGTTGCGGGCGCGTCGGCGGGGCTCAACCGCCCTTCCGTAGGATTAAAGGAAATAGAATATCTCGACCGCCGCGAGGATCCCGCGGCTATTCACGAGCTGGTTATAAAGCCCTTTCTCCTCGCGGTAAAAAATTCCCCCTGCGAAGCGGTGTTTCTGGAGCCCTTGCGCGAGGGAACGGGATATTACAACACCAACCGCGCAATTCTCGGCGAGGCGCAAAGCGGCTTGTTCGGCGAGGGCACGTTTATAGTGGGAGAGGGAGTGAATTCCTCTTCGGACGCGGTTGCGCTCTTAAACGGCGGTATTACCCTCGGCGGGGTAATCATACCCCTCGAACGCGCCGCGAGAAGATATTTAAGGCTTAAACAATACGAAGAAGAGGGCAGCATAGCCGCCCGCGAAATAGAGGATTCGCTTAAAGACGGCACGGCTATAGACGAGGAAAAAATCGACGCCCTGCTCGACGAAATAATAGATTTTGCAATGAGGACCGACGGCTTGAAAACGGGCGGGGAAGAGAGTTTTGGCGGCGCTGCGGAACAGGCTGACGCTGTAAACCCCGTTCCCGAAACTCCCGTTTCGGAAACTCCCGCCGCAGAACCCGACGTTTTGCAAACTCCCGTGCCCGAAGTTTCAGCTCTTGTGAGCGATAAGGAAGTACGGGCTGAGGGCGGCGCGGACGGTTACGCCGTGCCCGCGTTTGCGGACGGCGAAGCCGCGCTTTACCGCACCACTGCGGAGAGCGTCGTTCTGTTAAAAAACCATAAGATACTTCCCCTTCGCGAGGGAACGGCGATATCCGTTCTCGGCGAGGGATATAAGGATTTGTCGGCGCTCGGCGAAAAATTTTCGGTAACGGGCAAAGCGGCGGGTTACGATGCCGCTAAAGCCCGCAGCGAAGCGCTTATCCCCACCGCGGTACGGGCGTCCGCACGGGCGCAGGCGGCAATTGTTTTTCTTCGCCCCGACCCTAACGGCAAGGAGCTCTCCCTGCCGCCCAACCGCATAGCCCTGCTCGACGCGCTCAAAAAGGCGGGCAAGCGGGTGATTGCCGTAATTTTGGGCGACGTTCCCGTGGATATGTCTTTCGACCGCTATGCGGACGCGGTGCTCTTCGCCCCCGCAGAAGGCAAGTTCGCATGCGACGTGCTCGCGCGCGTACTGTGCGGCGAAATAAACCCCTCGGGCAGGCTCACGCGCACCCTTTACGACCGCGCGGACGAGTACTTCGAAAATTACCGCAACGACAGAAATACGGGCAGAATGAACGTCGGCTCGTTTGTCGGCTACCGCAGGTACGAGACGGAAGGCATAAAAGTGCGCTATCCGTTCGGCTTTGGGGCTTCGTATACCCAATTCAGATATTCGGGTCTGGAAGTCGGCGCGGACTATGTCAGCTTTACCCTCACTAACAGCGGCAAAGCGGACGGCGCGGAAGTTGCGCAGGTTTATATAGGCGTACCGTCAAAAACCCGCGTAGTGCCCAAAAAACAGCTCAGGGCATTTGAAAAAGTATTTTTAAAGGCGGGGGAGAGCAAAGAGGTAAAAATTCCCCTGCCGGACGAGAGTTTTGAAACGTTCGACTCCGATATGTACGCCGATAACGTGGAAACGGGGGAATATGCCATATATGTGGGCGCATCTGCGCTCGACATACGCCTTACCGGCAAGCGCAGGGCGGAGGGCGTCACCCGCAATCCGCAGGGCGACAGCAACACGGATTATTTCCCCGACGGCGAGTACGACGACACCTGTAACGTTAAAAAGGAGAACAGGTTCGGGGAAACCGAAGTTAAAACTCCCGCAAAATTGCGGCAGTTGCACAACGCGGCTATTTTTGCCTTTCCGCTGATTGCGGTAACCTTTTTCCTGCTCGTATCGGTACTCATACTATCATATGCTTTAAACTATATCCTTCTGTCGGCGGCGGCGGAAGAGACGGTGGAGTGGTCGCTTTATATATTTGCCGTACTCATGCTTGCACTGTGCCCGCTTTTGGGGCGGTTCAACCGTAAGCGGCTGGTATACAGCCGTATGGCGGCGCTGTTCATAACCCCCGTGCTCATAACCGTGTGCTTTATTCTCGGCGCCATAATGCTTACCAACAACGGCGGCGCGGCGGAGCGCATCTGTCTGCGCATAATCACCTGTTTTGCGGTGGGCGTACCCATTTTCGCGGTGGTCGCAACCCTGATAGAGCGCCAGCTCTGGCGCACAAAGACGGGCAACAACCGTTGGGACAGATATTATTTCACCCGCGAACCCGACGAGATCACCACTTCGGGGGAGGACTTTGAAACGGCTTTCAAAACAGCCGAAGCGCTGCGCGCGCAAAAGAACGCCGAAAGCAAGACCGAAGAAACGCCCGAAGAGACCGAAGTGGTAAGCTTTTACGATAAAAGCCTCACCTATCCCCGCCTCATCGAAGATTGCAATCAATTTATAAAAGAGCGCGGGCTTAAAGTTTCGGAAGAAGATCTGCGCAACTATCTCGCCGCGGTATTTTCCACCCGCTTAATAATTGTTCCCGCGGGCGGCGGCGCGGCGCTGTGCGAAGCGGTCGCGGGCTATTTCGGCAAAAAAGCCGCGGTGGACAACGCCGAAAAATACCGCCGGTACGACGATTTGTTCACTAAGTGGAAAAAGGACGGCAACGCCTGCCCCACCGCATTAAACGGGGCAATCGCCTGCGCCAAACGCGAAAGCGCATATATGCACACCGCGCTGATAAGGCATGTAGACAAAGCCTGCCTCGGCACGTTGTTTACGCCCGTTGCCGAAGTGCTGGCGCACAAAAAGAGCGTCCTGCCCCCCGCCGACGGGAAGAATTATTCCTTGCCCGAAAACCTTGTAATAGTCGTAGAGGCGGAGACCGAAAATCTGAGGGAAATACCCGCGGCAATAGCCGAAGCGGCTGCCGTATTGTCGCCCGTTGCCGAAGAGTGCGAACAGGAGCGGTATAAAACGGCTATGCAGGCTGTGGGATACGAGCATATCGTATTGATGCGGCGCGACGTGCGCGATTCTTACACGGTGGACGAGGAATTGTGGAAAAAGACCGACGTCCTTGCCGAAAGCTGCAAAACGGCTAAAATGAGCAATCTGTTATGGATAAAGCTGGAAACGCACTCGGCGTTTGCCGTTGCATGCGGCGCGGAAGGGCACGAGGCGCTCGACGGCGCGCTCGCGGCGGAGACGATGCCCTGGCTGTGTTCGGTATGGGACGATAAAGTCTGCAAAAAATCCGCGGGCAAAGCCTTAATCGACGCGTTCGGCGGCGTGGAAATGAAGAGATGCGCTTTATATGCCGGGGCGGAGGAGGAGACAAAATGAACCTTCTTGCCGACTTGCAGAGCGTATGGGATCTGCTCACTTCCCCGCTGTTCATAGTGCTGTATATAGCCGCCGTAGTGCTTCTTATGGTGGCGATAGTAGTTTCGGTTATGATAAACGAATACCGCTTTTCGTCTTTCGTGAGAAAAATAGACAGCAGGGCAGAAAAGGAAAAAGAGGAAAAGGAACAGCCGGGCTGCCGTTTCGAAATGCTCAAAAAAATAGACGAGGAGCGCATGTCCGCAAAGCCCGCTTCTTTTTCCGACAACATTACGCTGGAAGAATTTTGTGATATGTTCCGCAACTTTGCGGCGGGCAAACTGCACCTGTTCTACGATATAGACATAATAAGGGAATTCGTGGCGGGGCTGGCGGTTTCGCGCATTATAATATTGCAGGGCATGTCGGGCACGGGCAAAACGTCGCTCGCCTTCGCTTTCGGCGAGTTTATAGGCAACCCCTCGACCGTCATACCCGTACAGCCCATGTGGAAGGAGCGTTCCGACCTTTTGGGCTACTATAACGAGTTTACAAAGCGTTTTAACGAGACCCTTCTCTTGCAAAAAATGTACGAAGCCGACGGGCGGCAGGATATGTTCATAACTATTCTCGACGAAATGAACATTGCCCGCGTGGAATACTACTTTGCGGAGTTCCTGTCCCTTCTCGAAATACCCAACAGCCGTTCGCGCAATCTCGACGTGGTTTCCGACCATTGGGATACCGACCCTAAAAATATCAAAAACGGCAGGGTGCACCTGCCCGACAACATGTGGTTTTTGGGCACGGCAAACAACGACGACTCCACTTTCGCCATTTCGGACAAAGTTTACGACCGCGCCATGGTCATAAACATAGACACCAAGTCCGAACCTTTCGCCGCGCCTTCGTTCAGAACGGTGCCCGTCTCCGCGCGCAAATTCGCAGAGCTTGCAAAGAGGGCGGAAGAGGAACACGCGGTTTCGGCGGATACGCTGGAAAAACTTAAAAAGACCGATAATTTTTTGGCGGAGAACTATCACATTTCCTTCGGCAACCGTATTATGAAGCAGATTTTGCAGTACGTGCCCGTATATGTCGCATGCGGCGGCACGGAGCTGGACGCCCTCGACGATATTCTCGCCAAAAAAGTTCTGCGCAAACTTGCCACGCAGAATATGACATACCGCAAGGCGGAGCTTGAAACGCTCTGCGACACTTTCAACGAATATTTCGGCGCGGACCGCATGAAGAGCTGTATCGAAACGATAAAGCGCGTCGCGCGGAACGGATAGGGTAAAAATGACGAGCGAAGATGCTATTTACCGTGCGCTTTCGGAGCTTTTCAAAGCCCTTGAAAAGGACGCGGGCGCAGCAAAAATTTTAAGAAATATCGCAAAGGCGCAAAAGCCCGAGCGCGTCACCGTCACGCACAACGTCTGCCGTGTCGAAAACGATTGGCTGTCCGCAATAGAGCGCGGGCTGGTTTTCATAGGCAGGGCGATAGGCGAGGACAGGCAGTTCATACGTTCGGAGGGCGAAGTTCAGCCCATAGAAAAAGTAAGGCGGGTTTCAAAGGAATCGGTACAGCACCTTTCCCGCCACAGCGACCTTATAACCCGCAAGCAAAAAAAGGACGACATCGTGCCCGATAAGCTGTATACGGTAGAAAGGGACAGCGACTATGCGGTGTACGAAAATAAATTTTTATATCTTTTGCTCTTAAAGATCCGCGATTTCACGGGGGTGCGTTACGACGCCGTTTTAAGCGCGTATAAGGAATACCGCGGCGAATTCGAAGTGGATAAAAAGGTGGTAACCGCCACAAGGCGGCTTAATATCGGCATAAACATAACGGACGAGCAGGACGACGCCGTCTCCGCGCCCGCCGACGCCGAATGCGCCGTAGCGATAGACAGGATAGACAAAATTTTGCAGAGCGTAGCGTTTTATCTGCGCACCCCGCTCATGACCGAAGTCGCGCACGCCCATAAAATAAGTTCGAAGATCACAAAGACCAACGTGCTGTTGATGAACAAGAATTTCAGCGAAGCTCTGGCGCTGTATGAGTATCTCAACGCATACGAAGGCGACGGCTACACCATAGAGAGAAAAGTGGAAAACCTCGAACCCGTATCCGAAAAGTTCAAGCGCGAATTCGCCGCGCCCGCGGCGATTGCGGCGTTTCTCGTATACGAGCACGGCTTAAAGCTCGAAGATTATTTTTTGAGGCAGTACGAAAAGGAAGAAGAGCGCCGCAGGGAAGAGGAAAAGGAACAACTCGCGCGGGCTTTAAAGGCGCTTAAAAAGAGAATAGAAGAGACGGGCGAAAGCGCCGAGCAATATATGCTTATGCTCGAAGAGCGCAACGCCGCCCTCGAAAAGGACGCCGGACGCCTTATCGAGGCGCGGGCAAAAATAGACGAACTCAACGCCGTGATAGGTCGGATGCAGACGGAAATAAACGTACTGCAGACCGAGATAGAAAACCTCAAAACCCGCATAGGCGAGCTGGAAGAGGAAATGAAGCGCGCCGAAGAAGAGCACCAAAGGCAGATAGAAGCGTTAAAGGCGGAGTTCGAAGAAAAGGAAAAGGCGTTAAAGGCGGCGCATGCCGAAGAGATAGCCGCCATAAAAGCTGCGGCGCAGGAAGAGTACGACGCGCTTAAAAAGAGCGCGGAAGAACAGCTCATAAAAGTCAAAAACGCCCACGCGGAGGAATTAAAGGCATTGAAAGAGAGTCACGGCGCCCGTATAGCCTCTCTCCGCGAGGAACATACAAAGGAGTGCGAGCGGATAAAAGCCGCATGCGAAGCGCGGCTGGTTGCGGGTGCGGACAAAGTAAAGCAAAGCGAAGCAACCGTACAGCGCACCGTCGCCGAACTCAAAAGGGTAACCGGGGAGCTTGAAATTTCGGACAGGGAAAAGACCCTGCTCGGCGCAAGGCTTACTGCAACGCGCAGGGAATTCGGGCTTACGGGCGAGGGCGACGATTTCACCACCGAAGCGGGTTTTAACGCCTTAGAGCACGAATTCGAAGTATTGGGCAGGCTCGTAAGGGAAGAGTGGACGGACGTCAAAAAAATTCTTCGCAAAGAATTTTACGGCGGCATACGTTCGCAAATGCGCAAAAAAAAGGCGCGCAAGAGCGAAGAGTACAAAACTTTTTCAAACAGCGTAAAATCGCGCAGGGCAGAGGCGGAAGCGCCCCGTAGGGAGGATCTGCCCGAACCCGTAAAGGACGAAGGCGACAAAAAAGGGGAATAAGCGGCTTTAACTTAAAACCGCAACGGGAGTAAATGCGTAATGGCGGCTAAAGGGTCGGATGTATTCGCAAAAAAACTCAATAAAATAAAAAAGCGGGGCAAACGCCGCTATATAATCTCCGTTTTGGGGCTCGTGCTCGTCATGCTTGTAGGCGGGTCTTTTCTCGCCGTGCTCATACACCTTCACGTTAACGGGCTTTTGGGCGACATTGTTACCATTTTAAAGGCGTTTTTGGTAGCCAAAGACGTGGATATTACCCTTATAGTATTCTGGATACTCGTAATACCCCTTGCCCTCACCGTAATTCTTATTATAAACCTCGTCCGCAGGACAAAGATAAAGAGCTATTTCAAAACGTGGGAACAGACAGCCAAAATAGCGGTGGAGCAGGAGAGGCGGGATTTCGAAGCAGAACGCGAAAAGCAAAAGCACGTAAAGCGGTTCAGCGCCCTCAACAGGATATGTTACTCCGCGGCGGAAGAACGCCCTTCCGAAGTAAAAAACTTAAAGGAGCTGTGCGAAAATTTCAGGTTGTTCGCCGCTTCGGAGTTGGGTTTGTACTACACCGAAAGGCAGGTAAGGACGTTTGTTGCAAGCCTTGCCGTATCGCATATCATTATATTGCAGGGCATGTCGGGCACGGGCAAAACTTCGCTCGCATACGCCTTCGGCGAATATCTTTCAAACCCGTCTACCATAATCCCCGTCCAGCCCATGTGGAAAGACCGTTCCGACCTTTTGGGATATTTTAACGAATTCACCAAAAAGTATAACGAAACGCAGTTGCTCAAAACCATGTACGAAGCCAACGGGAGCGGGGATATCTTTATAACCGTTCTCGACGAAATGAACATAGCGAGGGTGGAATATTACTTTGCGGAGTTCTTGTCTCTGCTCGAAATACCCAACCCCGAATTGAGGTATATAGAGGTAGTGCCCGACGTTTGGGCGGACGACCCGCCCGCGCTCAAAGACGGCAGGATAAAACTGCCCGAAAACATGTGGTTTATAGGCACGGCGAACAACGACGACTCAACCTTTGCCATTTCGGACAAAGTTTACGACCGTGCCATGATAGTCAACCTCGAAAGCAAAACACCCGCTTTCCCCGTGACGGGCAAGTACAAACCCGTTAAGCTCTCATACAAGCAGTTTACCTCGCTCGTCTCTGCGGCGCAGAACGGCTACCTTATTACAAAGCGCAACGAAAGGCGGCTTAAAGAGCTGGACGAGTATATGATATCCAAATTCCAAATAACTTTCGGCAACCGCATAATGCGGCAGATACGCAGCTACATAGCCGTATATTCGGCATGCGGCGGCGACGAGCTGGAAGCGCTGGACGACATAATGTGCAAAAAAGTATTCCGCAAGCTTTCGTATAAGGACCTAACGCTCTACCGCAAGGACTTAAACGAAGCCGCAAAATTCATCCGCTCGCTCTTCGGCGAAGAAAAAATGTCGGACTGCTGCGAGTTCCTCGCGCGGGTGACCAAATCCTGACGGCGCAACCGCCGCAACCCAAATTATAAGAATTACAAAAGGAGGCGTTTATATGAGACGTTCGAAGCCGTTTTACATATTCGGGTCGTTAATAATTTCGATAGTGCTTATGATAGGCGCCTTTTTCGGCTTGTCCGCATTTAAAAAGAGCAATGCGGAAAGCAATCTGTGGGAGGCGTTTTTACAGAGTTTCGATTGGGAAAACTTCCCGTGGGATACCTTCCCGTGGGAAACTTTCCCCTTTGACGAATTCGAAAATTTCCCGTGGGAAAATCTGCCGTGGGACGATATTCCCGAAGATTTCCCGTGGGATAAATTGCCCCTCGATAAAATCCCCTTAGAAGATCTTCCTCTGGATAAACTCCCCGATAACTTCGATTGGGACAGCATGCCCTGGGATAACATGCCCGACAACTTCGACTGGAACGGCATGCCTTGGGAAAATTTGCCCGAAGATTTTGACTGGAACAAGATACCTTGGGATCAGCTCCCCGAAGATTTTGACTGGAACAGGATACCCATGGACCAACTTCCCGACGATTTCGACTGGAACAACGTGCCGTGGGACAGCATGCCCGAAGACTTCGACTGGGGCAAAGTGCCGGGCGAAAAGCTCCCCGACGACTTCGACTGGAACGATATGCCCATGGAAAAACTCCCCGAAGACTTCGACTGGAACGGAGTGCCCTGGGAAAATCTTCCCGAAGACTTTGACTGGAACAGCGTTCCCTGGGAAAACATGCCCGAAGACTTCGACTGGAGCAGGATACCCTGGGGCGACCTTCCGCCCGACTTCCCGTGGCAAAATATCCCGTGGGAGGATATGCCGCCCGAATTTTGGGAGACTTTCCCTTGGAACGACCTTCCCGCGGACTTCCCCTGGTATGTGCTGCCCTGGCTCCTGATTTCGCCCGATTTGATACCCGAAGGCGTTCTCCCCGATGATTTTTATCCTTCGGAGTGGGAGTGCGACCATGAGTTTATATCGCCGTGGGTCACCGTACAGGAGCCCACATGCGCGGAGCACGGTATAAGGCAAAATTTCTGTATAAAATGCAAAAAGCTTATAAGCGAAGAGATAGACCCCACAAACAAGCATACTTTCGAGCATAATATCTGCAAAGTATGCGGTATACGCAGGATAACCATAGTCAGCGACGACGGCAGCAAAGTTTACGACGGTAAACCCCTTACGGCGCCCCATGTAACGGTAAATTACGATCTTTCGGCGCTGGACTACGGCGACAGTGTAAACGAAGCGGCATTGAGTTTAGTAACCTTCTCCTCGCGCACCAAAGTGGGCAGTTCCGCCAACGTATTTTCCCTGCCCGCAGACGTGCCGGTAGTGCTGGCGCGCGACAATACCGACGCAACCGCCGGATATTACATAGAAAGGCAGTACGGCTCTCTGCAGGTCACCCCGTGCGAATTAAAAATAAAAACCCACGACCTTACCAAAAAATATGACGGCACACCCCTTTGCGGCACTATTGAAGAGTGTGATATAGAAGGTCTTGCCGAAGGCGACGAGTGCCGTCTTGTATTCGACGAAGAAGGCATCACGGATATTGGCAGAAAGCCAAACTATATAATATCATACAGCATATTCAATTCAAAGGGCGAGGACGTAACCGACTGCTATACTGTCACAATTGATTTAGGTTTGTTAAGTATAACCCGTTAAAAGGAGGTAAACATGCTCTATCAGTCGTACAAAGCAAAGCTTGATAAGCGCAGGCGCATTTTCGATTGCGTCTGGCGTTTCCGTACGCTTATTTTGTGCGGTATATTGCTTGTTTTGGCGGCGACGGGCGCAATGCTCGGCGTCAAGGGCATAGTTTACGCAGAAACGATACCCCAAACAGCCGAATACGGCCAGCCGCTCGGCGCAACGGCAAAATCGGTGTTAGGCGGCACGTCGTTCGAATACCGCACTTTGGGCGGCGGGTGGCAGCCGGGCGAACCCCGCGGCGCGGGCGAATACGAAGTGCGCGCGGTCTCCCGCACGGTTGTTGGCACATACAGGTACGGCGAGGTAAAAACCGTGCAAATTCTGCCCGTTGCGGCGGAGATAGGGCTTAAAGACGGCGGGCTTATATACGGCGAAGAACCCGACTTTTCCGCCGACCTCAAATATGGCGACAGGCTGAAAGTTGAAGAATACACCTTAACAAGGCGGGGTGCAAAGGTGGAAGTTTTTGTCGACCCCGCGCAGGTAAGGGTGTTCAGCGAATCGGGCGAGGACGTCACATCTTCATACCGAATCGCACCCTGCTCGCTTGAAGCGGCAAATCTCCCGCGCCCCATAACCATACAGACCCCGTCTTTGGAGTTCGAATACGACGGCAAGCCGCACTCCGACGCAAATATTCAAATAGTTTCCGAACTGGGTCTTGCGGCGGGTGAAACAATAACGGGCTTGTCCACTTCGGAAATAACCGAAGCGGGCAGTTGCAAAAACTCCGTAACCTCGCTCTCCATCGTCGACGGAGAGGGCAACGACGTTACGGACAGATACTCCATAGAATACCAATCGGGCACCCTTACGGCAAACAAGCGCAAAATAACCGTAAAAACCCCCTCGCAGGAGTGGGTCTACGACGGCGAACCGCACTTTGCCGCGGGATATCAGATAGAAGGAACGCTTGCCGAAAACCAGCAACGGGCGGCTTTAAACGTGCCCGAATTCACGCGCGCGGGCGTACACAAAAACGAGTATAAAATAACCGTGACGGCGGAAGGCGAAGACGTCACGGAAAATTACGAAATAACTTACGACTACGGCAACGTTACCATTGCCCGCCGCCCCGCTACTTTGACCGCGCGGGAAAAGTCGGTTGAATACAACGGCGAAAAACAGGGCTTTGCCGCCGAAGATTACAGCCTTACGGGCGAGGGAGAAAACAGCGGGCTTGCCGCGGGCGACAGCCTTAAAATTGTTCCTTCGCAAAAAATATTCGGCGCGGGCGAATACGAAAACAAGCCCGACTATTCTGTAATTTCCCGAAATGGCGAAGACGTCACCTCAAATTACGACATTGCCGAAAGTTTGGGCAAACTCATTATACAAAAGCGCACAATAACCGTAACGCCCGCCTCTGAACAGTTTGTTTACGACGGTAAAAGGCATTACTACGGTTTGGAATCCGTCACTGTTACACCCGAACTTTGTGCGGGAGACGAGTTGGCGTTTAATGGGATTGTAAGCGGCTTTACGGGCATTGAGGCGTTTCTTATAGTTGATGAAGCCAACGAAGATGGCTATACCTTTGACGTGCAACCTAATATGGACATTACCAACAATACATACGGCGTCTCCACCCAGAATTACGAAATAGAATTCGGGTTGGGCAAGATAGTCGTATTGCGCCGCCATGCAACTTTGACCGCAGGGGAAAAGTCGGTTGAATACAACGGCGAAAAACAGGGCTTTGCCGCCGAAGATTACAGCCTTACGGGCGCGGACGAAAACAGCGGGCTGTGCAAGGGGCAAACCCTTGAAGTAGAGCCCTTTACCGCAACCGAAGCAAACACTTATACAAACGAAGTGGTAAACTACGCAGTAAAAGATGAATACGGCATAGACGTCACCTCAAATTACGTCATAAAGCGCAATTTGGGGGAGCTTACCATTACGCCCAAAGAATTGCACGTAACAACCGCCTCCTTCGATGATATAATTTACGACGGCAAGCCGCACTCTGCACCTTCTGCTACAGCCGAAGGGCTGGTGTCGGGGCACCGGTTCAAAATTGAGCCCGTGGGTACAGTTCCCCAAATAAAAGAGCATGGCGAACCTATCGAAAACAAATTCGAATTCACCTGGCAAGTGTTTGAGGGCTCTGTCGAAAAAACTCAAAATTATTACCTGTCCCCCGAAAACACGCAGTACGGGAAGATTCAAATCCAACAGCGCAAGGTACATTTAAGCGTAAACGATCTTGAAGTAATGTACGACGGCGAGCCGCACTCCCCGTCGGGATACACCGTACACGAAGATAACCAAGATAACCAAGATTATCTCCCGTTCGTGGAGGGTGACCATTTAAATCTTGTATTCGCTTCCTATACGGATGCGGGCGATTATACCGATATCGGAATAAAGGAAGAAAACGGTGTAAAGGGCTACGACACGGTTTACGACTCCGACGGAAACGACGTAACAAAAAATTACAATTTAGTTTGGGATCTTGATTTTACCGTAATAATCACCCCGCGCCCCTTTAGCGAGAACATAACGGGTTTCGGCTGGGAATACGACGACGAGAGCCATTTTAAAGATATTGTAGATCATATAAGCTGCAGATATCCCTCCGGCGGTATAGAAGGTCATAATGTAACATTTGAATATAAATATGCGTTTCGCATAATTACCGATAAGGGTACCGCATACAGTGCTTGCGAAACCGCACCCGTGGAAGCGGGCGAGTATGCATTTTGGGCGGAGCCGACCATTACCGACGTCAATGGCAATGACGTTACAAAAAATTACGATATACAATACTTTGGTACGGGCGAGCCAATAATAACAATCTCTAAGCGCAAGCTTAAAATCGAAACGGGCGACTATAGTGGCGTTTACGACGGGCAAGGGCATGGTAGCGACGATGTCGATTGTGACCGTTTGGTTGAAGGGCACAGGTTAAATATAACCTTGCCTGAGTTCAGAGACGCCATGGAGTATGAAAACAAGCCTACAAGCTTTGATATACTCAAAGGCGAAGATACGGTAGTCACAGCCAATTACGATATAACATGGGTTTACGGCAATATATTGATCATTAAGCGCCCTATTCTTATTGCCACGGATTCGCAAAGCTGGGAGTACGACGGCGCTGCTCACAAAAACGAAACCTATGAATTAAAGACAGATGAAGTAACTCCTCCCGGCAACAGATATCCGCTTGCAGAAGGTCACAACCTTTCGGCGGTTTTCGGGGAATATATTAACGCCGGTACCTATCCAAATGACTGTACGCCCACAATAACCGACGGCGCGGGCGGGGACGTAACCAAAAATTATCACATACAATACGAGTTGGGCACTATCGAAATAACTAAGCGCAAACTTAAAATCACCACGCCGGACGGCGAGTGGACGTACGACGCAAAGCCCCATTACAAAGAGGAATTGCTGCAATGCCAAAATCTTGTAGGCGGGCATGAATTCAGCGTTATAAAGTTCTTAAGCCATACCGAAATAACCGACGCGGGCGAAACGCCCAACGTGCTTGAATTCGATTGGCGGGTACAGTCGGGGGACGGCATCAACCAAACAGACAATTACCAAATAACAGAAACCGTAAACGGCTTGTTAAAGGTCAATAAGCGGCGTTTCACTGCGCAGACAGGCGGAAATGAATTTGTTTATGACGGTATGCCGCATACTTTGGGCGAAGTAAAATTCGAGCAAGCCAAAGACGGGGAAGAGAGTGGAGTTATAAGCGGTCACAAGTTTATTTTCACGCCAAAAGAGCCCCTGCCCTCTGTAACCAACGTCAAAGACGGAACAGTACAAAACAAATTCGATTTCGATTGGCAAATTTTCGAAGGCGATCGCGACGTTTCAAACAATTATATTCTTGACCGTACTACCTACGGCAATATCTTCGTTACCCCGCGCGAAATAGTTGTGCAAACGGGCAGCTCCCAAACGGTGTACGACGCTCAGCCCCACAGCGAAAGGAGCTTATATTGTTATTCCGCGTATAAGTTAGTGGAAGGGCATTATATCGGAGGACTCCAAAATTACCCCGAATTTACAGAGGCGGGCGAACATAAAAACGAAATTGCACAAGCCGAGCGTGAAAAGCTCAAAATTTTTGATGCCTATGGGAACGACGTCACCGATAACTATAAGGTAGTGACCTGGTCTTTTGGCACGGTGACTATCACGCCCAGACCCTTAAAAGTAAAAACTTCCCTTGCCGAGGGTTGGGTATATGACGGCAAAAGCCATAAAGAGGAGCTTAAGAGTTCGGAGATAGTAGTAATTACTGACCCCGACGGGCAAATATCGGGGCACAAATATTCGTATGAAATAACTTGCGACCCCATAGATGCGGGCGATTACAAACTTGAGTGTGAAGTTACCGTGCGCGCTGCGGACGGCGCGGATTTGACGAAAAATTACGAAATAGTGTACGATTTCGGCACAGTGACGGTCGCAAAGCGCGCCATAACCGTAATGACGGGCGGAACCGAAGAGCCCGTGGTTTACGACGCAAAAGAACACTCCGTCGAAAAGTTTGAAATTACTTCAACCAATAAACTCGTGGAAGGGCATGAACTTAAATTGACCTACAAGAGCTTTGTAAATGCAGGCTCGTACGAAAATATTCCCGGCGAAGAGTGGCAAGTGTCTACGGCGGACGGCGCGGATTTGACGAAAAATTACGAAATAACATTTGGTTACGGCACGGTTGAAATTTCAAAACGCCCCGTTACCGTGCGCACACAAGATGTAGAGTGGATATACGACGGCGAGCCGCGTTTGTTCTCTGAAGGTGAAACGCTTGACATCGATTACGGCGATTATCCCTCTCTCGGACATGAGTTCATAAGCTTTATCAAAGTATATAACGCCGGCGAATACCTATATGACAGTGACGTAGGTATGATATTGATAATTGCGGAATCGGGCGTCGTTACAGACAACTATGAAATTACATACGGGAGCTCCGGCAAGATAACAATAGCCAAACGGTATGTAAAAATAGTGACACAAAGCCAGACCTTCGTATACGATAAAAATAACCCCGCCGCAAGTTATTCTGCGGGTTATACAGCCGAAGCGGATCCGTCCGACCCCGAACACAGCGGGCTTGTGGAAGATCATACCGTTGATGGAATTCAAACCGTTTTGCACGATGTCACCGACGATAAAGACCAAATAAAGTACGTTGACAACGAGATTTCGGATATGGAAATTAAATGCGGCGGGGAAGACTGCACAAATAATTACGATATATTTACCGAGTGGGGTCAGTTGCGCGTCAAATTGCCCGTCACGGTGCACCTATACACCGCCGAAAAGCAGTACGACGGTACGCCGCTCAGCCTTTCGGAAGAGGATTATTACATTGTGGAATTGCCGCCCGACGTCAAAGAAAAGGACGTGGAAATTAAGTTCAATTCAAGCATAACCGAAACGGGCGCGTTGGGTTCGGAAGCGATTTATGAGCAGAGCACATGGAAAGTGAATTGCGATGGGGTAAACAGGGTGGATTTTGAGCATGAAGACGAAGTGCTTAAAGTGACGCAGCGAATTCTCAAAATAACCACTGACAGCTTTGAAATAGCAAAGGGCGACGAGCCGTTTTATGCGCCGTTAAACTCCTTCCGCATATCTTTCGGAACGCTGCTTAAAGGGCACAAAATAGAAATAGACCCGTCCGTCACAGTTTTAGGTGTGCTTATGCCCGACGCTACTTCAGCGGAAAACGTTTTGCCGGAAGAGTCGGTAAAAATCATTGACGAAAACGGCAATGACGTAACGCGCTATTATTCGATTTCCGTCAAATGCGGCACCCTCACCTGGTCCACGGAGTAAAAGTTTTGAACGTCGGACAAGGCGCTTGTATTGCTATTTGCCCCGAGACGTTTTCCGTTATAAAACGTTTTTAAGAAATTCTGCTTTTGCAATGAGAAAAAATCAATTTAAAATATCGGCAAATGCTTGTGTTATTCCACAAAATTTGCTAAAACATTGTTATGAAAATCGTTCGTAGTTTTATTGATTGGGAATCGACAGGAAATAAATTGTACAGGCTTCGCAGCGACAACCCTCATCTCCGTAAATTTGTTTGCAGCGCAATAAAAAAAGATACCGAAAAATGCGACGGCGACGGGAATTGCGAAATTTGTACGGACAGGCACATGGATAGGAGTATCAGCCGTCCTGAGCTTGCGGCGGTTTTCGGAGTGTCCGATAGCGTTATAAACAATTGGGAAACAGGCAGAACGCAAATCGGTATCGAAGATTTGTTATTTTATTGCCGGATCGCGCAAGTCGGGCTTGAGGATATAATAGTATTTCAAGACGCAAAAACATAAACGTAAGTCTGTTCATATTTTAGCAAAATAATCTTTTTTTAAGCCACCCCGACGGGCGGCTTTTTTATTTTGCCTTTCTTACAAATTTCTTGTAAAAAAAACCGTTTTCTTTTGTGCCTGAAAGTTATCCCGTACATAGACGAGTTAAAGTTTTTTTATTAAAATTGCGGCTTGATTTATAATATAAGCAAATAAAACGGGAGGCGTTTATGAAAGAGAATACGAAAAATAAATTCATAGATGAGGTAAGCACGGATTCTGTAACAACTTACATAAAGACAAAATTTTTGTCGCATTATTTTTTAACCTGCGTGACGTTGCCCGACAATACAGACAAAAGGGCTGTTTTCTTTACGCTGTCAAAGATGTACGGTATTGACGGGGCGGAATCTTTATTTTCGACTTGCGAGTGCAAACCCGTTAGCGATATAGATTCCGTTGCCGCTTATAACTTGTATGAAAGGATGAAAAAGATCCCTGACCTCAGGCGGGATTTGGATAAACTTTCACCGGATACGCAACTTGCCGTAAAGGCTAAGGGGCAGGCTTTATTGACTGCGGGCGAGCTCAAAATCAAATTGCCGAACCTGCTGACTTCAAGTGAAATTATTTCCCATGTCGCCGGGTGCGCCAATGAGGGGATCATTGCGGCAATGATAGTTTACGGATTTGCCCTTTACGAAGGACAAGGTGTTCCGCAAAACAAAGCGGGCGGTCTACGCTATCTTCAAAAAGCGGTTCGCTGGAACAGTACCGAAGCAGCCGTAATGTGCATGACCTATGACAGCAAAAACGCAAAAAAATATGCAGACGTCCTTATAAGTTCGTCTATCTGTCCTTTTACGGAAGCGGTGAAATATTTAGCCGAACCGTTCGGAGTAATTCCCGGAGAGGATAAAATTGCCGTATTGTTGGAAAAGGCTTTTGCCAGAGAATTGGTTAAGCGCGAAAAGTATGTGCATTCCGTTGCGCGGATTTTATACTGCACGGGGTTAAGTTATGCGGACAAGCAAAAAACAATACTTTCCTGCAATGGCGAGTATATAAACGCCGTAACAAATTTTCCGCTGAACCTTCCCGCTATTCCGTCGTGGAACTGTGCATTGTCAATACCTATGGACCGCAGGGAGGAGTGCGAAAAAGTCGCAAAAGCATTTAAAACCGCCTGTCTTGCCGCTGACGAAAAGTACCGTCCCCTGCTGTTGACCGCAAAAGAAGAATTTGTGGCGGATGCGTATATCGACTCGTTCAAACATGCGTTTAAAGACGCCAACATAGTTTTGATCGACGTCGCAAGAATAGAAAGCGGATTCTTTGAAAACGGCGCCCAGAATATGGCGGTAAAGGAATTGAACGAAAAAAAGCCGAATATAGTGATTTTTCGCATTTACGGCGGGATGACTTCCGATAAACAAAAAGTGGTGGAAACCTTTCTGTCGGCATCTAAAAGAAAGACTTTTAACGTCGCTACAGGGTTAACGCTTGACCTTTCGAATATTCTTCCCGTGGTAATTTGCGACAGCCAAAATGCATTACTGTTAAAGCCCCTGTGCCGCGTAACAGAGTTGGCGGCTATAAGCGGCAAAGAGCGTGAAGCAATTTTATTAAAGGACATCTCAGAGTATTCGCGCAGACTCGGAACCGAAATTTCCATAGACGACGGTTTATGGGATAGGCTCGGTAACGTAAGTATGGATAATCTTATCAACGCTATAGATACTATTTGCTTGTCTATTTCGGACGACGACAGCCGGGTAACTTTTGACAAAGTGCAAAATTGCCTTCGTTCAATGAGTAAACCTACGCTCGGCTTTAAAGGTGGATTATGATCGATGAAAAAATTTTGTGTAACGGATATGAAAACATGCGTCTTGTTCGCTACGACGAACTTGCGGAAGCGGGTATAAAAACCGTCAAGTTTTCAGAGCTTGGCAATTTTACCAATGACGGGGTATTGAAAGCTTGCTTTCATGATGCAAACGGTGAGCTGGTACAACTCTATACCGAACAGGGTAACCACGTCGGGGTCATAGCGGCCACGAGACTGGGCAAAACGACTTCATACGTTGTGCCTACTATCATTTCTTTTGCAATGCAAAAGGTCAAAAAGTCATTTATTGTCTCCGACCCTAAAGGAGAAATTTATCGCCTTACCGCCGAAACATTAAAAAAACAAGGATATAAAATCAAACTTTTGAATTTCCGTGATTACAAGCACAGTGAGTTCTGGAACCCGCTGACGCCCATTTTCAGAAAACATAAAAAAGCCCAAAACATCTATGACGAAATCGAGGCGGTGCGGATTGACGGAGAGTGGAAGTACAGTTTTAACGGCAGAATATACGATGACAAGGAGCGTCTCAACAGGGACGTGGAGGACGAAAGAAAAGCTATTTCAGACGACCTGAATAACGATATAGACAATATGGGCACAATGATGGTCAGCACTGTCATAGAACGGGATCCTACCTGGGAGGACGGAGTAAGAGACCTGTTTAAAGCTTTTCTGCACGCCATGCTCGAAGATACGGAATTGAAAGAAAACCCGATTACGGAAGAGACCTTTTCACTTGATACTATATTTAAAATAATGGGGACTTTTTCGGACTGCAACGACGTATTCGACGGCGGGTATTTTTCGTCGAGAGACAAAAAATCAAGGGCATATCTTTTGGCAAAGCCCATAGTTTTAGACGTCACGGGGAATACGCGCGGCAGTTTTATGTCGGTATGGCAAACAAAATTTTCAGGATTTATGGAGCTGGTAACCAGAAAAATCACTTCTTGCAACTCGTTTGAAATCGAGGAGCTTGCCGAAGCGCCTATTGCCTTATTTGTGTGTTATAGGGACGAGCTTAAAGCGCATTATAAAACCATAACGTTGTTTGTGCAGAATGCATACAAATTTTTAATCGAAAGAGCAAGCAGCAACCGTAACGGCAAGCTCGAAATACCATTTTATTTTATCCTTGACGAATTCGGCAACTTTGTGCAGATAAAGGATTTTGAGACGACCATATCGGCGTGCGCCGGGCGCAATATTTGGTTTATCCTTATCATCCAGTCGTATGCGCAACTGGCGGCTGTATATAAAGAGGCAGTAGCGGCTATTATACGCGATAATCTCAATGTGCACGTGTTTTTCGGAAGCAATAATCCGGAAACGCTTGAAGAATTTTCAAGAGAATGCGGACAATATACCCGCATATCTCCTCTCAGCGCGGCAAACGGCAAGGGGGTTGAGATAGAAAAATATGAATTGGAAACTTTGCAACTTGTAACAAAAAGCAGATTGTCGCATTTGGGGTGCGGCGAATGTATCGTGACTGAGGCAAATTGCGGTTACGTTATGCTTTCGTCTATGGAAAGATATTTCAATTGCGCCGAATTTTCTTCTTTGCCCGAAAGCGAATTCAAAGACTATGTCGTAGGTATAAATCCGTCCGACGATAAGTATAGGTACGAATATGTTCCCCGTAACCCAAAACGCGGACCGTTCGATTTTTAGCGGGGTGACGTATGGACGAATTGCTCGATAAAATAATCGAATACGCAAAGTCTCATCCGCAATTTTCGGCGCCCGAGGTGCAGGGCGAATTGTGCATCGGTTATAGGGAATTAACGGGTGCGTTAAATACCTTGCAGTTAATTGGCTCCATAAAATTTATGGGCGGCATGTGCTACAAATATATCGGTGATTATGAACGGACTTCCGAAATCCCGGGCGACGGCATGGACGATTTGTTAAAACGCAGGGCTCATTTTGAAATGCGCAAGCAAGAACTATTGCGGCGCAAGCCATCGGAAATTGACGACGAAGATGATGAAGACGAAGAAGACGACGAGGGCGGCGAGGACGACGAGGATGAAGAAAATGAAAACGACGAGGATGACGAGAACAACTGGTTTAGCATACTCGATACGGAAGAAGAAAAGAAAAAGCGAACGGAAAAATTCTTAAAAGAAACCGAAAATTTGAGAGAGAAATTAAGTAAAACGGTCAATGAAAAATTCATAGGATCCCATATTGACGATGAATTTCTCAACGAATTGAAAAGCAGTTTGAAAGGTGAGCTTTTTGAAATCCGCAGAACACTTTGTTTTACCCAAATTTGCGCTAAAGGCTTGAAATTCTGCAACGGCAAGGACGCGGAATTCTACATATACCATCACGGTGAAACAATAGAGCTGAGCGACGGCGGGGCTACAATTAAATGGATGCAAAATAAGCCGGGGTACGGCTATAAAAGAACTAAGAATACTTTAAAAAAATTGACGGACGATCTTATAGTCAGCCTGGACGACAGGGATCAACTGTTTATCGACTTTTCCGATCTTTCTCTGCTTCCTTCAATGTACTATTATTTTTATTGGTTGATACACAGCCTTATCATATAAAGGGCGCTTTACCGCCGGGCACACAGTTAAAAACAAAATTTAGGTTAAAAAAGGTTTTATATGAATAAATTCGAAATGCGTCTTGTTTTTATCTTATTTTTTGCTATAATGGATATGAAGGAATACTTTTGGTTGGATAAAGCGAATAGGATACTTATTTCTTTGAGGTTTTAAAATATGAAAGTAACAAAAGAAATGTTGGATAAACATTTGAAAAGCCATACTGAGCGTTCTGCGGAAGACAGAGCGGCGGTGTCGGTTCTCGAAACATTTTTACGTTCCGGCGGTAAGCTAAATTGGGATTTTAAAAGCGACGATAAATGGCCGAACACCGACGGCAATTTCGAATTGGTTATAAATCCGGAAGAATCCCGATTGCCTGCACAAAATTTTATGGTACAGATCAAAGGGACGGGGGAATATAAAAATGACGGAGATAAAGTAAAGTACAGATTGCAAAGTTTGGCGTTTCCCGCTTATATATATTCTAATGTGACAGCCGACCCCGGCATATTGTTTGTGGTTCTGAATCCAACACATCGAGGGGAAGAGCGCGTGTTTTGGAAATATATGTCGGTAGAATTTCTCACGTCAATAGATTATAACAAATCAAGTATTGAATTAGTTTTTTCAAACCGTGATGAAATCTTAAATACCGACGAAAGTATAAATGAATTTTGCAAAGAGTTGGTAAAACTAATAAACATACATGCGTTCGCAAAAAAATTGCAAGGAAGAGAATATTCTTTGGAAGAGGTCGGGCGCATAATCAAACGCTGTGACGAATATATTACAGAAAGTATTGATCGTTTTGATATTTATAATGATACAAGAGATAATGTCTCCCAGCGAATTTTAAACAGACTATATGATTTGTGCATTGCCGCGTTGTTGTTTAATTCTTTAAACAAAGAAAACTCCTCGGTTGGGTTGGATTATGCCTGGGAACAATCGTTGCTTGATATTAACACTAAATATCTGGGATCGTTCTTACAAATGTTAAAGTATATTGATAGCCGTATTCCGGATGACGGGCAATCCGAAAGGCTGATGCTGAAATATTATTCATTTTTATGGCAAATCAGAGAGGATTTTAAAGCGCATGGTATAAAAATTTTAAAAAATCTTGAAAAATTTCCTTTAAAAACAGATCAAATAGATTTAGAATATTATAAATCGGTTGCGGCGGCAATTGAGTCGCAAGGATTTTCTTCGTCGGCTTTAAGATCCGCACGGTATTATGTTCAAAATAAAGTACCGTTTTATATAGATAAAAACCGGTATTTCGAAGTCACGTTGCAGTTGGCGGGTAAATATGCCACAAAGTATAATCGTGTTACAGTTTATACAAAGAAAAACATATCAAGTAATTATTCTGTACAAATCGGATATGAAGAGTTGACAATAAATTTATGGGACAAGCCTGTAAAGATTAAGGTTGTTGATAGGTGGCGTGTATCAATTGAACCTGCATGTCTTAATAAATTATCCAAAATTTTGAATTTAAATGGCAATATTTCATCTAAATACGGTGAATATGACGAACTTATGAATTTTTTGACAAAAACGGGTTTGAATTTAGTGAATTTTATTGATCTGAAAGAATTCGATTTTGAAAAAATTCTTAACAGCATATATTCAAAGGCAAATACTAAAAAATTCAAACCCGTATTAAAAAAGTTGCGCTCGGAGTTTGGAGAATCTTCAGATGTTTTAGGGAAAAATACTGTAAGATATCTATTACTGCATTTGAGAGAAGAAACGTTGGATGCGGTTATTTATACACAAGGCATAAAGTTAAGCAGTACTTCGGTTAATTTAATCAGTAAATGTTTGCCGTTCGAAAAAAATCCATATATATCCAATTTAGCGGGAAGCAAAACAAGCAATTACACTGTTTCAAAAGATGTGTTTAAAGCTCTGGGATATGAAAAAGTTGATACATACAGACCATATCTGAAATTACAACGGCTTATAGGCGAAACGGGCGAAATATATTTTGAGGATACATTAATTGAAAGCAACGAAATAGAAAAATTTAATAAAAATCTTGATAAATGGGAAAGAGAACAGGGATATAGCATAAAGCACGAAAACGGTGTGGTATTTATCGAATCGTATGAAAATGAAACTTTAAAGATTTTAAATGGTTTAACTGCTTTAACTAAAACCGGAAATAAGGGACAATATGAACTTAATAAATATTTTTTGAAAAACAGCAGAATAAAATTTGAAGATAAAATAAAAAAGCAGGCACTGGAAAAGATTTTTGTCAATTCAAGAGTATTGCTTATTTACGGTGCCGCCGGGACAGGCAAGACAACGCTTATCAAATTAATTTCGCAACTAATGGAAGGCAGTAAAAAACTATTTTTAACAAAAACTCATACTGCTTTGCAAAATTTACGTAGATGCATTAATAATTCGGAACCTCAATCCGAATATATCAGTTTAGACAGTTTTACCAAAAAAATAAAATTACCTGATTTTGATGTCATTTTTGTTGATGAATGCAGTGTGATCGACAATCATACTATGGCTCGTTTTTTTGAAAAGATAGGTGAAAATACTTTATTGGTTTTAGCGGGTGATATTTATCAGTTGGAGCCTATCGATTTCGGTAATTGGTTTCAATATGCCAATGAAATAGTCAAAGATGATGCAAAAGTGGAACTTTTGAATACATGGCGCACAGAAGAAGATTTTCTTAAGGATTTATGGAAAGAAGTCAGGACGCGCGAGAAATGTATTCATGAGAAATTAATATTTAACGGGTCTTTTTCGGAATGTATCGGATCCGATATTTTTCATAAATATGATGAAGACGAAGTGGTTTTATGCTTAAATTATGACGGAAAGTTTGGATTGAATAATATCAATGTTTACTTTCAGGCAAACAATAAAAATAAAGAGCATAAATGGCAGGAGTGGAGTTATAAAAAAGGCGACCCGATACTATTCAATGAATCCAAACGATTTTCTGTATTTTACAATAACTTAAAAGGCAAAATAGTTGATATTGAGCAGGATAAGCGAAGTATAACATTTACCGTTGATATTGAACGTGTTTTAACCGAAAGTGGTTGTAAGGGAGAAGTGGAGTTTATAGAAAACTTTGACGGCAGAACAAGAGTCAAGTTCACTGTTTATGAAGACGGCGATGACGTAGATAGAAGCGAAGAAGAGAAAGAAAAGTCCAAAATGTTTTCTATTGTGCCTTTTCAACTCGCTTACGCCGTATCTATCCATAAAGCACAGGGTTTGGAATACAATTCTGTAAAAATAATAATTCCTGAAAGCAACACGGAGAAAATCACTCATGGTGTTTTTTATACGGCAATTACAAGAGCGAAAAAATATTTGAAAATTTATTGGAGCCCCGAAACCATGGAAAGAGTTATTTCGGGATTTGGGAATGCCGGTTCCGATAAATTAAGTTTGCAAATAATAAAGAATAAAATCAAACAGTAAATACGAGGGGTAATTTTTTGATGTGCAATGAGATAAGATCTGAAAGCATTGCAAAAAATTAATAAGTGGCAGCAAAATGTAGGTGTGCCTTTTAATCTTATGGGGAGAAAGAACCGCCGCCCGCGGTGGCGGGCGGCGGTTAAAAAAATTTTAAATTGAACATAAAATTGCTTGTAATTTTGCCGGAATACATATATAATTATAAAGCAAATGAATATTGGGGCGTCGCCAAGCGGTAAGGCAACGGACTCTGACTCCGTCATTCGGGTGTTCGAATCACTTCGCCCCAGCCAATTTCGGGCGGTTTTTAGCGATTTTCGGCTAAAAACCGCCCGTTTTTTAATTTTTGAAATAACTCCTTTTTTGAGATTGGTGGAAAATTGGGGGGGGGGGATTAGGGAACTTAAATGATGTTTCCTCAAACGATTCTTCATTTTGAAGGGAATGGCAAAAGCCCGGATCGGATGAGCGTTAAACCCGATTGCAAATGTCTTTATTGATGCGGCACATCGCCTCGTCGTCGAACAGCCAGTGTGCGTTGCACCCATCAAGAAATGCGCCGCCGAGCAGGTATGCCGCCTTATCTCTCGGAGGCTCGGTTTGAAGAAGGATCGGATCGTCCCAAAAAGAGCCCGCCCTGAACGAAACGTAATAAGAGATCGTATCCGCGTATTTCGCAAATTCCAAGGCGCGCGTCGGATACATGGTATGCAAGAGGCGTTTGATCTCTTCCTTCTTCACCGAAGCGAGCAGGTTGTGATTGCGTGCGATCTTCCGAAGATTGGACTTCACGATGCGAAGAACATCGGCGTAGAGCGCCTCATCCATACGCACCGTTTTGCTGTGGTAATCCTCTACTGCGGTGTCGCGATATATCATATGCACAAAGATCTTCGCAAGCTTTTCATCGGTAAGACGATCCACGATCATAGATTTCTTCTCCTTGTATGTGTTTGTTTTGCACCACCCGCTATACTACACGTAAATCACGGTCGACTAATATCCGTCCTTGTTGATTTTTATGGTACTGACTAAATCGTCGTTTTCGTATGGCGCGGGTAAAAGCCCGCGCGCTGCATTTTCCACCCAATAAGTCGATTATTTTTTATTGGAATTTTGCGATGCGGCAAATATATTAATAGCAATTTTTAATATTAACTTTATTATCTGCAACAGGTTGATGATAAAGTCGGTAATGTAAGTCAATAAATAAACTCTGAATACCTTTGCGATTTTGTCATATTCGTCTTCGGTAAACAGCTGATAATTTTTCATTATTTCCAACGCTTCGGCGTTTGCCCTCTTTTCCACTTTTATAGTGTATATCGTAAGCACAAACGACGCAACAAAGTACGCTATGCCCAAAATCACGCAAACAAGCGTGCCCACACCCGAAAAGCTGCCGCCGGTCATAAAAAGAGTTATAAAGTCAATAACAACACCCACAATAACCAGCGGAATAAACATAATCGGTCCAAAAACGGCGATCTGCTTCAACCGCCAATAGGATTTAACGCTTCCGCTCTTTTTGTCCTGAATTGCAATGCCCACCTTTTGCAGTGCAAGACCTACCGAAGTTATATTATCGCGCTTAAAAGTCGAGGCGCGCAGATAAATAATTTTCTTTTTAGGATTATAATGGTTGCTATAAACCAGCGCGCGGAAAAACCCCGCCTTTTTCACCTCGATATCGCCATATCCCAGCTCGGCAAGCATATGTTTTGCCGCGGTTTCGCCCGTAAAGCCGGCAGCCGTGCTGCTTCTGTCGGTAATCCAATAATTAAAAAAGATAATAATCCTCAAAATTCCCGCCACAAGGGTAGCAACGCCAAGTAAAACAACAACCGCAAAAAAAGCAATAACAAGCGCGGTGGCAGCCGTTTCTGCGGCGGCGGATTGTGCAAGAAGAGCGCTAAAATTCATATTTCAAACCTCCGTGCGCATATTATACCACACCCAACAGCATTTTGCAATAATAATCGGTCAAAACGCCCGCCGCGCAAGTTGCGCGGCGGGCGTAAATTTTTTATCAAAAACTGTTCGAATAAACAAAAACAAGCAACAAAAAAAATTCATTAATAATATGTATTAATGAACTTTCTTGCCTTATTTTATCATAATTGACAAAAAAAGTCAATATTTCGAAAGACTTTTTCAGGTTTTAAATTTATATTTTGTTTAAATTGTAACATAAATTATACAAAAATTCATTTTGAAGGGTTTTTAATATAAAAAAAACTTCATTAATACATATTTTTAATGAACTTTTCCAAAAAATGGTAAAAAAAAGGAGGAAAAAATTCACATGAAAAAGAACAAAAAAATCACTTTCATTGCACTGCTGATTTCACTCTGCGCGCTGGCTTCGGCGTTCGCCCTGGCGGCGTGCAACGGCGGGAAACAACCCGAAGAACCCCACGTCCACCAATACTCGGAGGAGTGGACGAGCGACGAAACTTACCACTGGCATAAGGCGATTTGCGAGCATACCGACCTCCGCACCGCGCCGGAAATGCACATTGACGACGATTTTGACGACATTTGCGACGTTTGCTTGCAACCGATAACCCACGAACACCGCTTCGACCAAACCAAATGGGAAGCGAACGAAAACGGCCACTATCACCCCTCGCTGTGCGGCCACCCCGATTCCGTGACCCTCGTTCCCCACGCTTTCGGCGGCGTAGAATTTGTTGCAACTTGTGAAAAAGATTATAATTTACAAATTTGCACAGAGTGCCAATATCAAAAGATAGAAATTATCACAGATTACGGCGAAAACCCCAACCACGAAGCCCACATGAGCAGCGAAATTGCGGAAAAAAAGGCAACCTGCGTGGAGGAGGGCGACATCGCGCACTATGAGTGCAACACCTGCGGCAAATATTTCGTAATGGAAAACGGCAACTATAAAGAAATAACCGAAGAACAACTCCACGAGGGTCTTCCCGTTGATAAAGAAAACGGCCACGCTTACGATTTTACCCACGGCGAAATAACAAAAGCAGCCACCTGCACCACCGAAGGCACCGAAGAATTCCCCTGCCTCAACGGCTGCGGCAAAAAATTAACATACCCCGTCCCAAAACTTCCGCATGATTTTAGTGAAAGTAACAATTGCAAAAATTGCGGCATTGAAAAATTTTATCAAATTGTTGCTGTAAACGCTTTAGGAGAGATTGACGAAGCAGCCTCCCAAAACGTAAAGATCGGCGACGACAATGCCCGTTTGGTAATGGGCAGCTATCCCCAAAAGCAGGTCACCGACATCGATTTAACAAGTAAATTGAGCGAAGAGGCGGGCGACCCCGACCCCGACACAAACACTAAATGGACCAAACGCGCCGATAACGAGCATTTATGGACTACCGACGTCACCGATACGGACGGCTCCAAATACCGCGGCGTATACTTTGACGAATATGATAAAGACCACAGCAACGTAGCTGATTCTCTTTACAATATAAATAATATATATTGGTTTAAATACGAACCCATCCTCTGGCGTTTCTTAAAGCACGACCAAACGGTGCCCATGGGCGACCCCCCGTATTCGCACGAGACGGTATATACCTACGGCGTGGGTGCGCCCACCGAAGAGGACAATGCGTCTATCCCCAACCGCAATCCCGAATTTTATAGGTATGTGGACACACTCACAAACGACGTATATGCTTCTGCAAACTGGAAAGACATTTCAAGCGGGTCGACAACATTATATGACTATGTGCATATAGGTACCTGGGCGCCCGAAAATTGCTACACGGTAGTTGCCGACAGCGTTTTGGACGGTGTAAAGTTTGCCTATGATTTTGAAGAGGGAGATTATGGAAGCGTAGATGGTGAAAAAAGCAAATATGTAGATAGATACACATTGCGCAAATATGACGAAAGTTATTTGCGGAAATTTATGAACAATGACTTTTACAACACGGCTTTCAGCGAGGCGGAAAAGGCGGGAATTTTAAAGGCAAAAGTTGTAAATACCGACTTTTCCACCGAATCTCAGGGCAGTAGAGATATAATAACGGGTATGCCGAGAAACTACAACTGTTGCGACAATACCTATGATTATATTTTTGCTTTGAGCTATGAAGACGTTACAGAGGTGTACGAATTTAACAATATTACAACCTTATGGAATGGGAACGGTTGTGGCTATCTTTCTAAATTAGATAGATGGCTCATGACAGAAACATTTTTCGGAAGCCCCGACTATGTCGCCTGTATGGGGGTATTGCGTAAAGGATACAGCTGGGGAACAGATAGTAAGAAAAATAGTTTACCCGGCGTAAAATGCGGTGTAACAGGTACCGATTGGTATGCGTCTTTTTGGTGGAGCCGTTCGCCGGACAGCCGAACGGCAGAAATATATGCGTGTTATTATGATGGCAATGCAGTTGTAACGCCATTAAATAGGATTTGCGGCGTTTTGCCCGCTATGTGGGTGAATCTATGAAGGACCAAATTTTTAAATCAAGGCAGTGCTCGGATGTGAATCCGCAGTATAAAAATATTTCCCAAAGGAGGTTTGTTATTATGGGAAAGACAAAAAACACCATTTTTACTTGCTTGTCCATAACTATGGCAAGCGCCTTGGCAGCGGCTTTATGCGCTGTTGGAACTACGGCTTCTGCCGCTACAGCTCAAGAGACATTATCTCCCGGCGAAAATGTGCTGGTAGAAGCCTCTGTGGCTGCACCTGCAGAAATTGCTCTACAGAATACAACAACTTATAACTATTTACTTGCTGTAGAGCCTTGGACACCTGATGTGTCCGAAGCTTTGCCGTTTGAAGTTTCAGTAGACGGCGGAGCTGCAACTGAACTTGTACCAAACTCCTATATGTTTGGCGCATACACTGCAGAGCTTGCTCTTACAGAAGACTCTAAAAATCTTACTATTACCACGACTTCTGAAGAGACTATAGAGCTCAGTGTAACTCTTTACGCTCCCGTTGAAACCACGGCTTTGCCCGAAGATGCGGACAATCCTGCGGTTTTGGAGCGTTGGGTAGATTATACCTTTAACTATAAGCATACTGGCGATGACGGCTATTATGCGATGCATTGGGTAACCAACACTACCGGCGCCGAGTTCAACATTATGGTAAAGGACAGAGCCGAATATGAAATGGGCACAACCGTACAGGAAGAAACGTACCCCCTGTATTTCGTAAAAAACAAGACCTATTATTTCACGGTAACCTTTACGGGTGTTGAAAACTCACAAATCAATGAAGCAGATATATATTTCAGCTTTGACACATGGACGGCTGCTAATATTGAAATCAATCAGAGTGTATATGCACCCATAACTCCCGAAACTGAAGGTGTTGAATACAAGGTAATACCTTTCGGCGATACTATAGTTAAGCCTGATACATATCTGTTAAGGCTGAATACCGAACCGGTTTACCCCGAAGGCACGGTTATAACCGCGCATATAGTGAACGCGGCTGGTGCCGTTATTGACACGGCAACTTCCGATACAAACAGCTTGTTCGAAGTTACCCTCACCGAAGCGGCTACAGGCGTTTACTTCACTTCTACATATTCCGAAAGATTTGTAGGTGCGGTTGTTGCAGATATCACGCCTTCTCAAACGGTTGAATTTATAGTAGGCGAGGAAGCTGAAGTTACGTTAAAAGCTAACGAGGCGCTTGTATGTTTACTTATGAACGTTCCCGCTACCGGCACCTACAATATTGTTTTGACAGATTTGCCTACTCCAAGCCCCGTACGCGTATATGACGCATACGATACAATAGTGCCTGCGGGCGAAACGAGCGGCACCTTTGCGGTTGTTATGGAATATCCCAATGAATACGGATATCCCGGCGAGACCACAAAGGACGCTGCGATTACGTTCCAAAACAATTCTGCAGAGAAAATTACTTTCTATGCTACAATTACTAAGAACACCGATAATTTCGACGTTGAATTAGGAAAGGCAACAACATTGTCGGCTCCGGCTCATAGCAGTGTTGTCTATTATGTGCCCGGAATAACCGGCGAAGATTATCTTGCAGAGTTTGCAAAATCTGGAGATGCAGCAGACGGTAATGCAATCGTTTACGATTATTTCAACAGATACGAGCCCCTCGTATTTGCCAATAAACCTCAAGCTATTTACTCTTTCGGCAACATAACGTTGGAAGAGGGCAGAACATTGACTTATGCCTTTGTTGTGGTAAATAACAGCGACACGGACAATGAGTTTACCTTTACCTTTACCAAGGTAAATACCATACTCGTCGGCGAAGATGCCGTAAATAATATTACGGTTAACGGCACAACTTCGGCTGACTATTATATCGGCGGAATCACCACGGGCAGGTATCTTATAAGGCTCAACGTTTTGACTTACAATGCAGACTTTACGGTAACTTATAACGACCAAGTTGTTGTTTCCAGCGGAAAGCTCAACGGCTATTTAGTTGTTAACTCGTTCCCGGGTCAGGTTGAAGCAATTGCAAGACTCACGGTTACCAATAACGGCGCACAGCCTGTAGAGTTCAATGCAACGGTTACGCAGGCGGTTGACGGAACTATGGTTCTCGGCAGGGCGCAGACCGTAACGTTGGGCAACGACGATACAAGCGAAACTTACAATATCGCGCTCGCGGCGGAAGTTTCGTATACTGCAAAGATAGAGGGCACAATTCCCGAAGATGTTACCGTTTATGCAATTGTAAACGGTACCTATGTAGAATTTGTGGAAGGTACTGCAAACATATTGCTCGATATGGATGCAAGCTCTATCGAATTCACATATTTCTATGATGGCACCATTAACTTTACGTTCACGGTTACAATAACCGAAAGTGCCACGTAATAGAAATATTTTCCCTGCGGTTCACCCGTAGGTGAACCGCAGGATTAAATAGTACTAAATACTGCGGTGGATCTCCGAGTACTGCGTCTTAAAAGATCCCACAAGTATTTATGATCTTTTAAAAATAATCGCCTACTAATATTTCTTTTGGCGATATTGTAGTAATGGCACATAAAAATGTATATTACATTAGTATATATATGTTGTAAATATTAAAAAATTTTTAAAGGAGGTAAATAGTGAAAGGTATAAGAACGGTACTGAGTATGGGGATGGCTTTTGTTGTTTCTGCCGCAGCCCTTGCTTTTGCGGGCTGCAGTAAAAAAGAAGAAGAGCTTTCTTATACTCGGGCAGCCTACCAAAAATACCTTGCCTATGCCGAAGCTATTGGTGATGAGCCTCAGTCGTACGAAGATTGGCTTGCAGATTTAAAAGGCGAAAAGGGCGACAAAGGCGAAGACGGAGCACCGGGTAAAGACGGAGCACCGGGCGAAGACGGCGCACCTGGCAAAGACGGCGAAGACGGCACAATTTGGTATACGGGTTTGGCTGCCGATCGCGAAAGCAATACCAAAGCCCGTCCCGGCGACTTCTATTTGGAAACCGACACCTTTGATTTTTATTTAAAAACCGAAGATAGCTGGAACAAATTAGGCAGTCTTCAAGGTCAGGCTGGAAATCATATCTATTCTGGTTCCGGTAACCCCGGTACATATCCTGACGCCGTAGAAGGTGATATTTATATAAACTTTTCCACCGGCGACGTTTATGTACATAACGGTACTGCCTTCATAAAGAATAGTAACTATAATATTAAAGGTCCGCCCGGTAATCCGGGTACAAACGGTACAAACGGCGCCGCCTGGTTTACTTCGGAAGGTAGTCCTGCTACTGCCGGAATAGCCGGTGTTGACGGCGACTTCTGTCTGGATACAAAAAATGGCGCTATCTATCAAAAGAAAGCGGGAACATGGCAGTTGATTTGCGTACTTCAGTCCGCAGGCAGTTCCGTCGCAGGGGAGGAGTTGTCGCCTATACTTGAGGGCACAACAGCCGAGGTACCCGACAGTGGCGAAGGCTGGTATAAGGTGCTTTTAAAGACGGGCGAAGCTGCATTGACCGAAGACCAGATTAAAAGTCTTAGGGTTAAAATTACATATTGTACAGGTACTACTATGCCAGCCTATTGTAATAGCCGTTTTGAGTTGAGCGCCGAAAGCACAGAGAATAATAATATCTATTTTGCGGTAGTTCCTAAACTATTTTTTATGGATAAAACTACGCAAGTAGATATGGATCCTAATAAAGAGAAAAAGGTTGAAATTACTGGCGTAACAGGCGATATCAAAGGTAAGATCGAAATAAAAAAGTGGGAACCCGCTACCGTATCCTCTTTTGGGCAAGAGTTTGACTTCTTCTATGTGCCAAATGGTGCCGCCAGAAGCAACAAATTATATCCTAAATTTGTAGAGGTTTATGCTGAAAAATATGGTGATACTTCAATTTTGGCTACTAATACAACAGCTGGTTGCCACGGCTCCGCTTTCTTCTTTGATCAATCCCTGTATCCGGAAATTTCGGGTGCGAAACTGAAATTGGAATACGGCGCAGACGCATTTAGCAACGTCAATAAATTTCCTAAATTTAGTGGTGGTGTCGCAAAGTATGATGTATTTGCGTGGGTTGGTAGCAAAAATGACCAGCATAACTATGACCGTGTGCATGATAGTTGGGAATTTTTGGCTACGGATGGCTTCACTTATTTAACTATTGACGATCCCCAAAGCAACTCTGACAAATACTTCTTTGAATTATGCAACACGCTTTCAGGTAGTAATAAAGGCGTGTTTCTAGACTATGATAGCACTACATTAGGTTGCGTTGTTCCGCTTAAACTTAAAGTCACAAAAGCTGAATAACTTTTGTGTGTATTACTCCTGATTTTTATGTTGCCGTTTTGGTGACGTAAAAATGCGCGGGGGCGGTTTCTTCCGTCCGCCCCCGTTGCAAATTTTTTGCTTTATCGCCGTTTTGTTTATCAATCCGGCGTTCGGGCGTTTTTTCCTTCATTTTTATCTGAATTATTTTTTTTCATTTCTTATCTAAAAACTTAATAAATCTTAATAAAACTTAACACTAACTTAATTTTTACAACTGAATAGTTAACACTAACTTTTTACAATTTAATATTTTAGTTAACACTAACCGACATTTTTACATCTGAATAGCTTTGGAAAATTAAACGCCCACCCGCCGCGCGGCATAAAGCCGCGCGGCGGTGTTTTTGTGTTTAAACCCTTGCCCCCGCCGCGGTGTTGTGGTATTATATTGCAAAGGGGGCGGGGGATATGGCTGCAAGGCGTGTGCGCAAAACTTTGGAAGTGGTTGCGGCGGTGATTTTTGACGGCGGCAAGTTTTTGATTTGCCAGCGACCCGCCGACAAAGCCCGCGGGCTGTTGTGGGAGTTTGCGGGCGGCAAGGTGGAACCGGGCGAAGGCAAGGAAGAGGCGCTTGTTCGGGAATGCCGCGAGGAGCTGGGCGTTACTTTAAAGGGGCTTAAACCTTTTGCGGAGGTTGTGCACAGGTATCCGGACGTAGTGATACGGCTTACGGCTTTTACGGCGGAAATAGGTTTGGGCGAGCCGCAACTTTTTGAACACGCGGCAATGAAGTGGATTTATCCGTCGGAGGCGAGGGAGTATAATTTTTGCGCCGCGGACGTGGTTGTTGCGAAAAAGATTTGCGACATGTATTTAAGGAGCGGCAAGCACAACAAAAAGTTGGGCAAGAAAGGCGAAAAGGCGGCTGCGAAATACCTTAAACGCAAGGGCTGCAAAATTTTGTGCAGGAACCTTAAAACTCCTTTTGCGGAAGTGGACATTGTGGCAAAGACGGGCGATGTGTTGATATTTTGTGAAGTTAAAACCCGCACGAGCGCTTTTTACGGCGCACCGTCCGAAGCCGTCGGCGCCCGCAGAACCGCCCGTTACAGGCGCGCCGCGGAATACTATTTGCAGAACCTCAAAGAGGAATACACCCTGCGCTTTGACGTGATTGAAATCCTCGGCGGTGAAATAAACCACATAGAAAACGCCTTTTAAGCGTTTGAAATTCTCCCCGCGCGGCGGGGATTTTTTTATTCCGAAACACTTGACAAATACCCCGTGGGGGTATACAATGAATTTAAGGTGAAATTATGGCAGAAGAGAATAAATGTTGCAAACATGAGATGGGCGCGGGAGAGGCGGATTGCTGCAAAAATACGGAGAGGAGCGAAGAGGAGAAGAAAAGGCTTATTAACCGCCTTAAGCGTATAGAGGGGCAGATACGGGGCATTTGCGCCATGGTGGAGCGAAATGCCTACTGCACCGATATTTTGACCCAATCCGCGGCGGCGGGGGCGGCGTTAAACGCGTTTAACGGCGACCTTATTGCAAACCACATAAGCCGCTGCGTTGCGCGCGATATACGGGCGGGCAAGGACGAGGTTATAGGTGAGCTTATAGTCACTTTGCGGAAATTAATGAAATGACGGACGCGGCGCAAAATATATAGTAAAGGGTATTTATGAAACAGTTTAATGTTACGGGGATGAGTTGCGCGGCGTGTGCCGCGAGAGTGGAAAAAGCCGTTTTGAAAGTGGAGGGCGTTACGTCCTGCGCGGTGAATCTGCTTACCAATTCCATGGGCGTTGAGGGAACGGCTTCGGACGAGGCTGTGATTTCCGCCGTAAAGGCTGCGGGATACGGCGCGTACTTAAAGGGCGGCGCACAAAAAGCGGCGGACGGGGATCTAAAGGACGGCGGCACTCGCAAACTGCTGGTGCGGTTTTTGATATCGCTTGTCTTTTTGCTCGCTCTCATGTATATCTCCATGGGGCATATGATGTGGTCGTGGCGGCTGCCGCCGTTTATGGAGAGAAACTGCGTAGCTACGGGGCTTGTACAGCTGATTTTAAGCGCGATAATAATGGTCATCAACCAAAAATTCTTTATAAACGGCTATAAAAGCCTGTTCAAACGCGCTCCGAACATGGATGCCCTCGTTGCGCTGGGTTCCACGGCGGCGTTTGCGTACAGCACCGTAATGCTGTTTTTGTCGGCGGACGCGCAGGCAATGGGAGACGGGGCTTCGGCTATGAAGTATATGGATGAGATGTATTTCGAATCCGCGGCTACGGTTTTGACCCTGATAACCCTCGGCAAAATGCTGGAATCGCGCGCAAAGGGCAAGACGACGGACGCCATAAAGAGCCTTATGCGGCTTGCCCCCGCAACGGCTTCGGTTATCCGCGGCGGCGAGGAGATGCAAATCCCCGCGGGTCAGGTGATCAAGGGGGATATATTCGTCGTGCGCCCGGGCGAGAACATACCTGTGGACGGGGTGGTTATAGGCGGCTCGGGCTCGGTGGACGAATCCGCGCTTACGGGCGAAAGCATACCTGCGGACAAAGTTGCGGGTAGCTTTGTCTCGGCGGGAACGGTGAACCTGTATGGGTTTTTGAAATGCGAAGCGCTTAAAGTTGGCGAAGATACCGCTCTTTCGCAGATCATAAAGACGGTGGAGAGTGCCGCCGCTACCAAGGCGCCCGTCGCAAAGATAGCCGACAAGGTTTCGGGCGTGTTCGTGCCCGCTGTCATGGGCATTGCGGCGGTAGTGTTTGCGGCGTGGATGATTGCGGGATATTCCGTGGGGTTTTCCCTCGCAAGGGCTATTTCGGTGCTGGTAATAAGCTGCCCGTGCGCGTTGGGGCTCGCAACGCCCGTGGCGGTAATGGTGGGAAGCGGCAAGGGCGCGAAAAACGGAATTCTTTTCAAAACAGCCGCTTCCCTCGAACAGACGGGCAGGGCGCAGATAGCAGTGCTCGACAAGACGGGTACCGTCACAAAGGGCAAGCCGCAGGTTACCGATATATTGCCCTGCGGGGAATACGATTCCCAAAGCCTGTTAAAACTTGCCTGTTCGCTCGAAACAAAGAGCGGGCACCCGCTCGCAAAGGCGGTAATTGCTGCGGCGGAGTCGGGAAATATAGCGGCTGAAGAAGTTGACGATTTTAAAACTTTGCCGGGCAAAGGTCTTACGGCGACGCTAAAAGGGAGCGCGCTCTGCGGCGGGAATTATGAATTCGTGTCGGAGAGCGCCGCCGTGCCGGGCGAGATGCGGGAACTTTCCGAAAAACTTTCGGGAGAGGGCAAAACCCCGCTGTTCTTTTCGCAGGGAGGCGTGTTCTGCGGCATAATAGCCGTTGCGGACGTCATTAAGGACGACGCAAAGCAAGCCGTGCAGGAGCTCAAGGACATGGGGCTTAGGGTCGTAATGCTCACGGGCGACAACGAGCGCACGGCAAATGCCGTCGGCAGGCAAGTCGGCGCGGACGAGGTGATCGCTGGCGTTTTACCCGACGGAAAGGAAAAGGCGGTGCGGGAGCTTAAAAAGAAAGGCAATGTAATTATGGTGGGCGACGGAATAAACGACGCGCCCGCGCTTACCGCCGCCGATACGGGTATGGCTATAGGGGCGGGTACGGACGTCGCCATAGACGCCGCCGGCGTGGTGCTTATGAAGAGCGACCTTGCCGACGTGCCCGCGGCAATACGCCTGAGCCGCGCCACGCTTTTAAACGTGCGCGAAAACCTTTTTTGGGCGTTCATATACAACAGTTTGGGCATACCTCTCGCGGCGGGGGCGTTTATACCCCTTTTGGGCTGGCAGCTAAGCCCTATGTTCGGCGCTGCGGCAATGAGCCTTTCAAGCTTCTGCGTGGTGATGAACGCCCTGCGGCTAAACCTCTTCGATATCCGCAAAAAGAGGCGTAAGCGTAAACCTTTGGTAAAAGAAAATAATGACAAGGAGGTCAAAAATATGGAAAAAATTTTAAAAATAGAGGGGATGATGTGCGGTCACTGCGAAGCGCGCGTCAAAAAGGCCCTCGAAGGGGTAGACGGAGTGGAGTCGGCGGAAGTCAGCCATACGGCGGGCACGGCGAAAGTTACGCTTAAAAAAGACCTGCCCGACGCCGCGCTCATAAAGGCGGTGGAAGAGCAGGACTATAAAGTAATTTCCGTTTCGTAATCAAAAGCGCGGCAAGCCCGCGGTTTGCCGGTAAATAAATAACAAGGCGTTGCAAATAATTTTGCAACGCCTTGTTATTATAATTTAGTTAAAAAAATTTTTTTTAAATTTTTGCCGTGTATTCCGAAACATTTAAAATCGTTTCGCCGTCTATTTGTAAGGCGCAGGGTTTATCGAATTTGACAGTTATTTCCTCGCCTTCCAAAATTTTGACCATCTTTGTCTTTTTTACGTGCTCGCCCTTGAAAATGGAGGGGAAAGCCATAAGCGTTGCAAACTTCCCCTTGCCGTACATAACGCAGAGGCTCAGCTTGCCGCTCTTGCGGTTTTGCGCGGGCGTGGGGATCATGCCGCCGCCGTAAAAGCTTCCGTTCATGGCGGGGGCTATCCATACCTTTTTGAAATTGTATTTTACGCCGTCTACGGTTATTTCCGCGCCGCGCGGCTTAAAGTGGAACAGCAACCCTTTTATGGCTATCGAAGTGTAGTTTACCTTTTTATTCGACGCTTTAAGCCTGTCGCCCACTTCGCAGCAGTAGCCGTCTATGCCGTAGCCCACGCCGTTCAAAAATTTATAAGTTTTACCGTTGACCGTGACCGTGGGCAGATTTTTCAATAATCCGTCGATGCGCAAAACGGGGCTGTTTTCAAAGGCGGGAGGGCAAAACTCCTTGTAATTTTTAACCACATCGTTATAAAAGTCGTTGCCGTTGCCCGCGGGGAAAAGATATACGGGATTTTTAAGCGCGTCGCAATCCACGGTGTTTATAAACCTGTTTATTGTGCCGTCGCCGCCAGCAAGAACTATGCCCTCGTCCCCGCCGAGCCCTTCTGTAAACTCCCGCAGGTTCTCTGTTTTGGTAATATCCCTGTATTCGGTTTCACCGTTCAGTTTTATCGTCTCGTCGGCTTTTTCGGTGCCCACGTCGCCCGCAAGCGGATTGATAAAAACTATGTATTTCATAAGTACCTCTTCAAAACAAATTAAAATGTAATATTATTTTATTACAAATGCCGGCGTTTGTCAATTTCTTTAAAATATAATTTGAAATCCCCGCTCAAAGTGATATAATAAACCTATGGGTCAAATTTATTTAAAAGTTCTGGTAATAATGGCGGTGCTGTTCGCCTTTGCCGTGCCGGGATTTGTGCTTAAAAAACTTAAACTCGTAGGTGAAAGGGCGGCGTTCACGCTTTCCAACGTCCTTTTGTACGCCTGCCAGCCCGCACTGGCGGTTTCGGCGTTCTGCACCTTTACGGACGGGGAGTGGGCGGTCGTTTCGGCGGTGCCGCGCACCGAGTTGTTAAAGAACTTCGGCATAACCGCAGCCGCGGCGTTCGTGGCTATGCTCGCCATGTTCGGACTTTGCAAACTGCTTTTCCTGCGCTCGCGCGATAAAAAAAAGACAAACGTTTTTTCCTTTATCGCCGTATTTTCCAACTGCGGCTTTTTGGGTATTCCGTTTATGGAAATGTTCTCCAACGACCCCCTCGCCGTAATGTACATAATGGTTTTCAACGTTGCGTTCAACGTTCTGGTCTGGACTTTGGGCGTTGTGCTTATAACGGGCGGCTTTAAGGAGATCCGCTTTAAAAAATTGCTACTCAACCCTTCCATACTTTCAAGCGCGGTCGCGCTCACTCTGTTTTTTGTTCCCCAAATCAACTTTTTTATGTTCGACAAGCTTAAAGACCTGCAAAAGTTTCCGCAATATCTCTCGCATATGACCGCCCCGCTCTCCATGATAATAGTGGGGATAAGACTTGCGGAAAGCAACGTAAAGGAGCTGTTCTGCCGTGCGGGAGTATACCTTTCCGCGTTTTTAAGGCTTGCCGTGGCGCCCTTTTTAACGCTTGCCGTCGCCGTGGCGTTCTATTATATTTTTGGCAAACCTTCGGGCGGCGGTTACGAGTTCATCGCGCCCGTAATCGCAATGGCTATGTCGCCCGCCGCTTCGGTCGTGGCTATGGCGGAGCGCTTCGACGGAGACAAGTCAACCGCTTCAAGCGCCTTTATCACGGGCACCGTTTTAAGCGTTGCGGTAATCCCGCTGGTCATTTCGGCGGTCATGTCGATATGGCAATTCGTTTAAAGTATTGACTTTTTACGGCAAAAAGGTTATAATCATAACGGTTAACAAAAAAGATACTGACCGAAAGGAGATAAATCAATGAAAATCGATTTCAAAGGCGTAACGGGTGAAGAACTTTTCTTTAAAATCAACAGGGTTCGCATAAATTCCGACGGCAAGCTGGATATAAAGCCGCAGTTTTCAAGGCAGGTGCGCAAGGTCAACGGCAACGATAAGCTCAATTTTATAGCGTTGTCCGTAAAGATAGAGAGCACCGAAGAAGAGCCCAAACCCTTTGATATCCGCGCTACGGTAGTGGGGATATTCGAAGTGGAAGACATTAAGAGCGACGCGGAGGAGCGCAGCTTTGTGATAGAGGGAACAAAGGCGGTTTATCCGTATTTAAGGCAAGCCGTATCCAACCTTACGGCAACGGCGGGCATCGCGCCTTTGTTTTTACCCGTAATTGCCGGCACCATGTTCCCCGAGGACAGGGATAGTTACGGGTTTACCGTATCGGGCGGAAATTTGAACTAAATTTGCGCCTTTTACACTAAAAGTATTTATGTGGATTTATGCAGTGAAGCAGATGACTTAATCCTACGCGGAGAATTTTTATTTTAGCTTATTTGGGAAGTTAACCTTATTTATGCTAAAGTATTTAAAATTTCAAACGTTGTTGCTGCGAAGAAATTCGACGCAACAACGTTTCGTTTTTATGGCTCTGCGCACATAACTTTAAAAAAATTTAAAATATTAAAAAAATAAGTTGACAACCCCGTTTTTGTATGGTAAACTCTCTTTACACCGCAAAAAGGGGTGTAATTTTTTTGTACGGAGTTTTTTAAAATGGCTACTAAGGCTCAGGTAAGAACAAAAATCACCTTAGAGTGCACCGAGTGTAAGCACCGCAATTACGACAGCTATAAAAATAAGCGCAACGACCCCGACAGGCTTGTGATTTCAAAATATTGCCCGTTCTGCAAAAAGCACACGGAGCACAAAGAGAGCAAGTAATTTTTAAGAGGTTATATATATGGCTCAGAAAGACTCAACCAAAAAGCCCAACATTTTTGTGAGGATGGGCAGAAAACTTAAAGAGACCTTTTCGGAGTTGAAGAGGGTTACCTGGCCCACTTTCCCCAAAGTGGTAAAAGCCACGTGCGTCGTTCTGGTTGTCGTGGTTATTTTTACCGTAGTCGTTACGGGAATAAATTACGGATTGCAAGCGCTTTTAAATCTTTTGACCGAAATCGGTCAGTAGTCTTAATCGGAGGTTCGTATGGGAACAACGGTAGCCGATACCGAAAAGCCCTGCTGGTATATCCTTCACACATACTCGGGTTACGAGTCGATGGTTAAGGACAGCCTTTTGAGGTTGATTGAAAACAACAACTTGCAGGATATGATTTTCGACGTTAAAATCCCGATGGAGCAGACCATTGAGGAGAGGAACGGCAAGAGAAAACTTGTGGAGCGCAAGCTTTTGCCCTGCTATGTTTTCATTAAAATGATCTATTCTAACCAGCTTTGGTATTGGGTCACCAATACCCGCGGCGTTACGGGGTTTGTAGGTCCGCAGGGCAGACCCATCCCCATGAAAGAAGCCGAAATCCGCAAAATGCGTTTGGAAGAAGTTATTCTGGATGCGGATTTTGCGGTCGGCGACAAAGTGGGCGTGGATTCGGGACCTTTGGAAGGTTTCGAGGGTACCATAACCGAATTGAACCCCGCCGCACAAAAAGCCAAAGTAAATATCCAGATGTTCGGCAGAAATACCGATGTGGAAGTGGAGTTTTTTCAGCTCAAAAAGCTTTGAGCTGCCGCAAACTGCGTATAAGCGTCGTTCTGCTGTGTCAAGCTACGCTCCGCCTTGTTCGTGTACTTCAGTGTACACTCGCTGCGGTCGTCGCTTGCTTTCCTTGCATAACTCGCTTCTCCGCAGTTTCCCTTCTTAAATGCTATCTAAATATTACTTAGTAATTTACGAGCTTGTCATTTCGACCTCGCGCAAAGCCGCGCTACCGCACGCTTTCGCGATACCAAATAATTAACGGTGCAAGCAGAGGGCGAGTAGCCCTCAAAATCACGAAAAATCGCAGGCACGGCTTGCCGAGATTTTTGTGAACTTATTTTGTTTGTATCGGCAGAAATGCCTTTACATATGGTGGGAGAATACGTTAAATCTTTTATGGCGTATCCGTTTAACCACCGAGGAGGAAATTTTTTATGGCAAAAAAGATTACCGCGGTAGTCAAATTGCAACTTCCCGCAGGTAAAGCCACTCCCGCACCCCCCGTAGGTTCTACGCTGGGTCCCCACGGTATCAACATACCGGGCTTTACCAAAGAGTTCAATGCAAAGACCGCCGCACAGGCAGGGCTTATTATCCCCTGCGTAGTGACCATTTATCAGGACAGAAGCTTTACTTTTGAGCTTAAAACTCCGCCCACGCCCGTGCTCATCAAAAAGGCGTTGGGGCTGGACACGGCTTCGGCTCGTCCCAACCGCGACAAAGTAGGCAAGCTTTCTAAGGCGCAGGTCGAAGAGATTGCAAAGACAAAGTTGCCCGATCTTAACTGCCACGATCTCGACGCGGCTAAGAGTATGGTAAAAGGCACGGCGCGCTCTATGGGCGTTACGGTAGAGGAGTAAGGGGGTACGGCGATGAAAATGTCCAAAAAATATGCCGAAAGCATAAAATCGTACGACCGTACTAAGTCTTACGATATTTCCGAAGCCGCAAAAATAGCGGTTGACACGGCAAAAGCCAAATTTGACGAAACTATAGAACTTCACATACGCCTCGGCGTAGACCCGAGGCAAGCCGACCAGCAGGTGCGCGGCGTTCTCGTTCTTCCCCACGGCACGGGCAAAACTTTGCGCGTACTCGTTATAGCTAAGGGCGATAAAGCCGACGCGGCGACGGCGGCGGGCGCGGATTACGTCGGCGCGGAAGAGACTATCCAGCGTATCCAGTCGCAGAACTGGTTTGATTTCGACGTAATGATAACCACTCCCGACATGATGGGTATGGTCGGCAGAATAGGTAGAATTTTAGGACCTAAGGGCTTGATGCCCAACCCTAAGAGCGGAACGGTAACCATGGACGTTGCTAAGGCTGTTAAAGAAGTTAAAGCAGGTAAAGTGGAATACCGTCTCGACAAAACGGCTATAATCCACGTGCCCATCGGCAAAAAGTCGTTCGGGGCGGAAAAGCTCACCGAAAACTTCAACGCGCTTATGGACGCGGTTGTAAAGGCAAAGCCCGCATCCGCAAAGGGTCAGTATATAAAGAGCGTTACTATCGCTTCCACTATGGGTCCCGGCGTAAAAGTAAACTATAACAAGGGCTGATTTTTGAAAAATCCGTAAAAAACGGTTGACAAAGCCGTTCTGCGCGGATAAAATATTTAAGAAAAATTCAATTCCTTTGCCGTAGAAGGCGGATGCCCACAGGGCTTAATATTCCGCGGAGGCAGGCTGAACTTACGAAATTTATTTCGCGTTTTTCCCTGTCGTCCTGCGGCGACGGGGAATTTTAATAAAAGACGGCGGGCGTTGCCCGCGCGGACTTTGAAGGAGGTAATACATTGTCGGCAAATTTTGAAGCGAAAAAAGAAGTCGTAGCCGAAATTACCGAAAAGATCAAGGCTTCCAAATCTGTTGTTTTTGTAGATTACAACGGTCTTACCGTAGCCGAAGTTTCCAAACTGCGCAACAAGTGCAGGGAAGCGGGTTGCGAATATAAGGTTTATAAAAACACCCTTGTAAGAAAGGCTTTGAACGATTTGGGTTGCAAGGATTTCGACAACGACCTTAACGGCCCCACGGCGGTTACTTTCGGCAACACCGAAACGGGTGCGGCGAAAGTGATGGTGGAAGCCGTAAAGGAATACGAAAAGAAAGTGACGTTAAAAAGCGCTTTCGTGGACAATTCCTATGTGGACAAGAACGGCGTAAAGGCTTTGGCTTCCATGCCTTCGAAAGAAGAACTTCTTGCAAAACTGCTCGGTTCTTTGCAGGCGCCTGTGGCAAACCTTGCCGGAATTCTTTCCAACATCGTTGCAAGCCTGCCGCGTGCGCTTAACGCGGTGGCGGAAAAGAAGCAGGCGTAAGCTTATGCGGGGCGCCTTAAAAGGTAGCCCGCATGGCAAAAGCGGCTGTCCCGCGTGTGCGGCGGCTGAAACCTAAAAAGGCGGGCGAAGCCTTAAAGCGCAAAAAACAATAAAAAAATATTAATAAATTTTCAGGAGATTAAAAAAATGGCAGACGTAAAAAAGATGATTGAAGAAATCAAGGGCATGACAGTTCTTGAACTCAACGAACTTGTAAAGGCAATAGAGGAGGAGTTCGGCGTATCCGCTGCGGCTCCCGTAGCAGTAGCGGCGGCTCCCGCACAGGGCGCGGCTGCGGCAGCTCCCGCGGCTGAGGAAAAGACCGAATTCAACGTTGTCCTCAAAGACGCAGGCGCTAAAAAGATCGACGTTATCAAGGTCGTACGCGCGTTCACCGGTCTCGGACTTGTGGAAGCGAAGAGCGCTGTTGAAAAGGGCGGCGTTCTCAAAGAGAACGTTGCAAAGGAAGAAGCCGAAAAAATTCTTGCCGACCTCAAAGCGGCAGGCGCAAACGCGGTTTTGGAATAATTTGTGCAAAAACACCTGCGCCGCGCGGACAAACTTGTCCGCGCGGCGTTTATTTTTATCTTTTTTGCGCCAAAATTGCTTAAATTGCTTGACTGTACGGGGAATTACAAGTAAAATATTATGGTAGTCGTATTGGGAAAAGTATAAACTATGATTAAATTCTTTAAAAAATTACTTGTTGCGGCAACCGTCGTATGTTCGGCGGGCATAGCTGCAACGGCTGCGGGATGCAATATCGAAACCGATCACCCCGGCATAAAAATCAGCGTCGAATTCAACGGCGAAACGTACGAGTTGGATTATACCCTTTACAGGAATATGTATCCCAACACCGTGCGGCATTTCATCGAGCTTACCGAAAACGGTTTGTATAACAATTTGATCGTTCACGACTATACCGCTTCCGCGAGCGACTGGTTTACGGGCGGATATACTTACGACGGAACGGCATATACCGCGGCGAGGGATTCGGGCGAGGGCGCCATGCGCGAATATCTCGAAACCCATTCGGTTGAAACTTCTTACCTCGAACTGTTCGATGCGGACAAACTCACGCCTACCGTTTACAAATACAATCCCACCGAAGTTTCGGCGGAAGACGCTCTTCCCACGCTGATAGGTGAATTTAACGACAATATCAAGCAGGAAATCGAGCAGGGCGCCCTGAGCGCAAGTTTCGGCGCACTTAAAATGTTCTATTACGACAAGACCAGCAAGGATAAGGTAAGCGTAACGCCCACTTCGGGGCAGGTAATAATGGCGGACTACAAATCCAACTGTGCGACGTCGCTGTTTATGATACAAGTCGGCGCCACGTCATCGTACAGGAGCAACGCCTATTGCGTGTTCGGCAAAATAGACGATTCGGCAAAACTCACCGAACTTACCGAAGCAGTCAGCTCGTATCTCAAAACCCTTACCACCCAAACGCTGTCCGCCGAAAGCGTATCCGTGGAAAACGAGACGGAAACCTTTTCGCCCGACGACCGACGCGCGGAAAAAGATTTCTCCCTTCCTTACGAACCGATTATAATCAAATCCGTAAAAGTTACCAAATTTTAACAGAGTTTAAAAAATCGACCCCGCCCGCGTTGAACGCGGGCGGGGTCTAAAATTTCCGCCGCGCAAATTGCGCGGCGGAAATTTTTTTATGTCCTTTTAATTAATTTAGCCGTTGGATATGATTTTTTCGGCGAGTTGGGGAGGAACTTCTTCGTATCTCAAAAATTCGGTGGAGAATTTTCCCTGTCCTCTCGTCATAGCCCTTAATTCGGTCGCGTACTTGCCCAATTCGGAAAGGGGCACTTCCGCAATCACCGTTGTGCCGTCGCCCTCCGTGTTGCTCTCGACTATGCGCCCGCGGCGTTTGGATATGTCGCCCATTACCGCACCCAAATATTCGTTGGGCACGGCGGCTTTCAGTTTTAAAACGGGTTCCAGAATTACGGGCTTAGCGTTTTTAATGCCTTCCCTGAACGCCAGAGCCGCGGCGGCTTTGAACGCCATTTCCGAAGAGTCCACGTCGTGATAACTTCCGTCGAACAGAACGGCGCGTACGCCTATTACGGGATAGCCCGCCAAAACGCCCCTCGCCATACATTCGCGCAAGCCCTTTTCCACGGCGGGGATATACTGTTTGGGCACGGCGCCGCCCACAACTTCGTCCGCAAATTCAAAGTCGGCGTCGCAGGGCTCAAAGCGCACTTTGCAGTGCCCGTACTGCCCGTGTCCGCCCGTCTGTTTTTTATGCTTGCCCTCTGCCACAGCCGTCGCGCGGATGGTTTCGCGGTAGGGGATGCGGGGTTCGGACAAAACTACATCCACGCCGTAACGTGATTTAAGCCTTTTTGCGAGGATTTCTATATGCACCTCGCCCTGACCGTTGATAATCATTTCACCCGTTTCTGCGCGTTTTTCAACGGAGAAAGTGTAGTCCTCTTCGCACATTTTCGTAAGCCCGCCGAAAACTTTTTCCTCGTCGCCCTTTACGGCGGAGTTTATCGCCATGGAAAGGCAGGGGCGGGGGAAGCTTATTTTATCGAATTGCAGGTTGTCGCCGACGGCGCACAGCGTGTCGTTGGTGTCGGTGAACGACAGCTTGTTTACGGCGCCTATGTCGCCCGCCGATAGTTCGTTCACGGGTTCGGTCTTTTTGCCCCGCAGGGTAAATATCTGACCTATTCTCTCTTCCTTGCCTTTGGTGGAGTTGAACACGGTCATGCCCGTTTTAAGACAGCCGCGGTAAACTTTAATATAGTTGAGCTTACCCGAATAGGGGTCGGAAGCCGTTTTAAATACCTGCGCCGCAAAATTTCCGTCCTCTTCGCAGCCCACGTTTACGAGTTCGTCCTTGTCAAAATCGGTGGCAAGTGTGGTTTTGCGCTCGTTTGCGCGGGGCATATAGCGCACTATTTCGTCCAAAAGATTTATAACGCCCCTGTTCTGCAGGGCGCTGCCCGCCATAACGGGTATTACGTTGCCCGTCGCTATGCCCTTTCTTATGCCGTAAACGGCTTCGTCTTTGGTGAGCTTCCCGTTTTCAAAATATTTATCCAGCAGTCCGTCGTCGTTTTCGGCGGCTGTTTCCATAAGCGAAGCCTGCATTTCGTTCATCCTCTCTTTAAGGTCGTCGGGAACGGGAATTTCAACGCGCCCCGTAGAGGAGAATTCATACGCCTTTTCCTGTATGGCGTTTACAAAGCCTTCCATTCTGCCGTTCTGCATTATGGGTATCTGTATGGGCGCAAGTTTGCCGGCGTACTTTTCGCGCAGGGCGTTTACCGTGCCTATGTAGTCGGCGTTGGGTTTATCCATGCCGTTTATGAATATGATTAGCGGTTTGCCGAGTTTAAGGCAGTAGTCCACAACGCTCTCCGAGCCTATGGGCAGTATGCCGTTGGCGCCTATCACAAGCACCGCGCCGCCGCATGCGGCAAGCCCTTCGCGGCGTTCGCCCTCAAAATCGTAAAAACCCGGCAAATCGAGAATATTTATCTTCACTTCTTTCCACAATAAATATGCACAGGCAGTGTTTATGGAAATCTGTTTTTGTTTTTCCTGTTCGTCGAAGTCGGTTACGGTCGTGCCTGCGGTAACCGAACCCATCCTGTCTATCGCCCTGCCGTTGAACAGCATGGCTTCGCAAAGGGTGGTTTTACCCTCGCCGCTGTGCCCTATTACGGCAATGTTTCTGATATTGTTTGATGAAATTTGCATAGTCCACCTCTTCTGCCCGCAAAGCAGTTACTGTAACCATTATAAACCATAAAAACATATTTTTCAATACCCCCCAAACAAAAAATAGGCGCGGCGGAGAGCAAAATTTGCGCTCCGCCGCCCCGAAAATTCCCCGCGCACGGTATATTCAGGGCAAAATGTTAAATTTTTACCGAATATTATGTTTTTACTTGACAAAACGAAGGGGGGGGGGTACAATGCCTTTAACCGAAAAAAATATTTTAAGGAGTGATTTATGAAAAAATTCATTACGGGACTTATTAGTCTTTTGCTTGCCGGTTCCATGGCGTTCGGGCTTGCGGCTTGCAACAACGAAACCGATAAAAACGGCAACACCTCCGAAGGCAACACCCCCGGCGGCAACACCCCCGATGGCGACGATGGCGACGATGGCGACGATGGAAAGCTTACCGAAGCGGAGTGGAAAGCCGCCTTTTCGGATTTAGGTGCGCTCGATAATTACACTGTCACGTCGACTGAAATTGAAAGACAGTCGCTTTTGCTTGACGGCGAACTTTTAAAAAAGACCGACGTCCTTATAGCCGACCCCGATACTTCCGAACCCTTGCTGACGGGTGAAACGCTTTTGGAGCAAATGAGTATGACGGAAAATCCCAAAGAAGAGACGGATGTGGATTTATTTAAATACGACTTTGCAAACGGCAAAGCACAGACAGGTGGCGAGTATTGTATTGCAGACAGGGTTACTGTGATACAATATAACCCGAATTATGATGATATCCCAGACCCCGATGATCCCGAAGCTGAGCCGGAGCATGTTTTGTCGGGCTACAATAAAACCGTTTACACCGGGTATTCTTCCGCCGAAAAGGCAAAATCCGTCCTTAAAAAAGACAAAGGCAACAATGACTTTGCCGGTCAACAGTTTACGGGAGTGGGCGACAATGCCGATAAAAAAGGTGTTTTAGGCGAATTATACGAAATTTTCACTTATGTCAAAGAAGAAAATTCCTATTCCGCCGACATTTATCCCCTGGAAATGGGCGAATATATTGAAGAAGGATTGAAATTTACTATTAAATTTATTTTCGGCGACGACGAAAAAATCGAAAAGATGGTTATCGTTATGAAAATGGAAATGGATTTTTCCGACATGATGGGCGATTCGGCAGAAGGAATGCCCGAAGGGCTTACCATGTTGACCGAATCGATTACGGAAAGCGCTTTCTCCGATATAGGAACGACTACCGTTACTTTGCCCGACGATATTGAAAGTAAAGTGAAAGAAAGTAACGAATACCGGGTTCTCTCTTCCGAAACCGATTGGAATTCCGCATGGCAGGATTTCAATTCTTCCGCGCTTGCTTTCGATTTGCCCGAAGTACGGGGCGAAACGGTAAATGACAGCGAAAACAACAAGGAGACCACTCCTGTAACAAAGTATAACGTGACAGTAAGTGCAGACCGCACAAAAGCGTTCGTCAAAGTATATGAGTACGACGAAGAAGTAACAAACGGCGATTCTCAGTATAAAAATGAAAGCTACAAGGGCTATTTTTACTTAATAGAGGAAGGCGCTTTAAACGTTTACGAGGGCGAGAGCACGGACGGAAATGAATATACATGGACTAAAAAGGAGAGCGAAACGCAACAGGGCAAAACGGAAGTTACCGAAAAGCTCCCCGAACTCGTGCGCGGATATTACGGCGGTTACAAGGCGTTGGGCGAAACGCAGACAAAGACTTTGGATAAAATGTTCGGAAGTTTTGATTATGACGGTTTAAGCAGTTACTTTATTCCGCTTGCCGAAGCGCAGTCTTTCAATAGGGTTAGTTTGGATTTTTATTTCGATTCGGAACCCGACGGTAAGTTTACCTTAAACAGGTTGAATTTCACCGGCGAAGAAAAAATGTCGGTGGAAACAATATATGCGGAATTTTTGGAAGAGATTTTTACCGCAGAATAAGGTAAATGAACAAAATTAACAAAATTCAGATCGCATAGCCTGAGGGCGCCGCCGCTGTATTTAAAACAGCGGCGGCGCTTTTTAAATATGCTATCCCATATATTGTATGCCTTAAAAATTTTGACTACAATTTTTTTAAAAAATTTACCCAAACGCCTCAAACAGCCTAAAAAAGGCACAAAAAACGCAAAAAATTATTAAAAACCGCTCAAATTTGTTTGACTTTCGCTAATTGACAAGATATAATAATCAAGCGTGTCTGAGAGTGTTTGTATGGGTAGAGGCGCAAAGTTACTGCAAATTTTTTCCGATTAAAGCCTCGGAAAACAGATAATTTGCGCTGACAACTGTCCGGGCGTGACCCGGGCGACTAACCGCGGCTTATTTTTTATACAGTTCGCCGCGATACACACGGATAAGTTGACACGGAATTTTGTTAGTATAAAAGGAGTAATTATGGCAGGACAAAAAATCAGAATCAAACTTGCGGCTTACGACCACGAACTTGTAGACCTTGCGGCAAACCGCATTGTCGAGACAATGAGAAAGAGCGGCGCAAAAATTTCGGGACCCGTTCCCCTTCCCACCGAAAGGGAGATAGTTACAATTCTTCGTTCCCCTCATAAATATAAGGACAGCCGCGAACAGTTCGAACAGAGAACTTATAAAAGAATTATCGATATCTATACGCCCAACGCTAAAATTTTGGACACGGTGCATTTGCCGGCGGGAGTAGATATTAAAATCAAACTCTAACTCCGCAAACCGCGTATAAGCGTCGTTCTGCTGTGTCGTGCTGCGGCAACCCTCAGTCACTTACCATCAAAGTAAGCTCCTTCGGGTTATCCTCGCACTCCTTGCATAACTCGCTTCTCCGCAGTTTCCCTTCTTAAATGCTATCTAAATAATTGCGTAGTAATTTACGAGAGTGTCATTTCGAGGGATATGAGACCCGCGAAGCGGGCGATTGAGCGAGAGAATCTCTCGTGGTCGCTCAAAGCAATTACGAAGATACAACCATTTCCAATTAATAACAATGTTTAATATACTCTACGGCGAACCGACGACGCGGGCAACCCCGAACGGCGCAACGGCAAGCTGCGGTATACAATAATAATATAAATGGAGGAACTTTATCGATGAATAAAGCAATCATCGGCCGTAAAGCTGGCATGACGCAGATATTTACGGCAGAGGGCAAGGTTATTCCCGTAACGGTAATAGAAGCGGGTCCCTGCCCCGTAGTGCAAATCAAAACTGTTGAAAAAGACGGTTATGCCGCTTTAAAACTCGGTTTTGACGAAGCAAAGGAAAAGGCGCTTGCAAAGCCCGACCTCGGACAATTCAAAAAGGCAGGCGTTAAGCCCTGCAAGGTTTTGAAGGAATTCCGCATTTCGGACACGGCTTCGTACGAAGTCGGCAAGGAAATCAAAGCCGACGTATTTGCGGCGGGCGACAGGGTAGACGTGCACGGCGTTTCCAAAGGACACGGCTATTCGGGCGTCATAAAGAGATGGAACCAGCAGAGGTTGAAGGAAACCCACGGCGTAGGTCCCGTGCACAGGGAGCCCGGCTCCATGGGCGCGAACAGCTCGCCTTCAAGGGTTTTCAAAAACAAGAAACTTGCAGGACAATACGGCGTTGATAACGTGACGGTGCAAAACCTCGAAATCGTGAGAGTGGACGCCGAAAGGAATTGTTTGCTCGTCAAGGGTTCGGTGCCCGGGCCCAACGGTGCGGTCGTTACCATAAACGACACCGTTAAATAAGGAGGACGCGAAATATGCCTAATATTAAAGTATATAAAATGGACGGCACCGAAGCGGGGGAAATGACTCTTTCCGAAAAGGTGTTCGGAGCGGAATATAACGAGGCGTTGATACATCAGGCGGTGGTTACCCGTCTTGCAAACGAAAGACAGGGTACCAAATCCACCCTCACCCGCACGGAAGTGCGCGGCGGCGGCAAAAAGCCTTGGAGACAGAAAGGCACGGGCAACGCCAGACAGGGCTCTATAAGGGCGCCGCAATGGACAAAGGGCGGCGTGGTATTCGCACCTAAGAGCCGCGATTTTTCAAAGGATATGAACAAAAAGGCGAAGATCGCCGCGCTTGTTTCGGCGCTTTCCAAAAAAGTTGCCGACGGCGAGTTGATCGTCGTAGACGGTTTGCAGGTTAAAGAGGGCAAAACCAAAGAAATGGAAGCGTTCAGAAAGGCTTTAAAGCTTGACAAGCGTTCCCTTGTCGTTATGGACAATGACGACAGAAAGGTGATCCTCGCCGCAAGAAACCTTGCAACCCTTTCCACGTTGCCCGTAGCGCAGATCTCCACTTACGAAGTTGTTTCCAACGCGAAAGTGGTTCTCACAAAGGCGGCGGTCGAAAAATTAGAGGAGGTCTACGGAGAATAATGTTTGCCGAAGATATAATTTTAAAACCTCTGTTAACCGAAAAAGGTTACGACGGAATAGCCGATAAAAAGTACTCTTTCATAGTAAAAAAATCGGCAGATAAAAAGCAGATAAAAGCAGCCGTTGAAAAGTTGTTCGGCGTAAGCGTTAAAAGCGTAAACACCGTAAACTGCAAGGGCAAAAAGAAGAGAATGGGCAAATACGAGGGCTACACCCCCGATTACAAGAAGGCGATCGTCCAGCTCAAAGCTGACTCCAAGGCGATTGAGTTCTTCAACTCGTTATCGTAAGGAGGAAAGTTTAAATGGCTATAAAGAGATATAAACCCACCTCCGCCGCACGTCGTCTCATGACGGTAAGCGCTTACACCGAAATCACGAGCGACAAGCCCGAAAGGAGCTTGTTGCACGACAAACGCAAGTCGGGCGGCAGAAACAATCAGGGTAAAATTACCGTGCGTCATATCGGCGGCGGCAACAAAATCAAGTACAGAGTTATCGATTTCAAGCGCAACAAAGACGGAATTCCCGCAACGGTCAAGACGATTGAATACGACCCCAACCGTTCGGCTAACATAGCTTTGCTCGCATACGCCGACGGCGAAAAGAGGTATATCCTCGCTCCCGTAGGGCTTAACGTGGGCGACAAAGTGCTGTCGGGCGCGGGTGCGGACATAAAGTCGGGCAACTGCCTGCCTTTGTCGGATATCCCCGTCGGTACGGTTGTGCATGCAATCGAAATGAAACCGGGCAGGGGCGCGCAGATAGCGAGAGCCGCGGGTATTTCCGCACAGATAATGGCAAAGGAAGGCGCTTACGCGACCCTCAGAATGCCTTCGGGCGAAATGAGACTTATTCCCATCGGCTGCAAGGCTACGATAGGGCAGGTAGGTAACCTCGAACACGAAATAATCCGCATAGGCAAGGCGGGCAAGACCAGATATTTGGGTATACGTCCCACAGTCCGCGGTTCGGTCATGAACCCCAACGACCACCCTCACGGCGGCGGCGAAGGCAAGAGCCCCGTAGGCCATGCCGGTCCTATGACGCCTTGGGGCAAGCCTGCTTTGGGTTATAAGACCAGAAAGAAGAAGAATCCTACTTCGAAGTTCATATTGAAGAGAATCAATTAAGGAGGAATAAACAATGTCAAGAAGCGTTAAAAAAGGGCCTTATGCCGAAGCCCGTCTTATGTCGAGGATAGAGGCAATGAACGCTGCCGGCGAAAAAAAGGTTGTTAAAACCTGGTCTCGTGCGACAACGATATTCCCCCAAATGGTAGGACACACAATCGCCGTTTACGACGGAAGGAAGCATGTTCCCGTGTACGTAACGGAAGATATGGTAGGCTGCAAGTTAGGCGAATTTGCACCCACCAGAACGTTCAAGGGGCACGCGGCAAAGACCGCCGCCAAAAAGTAAGGAGTAAACCATGGCAAGCAATATGAATAAAAAAGCGGAGAGAATAGCCGCAAATAAAGATAAACGTCCTTACGCAAAGGCGAAGTATCTCAGGATTTCCCCTTACAAAGTGAGAACGGTGCTCGCGCTTATCCGCGGCAAGTCGGTCGAAGAAGCCGAAGCTATTTTGACCTACTGCAACAAAGGCGGAAGCGAAGAAGTTAAAAAGGTGCTTATGTCGGCGGCTGCAAATGCCGAAGAAAACAACAAGATGAGCAGGGACGACCTTATCGTTGCCGAAGCGTTCGCGGACGGCGGACCCCATCTCAAGAGAATGCAGCCTGTTTCCAAAGGACGCGGCCACGCCATTTTAAAGAGAACGAGTCATATAACGATAATACTGGACGCAAAGAAGGTATAAGGAGAAGAATATGGGACAAAAAGTTAATCCTCACGGTTTAAGAGTCGGCATAATTTCCGCATGGGACACACAGTGGTTTGCGGATAAAAAGACGTTCCCCGCGCATCTCAAAGAGGACAGCGAAATCCGCACCTTCCTTAAACGCAAGTATTTCGACGCGGCAATCAGCAAAATTACCATCGTCCGCGCGGCGAATAAAATAGAAGTGGGCATTTATACGGGGCGTCCGGGCGTTCTTATCGGTAAGGGCGGTTCGGAAATAGAAGTTATCAAAAAAGCCCTTTCCAAACTCACCAAAGGCAAGGTAATAATTATCAACGTAAGAAAGATAGAAAAAATCGATCAGGACGCACAGCTCGTTGCAGAATCTGTAGCCGCACAGCTCGAAAAGCGCGTATCTTACAGGAGAGCGGTAAAACAGCAGATAGCAAAAGTTTACAAATCGGGCGTCAAGGGCGTTAAAATCACCGTGGGCGGCAGGCTCGACGGCAGGGAAATCGCGGGCAGCGAAAGCTATCACGACGGTTCTATTCCCCTTCAGACCATCCGCGCGGATATAGATTACGGCTTTGCCGAAGCCCACACCACGTTCGGTGTGCTCGGCGTTAAGTGCTGGATCTATAAGGGCGAAGTGCTCGACAAGAAAAAGCTTATAATTTCAGAGGGAGGCGAAGAATAATATGTTGATCCCTAAAAGAGTTAAAAGAAGAAAGCAACACCGCGGCAAAATGCACGGCAGTGCTCAAAAAGGCAATATAATTGCATACGGCGAATACGGTCTCGTTGCCGAAGAGTGCGGCTGGATAAAGTCCAACCAGATAGAAGCGGCGCGTATCGCCATGACCAGATTTATAAAGCGCGGCGGGCAGGTATGGATAGACATATTCCCGCACAAGCCCATCACCCGTCACCCCGCCGAAGCCCGTATGGGTTCAGGTAAAGGTTCGGTCGAATATTGGGTGGCAACCGTAAAGCCCGGCAGAGTAATGTTCGAAATGGCGGGCGTTACCGAGGACGTAGCAAGGGAAGCCATGAGGCTTGCAAGCCATAAACTTCCCGTAAAATGCAAATTCGTCAAAAAAGAAGTCGTAGAAGGCGGTGAAGCCAATGAAGGTTAAGGAAATAGTGAATTTAAGCGACGAAGAGCTCAATAAAAAGCTTCAGGAGCTGAAAACCGAATTGTTCAACCTGCGTTTCCGCCATGCAAGCGGACAACTCGAAAATCCCCTGTCGATAAACCTTGTAAAAAAGGATATCGCAAGAGTAAATACCGTAATCCGCGCAAGGCAGTTAAAGGCGTAAAGGAGCAGATAATGGAAGAAAGAAATCTCAGAAAGGAAAGAGTGGGGATAGTCGTTTCGGATAAAATGGACAAGACGGTGGTAGTAGCCGTAACCGAAAAATCCAAACACCCCCTCTATAAAAAGACCATAACCACCACCACGCGTTTTAAAGCGCATGACGAAAAGAACGAGTGCGGCGAGGGCGATACGGTCAGGATAGTTGAAACCCGCAAACTTTCCAAAGATAAGAATTGGAGGGTGGCGGAGATTGTTGAAAAAGCTAAGTAATGCTCCCGTAAACTGCGTATAAGCGTCGCGATGCAAGTTCACAAAAATCTCGGCAAGCCGTGCCTGCGATTTTTCGTGATTTTAGGCGGCTCTGCCGCCCTTTGCGCCATTTTAAGCGCCCACTTATAATATAATGGCGCAAATTCCCACCGCTCAGGCGCAGGTATGCGCAAATGTGGTGCGCCGGCGCAAAATGGCGATTTTGCTTGCGCCGTTAATTGTTTAAAAACTCGCTTCTCCGCAGTTTCCAACTTTGTAGTTATTTTCTAAATAATAGTAAAGCCCATTACGGGAGTGTCTTTAAAAACAAGCACATAATCTCGTTTTTGGCGGGATAATCGCTAAAACATTTCAAGCGGTAACATGATTGCCGCTCGCTCGCAAAGGAGAGCGGGATAACTCACCTCGCTTATGTGCGCGCGGGGCAATCCTCTGCAAATATTAAGTTGTAAGTTTCAAATCAAAAAGGAGTCAGATTTATGATACAACCCCAAACAAGGCTCAAAGCCGCGGACAACAGCGGCGCAAAAGAGCTTATGTGCATAAAAGTACTCGGCGGCAGCTGGCGTAAATTTGCCAACATCGGCGACGTAGTGGTATGCTCTGTAAAAACGGCGACCCCCGGCGGCGCCGTAAAAAAGGGTGAAGTTGTCAAAGCCGTAATTGTCCGCAGTAAAAAGGGCATAAGGCGCGACGACGGCACGCACATTACTTTCGACGACAACGCCGCGGTTATAATAAACGCAAACAAAGACCCGCGCGGTACGCGTATTTTCGGACCGATAGCAAGGGAACTTCGCGAAAAGAACTATATGAAGATAATCTCCCTCGCGCCCGAGGTATTATAAGGAGAACACAATGAACGTAAAATTAAACGATAACGTACTTGTAATCACAGGTAAATATGCGGGCAAGCGGGGCAAAGTAATAGCTACTTCTCCCAAAAACGGCACGGTAGTGGTAGAGGGCATAAACCTTCACCGCAAAGCCAAAAAGGCACGTAAAGCAAACGAAGTTTCGCAGATCGTGGATATCGAAGCGCCCATAGACGCAAGCAACGTAATGGTGGTTTGCGGCGGTTGCGATAAAGCCGTAAGAATCAAGCACTCCGTCGTAGACGGCAAAAAAGTGCGCGTTTGTCCCAAATGCGGGGCGGTGCTCGACAAGGCATACGTAAAGGGCGGTTCCAAGTCCGCAGCTAAGAAAGAAGAACCCAAAAAGCGTGTAAGAAAGCGCGCAAAGAAAGAAGAGACCGCCGAAAGCGGCAAGGCTGAATAAGGAGGCGTACGACGATGGCGGAAAAGAAAACGGCAGCCGCTAAACCCGCGGCAAAGACGGCAAAGACCGAAAAGCCCGCAGAAAAAACGGCTTATCAATCGAGAATACGGGAACAGTATATTAACGAAGTCGTTCCCGCGCTCAACGCCAAATTCGGATATAAAAACCCGATGCAGGTTCCCAAACTCGTAAAAATAGTTATAAGTTCGGGATTGGGCGACATAAAGGACAACGCAAAATCAATTCAGATAGCGCAGGCGGAGCTCAAGCAGATTACGGGTCAGCAGCCCGTGCTCACAAAAGCAAAAAAATCGGTGGCTAACTTCAAAGTGCGCGAGGGCATGACAATAGGTTTAAAGGTCACCCTGCGCGGCAAAATGATGTACGATTTTTACGATAAATTCGTATCTATAGCATTGCCGAGAGTGCGCGACTTCCGCGGCGTGTCCACGGACAGTTTCGACGGCAAGGGCAACTACTGCATGGGCGTTAAGGAACAGCTCATATTCCCCGAAATCCAGTACGACCAGGTTGAAAAGATAAGGGGCATGGACATCTGTTTTGTAACGACGGCGAAAACCGACGAGGAAGCGAGAGAACTTTTAAGGGCGATGGGAATGCCCTTCAAGAAGTAAGGAGTAAGATATGGCAAAGAAATCGATGATAAACAAACAGCAGAGACCCCAAAAATTTTCCACGAGGGAATATACCCGCTGCTCTATCTGCGGCAGACCCCACGCGGTGCTCCGTAAGTACGGAGTATGCCGTATATGTTTCAGAAACCTTGCTTACAAGGGACAGATTCCCGGCGTTAAAAAATCGAGTTGGTAAGGAGGAGAATTGAAATGACAGATCCCATTGCAGATATGCTCACGCGCATAAGAAACGCTATAAAGGCAAACAAGGAAACGGTTGAGATTCCCTCATCCAATATGAAAAAGGCTATAGCCGACATACTTCTTTCGGAAGGTTACGTTTCCGACGTAAAAATCGCGGAAGACGGCTATAACGGCAAAATTCAGATAACGCTTAAATACATCGGCAAAAAGAAGAACGTAATAAACGGTCTTAAAAGGGTTTCCAAACCCGGTCTCCGCACGTATGCCGACGTTGAAAACATGCCTAAGGTAATGGACGGGTTGGGCGTAGCCGTTCTCTCCACAAACAAGGGCATAATGACAGACAAGCAGGCAAAAGCCGCAAACGTGGGCGGCGAAGTGCTTTGCTTCATCTGGTAAGGAGGTAATTTTATATGTCGAGAATAGGCAAATTACCCGTGCATCTGCCCGCCGGCGTTTCGGTTAAATACGAAAACGGAACGGTTACGGTAAAAGGTCCCAAAGGCGTTTTGACGCAGCAGATTTCGGGAGATATAGATATTAAGGCAGAGGGCGCCGAAGTGCACGTGTTAACCACGGGCGATTCGGAGGGCACCAACGCCAAACACGGACTTTACCGCGCCCTTATCCAAAATATGGTTACGGGCGTTACCGAAGGTTATACCGTTACGCTTATAGTAAACGGCGTGGGCTGGAAAGTTGCAAAGAGCGGCAAGAAGCTTGTTTTGAACATAGGCTTCTCCCATCCCATAGAGTTCCCCGAACCCGAAGGCGTTACTTTCGGCGTTAACGGCGATAAAGAGATCACCGTTTCGGGCATAGACAAAACGGTTGTGGGGCAAACCGCGGCAAATATCCGCAAACTCAGACTTCCCGAACCCTATCACGGTTACGGCATCAGATACAACGACGAAGTAATCGAGCGCAAGGAAGGCAAAACGGGAGGCAAGGGCAAGAAATAAAACCGTTGCGTAAAAATGCGCAAATGGGTTGAAAAAACCGAAAGGTTACTGCCCGTAAGGAGAAATTATGATTAATAAGATAGATAAAAACAAGGAAAGGCTCAGAAGGCACACGCGCGTCCGCAAAAAGATAGCGGGCACGGGCGAAATCCCCAGAATGAGCGTATTCAGAAGCCTTAACCATATCTATGTGCAGATAATAGACGATACAAAGGGCGTTACCCTTTGTTCGGCATCCACCATGGAAAAAGAAGTCAAATCCAAAATCAAGGGCATGTCCAAAACCGACGCGGCAAAGGTAGTCGGCAAGGTTGCCGGCGAAAAAGCGGTTGCACTCAAATTGGAAAATGTAGTGTTCGACAGGGGCGGCTATCTGTATACGGGCCGCGTTAAGGCGGTTGCGGACGGCGCAAGAGAAGCCGGACTCAAATTCTAAGGAGCGTATTATGGAAGAGAAGAAAGAAAGACCCGCAAGAAGAGAGCAGAGAAGAAGACCTCAGGAAGACGACGGCCTTATTAAAAAGCTTATTCAGGTTAACCGCGTAACCAAAACCGTAAAAGGCGGCAGAAACATGCGCTTTGCGGCGCTTGTGGTCGTAGGCGACGGCAACGGTTCGATAGGTTACGGAACGGGCAAGAGCAAAGAAGTTCCCGAAGCTATCGAAAAGGCGAGCGCACAGGCAAAGAAGAATATGAAAAAGGTCAGCCTTAAAGGCACTTCCATACCCCACACCGTTTTGGGTGTGTTCGGCAGAGGTTCCGTTCTTATGATGCCCGCTTCCGAAGGTACGGGAGTTATTGCCGGCGGTCCCGTCCGCGCCGTAATGGAAGCGGCGGGCGTTAAGGACGTAAGAACAAAGTCTCACGGCACTTCCAACCCCATCAACTGCGTCAAGGCGGCTATACAGGGCTTGATCGACCTTAAATCGCCCGAAGAAATAGCCGAAGCCCGCGGCATAGCCGTAGAGGACTTGAATTAAGGGAGGAAACCATGATAAAAGTTACTTTGATTAAGAGCGTTTCCAACGAAGTAAAGGACGTAAAAGCCACCGTGCGCGCTCTCGGGCTCAGAAAAATCGGTCAGAGCAAAATAATGGAAGAAAACAGCGCGAACCTCGGACAGATAAACAAGGTTTCCTATCTTGTAAAAGTAGAAAAGGCGGAGGAAAAATAATGAGAATAGATACATTACAGCCCGCCGAGGGCGCAAGAACTCCCGCAAGAAGATTGGGACGCGGCATAGGTTCGGGTCTCGGCAAAACTTCGGGTAAAGGACATAAAGGTCAATGGGCGCGTTCGGGCGGCGGCGTACGCCCCGGTTTCGAAGGCGGCCAAATGCCCATGCACAGAAGAGTGCCCAAACGCGGTTTCCACAATAAATGGGCAAAACGCTATACCATAATCAACCTCAGCCAGCTTTCCGGGCTTAAAGAAGGAACCGTTGTGGATTTCGAATACGTTTGCGCGAATTCGCTTACCAAAGAAGTAAAGGATTCTGCGGGATTGAAGGTACTCGGCAACGGCGAACTCAAAGTCGCCCTTACCGTTAAAGCCTGCAAATTTTCCGAAAGCGCAAAGGCGGCAATCGTTAAAGCCGGCGGAAAGGTTGAAACCATAGAATAAAAAACCTACGCCCCCACAAGGGCGAAACGAGGTGCACCATGTTTGAAACAATAAAAAATTGTTTTAAGGTAAAGGAAATAAGAAAGAAGATATGGATAACCCTTTTGCTTCTTTTGATTTTCCGTTTGGGTTGCTATATCCCCGTACCGGGCATTGACGTAACTCAATTCAGCGACAGTATAGAGGGCAACGGCTTTTTAAGCGTATTGTCGCAGATAACGGGCGGTTCGCTTGCCAACGCAACGCTGTTTGCGCTGGGCATAAGCCCCTATATCAACGCGTCGATTATAATTCAGTTGCTCACTGTCGGTATTCCCGCTTTGGAACGCCTTTCCAAACAGGGCGAAGAGGGCAGAAAGAAAATCGCGCAGATAACGCGTTTTGTTACGATTGCCCTTGCCATTGCACAGGCGATAGGCATTATAGTTAGCTTCGGTATAAGCGGTAACGCACTGGAACTTAAATTCTTCGGCGTAATACCCGGCAGTTCCATGTCCGAAGGCGCGGCTAAATGGCTTGCGGGAATATTCCTCACGGTCGTTTACACCGCGGGCGCAATGCTTGTTATGTGGATAGGCGAAAGAATTACCGAATACGGAATTTCCAACGGTATTTCCCTTATAATCTTCACGGGTATCCTTTCCACAGCCGGTCTTACTATCGTTGCAAACATACAGGAAGGCTTCGGCGTCGGCGAATTTGCGAACGCTGCCAACCCCAACAGGTTCTGGGAACTTTTGGGCTTTGTGATTCTTACGGTAGTCGAATTTGCGGCGATCGTAACGGTTGACCTCTCCGAAAGGAGAATTCCCGTGCAGTACGCAAAGCAGGTAAAGGGCAGAAAGATGTACGGCGGGCAGTCCTCCGTGATCCCCATAAGGATTTCGGGCGCGGGCGTTATGCCGCTTATCTTCGCCTTTGCCATAATAACCTTCCCCCAGATGATAATAAGCATGTTCGGCAATACAGGCGCAATGACGGGCATTACCAACTGGTTCTCCGGTTCCTCGCCCTATTGGTACGGACAGCTCATATATATGGTCGCGCTGTGCTTGCTTATCTTTGCGTTCTCGTTCTTCTATGCGTCAATGCAGTTCAACCCGGAGGACGTTTCCAAAACCATACAGCAGAACGGCGGCTTTATTCAGGGCATACGCCCCGGAAAGCCCACCGCCGAATACTTAAAGAGGATAAACAACCGCATAACGCTGTTCGGCGCGATATATCTTTCGCTTGTTGCGTTTATTCCGTCCATACTCAGTATGGTGCTCACAAGTCTCGGAATGAGCAACTTAACCCTTCTCTCTGTATTCTCCACCACGGGTATTCTGATCGTCGTATCGGTTTCGCTCGAACTCGATAAGGAGTTGGAGAGTCAGTTGATGATGAAAAATTATCGCGGCTTCCTCAAATAAGGTGCCGCTGCGTATAAGCGTCGCAATACTGTGTCGCGTTGCGGCAACCCTCAGTTACTTACATTTAAGTAAGCTCCTTCGGGTTTTCCTCACGCTCCTTGTCTTGCTCGCTTCTCCGCACCGGCAAAATGCATAAGTGTATGCGTAAGCGTTTCATAGCTTTGTTGCCTTTATGTTTTGCCCGGTTACGTACTTCCATGTACGCGCCCCGCAAAATTCAGGCACAGCGCTCTGCTCGCTTCTCCGCACCGGCAAAATGCATAGGTGCATGCGTAAGCGTCGCATAGCTTTGTTGCCTTTATGTTTTTGCCCGGTTACGTACTTTCGTGTACGCGCCCCGCAAAATTAGGGCACTGCGGCAACGTTAAATCAAATATTCAATCGGTAAAATAAATGAACATTATTCTTCTCGGAGCGCCCGGGGCGGGCAAAGGTACGCAGGCAAGCATGCTTGCCGAAAAATACGGGCTTTTGCATATCTCCACGGGCGACATATTCCGCGCCAACATAAAGGGCGGCACCGAAATCGGCAAACTTGCCAAATCCTATATAGACAAGGGCTTGCTTGTACCCGACGAGGTGACCTGCCGCATAGTAAAAGACAGGCTTATGAAAGACGACGTAAAGCGCGGCTATATGCTCGACGGTTTTCCGAGAAACGTCTTTCAGGCGGAAGAGCTCGATAAATTCGCAAAAATCGATTTGTGCGTGAATATCGACGTGGAAGAGCGGCTTCTCATGGACAGGATATGCGGCAGGCGGGTATGCGCATGCGGCGAAAGCTATCACGTCTCTGCCTTAAACGGCAGAACTACCTGCGCAAAATGCGGCGGCGAGCTGTACAGGCGCGACGACGACAATCCCGAAACCGTAAAAGCCCGTCTTGAAACCTATTTCGGTCAAACCGCTCCGCTCATAGATTTTTACAAAAAGCAAGGCAAGCTTTTAACCGTGCAAAGCGGCGAGGGCTCTCCCGAAGAAGTATTTAAACAGATTTGCGCCGGATTGGCGGAGTACGTCAAATAAAATGGTCACCATTAAGTCCGAAAAAGAAATAGAGCTGATGCGCGAAAGCTGCAGGATAGTAAAGGAAACGCTCGATTTCGTCGGTAAAAATATTCGCGCGGGGATGACTACCAAAGAAGTGGACGAACTTGTTTTCAGGTATATAACTTCCTGCGGGGCAAAACCGTCGTGTTTGGGCTATGAGGGCTATCCCGCAAGCGCATGTGTTTCGGTGAACGAAGTGGTTGTGCACGGCATACCGTCGGACAGGATTTTGGTTGACGGCGACATAGTGTCGGTGGATATAACCGCCGAAAAGCACGGCTTCAACGGCGACGCGGCGCGGACATTTCTTATCGGCAACGTCTCCGAAGAAAAAAGACAACTTGTAAAAGTTACCGAAGAGTGCTTTTTCAAGGCTATCGAAAATTTGGGCGCGGGTGTTCCGCTTTACGATATAGGCTATGCGGTGCAGACGCATGCCGAAAGCCACGGCTACGGCGTTGTAAGGGCGCTTGTGGGGCATGGCATAGGCAGGGAGATGCACGAGGATCCTTCCGTACCCAATTACGGCAAAAAAGGTACGGGTATGCGGCTTAAAGCGGGTATGACTATCTGCATAGAGCCGATGATAACCATGGGCACGTACAAAGTCAACTTTTCGAGGGAGGACGGCTGGACCGTGACAACTGCGGACGGACTTCCCGCCGCACATTATGAAAACACCGTGCTCATAAAAGACGGCGGAGTGGAAATTTTGACGTTATAAGGTGCGTTATGAATTTAAAGACCCCCGAGACCGGCGGCATATGCCAAAGCCGACAGGGCAGGGACGCAGGCAGATACTATCTTATAAAATCGGTTGAACCGGGCGGTTGGCTGATGCTCACGGACGGAAACTTCAAGCGGCTTGCAAATCCCAAAAAAAAGAACGTAAAGCACGTAAAGCTTTTGCCGGACAAGGCGCAGGCGATTGCCGAAAAGCTGTTGCAGGGCAAACAGGTTTTCGATACGGAAATATATTCGGCGCTCAAAGCATATAACGCACGGGGCTCCGAAGAGCAGACCGTATAAATTCAAGGAGATTTTATGTCTAAGGACGACGTAATCGAAACCGAGGGCAAAGTTATAGAATGCCTTCCCAATACAACTTTTAAAGTTAAACTTACAAACGGGCATATAATAACGGCTTATATTTCGGGGAAACTCAGACTCAACTATATAAGAATAATAGAGGGCGACAACGTAAAGCTGGAAATGAGCCCCTATGATTTGACAAAAGGCAGAATAACCTGGCGCAGCAAAAACTGAGCCGCAAAATACAAGGAGAATAATTATGAAAGTAAGACCTTCCGTAAAACCCATGTGCGATAAGTGCAAAGTAATAAAGCGCAACGGCAAAGTTATGATAATCTGTTCTAAGAACAAGTCGCATAAGCAGCGTCAGGGCTGAGCAAACAACAATATTTGTTCGGCATAAAAGGCGGACGCCTGCGGCGCTCCGCTTCGGGTACGAAAATAATTTCGCCTGACGTTCCGTTTCCATTCCAGATTGACGGCGCGGCAGGCGGTCGATATATACAATTTTTTAAATAAATCAAGGAGTTAGTAATTACTATGGCACGTATTGCCGGTGTGGATTTACCCAGAGAAAAGAGAGTCGAAATAGGACTTACCTACATCTACGGTATAGGGCTCCAGACAAGCCGCAAAATTCTTGCCGCAACGGGCGTCGATCCCGACACCCGCGTTAAGGATCTGGACGAAAACACCGTATCGAAATTAAGAGAATACATCGACCACAACATAAGGGTCGAAGGCGAGCTTCGCAGCGAAGTATCCCTCAACATCAAAAGGCTTATGGAAATAGGCTGCTACCGCGGTATAAGGCACAGAAAAGGTTTGCCCGTACGCGGACAGTCTACAAAGACCAATGCAAGGACGCGTAAAGGTCCCCGCCGCACGGTCGCTAAAAAGAAGGGAGCGAAGTAAGGAGGCAGCTAAATGGCACAGCAAAAAAGACAAGTCGCTACAAGAAAGCGCAGGGAAATCAAAAAGGTCGACAGGGGTCAGGTACACATACAGTCCTCTTTCAACAATACTATAGTCACCGTAACCGATCTTCAGGGCAACGTAATAGCATGGTCCAGCGCGGGTGCGCTCAAATACAAGGGCTCGCGTAAGGGAACGCCGTTTGCGGCGCAGATGGCAACCGAAGCGGCGGTTAAGGCGGCAAAAGAACACGGTCTCCGTTCGGCAGAAGTTTACGTAAAAGGCCCCGGTGCGGGCAGGGAATCGGCAATCCGCGCGATAGGTTCGTGCGACGTGGAAATCACGTTGATATCGGACGTATCGCCCATAGCGCACAACGGTTGCAGACCGCCTAAGCGCCGCAGAGTATAAGGAGGTAATAGAAGATGGCAACTTACAGAGAGGCTAAATGCCGCCTTTGCAGAAGAGAGGGCGGAAAGCTGTTTTTAAAGGGCGATAAATGCTATACGGGCAAATGTCCGTTCGAAAGGAGACCCGCGGCTCCCGGCCAGCACGGCGCGGCGAGGAAAAAGGTTTCCGAATACGGCCAGCAGCTCCGCGAAAAGCAAAAGGTTAAAAGGATTTACGGTGTGCAGGAAGGCCAGTTCCGCTCCTACTACGAGCAGGCAGACCGCATGAAAGGCATAACCGGTGAAAATATGCTTTCCCTTTTGGAACGCAGGCTTGACAACGTAATATTCCGTATGGGAATAGGCTCAAGCCGCGCGCAAGCCCGCCAGCTTGTAAACCACGGTCATTTCCTTGTAAACGGCAGAAAAGTTAATATCCCCTCCTATATAGTAAAGGCGGGCGACATAATTGCCGTTAAAGAGAGCAAAACCAACAATAAATTCTTTGAAGAAATAAAGACGATGAAAGCGGGAACCATGCCCAAATGGCTGGAATTCGACCCCGCTAAGTTAGAGGGTAAAATAATCGCATTGCCCGCAAGAGACGATATTGACAGTCAGATCTCCGAGCATATGATTGTCGAGCTGTACTCCAAGTAAAAAAGATTTAAGGAGGAAGTTTTATGATCGAAATGGATATGCCCAAAATCGAAGTGGAAGAAAGCGAAGACCAGTCGTATGCCAAGGTCATCGTAGAACCTCTCGAAAAGGGTTTCGGTCTTACAATAGGCAACTGCCTCAGAAGAATACTGTTGTCGGCGCTTCCCGGAGCGGCTGCGCAGGGCATAAGATTTCTCGACGGCAGCGTTAAGCACGAATTTTCGGCTGTTCCCGGCGTAAAAGAGGACGTAACCGAAATAATATTAAACTTAAAAACGCTTGCAATCAAAACGTCTGTCACGGATAAAGACTACATCAAAGTCGTTCACCTCTACAAAGAGGGTCCCTGCGAAGTAAAGGCGGGGGATATCGCCGAGGACGCCGAGATAGAAATTATCAACAGCGACCAGCATATCTGCACGATAGACGAGGGCGGCAAGATAGATATGGAAATTACCATAGGGCGCGGCAGGGGCTATAAGGGCGCCGACCACACCAGAACGGAGCTTTTGGATTATATCCCTATCGATTCCATATACACCCCCGTCAAAAAGGTGAACTACACCGTGGAAAACACCCGTGTGGGGCAGAACACCGACTTTGATAAACTCACTCTGGAAGTATGGACGAACGGCGCGTTCAGCGCTAAAGAAATAGTGTCGCTTGCCGCAAAAATAATGCAGGACCACATTTCGCTGTTCGTAGATCTTTCGGAGTCGATAAGGAATATGGATATCCTTGTAAAGAACGAGGATGACAAGCAGGCAAAAATACTCGCTATGGCAATCGAGGATATGGATCTATCCGTCCGTTCCTACAACTGCTTAAAGCGTGCAAATATTCATACGGTGGAAGATTTGACAAAGAAAACCGAAGACGAAATGTTAAAGGTGAGAAACCTCGGCAGAAAGTCTTTGGACGAAGTTATAGGCAAACTTGCATCTTACGGACTTTCACTGTCAAACAAGGAGGACTGAATTTATGCCCGGCAAATTGGGAAGAACGGCGCAGCAAAGAGAAGCGCTTTTAAGAAATCAGGCGTCGGAATTGCTTTGGTACGGAAAAATAACCACTACGGCGGCAAAAGCCAAAGAACTGCAATCCTACGTTGAAAAGATAATCACAAAAGCCATAAGCGTTTTTGACGACAACATCGAATTCGACGTCAAGACGACCGACAAAAAAGGCAAGGAAACTACCGTAAAGGGCGTTAAGGACAGCCCCAAAAAGCTTGCGGTGCGCCGCAGACTTATGGGCAAGCTTTACGACTTGCAGGAAGTTAAGCCTTTCGGCGAAAAGAAAAAGGACTTTAAAACCCGCACGGCAGACGTGCGCCACCCGTTGATGGAAAAACTCTTCAACGAAATCGCGCCCAAATACGCGCAGAGGAAAGAAGAGTTGGGTCAGGGCGGCGGCTATACCCGCATTTATCTTTTGGGTACACGCCGCGGCGACGGCGCCGAAGAAGCTATAATAGAGCTTGTTTAAAGGCACAAAACCAAAAGCGGAGCTTTAAAGCTCCGCTTTTTTTTGTCGCATTTGAGGTTTTTTTTGAAAAATTTGTGAAAATTGTTCTCATACAATTGACATATTAATATATTTATTATAAAATTGATTTATAAAAATAAAAAAAGGAAATGGTAGAGTATGAAAACAATCGGTAACATTTTGTGGCTTCTCTTCACCGGCTTGTTCGAAGGTCTCATGTGGTTTTTCATCGGTATCTTCTGGTGTATAACCATTATCGGTATACCTTTCGGCAAGCAGGCGTTCAAAATCGCAAGGCTTATCTTTTGGCCTTTCGGCACAGTGGTAAACAAGAACTTCGGCGCGCACCCCATCGCCAACGTTATCTGGATAATCTTCGGCGGGCTCGGTCTTGCCCTCGGATTCCTCATTTTGGGCGTTATCTGGTGCATAACCATAATAGGTATTCCTTTCGGTAAACAGTGCTTCAAGCTCGCAGGGCTTTCCATAGCACCTTTCGGCGCAACTTTCGGCACAAAAGAGTAACTTACGGTAATATCCCGTACTGTTGGAGAATATATTTTATATAGTAAGGCAAATTTCAACATTTTTTTTAAAATGCTTGACATTGGTTTAATTAGTGATATAATATATTTTGATAAAAGGAGATACAAAAATGACATTTGATAAATGGTTTAACAGTCAAAGCACATTATTAAAAGTAATTCTTCTTATCTTACCTTTTGTGGGCTGGGTAGTTGAGTTGCTTATAAGATTGAGCGTTGCGCTCAGGAAGAAGGACGCGGTTAGCATCGTTGTATTCGTGCTCTTCCTTTTCATAGGTTGGAGCTGGATACTTTGCCTTATCGACCTCATCTATATGGTCGTTACGGGACATCTTCTTTTCGCTTAACAAATCAACAAAATTATTCCGCCGCGGCTTTGCCGCGGCGGAATTGCTTTTTAAAGGCGCCCGCAAAGCGGACGCCTTCAAATTTCAATTAATGTTTTTTATGGCAGCTTCGCGCTGTCGTAAACTTTGCCGTCGAGCGTTTTAAAGGTAAACACTCCGTTTTCCAAAACAATGTAGCCGCGGGTGGAGTTCCCGTCTTTGGGCAGGGAGACCGAACCGGGGTTGAGGTGCAAAAAGCCCTCTTCGCGCGTATTTAAGGGGATATGGGTATGCCCCGTAATATAAACGCTGTTTGGGGCGAGGGGAGGGATTTCCCTGTGCCCGTGCGAAATACATATATCGGCGCCGCCGCAAAGGATCCGCCCGTAATCCGACATTATGGGGAAAGGCAAAACCATTTGGTCGACCTCGCTGTCGCAGTTGCCGCGTACGCACATGACAGACCTCTTAAAGGGCGCAAGCATTTCGGCAACCCGTTTGGGCGCGTAGTCTTCCGGCAGCGGGTTGCGCGGTCCGTGGTATAAAATATCCCCCAAAATTATCAGCATAGCGGCTTTTTCGCGTTCGTATGCCCTTAAAAGCAAATCGCAATATTTTGCCGAACCGTGAATATCCGAAGCAAAAAATAATTTTTCGTCCATAAAAAGCTCCGTCGTATAACGCAACCATTTTATTATAAAACTACTGTTTTGTCAATCCAAACACCGCAATTATCAAAGCCCCGCGGCGCAAAAGCGCCGCGGGGCTTTTAGTTAAGCCTTAAAATATCAATGTTTAACGCCCGACATAGCCGCGGCAATCTCCGCCGCCTGAGCTTTTCGCGCCTCGTCGGCATGCAGTTCTATCGCCCTGTTTACCACATTTTTAAACTCCGTTGCATTGGTAATGCCTACAAACTTGCCGTTATCGTCGCGGGTAATTCTCTTGCTGTCCATTCCCGTGCCGCCAACACTGAATACCCGCAGCGTATAATAGCGTAACAGGCGTCCCAAAAAGCTTGCGCTTATCTCCACGTGGTCTATTTTGTCTATATGTATATCCAAAGCGTAAATGCGCAATAAGCCTATTTTTCCGACAACGCGCTTGTTTGTAATCGCAAGGCTCATTGTAAAAAAGTTGATAAGTCTTTTTATAAGGCTTATCGATCCTAATAAACTTATCGGTATCCAGCTGTAAAGTTTAACGGCGTTTATGATTTTAAGCGATTGTTCCACAGCCGTAATATCCGATTGGTTAAGAGTTGCCATATACATAAAATCCTCCGGCGTCTCTGGGTTTAGGGTTTTTTCAATAATATTTTTTGAAATGCTATTAAGCATCACCGTAAGCAGTACGCCCAAAATAATCCATACCGCCAGAATAATAAATCCGGGAACCAAATACAAAACATTTTTTTTGATTCTCAACTCTATTTCTTCGCCTTGTCCCAAATTCTTTTCTATGTAATCCATGTTTTCTCCTTTGCACAGCAGGTGCATTTGTTATTCGTTGTCTATATTATAGTTAAATCTAACTATAATGTCAAGTAATATACGGTGTATTTAAAGTTAAAAAATGTAGTAAAATATTTTTTAGGTTACAAAATGCACTTCGATATAGTTAAAAAGTTAAACGATATGCGGCTCGAACGCAAGCTCAGCGTGTACAGGCTTGCCGAACTTACGGGTTTGAACCAAAGCACTCTCGCAAACACCTTTTCGAGGGGGCTGGTGCCGTCCGTCGCCAATCTCGAATCGATTTGCTCGGCAATGGGGGTGACGATGTCGCAGTTTTTTGCGGAATCGGAAAGGGATTTTAAACTTTCGGACGGGGAAATAGAGCTTATCGAAAATTACCGCCGCATGCCCAAAGACGTCCAAAAACTTTTTAAGGAACTTGCTTCGAAATACGACGGTATAGTATAACAATTGAACGCCGATCATATCAGCGGCGCGAACAGGCGCAAAACAAACCGCGAAAATCGCTTGAAGGGGGATATTTTCCCCTCTGCGAGAGGGGTGGAGCGGGCAAGGCAGTTCAAAAAATCCCGTTCGGCTTCTTCGCAGATTATGCCGCCGAACATTACCCCGCACTCGTAATTAAGCCGCATAGAGCGGAAATCGAAGTTATAACTTCCCAAAAAAACGTCGTCGTCGCAGACGACGTTTTTCGCATGCATAAAGCCGGGAGTAAACTCGTAAAATTTCACCCCGCTTCCCGCAAGAGTTGCCGCCGTCGCCTTTGAAAGTTCAAAGGCATATTTTTTATCGGGGATATGCGGCAGAATTATTTTTACGTCAACGCCCCGCACCGCCGCCGATTCCAGCGCGGAGGCAAGTTTTTCCCCCACGCAAAAATAGGGGGTCATAATATGCACCCGTTCTTTCGCCGAACAGATTTTACGGGTGAACAGGTCCTCGCAAAATCCCTTTAAGGGGGGAGTGTCGCAATAGGGCAGGCAAACGTTTTTCCCTTCCTGCGGTATTTCGGTCTCGTATTTCCCGTTCCACATTGCAAGGAACATGGCTTCAAAGGTCTTAGCGGCGCTGCCGTAGACCGCCACGCCCGAATCTTTCCAATAACCGTGCGGGGAAGAGATGTTGGCATACTCGTCGGCAAGATTAATGCCGCCCGTAAAAGCGGCGCTGCCGTCCACCGTAACTATCTTTCTGTGGTCGCGGCAGCCCAGCCGCGAGCGGGGGAAAGGAGTGATCCGCCTGAAAATCTTTACTTCGGCTATTTGTTTAAGCCGTTTTATTTCCTTTCTTTTAAGCCTGAAAGCCGACCCAACCCCGTCTATCATAATCCTTATTTTAGCGCCGTTGCGGGCGGCTTGCGTAAGGGCTTTTAACAGCATTTCAAATATATTGCCGCCGCACACTATATAAAATTCCATATATACCGTGCTTTCCGCCCGTTTTATTTCTTCCAACAGCCGCGAAAAGAACGCAGCCCCGTCGGTAAAATATTCGGCGTTGTCGTAGGCGGCTTCGGAAGTGCCGCAAATTTTATAGGCGCACCTGCCGTCGGGGGTATGGGGAGAGGCTTTTATTTTCAAAATCCCGCAGGCGCGGTTTTTTGCGGCGGCTATAAAGTAGATAACGGGACCTGCGACGGGCAGCGACGCTATCAAAACGAACCAGGCGCATTTCCCCTCGCAGCCGCCGCCGCGCACAAGCAGCACGGCGGCGGCTGCGAGGGATAAAAACCACGCGGCTGCATACGCCGCCGCTACGGGTATCACCGCGGGAACGTACAGACATAAAAAAACGATTGCGGCGATTTGCGCCGCAATCAACATGAGGTAAATAAAATTTACAGAAAAAACGATCCGTACAATGCGCATATATTTAAAGCGCAGGTCACAAAATCATCTTTAAAACGGTCATTTTGCATTTCGGGGCGGTCTGCGAAGCGCGCTCCTTAAAAAGCGCTACGGGGTCGTATTCGGTGAGTATCTCTTTCTCGAATATATCCGTATTCACCGCGCCGTGCAAGAGCATGTTTATAACCGCGTCCGTATAGTCGTAAGCGTGGGAAACGCCGTAAACCGTAAGGCTCTTCGCCAATATGTCGCGCGCGTCGATGGGCGAGGACGCAGAGGCGAGACTGGTTATAACAACCGTCTTTCCTGCCCCCACAAGCCTTGTGCAAACCGAGAGGGGGAGCCGCGAATAGCCGCAATAAATTGCCGCGTCGCAGAGGTGCCCGCCCGTCGCGTTTATGATGTTCGCGTCCAGATCTTCGCCCGCAGTAAAGTTATAATATACGCCGCTCTTTTTGGCTTTTCCGAGGTATGCCTCGTTGTTGTCTATCAAAACGGGAATAACTTTATGGTATTGCAGGACCTGCGCTATGATATTGCCGTAGAAATCCGCGCCGACGACGGCGACTTTCTGACCTGCGGAAAGATTAAGTTTGTCGTAAATATTTTCCGCAATCCCCACGGTTTCTATGCACAGTGCGGTTATATCGTCTACGGAATCGGGCAGGGGCGCAACGTCGGTGTATTCGCAGACTACGAAGTCGCGCAAAAACCCGTCGAAATCTCTCCCCGCCGTCAGCACCGAAGTGCAGTTTTTGGGCTTGCCGCTGCGGCAGGCAAGGCATTGCCCGCAAGCGCGCGTCGGCTCAAAGTATACCCGCATGTTCTTTTCCACGCCGTAACACTCCGCTCCGACTTCCGTCACTATGCCTATCGCCGCCCTGCCCAAAGTTTTGGGATAGCGGGGGTGCGCCGCGCCGGTAAAAAGCTGCGTGTCGAAATCGGTCAAAAGCAAGTGCGAAACCTTTACTTTGACCTGCGTAGGCGAAGTGATATTTACGCCGTACGGTTCGTTAACCAGTGTTTGCGGTCCTTTAAGTACCCAATTATCCATAACTTACTGAACATTATACGCTATTCAAGCGATTTTTGCAACTAAATTTAACAGAAAAGGGAATTAAACTTTTTGCGGCTTTTTGCGTGAAATTTAAAAATTGCTTTAAAAATCAATTGACTTGAAGAAATATTTCTAATATAATAGTTTAGCGTTTAAAAGATTTTTAGCGAGGTGAAACGATGAAGCCCGAAATACATCCCGATTATCACGAGGTAACGGTTGTGTGCGCATGCGGCGCTACTTTCAAAACCGGCACTACGAAAAAGGTCGATATTTTAAAGGTTGATATCTGCAACAAGTGCCATCCTTTCTTTACCGGAAAGCAGAAGCTGGTTGATACAGGCGGCCGTGTGGATAAGTTCAAGAAAAGATATAACATTTAAGGCGAAGCGGCTCCTGTATTTACGGCGCCGCTTTTGTTTTGCGGCGGCGGACAGCAATGGCGGCGTAAGGGTGATAACAGTATGAAAGTAAAAAAAGCCGGTAAAACCTGCACCTACATAGGCGGGCAGGCGGTAATGGAAGGCGTGATGATGCAGGGCAAAACCTGCACGGCTTGCGCCGTGCGCGACCCGGACGGAGAGATTCAGGTTGAGGCAAAGCGCATAAACAGCGCGCCCGCCGTAAAAAAGGCGGCAAAAATTCCGTTCGTGCGCGGCACGGTCAATCTTGTTTCGTCGCTCGTGCGCGGCACAAAAATTTTGATGCGCTCCGCAGAGGTTGCGGGAGAGGACGGGGAAGAGGACAAAATTTCGGCGTTCTTCGCACGTAAGTTCAACAAAAGCATAATGGACGTAGTGGCGGCGGTATCTGTGTTTTTGGGCATTGTGCTCGCCGTAGGGCTGTTCATAATCATCCCGCGCGTATGCGTACACTTTATATTAAAGTCCTTCCCCGTGCTCGAAACCGCTCACGGCGGCGTATGGCAGTATGTGCTGTGGGGGGCGTTTAAGTTCTTTATTTTTATAGGCTATCTTCTAATTATCCTCGTTCTGAAAGATATAAGAAGGCTCTATAAATATCACGGTGCGGAGCACAAGACCATAAACGCCTACGAGCACGGCATGGAGCTTACCCCCCAAAGCGTAAAAAACGCTTCGCGCATACACGACAGGTGCGGCACGTCCTTTTTGTTTATCGTATTATTGATAAACGTATTGATACTTTCGCTCGTGTTTTGGGGTATAGGAATAACCAAAACTTCCATACCCAACAACTTTTTAAGGTTCTTTGCACAGCTGGGCGCGGAAATAGTGCTGTTGCCCGTACTTGCGGGAATTTCGTACGAAATACTTAAATTCCTCGCCCGCTTCGACAACCCGTTCGTAAAGATTTTCAAAGCCCCCGGCATGCTCCTGCAAAAGGCGCTTACCACACGCGAACCTGACGCCGAAATGCTGGAAGTGGCTATCGCCGCCTTTAAAAAAGTTCTCGAAATGGACGCCGACCCCGCCGTTCCCGAAACCTGTTTCGTGACGGGCGGACTGCTTTCCAAAAAGCTTGAGGAAACCAAAAAGCGCTTTAAGGAGGCGGGCATAGACGAAAGCGACGCGGAGTGGATATACGCGTTGAGCCTTAACGTGAAGAGGAGCGAACTCAAAGAAAAATTGTCGGTAAAGCTCTCCGAAGCCAAAAAAATCGAAGAGCTGGTGCAAAAACGCCTTACGGGCAAGCCGCTGTGGTATATAATCGGCGACACCGAATTCTGCGGTCTTAAAATAAAAGTGGACGAGCGCGTGTTGATACCCCGTCCCGAAACCGAACTTCTCGCAGAAGCCGTTATAAAATCGGTAGAACCGGGATATAAGATACTCGATTTGTGCACGGGTTCGGGCTGCATAGCCATAGCCGTGGCAAAATTCTGCGCGGACAAGAACGTCTCCGTAACGGCGAGCGACATTTCGGACGCGGCTATAATGCTCGCAAAGGAAAACGCCGCGGCAAACGGCGTAAAGATAAACTTTGCCGTGGGCGACCTGTTCGGCGGCGTACGCGGCAGGTTCAACATAATAGTCTGCAATCCCCCCTACATAAAGAGCGGCGAGATCCCCTTTATACAGCGCGAGGTGCGCGAATTCGAACCGAGGGTCGCGCTTGACGGCGGCGACGACGGGCTGGAAATTTACCGCCGCATAGCCGACGAGGTGAAGAGCTATCTCGCAAAGGACGGCATGCTTATAATGGAGTGCGGCGAGGGGCAGGCGCAGGAAATATTGCAGATGTTCAAAAAACGTGAATACGCCATGGTTTTAAAGGATCTTTCGGGCGCGGACAGGTTTGTTAAAATCGCATTCTGATTGAATATATGGATAAGATGATTTTAAAATTGCAGGGGATATACGCCCGCTACGAGGAACTTTCAAGGCAGATGGCGGACCCCTCGGTAATAGCCGACACGTCAAGGTGGACGGAGATAGCAAAGGCGCAGTCCGAACTGTCGGAAACGGCGCAAAAGTACGCCGAATACGCCGCATGCGAAAAAGAGATGTCCGAAGCGGCGGAAGCGGCAAAATCGGAAACCGACCCCGAAATGAAAGCCATGTTTTATGACGAGGAACAATCGTGCAGGCAAAGGCTGGAAACCATAAGGGAAGAGCTTAAAATTCTGCTCCTTCCTAAGGACAAAAACGACGAGAGAAACTGCATAATGGAAATCCGCGGCGGCGCGGGCGGCGAAGAGGCGGCGCTGTTTGCCTACGAGCTTTACAGAATGTATCTGAACTACTGCGAACGCCACCGCCTTAAAGTGGAAGAGGTGGACAAGAGCGAGACCGAACTCGGCGGAATAAAGGAAGTGGTTTTGAACATAAGCGGCAAAGGGGCGTACAAACAGCTTAAATTCGAAAGCGGCGTACACCGCGTACAGCGCGTACCCGAAACCGAATCGCAGGGGCGGGTGCACACGTCTACCGCAACTGTCGCCGTTTTGCCCGAAGCGGAGGACGTGGAAGTGGAGATCCGCGACGAGGACGTGCGCGTGGACGTATACCGTTCCTCGGGCGCGGGCGGGCAAAAGGTGAACAAGACCGAAACGGCTATCCGCCTTACCCATTACCCCACGGGCATAGTAGTTACTTGCCAGGACGAGAGAAGCCAGCTTAAAAACAAGGAAAAGGCGTTCAAAGTACTGCGTTCGCGGCTCTACGACTACTACAATTCCCGCAACAGGAGCGAGTACGACGCCCACCGCAAAAGCCTTGTGGGGCGGGGCGACAGGAGCGAGAGGATACGCACCTACAACTTCCCGCAGGGGCGGGTAACCGACCACAGGATAGGGCTTTCGCTGTATACCCTCGACTCTTTCATAATGGGCGACATAGAGGAAATGACAAACGCCCTTGCCGTTGCCGAAAGGGAGGCAATGCTTGCCGGCGAGGAGTTTTAAATACGCTTTATAAATAATTTCAACGGGCGGCAAAGGCGCAGCCCGTAATTTTTTTATAATTTTATGTTAAATAGCTTTTGTTTTATGTTGCAATTCGACAAACGTTGTGATAGAATTTAGAAGTTAAAAATATTTAAAGGAGAAAAATATGGAAAATCTTCTACTGATCGTCGTCGGAATAGCCGTAATCCTTGCGGTTGCGTACGCGGCGTTCAACTTTTTCAGCGTCAAAAAGCTGGAAGAAGGCACGGAAAGAATGCAGGAAATCGGCTCGGCTATCCGTACGGGCGCGAACGCGTTCATAAAGTACGAATATAAAATCGTCGCCATAATAGGCGCCGTCGTCGCCGTGCTTGTCTTTGTAATAATAAGCTGGCAGGCGGCAATCGCGTTTATCATAGGCGCGGTTATGAGCGCTTCGGCAGGCTGGGTCGGCATGAAAATCGCCACCTACGCCAACGTCCGCGTTACCAACAGGGCAAGGGAGAGCCGCGACCTCGGCAAAACCTTAAAAGTTGCCTTTAAGGGCGGCTCGGTTATGGGTCTGTGCGTTGCGGGCTTCGCTCTTTTGGGCGCGGTGATAGTATATCTCATCTTCGGCTTGGGCGCGGGACAGATTGAACAAGTCGTAGAAATCGGCAAAAAAGTTGCGGAATTTAAGTTGATTGGTAAAAATTTTATGGACCTGCAAAATTATACGGGACCTAAAAACTTTATCGGTCTCCCCGTCAACTTTACCATGACCCTTTCGGGATATGCTTTGGGTTGCTCCATAATAGCAATGTTCAACCGCGTAGGCGGCGGCATTTATACAAAGGCGGCGGATATGGGCGCCGACCTCGTGGGCAAGACAGAGGAGCACATCCCCGAAGACGACCCCCGCAACCCCGCTACGATAGCCGATAACGTAGGCGACAACGTGGGCGACGTTGCAGGTCTCGGCAGCGACCTTTTGGAAAGCTATGTCGGCGCGTTCCTCTCGGCGGTAATGCTTGCGGGCGAAATGTTTATGCACAAACTGTTCGTAGACACGGCGCTTTTAAACGCGCTTATGCTTTTCCCGCTCGTGTTCTCGGGCTGCGGGCTTCTCGCCTGCATAATAGGCATTTCCTACATAGTGCTTCGTCCCAACCTGTCTAAAAACGTGCATATGGAACTTAACATAGCCACCTGGATATCGGCGGGCGTAACAGTCGTTGCGGGCGCGGTTCTGGGCTACTTTATGTTTAAAAACGTCGGCGGCACAGATGGCAAAGGATTTCAGGCTATAGGCTTCCGTGCCGGCGCGTTCAGCCCCTGGCTTGCGGCAGTGTTCGGCATTGTTGCGGGCATAGTTATAGGCATTATTTCGGAATACTACACAAGTTACGACTATAAGCCCACAAAGGGAATTGCAAAGGCTTCCAAAGAGGGCGCGGCTCTCACCATCACACAGGGTCTTGCAACGGGCATGATAAGCTGTATGCTTCCCGTAGTTGTGCTTGCGGTCGCAATTTTCGGCAGCTATGCTCTGGCGGGTATGTACGGCGTTGCCTGCGCGGCGTTCGGCATGCTTTCCTTTGTTGCGGCAACTGTTTCGGTCGATACTTACGGCCCCATCTCCGACAACGCGGGCGGCATTGCGGAAATGAGCTACCTCGACGAGGGCGTACGCGAAATTACCGACAAGCTTGACTCCGTCGGCAACACCACGGCGGCAATCGGCAAGGGCTTTGCAATAGGCTCGGCTTCGTTCGCGGCTCTTTCGCTCATGACTTCCTATCTGTTCGCTTTCCAGGAAATAAATTTAATTGAAGAGCTTATGATTAACCTCATAAATCCCATGACGCTCTGCGGAGCACTTTGCGGCGCGGCGCTTCCTTATCTGTTCTCGGGTATGCTCATAAACGCCGTTGCAAAGGCTGCGAGAAAGATGGTAGACGAAGTCCGCCGCCAGTTCAACGAGATAAAGGGATTGAGAGAGGGCGAAGTTCTTCCCGACTACAAGACCTGTATCGAGATATCCTCTTCGGGTTCCATAAAGGAAATGCGCGTACCCTGCATAATGTGCATACTGTTCCCCCTTGTAACGGGCTTTATCTTCGGACCTATGTTCGTTGCAGGCGTTTTGATGGGCGCAACCATTTCTGCGATTATGCTTGCGATATTCTGCGGCAACTCGGGCGGCGCCTGGGACAACGCAAAGAAGTATATCGAAACGGGCAGTGTTGAAGGCGAAGGAAAGGGCAGCCCCGCGCACGACGCTTCGGTTGTCGGCGATACCGTGGGCGACCCCCTCAAAGACACCGTGGGACCTTCCCTCGATATTCTCATTAAAATAATGTCCACCATATCGCTTGCAACGGTAGTTGTATTCAGCAAATACAATCTATTTGGCTTAATCGAGCAGTATAGCGGTTGGTCTATGGGTTTTTAAATCAATAAAATTAACCCGCCGCGCGGCAAAAAATTTGCCGCGCGGCGGTATTTTTATCCAAAAACCTTAAAAAATTCTTTACAAATAAAATAATTTCTGTTAAAATAACAAAGCTGTAAAAAAATTCACACCTGCGGGGCGGGCGCTCCGTGGCGGCAAAATCTTCAATGCCGCGTATAAGCGCCGTTAAAGCCGCGCCCGCGGGGAGGTTAACGGAGGAATTCAAATGGCAGTTATCACTATGAAACAGTTGCTCGAAGCGGGAGTGCACTTCGGGCACCAGACGAGGAAATGGAACCCTAAGATGGACAAATACATCTATGCTTCCAGAAACGATATTCACATTATCGATCTGCAGCTTACGGTGGACCTCATCGAGGAAGCGTACAAGTTTGTATGCGAATCGGTTAAAGAGGGCAAGACCATACTCTTCGTGGGCACAAAAAAGCAGGCGCAGGACGCCATAAAGGAAGAAGCGGAGCGTTGCGGAATGTACTATGTAAATTCCCGTTGGCTCGGCGGCACTCTCACCAACTTCAAGACCATCCGTTCCCGTATCGACAGGATGGTTAAAATCGAAAAGATGGAGCAGAACGGCGAATTCGAACTTCTTCCCAAAAAGGAAGTTGCAAAATTAAAGGACGAATTCGGCAAGTTGCAGACAAATCTCGGCGGCATCAGGGAAATGACCAAACTCCCCGGAGTTATGTTCGTTGTAGACCCTCATAACGAGGATATAGCGGTTGCCGAAGCGCGTAAACTCAACATACCCATCGTCGCAATCACCGATACGAACTGCGACCCCGACCTTATCGACTATGTAATTCCCGGCAACGACGACGCTATCCGTGCGGTTAAACTCATTTCGTCGGTTATAGCCAACGCCGTTATCGAGGCAAACCAGGGTGAAACGCCCGTTCTTCCCACAGAGGAGAGCGAAGCGAGCGCGGAGCCCGTTTCAATAGAAGAAATCGTCGCGGCGGAAGTGCCTGCCGACGAGGAACAAAATTAAATAAAGGAGAATAAGTTATGTCATTTACGGCAAAGGACGTTGCTGCCCTCCGCGACAAGAGCGGCGCGGGCATGCTCGACTGCAAAAAGGCGCTTACCGACGCCGACGGAGATATGGAAAAGGCGGCGGAGCTGTTGCGCGAACGCGGAATAGCTAAGGCTGTTAAAAAAGAGGGCAGAATAGCCGCTGAAGGCGTTGTAGGCGCTTTCGTATGCGAAAAATGCAACACGGGCGTATTGCTTGAAATCAACTGCGAGAGCGATTTCGTCTCCCGCGGGGAAAAATTCCACGGCATTGTAGACGAAGTCGCAAAGGTAATAGCAAAGGAAAAACCCGCCGATATCGAGGCGCTTAACGCCTGCACTGTCAACGGGGTTACCGTAAAAGATTTTATAGTCAACCAAACCGCCGTAATAGGCGAAAAAATTTCCATACGCCGCTTCGAAATTTATGATAAGGCGGGGAAAATCGAAACGTATATCCATATGGGCGGCAAAGTCGGCGTTATGGTAGACGCGGTTGACTTCACTCCCGGTGCAGAGGAGACTTTGCACGACATAGCTCTCCAGATCGCCGCTTCCAGACCTCTTTATATCACCCGTGCGGAAGTGCCCGCGGAAGTTCTTGCAAAGGAAAAGGAGATTATGCTCGTCCAGATGCAGAACGACCCTAAAAACGCCAAAAAGCCCCAAAATATTCTCGAAAAAATCGTCGAGGGCAAACTCGGCAAGTTCTATCAGGACAACTGCCTTATGGAACAGCTTTTCGTCAAGGACGACTCCATGACGGTAGAGCAGGTTGTAGGCAAAAAGTTTAAGGTTGCGCGTTTCGCCCGCTTTGAAATGGGCGAAGGGCTCGAAAAGAAGAGCGAAAATCTTCAGGACGAAGTTGCAAAACAAATCGAATCCATGAGAAAGTAAAAAGAGGGGCTAAGCCCCTCTTTTTTTCCGCCCTCCCGCAAAATGCGGGAGGGCGGATTTTTTGTACGGCGCTTTATTTTGCACCGTCGAAACTCACTTTTTTGATACCAAATCTTTGACCAGCAGTTTTATATGGTCTATCTCTTCGTCGGTCAAGCCGTCCAGCGAAAGGGAGTTTTGCGCGCTCAAATCAAGCAGATAATCCGTGGTTACGTTAAAATAAGCGGCAATTTTTATAAGCATGTCTATCGAAGGCTGTATATTATCGTTTTCCCAATTGGAAATACATTGCTTGCTCACGTGCAGGGCGTTGCCCAGTTCAACCTGGCTTATTCCCCTCAACTTGCGCAGTCTCTTTATATTTTCGTTGAGCATGTAAATTTTTCTCCGATTTTGTCAAATTTTACAATACTATCGTACAAATTTGCTTGACAAACATAAAAATACTTTTGTATACTGATTATTGACAAATCTAAGAAAAGGAGAAATAAAATGAATAAGTTTGTCAAAACAATTTCCGTTGCGGCATGCGTGGTATTGTCCGCAACGGCGGCGGCATTTGCGGCGTGTAACAAGGCGGAGGAAGCCGAACTTACTTCCATCAGTCTTGACACCGCAAACGTGAAAACAACGTTTACAGTAGGCGAAAGTTTTTCCGCAGAGGGGCTAAAAGTCAAGGCGGTATATTCCGACGAGACCGAAAAGATTGTAACAAATTACGGGCTTAAAGCATATTGCGGAGACGCGGTCGTGGACGACGGCGGGGAATTCACCGTTGCGGGACAGTACACCGCAAAGGTTACATACGAACAGAAAGAGGCGAGCTATGCCCTCACCGTAAACCCCGCGGCGCCGGCAGATGTCAAAGTTGAAAGCGTAACTTTAAACCAATCCGCCCTTTCGCTGAAAACCGGCGAAAAGGCTACGCTCACTGCAACCGTAGCGCCTGCAAATGCCACAAATAAAACGGTTGTATGGTCGTCTTCGGACGAACAGGTTGCAACGGTAAAGGGCGGCGAGGTTTCGGCGCTTTCCGCAGGTACCGCAACCATAACGGCTGCCGCGGGCGGCAAAACCGCAACCTGCACCGTTACCGTAACTTTGGCGGATATGCGCGTACACGTTTCTTCCGCCGCGGATCTTGAAAATGCGCTCAAAAAAGACTGCGACATAGTTTTGGACGGCAATATTGAAACGGCGGAACACTTTGAGGTAGAGCATACGGTTTCGCTCGACCTCAACGGCAAAACAGTGACGCAGACCGAAGAGAAGGATAATGCGCTGTTCGAAGTGACAACGGGCAAACTCACCGTAAAGGGAGAGGGCACAATTTCGGCAAAGCACTACGTATTCCGCGTGGGCGCAGACCCCGATAAAGAGGGCGAAATTATTTTGGAAAACGGCACATACACTACCGAAAGCGCTTCCGTTTTATCCGTAACGCGCGGCGCCGCACAAATTAAGGGCGGGGATTATTCCGTTACCTACAGCGGCGGCGACAAGTGGGTCGTAAACGGCTATGACAATAACATCGGTGAAACCGAAATAACCGTTACGGGCGGCACTTTCCACGGCTTTAACCCCGCCGACAAGGCAAATTCCGACTGCACCGTTCCCGAAGATTACATCTGCAAAAAGGGCGAACAGCAGGATACAAAAAATAAGGACGTATACACCGTGAGCGCACTCGAAACCAAAGAAGCAAGCAACTTCACGGAGCTCAAACAGGCGATTGCGGACGATTGCCGCATTAAGCTCACTGCGGACATTACCGACGCAAATGAAAGACTGGAAATCAACAAACATATCGTGCTCGACCTCAACGGCAAAACCCTTAAAGGCACCGTACAAGAGGGTAAAGGTGCACTTATATGGGTGCAGGAAGGCGAACTTTACGTTAAGGGCGAGGGAACCGTGGATAGCGTAAACGGCTATGTGTTTGACGTGGGTTCGGCAAAAAATGAAAAAACGGGCAAACTCGTAATAGAAAGCGGTACTTTTAAAAGCGAAAACGCGGCTTCGGCAGTGCAGGTTGAAAAGGGAACCGCACAAATAAAGGGCGGGGAATTTTCGGTCACCGGCGATGCCTACAACAACGATTATTTGCTCAACTGCCTTGACAATAAAGACGACGCGTCAATAGAGGTGACGGGCGGCAGGTTCTATAAGTTCAACCCCGCCGAAGCCGACAACCATGACAAAGGCGCGTCGGTAAAGACCAACTATGTAAAGGATGGATATTCTTCTGCGGCAGATGGGGATTATTATAAAGTAACTCCCGCAAACGGCGTATAAGCTTCGTTCTGCTGTGTCAAGCTGCGCTCCGCCTTGTTCGTGTACTTCTGTGTACACTCGCTGCGGTCGTCGCTTGCTTTCCTTGCATAACTCGCTTCTCCGCAGTTTGCATTTCTAAATAATTACATAGTAATTTACGAGCTTGTCATTTCGAGTCGAAGGAAGACGCGCCGAAGGCGCGCGACCGAGCGAGAGAATCCCATGGTGGTCTGCTCGTGGTAATTACGAAGAGCGGAAACAATTCTAAAAATTAATACCGCATGAGAAAGGGCGGTTTCAACTTAATACAATAAAAAAAGCAGGCACGGGTGCCTGCTTTTTAACTTTTTTTCTTTTATTCCGCACGGACGGACATGCCGCCGCCCAGCCGTATTGCGCTCTCGCACAGGAACAACCCGCGCACTTCCAGCGACAGCGTAAGTTTGCAGTCGCTCGAAAAGGCATATTCTTTAAACAGTCCGTTTTTGTCGAAGGCAAGTTTTATGTCAAAGTCCGTCGTCTCATATCCGAAGTCTGCACGGGGTATGTATCCCAGCCATTTTTCGGGCAAAAATTCTTCCAGCATGTCGTTTAAAAGTCCGTTGAAAAATCCTCGGTCGGCAACTATGCGCACTGCAAGCCCGTCCGTTTGGTCTATCTCTGCTTTAAAGCCGAGTTCCAAAAGTTTTTCCACCGAAAATCTCAGCGTCATGCCCTTTTTCAGGTTTTCGGGTACGGTTTCCACGGCTTCGGCGATCCTTGCCACAGTCTTGTCCGTCAAAACTTCGCCCGACTTTTTAATGAGTTCCGAAATATTGACGCTATGCTCTTCGCCGTCCGAACCGGCATAAACTATAAAATCACCGTCGTGCTTAAATCCCGTTTCAAAAGTCTTATTATACGGCTCCGAATCCGATTTGGGTCCTATATATTCTATATCCAGTCCCGCGTTCCCGCCGCCGAACAGCTCCGCGCCGCCGGCTTCAGTTTTCCTTATACCCAACTCGTCGCCGAGCGTTGCCTTAAGACCGAGTTCGGAATAAAACCTTTCGGTTTCCGTCACTTCGGACGTCCATTTAAAGTTATGGGAATATTCCGTGTTTCCCTCCGCCCGCATGGCAAAGGACCCGCCGTCGCCGAACGCCTTTGAAACTTCTATCTTGTCCAGTGCGGCAAGGGGAGAAATTTTGGGCAAATCTTCTTGTTCCGTTTCTCCGTCTTTATCCGTTTCTGCGGCAGGATCGCTGTCGCCGTCCGCCGTTATGCCCGGGGAGCTTCCGCCCGAAGTGTCGGCGCCGCTTTCAAAATCGCAAGCCGAAAGGGAAACGATCCCCGTCGCCAAAACCAAACACGTCAAAAAACATATTGCTTTTTTCATTTTTTCTTTCTCCGACGTAATTATATTATTGCTTGTTCCTGCTTTTTTGTCAACTTTTTAAAATAATTTTAAACGGCAAAGCCGCAAATTTCAGCCTAAAATCCCCAAAAAAGCTGTGCGGAAAGTCTTAATATCTATTTTTTGGCAAACATTTAATAAAATTATTGTAATTTGCCGCCGGGTATGATATAATGAAACACAGTGAACGATAAAGAGGTTTTATGATTCCCGTATACAAGAGAGTGCTTATAAAACTTTCGGGCGAGGCGCTTGCCGGCAAGCAGGGGCACGGTCTCGACGAAAACGTGATTTCTGTGGTAGTTGAGCAGATAAAAGCCGTTCACGACATGGGCGTGGAAGTCGCCCTCGTCATAGGCGGGGGGAACTTCTGGCGTGGCAGGCAGGGCAAAAAGATGGACCGCACCACCGCAGACCATATGGGCATGCTCGCCACGGTCATGAATTCGCTTGCCATGATGGACGCTTTGGAACAGCGCGGTATACCCACGCGCGTACAGACGGCGCTTATTATGACCTCCGTCGCCGAACCCTATATTCTGCGCAAGGCTCTGCACCATTTCGAAAAGAAGAGAGTGGTAATAATGGCATGCGGGACGGGCAATCCCTATTGCTCCACCGACACGGCTGCGGCGCAGCGCGCCTGCGAAATACAGGCCGACGTTCTTATGATGGCTAAAAATATAGACGGCATTTACGACAGCGACCCCAAACTCAATCCTTCCGCTAAAAAATACGAGCATATCAACTATCTCGATATTATCAAAAACGGCATCAAGGCAATGGATTCCACGGCGGCGACCATGTGCATGGAAAACAACGTGCCCGTCATAGCTTTCGGGCTTGACGAAAAGGACTCCATTATCCGCGTTATCTGCGGGGAAAGATTGGGCACGATAATAGACAACAACTGAATTAACCGCTTAAAGGCGGCTTTTATTTAAATAAAAGGAGAATAACCATGATCGAGCAGGTAGAAGAAATTTTACTCACCCTTGAAGACAAACTTACCAAAACTTTAAATGTTTTAAAAGACGAATATGCCGCCGTCCGCGCGGGACGCGCAAACCCGCATATTCTGGATAAGGTCACCGTGGATTATTACGGTACGGCTACTCCCATTTCACAGACCGCCAACATTTCCGTGCAGGAAGGGCGTTGCCTTGTTATTTCCCCGTGGGACGGCTCCCTGTTAAAAGCCATCGAAAAGGCGATACAGGTCTCCAACGTGGGCATAACCCCCACCAACGACGGCAAAGTGATAAGGCTGGTTTTCCCCCAGCTCACCGAGGAGAGAAGAAAAGAGCTCTCCAAACAGGTTAAAAAGATGGGCGAGGACGCCAAAGTTTCCGAAAGGAACGTCCGCCGCGAAGCCATGGAAGCCTTGAAAAAGCTTAAAAACGACAAGGTCATTTCCGAGGATGAGTCCGCTGCCGCCGAAAAGGAAGTGGAAAAGTACGTGGCAGACGGCATAGCGCAGGTAGACGCCGCAGTCGCCGCGAAAGACAAGGAGATAATGACCGTTTGAAGCTCGGCGCAACGCCCCGCCATGTCGGGCTGATAATGGACGGCAACGGCAGATGGGCAAAAAAACGGCTTCTGCCCCGCACCGTGGGGCACGGCGCGGGCATGGACGCGCTTGTTAAACTTACCGCCCATGCCAAAGAGGCGGGGGTGGAATATTTTACGCTGTACGCGCTTTCCACCGAAAATTTAAAAAACCGCCCGCAGAGCGAAATAGACGGGCTGTTTAACCTTTTGAGAAAGTATTTCACGGGGAATATAGGCAAACTGCGCGAAGGCGGAACGGCAGTAAAAATAATAGGCGATATTTCCGTACTCCCGCAGGACATCCGCGAAATGCTCCAAAGCGCCCAAAGCGGTTCGCCCGAAGGCGCAAAGTTTACTTTGACTTTTGCCATAAATTACGGCGGCCGCCCCGAAATAGTGCGCGCCGCGCAACTTGCCGCCGCGTCGGGAGAAGTCACCGCCGACTCGCTGGCAAAAAATTTATACACCGCGGGGCTGCCCGATCCCGACCTGATAATAAGGACTGGGGGAGAGATCAGGCTCTCCAATTTCCTTTTATGGCAGTCCGCATACGCGGAACTGTACTTCACGCCCGTTCTTTTTCCCGATTTTTCGGTAAAAGAATTCGACAAGGCGCTTAAAGAATATTCCGAAAGAAACCGCAGATACGGCGGTATAAAATGAGCTTAAACGCAAAAATACAAAAAACGGAGAACAAAAATATGGAAGAAGCAACTGCAACCCCTGCGGTAAAAAGCAAAAGCCTTTTAAAACCGCGTATACTCACCTCTGTGATATACGTCATATGCTGGATAGGGCTGTGCGCACTTAAGTGGACTTTGCCGGGCGGTTACGGCGCAATAGGTTTCGACGCGGTGTTCTGCGCCGTGGCGGTTATAGGCAGTATGGAATTTTTAAACGCCATAGGCGGCATATCCGCGCCCCAACGCATTATAACAATAGCGTTTGCCGCCATAATCGTGCCGCTGCACGTGGTTGTGCAGATGGTTATGGAATCGGGCTTGTTCGCTGTGGCGTGCGCGTTTGCGATATACGTGCTGTTCCTTATGGCTTGCTCGGTATTCGACCCGCAGAATTCAACCGTAAAGGGCACCATAAAGTGCGTGTTCTGTATGCTGTATTGCGGCGTTTTGTCCGCAATAATGTCGTCGATAAACCATTTGGGTCAAAACTCCATGGCGGCGATACTCGTGCTGTTCATGACCACCGTTCTTACCGATACGGGCGCGTTTGTGTTCGGCACCGCGCTTAAAAAATTAATTCCCCTGCGCCTTTCCCCCAAACTTTCGCCCAACAAAACGGTAATAGGCGCCGTAGGCGGGCTTTTGGGCGGCATCTGCGGCAGTATTTTCGCATATCTTTTGATTTATTATTTCGGCGGCTTAAACGGTCAAATAATTTATGCGGGCTACAACGGCGTGTTCCTCACCTTCTCGAGTACCGCCATAAGCCCCATAGCCGTGTTTGTGCTCGTCGGGCTTGCCACGTCCGTTTTTGCGCAAGTCGGCGATTTGTTCGAGAGCGCCATAAAGCGCGAGTGCGGGCTGAAAGATATGGGCAATCTCCTGCCCGGGCACGGCGGAATTTTGGACAGGTTCGACAGCATGCTGTATTGCTCGCTGATAGTGCTCTTATGCTTCGGCACGATAATTATTTAAAAGACTTCGGTCTTTTTCAAGCTTTAACGCCCCGCGTAATCGTGGGGCTTTTGTCATTAAAATAAATTTTAACGGGTATAATATAAAATGAAAAAGGTTTCGCTCATAGGCTGTACGGGTTCGATAGGCGGGCAAGTTTTAAAAGTTGTTAAAAACTATCCCGACCGCTTTAAAATCTGTGCCCTTGCCGCCAATTCCGATTCGGAAGAATTCGGGCGGCTGGTGCGGGAATTCAAGCCTTTGCGCTACGCCGCGGCTCTTTCGCACAAGGAAGAAGCTCTTTCCTGCGCGGAGGCGGAGGACGCAGACATTGTGTTTAACGCCGCGGGCGGGTTTGCGGGGCTCGAATACAGTTTAAGGGCGATAAACGCGGGCAAAACGCTTGCCCTCGCCAACAAGGAGACGCTTGTGTGCGGCGGGGAAAAAGTAATGGCGGAAGCCCGTAAAAAAGGGGTTGAAATTATCCCCGTGGACAGCGAGCACTCGGCTATATGGCAGTGCCTCAACTTCGATAAAAAAGCCAAAGTACGGCGGCTTTTGATAACGGCGAGCGGCGGGGCGTTCAGGGGATATCCGCCCGAAAGGCTAAAAAACGTGACCCCCGCCGAAGCCCTGCGCCACCCGACCTGGAAGATGGGCAAAAAAATAACGGTGGACAGCGCAACGCTCGTGAACAAGGGTTATGAAGTGATAGAAGCGCACGTATTGTACGGCGTTCCTTACAAGGACATACAGGCGGTTATACAGCCGCAGAGTCTGGTGCACTCCATGGCGGAATTCGACGACGGCGCCATCCTCGCGCAGATGAGCTATCCCACCATGGAACTCCCCATACAGCTGGCGCTTACATATCCCCAAAGGCTGCCCTGCACATTTCCGCCCATGGATTTTACAAAGCCCTTTTCGGTAGATTTCGAGCCGCTCGAAAGAAAGAAGTTTCCCTTTTTCGACCTTGCGCTCAGGTGCGGGGAAGATGGCGGAACGCTCCCCTGCATATTAAATGCGGCGGACGAGGTTGCCGTGGAGGCTTTTTTGGAAGGAAAGATAGGTTTTACGGATATGTATGCGGTTCTGGAAGGAACACTCTCCTCAACGCGCAACACCCGCGCGGAGAGCTTTGAAGAACTTTGCGAGGCAGATAAAAAGGCGCGCGCGGACGCGGAAAAAATTGTTTTGAGATTGATGTAAGGAAGATTTTTTTGGGTACATTCGGTTCTGTAATGTCTGCAATAGGCTCGGTACTGCTTGCGATTTTGATATTGCTCGTAATGGTGACCGTGCACGAGTTGGGGCATTACCTCGCCGGCAAGGCGCTTAAATTCAAAATAAACGAGTTTGCCATAGGCTTCGGACCTAAACTTTTCAAGCGCAGATCCAAAAAGACGGGCGAACTGTTTTCCGTGCGGCTGTTGCCGCTCGGCGGATTTTGCGCGTTTGAGGGAGAGGACGGCGACGCGCCGGCAAGCGAAAATTCCTTTACGGCAAAAGCGCCCTGGAAGCGCATAATAGTGCTTATAGCGGGGCCTCTTATGAATTATCTGCTTGCCCTGCTGTTGATAATCGCCGCAATGTTCGCCTTCGGTCAAACGGCTTATAAAATAGGTTCGGTCGCCCGCCCTTCCGACGACGGAGCGGCGGCGGATATTTATTCGGAATACTCCTTTGAGGAGAACGACGTAATTTTAAAAATCGACGGCCGCAACATCTATCTTTCCACCGACTTTGTATCCGCCCTCGGCGGCAAAAAGCGGGGCGACATGGTAACGGTGACCGTGGACAGGCAAAACCGGCTGTGCGAAGTGGAAATAATGCTCCGCGACGACTGCGATTTTGTAAACCTTTCAGATATGTCTACGGCTTGCCGCGCGCTCGGCGTGGGTACTTACGCCGTGACGGGCGACGGGGAAGAAGAGGTTAAGCTGTACTACGATATTTCGCCGCAGAGCTACCGTTTCGGCTTTTTTACGACTATAGGTCACTCCTTCCAATACAGTTGGCGGATAGCAGGCTCCATATTCGGCATTTTGGGCGAACTGCTTACCGGCCGCATGGCTCTTAAAGCCATGGGCGGACCCGTAACCACAATAAGGCTTACAAGCCAGATAGCAACCCAAAGTTTGCAAAGCTTTTTTGAAATAGCGGCGTATATCGGCGTAAACCTCGCCGTGTTCAACCTGTTGCCCATACCCGCGCTCGACGGCAGCAAAGTGATTTTCTGCCTTATAGAGTGGATATTCCGCAAGCCCGTGCCGAGGAAGATAGAGGCGGTAATCCACGCCGTGGGCTTTTTCGCGATTTTGGGCTTTGCCGTCCTCGTCGATATATTGCAGTTTGTGTAGCGTAAATGTTACGTATAATAGAATAAAAGCCGCGGGCGCATAGTTGCGCCCGCGGCAATTTTGTTGTTTGGTTTTTACGCTTTAATTATTTTCTTCGTTTTCTGCGGGAGCGTTTTCCTCAACGGTTTCCGCAACGGCGGGAGCGGCTGTTTTGTCCGATTCGGCTTGCACTTTGCCAACCTGTGCCGCAAACGCGCGAGAGGAAAGAAGAATTACGCCTACGGCTATCGCTATGGCGATATCGGGCCATACGAACGAGTTATAGCCGAGGCTGTAAATCCAGGCGTTAAGCCCGTGATCGGCGGCATAGGAGTTGAACGCGAACACGCCCGAAAGCAGGTGAGAGATATATCTCAAAAGCCCTGCAACTATTGCGCCGAGCGCAAACTTTACCTGCGGCAGTTTTTCAAGCGCCTTCAATTCGCCGAAAATTCCGCCCAAACCTATTGCCGCAAAAGCAATGGGATAGTCCAAAAGGAACTGCGCGGGGTGTATAATCCAGGGGTCCTGAACGGCTTGAAGAACGCCGTAAATAAGTCCTGCAAGCACACCTTTCTTTGTTCCGAACATATAGGAATAGAGCAGAAGGGGAACGAGCGAAGCGAGCGTAAGCGAGCCGCCCTGCGGCATTTCGAAGAACTTTATGTAGGAAAGCGCAAAGCTCATTGCTATGCAGATCGCGGCATAGGAAATAGACTTCGAATCAAAACTGTTTTTCTTTTTCCTGCCGCAAAGTACAGCCGCCTCGGCAATCACCACTATCAAAATAGCCGCGCACACGTACAGCCAAATATTTTCATTTTTGGTCAAAAATTCTCCGTTGTTGTATTCAGCCGTGCCGGAATTGAAATATACCGCAAGCAGAATGAAATCAATGAGTAGCATTGCGCCGAACAGCGAAGCTACGGTTATGATCGTGATTTTAAAGGTCTTTTGCGAGAACATGCTTGCAATGTAAGCGGCTATAATTCCCGCAACAGCAAGTGCCGCAAGCATTATGGCGGGAACCATTACGTAATACAGTAACATATCGTACTGCTCGTAGCCCTTTTCGAATATTTGCATATAGGAAAGACCGAGCATTGTTACGATTACCGTTACGATAAATCCCGCGCAAATACCGCCCGCGACCTTTAAATATCCCGCAAGCCTTTCCTGTTTGTAAAATTTTACAAACAGTCCAACGCCCAAAAGGATTACCGCAAGCGCGATTGCCATGTACATAAAAACGTTTGTAAGGGCTTGCGTAGCAAAGCCTTGCCAAACATCATCATATACATAAGCCTTTTCTCCGTTCTCTAATTTAAATTTATAGAGAAAGGAGCTCAAAAGTGAGAGTGACATAAAAAAACCTCCTTTTAACCGCCGAAAATAAAACGTTCCCCTGTACGGGGAACGTCTGAAAAAATCTCTTTGCACTATCGCTCAAGCATTATCTTGCCGATTCAAAGGGTATAATCTCAGCTTCGCGCCTACGCGTTCAGCACCCCCGACGATTAAATTATTTATTATATTCAAATTATATTTCAACAATTACGTAAAGTCAATTGAATTTTACAAAAAAATAGGATATAATTTATAAAAATCATATTTTCGGTGAACTATGAGCTATAATTTTTACGCCTTTATGGACAGGATGAAATATATCAGGCGCTGGCAGCTTATGCGGAGCGTACGTTCCGAAAACATTATGGAACACTCCGAACAGGTAGCAATGCTTTCCCACGCGCTCGCCGTCATAAACAACAAAATTTTCGGCGGAACGGTCAACCCCGAAAAGTGCGTAATGTACGCCGTCTACCACGAGTGCGCGGAGGTTATGACGGGGGATTTGCCCACTCCCATAAAATATTTCAACAACTCCATCCACGGCGCGTATAAAGAGCTGGAGGACAGGGCATGCGACAAACTTCTTTCAACCTTGCCCGAAGAACTAAAAGGGGAAATAGAAAAATCGGTTAAGCCCGACAAGGCTTCCCCCGAATACGCGCTCATGAAAGCGGCGGACAGGCTTGCGGCGTATATAAAATGTTTGGAAGAGTTAAAAAGCGGCAACAAGGAATTCATAAAAGCCGAAAAGTCCATAAAAGCCGACCTGCTTTCCCGCAATATGCCCGAAGTAGATTACTTTTTCGAGCATTTTATTCCCTGTTTCAATCTTACTCTGGACGAGCTTGAAGGTTTTTAAAGGGAGAGGAAAAAATAAGCCCCGCGCTACCGCGCGGGGTAATATATATTCTGTTATTAAGTTTTACGAGACTTTTGCTTTTTCGCGGCGCTTTCATAAGCTAATCGGTTATCAAACCCTGCAACCTCGGCACCGTTGCACATTTAACCCGCTACTTTTTTAAGCCTCTCCGTTTAAATTGTACATTGGAGTTTACCTGTCCTTACCTTTCTTGATGCGATTGTAAAGCCTGATCATCGGTTTTACCTCCTGCAACAATAATGTGTATGCGCAACACTTTTTGTAAGCTATTTTCTTTTTCTGATTTTATTATAGCATAAACATTTTATTTGTCAATACCCTTTTTCAAAATTTTTTTAAATTTTTTTAAATTTGTTGTCAAAAGGATTTTTAAAGTGATATAATGCAGTGACAACGTAAGAAGAGGGAGTATGTTACCTTTTGATGGGAATTCCGCGCTCGGCTTTGTCGCCGTGCTCGCGATAATATTGTTTTTTACCAAACTTTTCGGCTTGTTTATCCGCAAGTTGGGTGTGCCGCAGGTGCTGGGGTTTATTATAGCGGGAATATTTATAGGACCCGCTGTCTTCGGCGATTTTTGCGGCTTTTCGCTTATCGGGTTTGCGGGCAGGGGCTATACGCCGCTGTTCGTCCTGCCGGAAACGGGCAACGCGCTTTCGGTCTTTTCCAAAATAGGCGTATTGCTTTTAATGTTCACCACGGGGCTCGAAACAAACTTAAAAGACCTTAAAAACACGGGCGCCGCCGCCTTTTTAATGGCTTTTGCGGGCGTTATAGTGCCGCTTGTGCTCGGCTTTTTAATTTCATTGCCTTTCGGCGGAATAGGCTTGGGATTTGCGGGTAAAGCCAATATTTACCGCTCGGTATTCATAGGCACCGTTCTTACGGCTACAAGCGTCGCCATAACCGTGTCGGTATTAAAGGAACTGGGCAAAATACATACGCGGCTGGGCACCACCATAGTGTCAGCGGCTATTATAGACGACGTAATAGGCATAGTGCTCCTTTCGGTAGTTACGGGCATTGCAAAGTCGGGCACGGGGGAATATTCCAACGGGTTTGAGTGGTTCAAAGGGCAGATATACGGCACAGTGGTTATGATAATCTGCTTTTTTATATTTGCCGTCGTTGCGGGCTTCGGGATATCCAAAGTATTCCGCTGGCTCGAAAAAAAGCGCGCCACCACCCACCGCATACCAATATTTTCGCTCGCCGTATGCTTTGCGTACAGCTGGATAGCCGAAGAAATTTTCGGCGTCGCAGATATAACGGGCGCGTTCCTTGCGGGGGTAGTGCTGTCCACGGCGCACCGCACAAGCGAATATGCCGACAAAAAGATAGAGGTGTGCACCTACACAATTTTCGCCCCCGTGTTCTTTGCAAATATAGGCATAACGAGCATAAGTTTTGCGGGGCTCGACCCGCGCATAATTTTGTTTGCGTTGCTTGCCGTGCTCATGGGGCTTATAGGCAAAATAATAGGCTGCGGCGCGGTCTGCAAGGCGTTTAAATACTCGTTCAGGGAAAGCCTTACGGGCGGCGTGGGTATGATGGCGCGCGGCGAAGTCGCGCTCATTGTCACCGCTACTGTCACGGACGCGGCTCTCGGCTCCAACGCCCTGCCCCCGCAATTTATGATAATGACCGTGCTGTTGATTTTGATTTCGTCCGTTCTCACGCCGATTTTTTTAAAACTCCTGTACGGGAACGAGAAAAAGCAGTTGCCGCTGAACCCCGGCGACGAGGAGAGCGCGCTCGAAGGTCCGCAGGAGCTTCCGGATTCTTCGTCGGGCAGGCACCGCCATTCCAATTCCAATTTCGTTGGGGATTAAAAGAGGGGCGGCCTGCGCCATTTTAAAAAAACTTTTTAAAAACGCTTGACAGAATATTGTCGGGCGTTATATTATATTGTCAAGTTGTAAAGCTTTACACCTTTATGCCTATGGACAAGATTGAATTTATGCGTCTTTGGGACGTGTATTCGGGGCTTCTCACCCCTACCCAACAGGAAATTACAGGGTTGTATTTCAATCTCGACTTGACCCTTTCGGAAATAGCCGAGCAAAAGGGGATATCGCGGCAGGCTGTTTCGGATTGTCTGAACGGCTGCAAAAGACAGCTCGGAGAGTACGAGGAGAAACTGCACGTTTTAAAACTCAACGACGAGTATTCGCTGCAAGTTTCGTTTATGATGACGGACGCGGGGCGTTGGGCGGAAAAGTTCGCCGCGGCGCATCCCGAATACAGGAAGGAACTCAAAGAGCTTACGGATATTTTAAATAAAGATTATTCAGCCGAAGTTTCGGCGGCGGGAGACAGCTCCCGGGGGGAAGCATGGCGATATTCGCGTCTTTATCCGAAAGATTAAACCATATATTTTCCAAACTCACCAAACGCGGAAGGCTTACCGAGCTTGAAATAAAGACTGCCATGCGCGAGGTGCGCGTTGCGCTTCTGGAAGCCGACGTAAATATTCAGGTCGCAAAGCAGTTTTGCGCCGAAGTTTCCGAAAAGGCAGTGGGGCAGGAAATTTTAAAATCCCTTAACCCCGCCCAGCAGGTTATTAAGATAGTCAACGACGAGCTGATAGCCCTTATGGGTTCGTCCAACCGCAAACTCAACGTCTCGCCCAAACCGCCCACGGTGATAATGATGTGCGGCTTACAGGGCGCGGGCAAAACCACGCTGTGCGGCAAGCTTGCCGTAAACCTTATAAAGGGCGGCAAAAAGCCCTTGCTCGTCGGCTGCGACATATATCGCCCCGCGGCAATAAACCAGCTGAAAGTAGTGGGCAAAAACGCGGGCGCGGAAGTGTTTGAAAAGGGCGCGCAAAACCCTGTTAAAACCGCAAAGGAAGCCGTTGAATACGCAAAGACCATGGGGTTTGATACGGTGATTATCGACACCGCGGGCCGCCTTGAAATCGACGAGCCGCTTATGCGCGAGCTGGAAGAGATAAAAAAGGCGGTGGCGACGGACGAAATTCTTCTCACCGTCGACAGCATGATGGGTCAGGTTGCCGTAAACGTTGCAAAAACTTTCAACGAGCGGCTCGAAGTCACGGGCATAATTTTAACAAAGCTCGACGGCGATACCCGCGGCGGCGCCTGTCTTTCCATAAAGGCGGTCACGGGCAAGCCCATTAAATTTATCGGCGTGGGCGAAAAACTCACCGACCTCGAACCCTTTTATCCCGACAGGATGGCGTCGAGAATACTGGGTATGGGCGACGTGCTTACCCTTATAGAGAGGGCACAGGAAGCCGTTTCGGAAGAGCAGGCAAAGGTGTTGCAGAAAAAAATGCTGGAAAACACCTTTACCCTCGAGGACTATCTCACGCAGTTCGAAAGCATGAAAAAAATGGGCGGCGCGCAGGCGCTTCTTTCGATGATGCCCGGGGGTATGGGCGGAAAGATCCGCCCCGAAGATATCGACGAGGGCAAAATAGAGCGCACAAGGGCTATTATCCTTGCCATGACAAAAAAAGAGAGAGTGGAGCCGTCTATTATAAACGCCTCGCGCAAAAAGAGAATAGCGGCGGGTTCGGGCACTTCGGTGCAGGAAGTCAACCAGCTGTTAAAGCAGTTCGAACAGACGAAAATGCTTATGAAACAGCTTAAAAACGGCAAAAAACGCTTGCCCTTTTAACAGCGAGCGGCAAAATCGATAGGTTTAAAATTTAACAAATATATATTAAATTCAAGGAGAATTATTATGGCAGTAAAAATGAGACTTACCAGAATGGGAGACAAGAAGAGCCCGTTCTACCGCGTTGTGGTCATCGATTCGCGCAAGGCGCAGTCGGGCGAGTACATCGACAAAATCGGGTACGTTAACCCCCTTAAAACCCCCGCCGAAATCAATATCGACGTGGAAAAGGCTAAGGAGTGGCTGGCAAAGGGCGTTCAACCCACCGAAACGGTAAAAAGCTATCTGGTAAAAGTCGGCGCAATGGAGCAGTCCAAAAAATTGTCGGCGGCTAAGACTAATAATAAAAAGAAAAAAGAATAAGTTTGAAATCCGCATATACTTCGCATAACTTTGTCAAGCTTACGTTTTTGCTGCGGTCACGTACCACTATGTACGCTCCCTTGCAAAATCCGCGCTTTCCTCGTTCTGCTCGTATCTGCGAATTTCAATAGCACGGGCAATGCTGTGCAAAGTTGCGGCAACTTTCGGTAACGTATTTCTTTGTACGTTTCTCAAGTTTTCCTCGCGCGCCTTGCCTTGCTTGTATCTGCGAATTTCAAATAGCACGGGCACACTTGGTTAAAGCTTACGTTTTGCTGCGGTCACGTACCACTATGTACGTTCCCTTGCAAAATCCGCGCTTTCCTCGTTCTGCCCGTATCTGCGAATTTCAATAACATGGGAAAATCACTCGCAACTGCCGCGGCGGTTGCAAAATTATCGGCGCTGTACCCCTTATTTTAATGCGCCAAAGGGAGAAAAATTTAATGGAACTCGAACTCATAAAATACGTTGTTGAGCACTTTGCCGAAAATAAGGACGCGATAGAATACGCGGTCGAAGAAAAGGAAAATTCCGTAGAAGTGACCGTTCATCTCGCGCAGGAAGATATGGGCAAGGTCATAGGCAAGCAGGGCAAGATCGCAAAGGCGTTAAGAACGCTCGTAAACGCGTCCGTGCCCCGCGGCGGCAAGCGTTATTTTGTAGAAATCAAAGAAAAGGTTTAATTTTTATACGCGCAAAATTTTGCGCGTTTCTTTATAAAACGGGGATATGTGGTGCGTTTTGCGCCTTAATGTTATGGATTTTTTAACCGTTGGCAGTATTTTAAAGCCGCAGGGTATCCGCGGCGAAGTAAAAGTAGACGTATATCTCGACAGCGCCGAAGATTTTAAAAAAATCAAGCAGGTTTACATTTCGGGCGAAAAGTATTCCGTTTTAAACGTGCGCACGTCAAACGGGTATGCGTATGCTTCTTTGCGCGGCGTGGCGGACAGGAACGCCGCCGAACTTTTGCGCGGCAAAGAGATAGAGGCTCTGCGCGAGGATTGTCCTCCGCTCCCGGAGGGGCGGTACTATATAGGCGACCTTGTGGGGTGCAAGGTGGTTTACCCTTCTGGCGAAGAGGCGGGGGAAGTGGTTTCGGTCACTCCCGCCCGTACCGACGTGTTTACCTTAAAAACCCCTAAAGGGGAACTGAGCTTTGCCGCAGCCGACGGCGTGATAAGCGACGTCGACCTCGAAAACAAGATTATAACCGTCGACAAAAAGCGTTTTAAAGAAGTTTCGGTATAGGAGTTTAAAATGCCGCATATTCTGCAATGCGAAAATCTCACCAAAAATTACGGGGCGGTGACAGCCCTTTCAAACGTAAATCTCGGCGTGGAAGCGGGCGGGATAGTGGGGCTTCTCGGTCCGAACGGAAGCGGCAAGTCCACACTTATAAAGCTCGCAATGGGAATGATTCAGCCCACGGGCGGCAAAATTCTTTTGGACGGCATTGCGCCGTGCGCCCGTACTAAGGCGTTTTGCGCTTACCTGCCCGACGCAAATTTTTTGAGCCAATGGATGAGCGTGGAACAGTCGATTAAATACAGCTCCGACTTCTTTTCGGATTTTGACAGAACAAAAGCCGAAAACATGCTTTCCCGCCTCGGCATCGGCTTGAAACAGAAGATAAAAGCTCTTTCTAAGGGCAATAAGGAAAAGCTGGGGCTTATTTTAACCATGGCTCGCAACGCAAAGCTGTATATTTTGGACGAGCCGATTGCGGGCGTCGACCCCGCCGCGCGCGATTATATCCTCGAAACGGTTATGAACAACCGCGCGGACGGTTCAACCGTGTTCCTATGCACACACCTCATTGCCGATATAGAGCCTATTCTGACCCACGCGATTTTTCTGAACCGCGGTCAGGTGGTTTTGGACGCGGAAGCGGAGGAGATAAGGCAACGCGAGGGCAAGTCGCTCGACGCGCTTTTCAGGGAGGTGTTCAGGTGGTAAAAAAACTTTTAAAGCACGAACTGTACGCGCTCTTCAGGGTGCTTGCGTTCTTTGCGGTGGCGGTCGTTTTGTTTGCGGTCGCGGGCAGAGTTTTGATAGCCGTTCTTTTGGCGCATTCCGAAGAAAGCGGATTGGTTGTCATTTTGACGGCTGCCGTCTGCGTATTTTACGTAATTTCCATGCTTGCGCTCGTGGTGGCGGCTTACGCGCTGGGCGCCAACCGTTTTTACAAAACGCTTTTCACGGGCGAGGGCTATATGACCCTTTCTCTGCCCTTGACGCCCGTCGGGCTTATCGCGGGCAAACTTATTTCCTCGCTTATCGCCCTGTTTTTCGCCTCTGCGGTATCCGCGCTTTCGATAACGCTTTTTCTCGTTGGGTGGAACAGCGAGGTAATGGATACGATTTTCGGCGCGTTCTCCTCGCTTTTTAAAGTTATTTCGGAAGCAGTATATACCGACCCGCTGTCGTTTGCAGAGGGCATAGTCAAGTTGATATTCTCCATACCCATGGTCCTTTTGATAATATTTGCCGTGATTTCGCTCGGGCAAACGTTTACCGCGCACCGAAAGGGGATAACTTTTGCGATTTTGATAGGCGTGTACTTCGTATGGAACGTGGCTTCGTCGATTCTCTTATATCCTCTTTCCGTTCTTTCCGAATTGGTTTCGCCGCATCTGACGAACTGGCTGGTTGCGGCTGTATACGCAGGGATAGACGTCGGCTGTTTCTTCTTTATACGATACATTTTAAAAAACAAAGTCAATCTGATAGCATGAAAATCACAATACTTACGCTTTTCCCCGAAATGTTCGCGCCGTTAAAAGAGAGTATTCTCGGCAGGGCGCAAAACGCGGGTAAAATAGAAATTTGCGTCGTAAACATCCGCGACTATGCCCAAAATAAGCATTTGAAATGCGACGATTATCCTTTCGGCGGCGGCGCGGGCATGGTTATGACCCCACAGCCCGTCGGTTCGGCTATAGAGGCAGCCGACCCCTGCCATACGGCGCGGCGCATATATCTTTCACCCAAAGGCGAAACGCTCAACCAGAGCAAGGTGTTCAAACTTCTGGAGTACGAACATATCCTTCTGCTGTGCGGGCATTACGAGGGCGTGGACCAGCGCGTTCTCGATATGTATATCGACGAGGAAATTTCGATAGGCGACTATGTGCTTACGGGCGGCGAGCTTCCCGCAATGGTTTTGTGCGACTGTGTGGCAAGATATGTAGACGGAGTAATTTCCGCGGGGTCGTTGACGGACGAAAGCTTTGCTTCGGGCGTGCTCGAATATCCCCAATATACCCGTCCTGCGGTATATAAGGGCGTTGCCGTGCCCGAAGTGCTGTTGAACGGCGACCATAAAAAAATAGACGAGTGGCGGGCGGAACAGAGCAAAAAGCTTACAAAATCCCGCCGCCCCGACCTTATAAAGGGGGAGTAATGAAAACTATACAGTGGTTCCCCGGACATATGGCAAAGGCAATGCGCATGATGCGCGAAAACCTGTCGCTCGTCGACGGGATTATTTTTGTGCTCGACGCGCGCTGCCCGGCTTCCTCTTTTAATCCCAAACTCAGGGAAATGGCAAACGGCAAGCCCGTTTTATACGTCCTCAACAAGGGCGATCTGGCAGACGGACGGGCTGACGCGCTGTTGAATATTATCCGCAAAAAGGGTGCGGACGCAATTAAAATAAACGCCGTAAACATAGCTTCGCGGCGGGATATTGCCGCGGCAATCGAAAAGACGGTGGCGTTGAAGAGGGCGCAGGCGGCGCAAAGGGGATATAACCGCACTTTCCGCTTTATGGTTGCGGGAATTCCCAATACGGGCAAGTCTACCCTCATAAATCTTTTGGCGGGCAGCCGCAGGGCGGAAACGGGAGACAAGGCGGGCGTGACCCGCGGCAAGCAGTGGATAAACTGCGGCTCCTTCGAACTTATGGATACCCCCGGCACAATGCCGCCCGCTTTCGGCGACCAAAAGCTGGCGTTAAGGCTTGCATACGTAGGGAGCATTAACGACGATATTTTGGACGCGGACGACGTAGCGCTGTCGCTGCTTGCCGAATTGCAGAGCTCTTATCCCCAAAATTTGCGCGACAGGTATGCAATTTCGGGCGGAACGCCGCCTGAAATGCTCGACGCGGTCTGCAAAAAGCGCGGCTTTGTTTTAAAGGGCGGCGGATACGACACGGAGCGCGCAGTGCGCGCGGTCATAGACGATTTCCGCAAGGGCAAGCTCGGCAGAATAACTTTGGATTTTCCCGAAGATATGGAGGGGAAAGAATTTTGACCGATAAACTTTTTTACGAAAGGGAACTTTCCCGCAAGGGCTATAAGTACATATGCGGCGTGGACGAAGTGGGGCGCGGTCCGCTGGCGGGACCCGTGGTGTGCGCCGCAGTGATATTGCCCCTCTCCGACGTGATAGAGGGCGTGGACGACAGCAAAAAACTAACCGCAAAAAGGCGGGAAGAGCTGTCCGCGCAAATCTTACAAAAGGCGGTTGCCTGCCGCATATCCCTCGTCGAACCGCAGGTAATAGATAAAATAAACATACTCGAAGCCACTAAGCTGTGCATGAAAAACGCGGTGGAAGGACTGGAGGTGCCCGCCGATTTCGTCCTGACCGACGGAAATATGACGCTCGATATTTCCCTTCCCCAACAGAGCATAATAGGCGGCGACGCCAAAAGCTATTTAATAGGCGCGGCTTCCATAGTCGCAAAAGTTTACCGCGACGGGCTTATGGACGAGCTTGCCGTCGCCTATCCCGGTTACGGCTTTAATAAAAACAAGGGCTACGGTACGGCAAACCACATACAGGCAATAAAAAATTCGGGGATTTGCCCCGTGCACAGGCGGTCGTTCGTAAAAAAATGGATTTAAAGCCCGTATACATAATAATATATGTATAGGCGGCGACTTTAAAAAAAAGCTTTTGTGAAAATTGCGATACACCCCCAAAAACAGTTGCAATTTAAAAAGATATATGTTATTATCGTTTCCGACTTCGGACAGTCCTCTGCCCGTTAAAGGGTAAGAATGTCACGTTAATGGAGGTAAAGTCATGAAAGGTTTGGTTGAAGCTATTGAAGCCGAGGGGATGAAAAAAGAAGTTCCCGTATTCAACGTGGGCGACACCGTGACCGTCGGCTTTAAGGTCATCGAAGGCACAAAGGAGAGAGTCCAGAACTTCGAGGGCGTGGTAATAGCCAAAAAGCACGGCGGCATACGCGAAAGCTTTACGGTAAGAAGGCTTTCTTTCGGCGTGGGCGTCGAGAGAACGTTCCCTCTTCACTCGCCTAAAATAGCCTATATAAACGTTGTCCGCAAGGGCAAGGTAAGACGCGCCAAATTGTACTATTTGCGCGGGCTTACGGGTAAGGCGGCAAAAATCAAAGAAGAACAATAATTTAAAAAAGCTCCCGCTTTGCGCGGGGGCTTTTTTGTAAGCGGAGAATTATGTTTTCAAAAGTTTTAAGTTTTGCGCTTTCGGGGCTCGAAGGCGTTTGCGTAGAAATAGAAACAGATATAGGCAAGGGGCTTGTTGCGTACGACCTCGTGGGATTGCCCGACGCGGCGGTAAAAGAGAGTAAGGAAAGGGTACGCGCCGCGGTGAAGAACAGCGCGTTTGTATTCCCCCCTAAAAAAATAACGGTAAACCTTGCCCCCGCCGACATAAAAAAGGAAGGCTCGCAATACGACTTGCCTATTGCGGTGTCGCTGTTAAAGGCGAGCGACCAGCTGTTATGTTCGACGGACGGTATAATATTTTTGGGCGAACTCGCGCTGGACGGCGCGCTCCGTCCCGTCACGGGAATTCTTCCCCTTTTGATATCCGCGCGCGACAGGGGTTTTAAGCGCTTTGTCGTCCCCCGCGAAAACGCCGCCGAAGCAAGCTATATAATGGGCACGGAAGTTTACGCGCTCTCCTCCTTAAAAGAGGTTACCGAATTTCTGGAAGGCGCAAGGGAATTTTCGCCCGTGGTGCACAACAGTTTCACCGCGGCGGCAAAAAACGCCGTTTACGATTGCGACATGTCGTTCGTGAGGGGTCAGAAAGTGGCTAAACGCGCCCTCGAAATAGCCGTTGCGGGCGGGCACAATATTCTGTTTGTGGGACCTCCGGGTTCGGGCAAGACCCTTCTCGCGCGGTGTATTCCCACCATAATGCCCGATTTGACCTTTGCGGAGGCGCTCGAAGTCACCAAAATCCACTCTGTGGCGGGCGAACTGTCAGAAGAGGGGATAGTCACAATGCGGCCTTTCCGCACTCCCCACCATACAGCCACTACGGTGTCGCTGTGCGGGGGCGGGCACACGCATATCCGCCCGGGCGAAATATCCATGGCGCACAAGGGCGTACTGTTTTTGGACGAATTGCCCGAATACCACCGCCATACGCTGGAAAGTTTAAGACAGCCCCTCGAAGATAAAAAGATAACCATAACCCGTTCGGGCGGCGCGGTTACTTTCCCCGCCGACTTTATGCTGTGCGCAAGCATGAACCCCTGCCCCTGCGGCAATTACGGTTCGGCTTACGGGATTTGCACCTGCACTCCCTCGCAGATAGCCCGTTACCGCGATAAAATTTCGGGACCCCTTCTCGACAGGATTGATTTGCAGGTGGAAGTGGACGGGGTAAAGTACGAATACCTTGAGGGCGATGGCAACGAAGAGACCAGCGCCACCGTAAAAAAGCGGGTCGAAACGGCGCGCGCCATACAGCGCGAACGCTACCGCGGCGAAAAGACGGGCACTATAAACGCCAACCTCGGCGAAAGACAGATAAAAAAATATTGCGCCCTTTCGGCGGAGTGCGAAAACGTTTTAAGGACGGCTTACGAAAGCCTTAAACTCTCCGCCCGCGCACGTACGCGCATAATAAAGGTTGCAAGGACGATAGCCGATCTGGAGTTTTCCGAAGAGATCAAGCCCGCTCACATACTCGAAGCGGCGTCGTACCGCAGTTACGACAAATCCTGAAAGGCGCGGCAGAGCCGCGTAAAGCGATTTAAATATGAACTACACCGAGGAAGAACAAAACTTAATAATTCTTTCTTCCCTCAACGTGCCTGCGGGGGCAAGGCGGGCTGTATTGACCGCGCTGAAAAGTTTTATGGGCAATTTCCCCGAATGCGGCAGTATTTTGATTAAAAACGGTTATGCGGGCGTATATAATAAAGTGAGGGAACGCTTTTACAGCCCCGTATACCGCAAAGAAATGTTAAGCGGGCTGGAAAAGAGAGGGGTGGAGTGCGTCACCCTCGCCTCGCAGGATTATCCCGAATATCTCAAAAACACTCCCGACCCGCCCTTGACGCTGTACCTGCGGGGCAGGCGCGAGCTTTTAAAGAGGGATATGTTTTCTATAGTCGGTTCGCGCAGAACCGCCCCGTACGCTTTGGAGTGGTGCAGGAGGTTTTCAAAGGACCTTTCCGAACATTTCGTTATAGTTTCGGGGAGCGCGGAGGGAGCGGACACCGCCGCGCTCGAAAGCGCGCAAAACGCCGTCTCCGTGCTGGCGTTCGGGTTCGATTCCGTGGGGAAAGTCTCCAATTCCGTGCTTTTGAAAAAGATCGAAAAGACGGGGTTGCTGGTTTCGGAATATTATCCCACGGAAAAGGCGCAGAGGTACAACTTCCCCATGCGCAACAGGATAATAGCGGGGCTTTCCAAAGGGACGCTCGTCGTCTCCGCCGCACAAAAGAGCGGCGCGCTGATAACGGCGAACTATGCCGCCGAATACACGCGCGAATTGTTCGCGTTTCCGTATAATTTAGGCGTCACTTCGGGCGAGGGGTGCAACCAACTGATAAAAAAAGGCGCCTCGCTCGTGCAAAAACCGCTTGACATATTGTCGGTTTTCGGTTTAGACTTAAAGCCGCTTGCCAAACCCGGGCTGACGGCGGACGAGGAGCGGGTGTACAAAGCCGTAAAGGAGAGCGGCGAAACGTTCGTAACCGCCCTTGCCCAAAAGTTGGGCACAGAGCCGTATAAACTTATAGCGGTACTGTCGTCGCTGGAAATCAAGGGGCTTTTGTGCCGCCTCGGCGGGAACAGGTATCAGGCGCTGTGACGGCTTTTAAATGCGTATTAAAGGACATTTATGGATTTAATAATAGTAGAATCGCCTTCTAAGGCAAAGACAATTTCCAAATATTTAAAGGGCAAATACAAAGTGGACGCTTCGGGCGGGCACGTGCGCGATTTGCCCGAAAAATCGTTGGGGGTAAAAATCACTTCCGATTTCGAACCCAAATACGAGATAACTCCGTCCAAAAAGGAAATAATAAAACGGCTTATGCAAGAGGCTAAAAGCTGTTCGCACGTATATCTTGCAACCGACCCCGACCGCGAGGGCGAGGCGATAAGCTGGCATTTGCAAACAGTTTTGGGCATGGACGAAAACGGGCTCAACAGGATAGAATTCAACGAAATTTCCCCCACAGCCGTCAAAAACGCCCTTAAAAATCCACGGAAAATAAATTATAATCTTGTGGACGCCCAGCAGGCGCGCAGGGTTTTGGACAGACTTGTGGGCTATAAGCTTTCGCCCCTTTTGAACAACCGCATACAAAACGGTCTTTCGGCGGGGCGGGTGCAGTCCGTCGCACTCCGTCTTATCGTGGACAGGGAGCGCGAAATACAGAGTTTCAACCCCGAAGAATATTGGCTTCTCCGTGCCGAATTGCAGGACACAGAGCGCAAAAATTCGCCCTTTAAGGCGCTTTACCAGCTTAAAAAGAGCGGCAAGTGCATAAAAAAGGAACAGGCGGAAGAGGTTGAAAAAAAGGTAAAAAGCGGCGTTTTCGCCGTGACCAAAGTGCGCAAGGGCATAGTAAAACAACACGCGCCCGCGCCTTTCAATACGTCCACGCTGCAGCAGGACGCTTCCAATAAATTCGGCATGTCCTCGCCCGAAATAATGCTCGTGGCGCAGCACCTTTACGAGGGCATGGACGTCGGCGGCGAGCACATAGCCCTGATAACATATATAAGGACGGACTCCGTACGCGTTTCAAGAGAGGCGCAGGAGAACGCGCTGGCGTTCATAAGGGAGAATTACGGCGCGGAATACGCGCCCGAAAAGCCCAATTATTACGCCACTAAAAAGAACGCGCAGGACGCGCACGAAGCTATCCGCCCCATAAACCTTGCCGTAACGCCGGCAAGCGTTAAAGCGCACCTCGACAAAAAGCACTACAACATTTACAAACTCGTTTACGACCGCTTTATCGCTTCACAGATGACCGAAGCGCGGTACAATTCCATGCAGGTGGAAGCCGAAAGCGCGGGCTACGTATTTAAGGCGAGCGGCAAGGCGCTGGTATTTGCGGGGTATACAGCCGCATGGCAGGACTCGCGCGAAAAGGACGAGGAGGAAGAGAACACAAAGCTTCTTCCCCCCGTAAAAGAGGGCGATAAACTCAACCTCATTTCGCTTGAAAAGGAACAAAAGTTCACCCGCCCGCCCAACCGTTACACCGACGCCTCGCTCGTTAAAGCCATGGAAGAAAAGGGCATAGGGCGTCCTTCCACATACGCTTCCATAATTTCCGTTCTCACAAAGCGCAAGTACGTAGAAAAGGACGGCAAGTTTATGGTACCCACCGAAGTGGCGTACAAAATCACCGATATGCTCGTCAGGTATTTCACCGACATAATGGACGTAGGCTTTACCGCAAAGATGGAGGACGAACTCGACCGCATAGAGGACGGGGGCGTGGATTGGCATAAGATAATTGCCGATTTTTATCCGGGGTTTGCCGAAAAGCTGAAAAACGCTTCCACGGACGGCGACGAACCCACCGAAGAGGTCTGCGCAAAATGCGGCTCGCCCATGATAAGAAGAACGGGCAAGTACGGCAAATATCTCGCCTGCTCCAATTATCCGCAGTGTTCCAACATAATAAGCGAAAGCGAAACGGAAGTTTCGGCTATCCGCTGTCCCAAATGCGGCTCGAACATGGTGGTAAAGAGCGGTAAATTCGGCAAATTCCTTGCCTGCCCGCAATATCCCGAGTGCTCGTCCATATTGCCCATCGACGCGCAGATAACAGCCGAAAAATGCCGCGAGTGCGGCGGCGCAATGGTCTTAAAGCACGGCAAGTACGGAAATTATCTCGAGTGCGGCAAATGCGGCTCCAAACGTCCTTTGTCTTCGCCCGACGGCAACGCGCGCGAGGGCGAGCGCACGGACGGCAAATGCCCCGAGTGCGGCAAGCCCATGCGCAGGATGCGCTCCAAATCGGGCAAAATTTATTTCGGCTGTACGGGCTACCCCGACTGCAAATTTTTGAGTTGGGATATCCCCACGGGCGGCAAATGCCCCCAATGCGGCGCCTATCTTATACGCAAGGGCAAAAACATAAAGTGCTCGTCCAAAGACTGCAAATATTCTGCCGCCGTGCCTTACGAAGATGAAAATTAAGGTAGTGGGCGCGGGTTTGGCGGGCTCCGAAGCGGCATATTTTCTCGCCGAACGCGGCGAAGAGGTAGAGCTGTGGGATATAAAGCCCAAAAAGTTTACTCCCGCCCATAAAAACCCCGGCTTTTGCGAGCTGGTGTGTTCCAATTCTTTAAAGGGCGCCGATCCCTATTCCAACGCCTGCGGGTTGCTCAAAGAGGAAATGCGGATTTTGGGCTCCCTCACAATGGAAGCGGCGGAGTTTGCGCGCGTGCCCGCGGGCGGCGCGCTTGCCGTGGACAGGGAAAAATTTTCTTATTTCGTCACGCAAAAACTCCGTTCGCACAAAAATATAAAAACAGTCTGCAAGGAAGCCCGTACCGTGCCCGGCGGGTGGTGCATAATCGCCACGGGTCCGTTGACGTGCGGGCGGCTTTCAAACGATATTTCGGGCATATGCGGGGGGCAATTGCATTTTTACGACGCTTCTGCACCCATAGTTTCGCGGCAAAGCTTAAACTTGAACAAGTGCTTTTACGGCGACAGGTACGGCAAGGGGGGCGACGACTACATAAATTGCCCGCTTACAAAAGAGGAATACGAAAATTTTATAACGGCGCTACTTTCCGCGGAACGGGCGGAGTTGCACGAGTTTGACAAGAGGGAAATTTTCGAAGGCTGCATGCCTGTGGAGGTAATGGCGGCGCGGGGAAGAGACAGCCTGCGGTTTGCCATGTTAAAGCCCGTCGGGCTGAAAGACAAGGACGGCAATAAATTTTACGCCGTACTGCAACTGAGAAAGGAAAACGCGGCGGGAGACGCCTATAACCTTGTGGGGTTCCAGACCAACCTTAAATTTTCCGAACAGAAGAGGGTATTTTCGATGATACCCGCCCTGCAAAACGCGGAATTTTTGCGCTACGGTGTAATGCACCGCAACACGTTTATAAATTCGCCGCAGTGTCTCAACGCCGATTTTTCGCACAAAACGCGCGCGGGTTTGTATTTTGCGGGTCAGATAACGGGCGTTGAGGGGTATGTGGAAAGCGCGGCGAGCGGAATTCTCGCGGCGTTGCACCTATACCAAAAACTTAAAGGCAACGTGCCGTCCGTGCCCGGCGACGATACGGTTATGGGCGCACTTTCGGCGTATATTTCCTCGCCGAACGCAAACTTTCAGCCGATGAACGCCAATTTCGGCATACTTCGCACCCCCGAAACATTGATAAAGGACAAAAAACGGCGCTATGCGTATCTTGCTGAACGCGCCGTAAAAAGTATAAAGGAATACAGGCAAAAGTTGAACCTGTATTGAGTTTTTAAGGAGAATTTTATGGTAGAATTTCACGCAACTACTATATGCGCCGTAAAAAAGGACGGCAAAACCGCGATCGCCGGCGACGGGCAGGTGACCATGGGCGAGAGCGTAATTTTTAAAAACAGCGCGCAGAAAGTACGCCGCATCTTCGGCGGCAAGGTCATTTTGGGATTTGCCGGTTCCGTTTCGGATGCCTTTTCGCTTTCCGAAAAGTTCGAAGGTATGCTCAACAAGTTTTCGGGCAATCTCATGCGTTCCGCGGTGGAGCTTGCCGAGCTCTGGCGTTCGGACAAAGCCGTAAGAAAGCTAGAAGCGTTAATGATAGTGGCGGACGCGAATACCCTGCTCATAGTGTCGGGCACGGGAGAGGTCATCGAGCCGGACGACGGCATTGCGGCTATAGGGAGCGGCGGAAACTATGCTCTGGCGGCGGCGCGCGCCCTTTACCAAAATACGGAATTCTCCGCCGAGGACATTGCAAAAAAATCGCTTAAAATAGCAAGCGAGATCTGCGTGTTCACCAACGACAACATAAAATGCGAGGTGATATAATGGATTTATCCCCCAAACAGATCGTTCACGAACTGAACAGACACATAATAGGTCAGGAAGAGGCAAAAAAAGCCGTGGCGATAGCGCTCAGAAACCGTTACCGCCGCAGCAGGCTTTCAAGCGAGTTGCAGGCTGAAATAACTCCCAAAAACATAATCATGAAAGGTCCCACGGGCGTGGGCAAAACGGAAATAGCGCGCAGGCTCGCCCGTCTTGTAAAAGCGCCTTTTATCAAGGTGGAAGCTACCAAATACACCGAAGTAGGGTATGTGGGGCGGGACGTGGAGTCCATGGTGCGCGACCTTGCCGAATGTGCCATACGCCTTGTCAAAGAGGAAAAGACGCAGGAGGTCAGCTATAAGGCTACAGCCGTTGCTGAGCGCAAGATCGCCAAAGTGCTCGTGGATATGAAAAAGGAAGAGCGCGGCGAACTCTCCAAAGAGATTTTCGAACAGCGTATAGTGGACGACATCCACGAGGGCAAGTACGATAAAACGGTAATAGAAATAGACGTTGCCGATATGCCTAAGCCTTTGGAACTTTCGCCCGGAAGCGGCGCGGCAATAGATTTGGGCTCCATTTTCGGCGGCATCGGCTTGCCGCAAAAGACCAAAAAACGCAAAATAACCGTGGCTGAAGCCAAAAATCTTTTGATTGCCGAAGAAGCCGACAAGCTTATCGACAACGACGCGGTGAATACCGAAGCCATCCGCCGCGCGGAAAACGACGGAATAATATTCATAGACGAAATAGATAAAATCGCCGGCAAGGGCAATCAGGGCGCGGACGTCTCCCGCGAGGGCGTCCAGCGCGATATACTGCCCATTGTAGAGGGCTGTACGGTAATGACCAAGTACGGACCCGTAAAAACCGACTATATTCTCTTTATAGCCGCAGGCGCGTTCCATGTTTCAAAAGTAGAGGACCTGATCCCCGAATTGCAGGGCAGGTTTCCCATACAGGTCGAGCTCAAAAGCCTGACCAAAAAGGATTTTGTGGATATCCTTACCAATACCGAGGCGTCCATAACCCATCAATATGCGGCGCTTCTCGCCGTAGACAACATAGATTTGCGCTTCACGCCCGACGCCATAGACAAGATAGCCGAAATAGCGGAGGATATAAACAACACGTCCGAAGACATAGGCGCAAGGCGTTTGCATACGGTTATGGAATATCTTCTGGAAGATATTTCCTTTAACGCCGGCGGCGGGGATTATCCCATAATACCCGTAGAAGTCAATGCCAAATATGTTGAAGAGCATTTGGCGAGCATTAGTACTAACCGTGATTTAAAGAAATACGTTTTATAACTGCCGTAAACCGCGTATAAGCGTCGCGATGCAAATTCACAAAAATCTCGGCAAGCCGTGCCTGCGATTTTTCGTGATATTAAGGGCTACTCGCCCTCTGCCCGCGATAATTAAGTGCCCACGAATAAAATAATCGCGGGCATTCACCTCGCTCAGGCGCAGGTATGCGCAAATTGTGTGCGCCGGCGCAAAAGCGTGGTTTTGCTTGCGCCGTTAATTATTAAAAAACTTGCTTCTCCGCGGTTTCTAAAATAATTACTAAGCTCATTACGAGAGTGTCATTTCGAGTCGAAGGAAGACGCGCCGAAGGCGCGCGACCGAGCGAGAGAATCCCATGGTGGTCTGCTCGTGGTAATTACGAAGAGCGGAAACAATTCCTAAAATTACTACCGCTTTTTCATCGTGGGGATTCTTCGGCTACGCCTCAGAATGACAGATAGGAAAGTGGTTCCCAACTTCGTAAAACTGTTCACGAAAAATCGCAGTGCGCGTCCGCACGAGATTTTTGTGAAAACAATATATTAAGGATAATTTATGATAAATATTCCCAAAGGCACAAAGGACGTATTGCCCTCGCAAAGCTACAAATGGCAATATATCGAAAACGCCGCGCGCGAAGTTGCGCGGGTTTTCGGGTTCAAAGAGATCCGCACTCCCGTATTCGAGCACACGGAGCTTTTTTTGCGCGGTGTGGGCGAAACGACCGACGTCGTCAACAAGGAGATGTACACTTTTGAGGACAAGGGTGGAAGGAGCATAACCTTAAAGCCCGAAGGCACTGCGGGCGCGGTGCGGCTTTATGTGGAAAACGGGCTTTCGTCAACTCCCATGCCCGTCAAAACCTATTACATAACCCCCGCGTTCCGTTACGAGCGTCCGCAGGCGGGGCGGCTGCGCGAATTCCACCAATTCGGCATAGAAGTTTTCGGCTCCAAATCCGCAGAGACGGATGCCGAAGTTATTTTTGCCGCGTCGTCTTTCCTCAACAAACTTAACGTAAAGGACGTAAAACTTGAAATCAATTCTATAGGCTGCAAAACCTGCCGTGCCGCTTACAACGCTGCGCTTAAAGCCTATTTCAAACCCCGTTTGGGCGAAATGTGCGAGACCTGCCGCACCCGCTTTGATACAAATCCTTTAAGAATTCTCGACTGCAAGGAAGAGGCTTGCAAAAAAATCTCCGCGGACGCGCCCGCCATTACCGATTATCTCTGCGACGACTGCCGCGCCCATTTCCAAAAGGTCAAAAGTCTTTTGAGCGGGCAGGGTGTTGAATTCACAGTCAATCCACGCATTGTGCGCGGTCTCGATTACTACACCCGCACCGTGTTCGAGTTTGTTTCCACGGCAATAGGCGCGCAGGGCACCGTTTGCGGCGGCGGCAGATACGACGGGCTTGTCGCCTCTTTAGGCGGTCCCGAAACCCCCGCGGTCGGCTTTGGGGCGGGAATAGAAAGACTGATGCTTTTAATGGAAAACACCGCCGTGCCTTTCCCCGAAGAGCCTGCGCCCTTAATTTATATAGCGGGCATGGACGAAGCCTCTCGCAATCTTGCGTTTTCCCTCGCACTGGATCTGCGCAAAAAGGGCGTTTCCGCCGAAATAGACCATATGGAGCGGTCGGTCAAAGCCCAACTCAAATATGCGGACAAGCTCGGCGTAAAATATGTTGCGGTTATTGGCGAAAGCGAAATGTCAACGGGCGAACTGAACGTCAAAAATATGTCCGACGGCAGTACGCAAACGGTTAAATTGCAAAATTTATGCTCATACTTGACAAAGGAGAAGTAAAATGGTAAACGAAATAGATACTGAAAAATTCGACGAATTGTTAAAAGGCGAAAAGCCCGTGGTTTGCGACTTTTTTGCAACCTGGTGCGGTCCCTGCAAAATGCTTGCGCCGGTAATGGAAGAGGTGTCGGGGGAATTTCCCGAAGCCGAATTCGTAAAGGTGGACATAGACAAAAATATGGAGCTTGCCGCCCGTTACGGTATAATGAGCATACCCCTTGTCTGCGTTTTTAAAAACGGCGAAATCGCGGGCAAGAGTTTGGGCTACTCCTCAAAGTCCGAAACGCGTGACTTTTTAAAGGAAAATCTTTAAATTTTTAATTTACGTGCGCAAACTTGCGCGCGCCCGCGCGTTCCGCGCGGGCGGGCTTATATTATTATAATAAATAATGCAGTGCGGACGGGTTATCCCGTCCGCACTGCCCATGTTAAGGTTTTAATTTAAGCGGCGGGCGCGAATTTCGCGCCCGCCGCATCGGCTTTTTTCAGTCCTCTTTTTTCCCTTTAAAATACTTTCGTAAAATCAGATTGATAAATTGCGAAAGGGAGCGGTCGTCCTTTTCTGCTTCGGCTTTAAGCTCGTTCAATAAATCGGAATCAATGGTAATACTTATCTTTTCTTTTAAAGGTTTCATTACAGGCTCCTAAAATAATTATACTAAAAATCATACTAATGCTTGACAAATCCTACAAAGTAGGATAAAATACTACCAAATTCAACAAGGGAGACTTTTATGAAACAAAAACTTTTTATTATTTTGTTGATTTTTACATGCACATTGTGCCTTGCGTTCGCATTTGCGGGGTGCATAGACGGCGAAAACAACGAAAGTTCAAACAGCGGTTCGAACACCCAACAGGGCAATGAGGGCGACACGGGCAGTGATAGCGGCGAACACGTACATAATTACGGCAACCTTATTCCCGAAAAGTCTGCAACATGCACGGAAGAGGGGTTACAGGCGCACTACTATTGCGAGGGTTGCCAAAAATATTTTGACAGTGAAAAACAAGAAAAAACTCTTGACGAATTAAAAATCGACGTTGATTCTACTGCACACAATTACGGCGAGCTTGTGCCGCAAGTTGACCCGCAATGCGATGTCGCGGGAACGAAAGCTTATTACCACTGCGAAGATTGCGGAAAGTATTTTGACGACCAAAAAGTTGAAAAAAGTTTAAATGATTTAACTATTTGTGCGTTAGGGCATATTTTGGAAGAAAATCAATTAGCATGTAAAACTTGCGGCGAACAGCTTGCCGAAAGCTTAAATTTTGAATTAAATTCCGACGATACTTGTAAATTAACTACGGGTACTCCTACAAGTGACGGCAAAATAATGATTCCCAAAATTTACAACGGTTTGCCTGTAACTTCCATCGGCAGTAGTGCGTTCCGTGATTGCACAAGCCTTACAAGCGTAATAATACCTGACAGCGTTACTGAAATTGGCTATGATGTATTTGACAATTACACAAACCTTGAAAGCGTATACATAACTGATATAGCCGCCTGGTGTAATATTGATTTTGAATATGGCAACAACCCGCTTTATTACGCACATAATTTATATTTAAACAATCAACTTGTAACAAAGCTTACTGCCGAAATGTTACAAGGAGTAACACAAATTAAACATGATGCGTTTTATGGTTGCACAAGCCTTACAAGCGTCACCATAGGCAATAGCGTAACTTCTATCGGCGATAGGGCGTTCGAGGGTTGCGAAAACCTTGAAAGCATAACCATACCCAACAGCGTAACCTCTATCGAAAGTGATGCGTTCTATGGTTGCACAAATCTTGAAAACGTATACATAACTGATATAGCCGCCTGGTGCAATATTGATTTTGAATATGGCAACAACCCGTTTCGGTATGCACATAATTTATATTTAAACAATCAACTTGTAACCGAGCTTACCGCCGAAATATTGCAAGGTGTTACCACAATTAAAGATTCGGCGTTCGCGGGTTGCACAAGCCTTATAAGCGTAACCATACCTGATAGCGTAACTTCTATCGGCGGTAGGGCGTTCAGTGGTTGCACAAGCCTTACAAGCATAACCATAGGCAACGGCGTAACATCAATTGGCTATAGCGCGTTCTCTAATTGCGACAACCTTGAAAGCGTATACATAACGGATATAGCCGCCTGGTGCAATATTGATTTTGGAAATGATGACTCCAACCCGCTTTATTACGCACATAATTTATATTTAAACAATCAACTTGTAACCGAG
>CANQNO010000002.1 GCA_947625245.1 uncultured Clostridia bacterium
AAAATGAGATAAGAACAGAATTACGAATCGAAACAAGATTGGCTACATTTTAACGAGCGTAATAAAGACCTTTAAAATACTTTTCCTATTCTCGACTGTGCAGTTGTTAGACTTCCTATCCCTAAATCGCTATACAGGTATTAAATTTATGTATATTCGCGGCATTAAGCCGTAAATATAACCGTTCCGGTGACAATGGCGGCGAGGATCCACCTGTTCCCATTCCGAACACAGAAGTTAAGCTCGCCCGCGCCCGAAGTACTTGCCTTTTAAGGCCGGGAGATACGGTCGTTGCCGGATTTCAAAAATAAAGCAGTTCACAAAAGTGGACTGCTTTATTTTTTTGCATTTCAAGCTTAACTTTTGTGGCAAGCCGCGAGCGCTTTATGTGCGAAGCGGCTTTGCACGTTTTGTCAGTGTATTATTACTATTCCACTGACAGAAGATATAAGTTTTGGATTAGAGGTAAGGTACAATCCAAAAGAGTTGTCAATAGTGGAAATCGTCGGAAAGTCGAGACCATAACTGCCCGTTTTCTTTATTGAAAAAGATACTGCCGATGTGCCGTCATATCCTACCTGAGCACCAAGTTCAATGTATTGCCCCACTATGTTTTTAGGGAGTTTCCAATTTGTATCTATACCTATGACGTCGGCTAATACCAAACTGTCGTATTTAATTCTGGTTGGGGAGCTGAAATTACAATCGGCTGCTCGTGTTGTGGAAATGGTTAATACACAAGATAAGTCATAGATCCGATTATTTAAAGAGTCTGTTTCGATATACTCTGCCAAACAGTCGGACACAGTAACACTGAAAGCAAGATATTTGTAAACGTTCTCTGTGGTAAGTTGTTCGGTTTTTTGGTTGTTATTGTCCTTACAAGCGCTCAAACAAAAGCACATAACAACAGAAAGTACAATTGTTGCAAAAATAAATTTAATTTTTTTCATTTCACAAGTTCTCCAAATAGTGAAAGTGCTTTAACTAAGCCGCGCATAAAAAACAGAAATAATTCTTTTTGCATTGACTGTAGCGCAATTATTATAGCGCAAAGAAAAAATTTCCGCAAGAGGTTTTAAATACACTGTAAATGGTATTTGCAACTATGGCAAATAAACCAATTTCATTTACATACAAATATAAGAAAATTATTGCAATTTGATTAATTTTAAACAATGGGTCGCAAATAAATTGCGACCCATTGTTATATTTTAAGTGTTCCTCTTTCCGTCAAGGTAGTAAACCATGCCGGCTTTACCGTGCCTATATGAACAAACCGCAACAAAAAGAGCGGGCTGCAAAATGCAGCCCGCTCTTTTTGGAGACATTAAAAAAATATTTAAAAAAACATCTAAATGCACACCATAATAACGGAATTGCAAAATCCCGCACCCGCCAAAAACGCCGACCGGTCAAACATAATCCGAAATGCCCAAAATAAAATCAGCCGAAACGTCCAAAACTTTGCATAACTTTGCAAATGTGTCAAGGGCGGGAAACACATTTTCGCACATATATTTCGAAACGGTTTGGGATGAAACCCCGATTTTATTAGCTATAACTTTCTGTGAGATACCGCTCGATTCGATTGCTTCGCGCAATCTTGATTGAATTACCTGCATATCGCACATAACACTAACTTGTTTCTATTATCGCATAATATACGACTGTTTTTAAAAAAATCGCACAATGTACGATTTAAATCTTTTCGGGAATTCCGGTATCGCACAATATACGACCGCTGATGTGCGGCAGTGAAAAAACAAATATAATGAATTTAAGTAAAACCTTATGGTTTATATTGGCGAAAATTTACCCTTTTTTTGCCCCGTACGGGCGCTTGAAATAATTTCGGGGCGGAAGAGGTGAATTTAAAAAATATAAAACGGAGGAAACAAACATGAACAAATCACTCAAACGTATTGCGCTTATGTTGCTTTTCGTGTTGTCTGTCGTATGTGCCGCGGTTGCCGTAGCAGCCTGCAACAAAGACAAAGAAAGCGGAAAAGTAACATATACCGTAACCGTTACTACCCAAACGGGTTTGACTGTTACGGATTTTAAAGCGCAATGGTTAGCCGGAGAAGAGCCCGTCAGCGAGGAAATCGCGCTCGATACACAGGGCAAAGCTTCGGTCGAACTCGACGCGGGCGAATACACCGTAACTTTAAAGGGAGTACCCGACGGTTACTCTTTCACGCCTGCTACGGTAAATTCGGGTAACCGCGACGCGGCTATAACGGTCGTTCAGGACGAAACCAAAACCATAGCCGCCATAACCGTAAGGTTGCCCGCCGGCATTTCATATAATCTCACCGCGGTTTCGGCGCAGATTTTTAAGGACGGAACGGCGGTAGGCACTGCCCGCGCGCTTACGGCGCAAGGCATGGCGCGTATCCCCGTGCCCCGCGACGGAGGCACCTATAACGTCAGGCTCTTGAATTTGCCCGACTTTTTGGGCTATACCGAGCCGGTTATTACCGCTTCCAATGCTACGGCTACCGCCACGATCAATACCGTTGCAAACGATATCGAATACACTGTCAACATAAGCTGTGAAGAAGATATCGGCGAAGCTACCGTCACGTTCTACAATGGCGAGGACGCGGTGGAGGGCGCAACGGAGTTGCCTATCGTCGACAAACAGGTTAAAAAGACCCTTAAAGCGGGTAATTATACCGCAAAACTCAACACGGACGATATAACCGTAAGCTCCACAGACGCCCAACTTACGTATACCGCCGAGGGTCGCACTGCTACGCTCGCCGTAACCATAACCAAATATATAATCACCCTTGACAAACCCGCCAACGTAACTGCGGATTTCGCCGATATTCACGTGACCCTTACCCAAGACGGGGATGTAACCAGATATTCCGCGACAGCCGGCGAAAACGGCGTTGCCAATGTCCGCGCCCCTCTCGGTAAATACGGAATAAAGGTGACGGACGGTTCGGGCACGCAAATAGGCGCGTTCCCCGTAGAGCTGACCGAAACCGTTGTTTCCGCAACCGTTAAACTTGCTGTGATACCTCAAGGCGCAAGCGGCGAAGATACAAGAAAAGTCCTCAACGCAGAGGGCAGATATTATCTCGAAGCAACTTTCGACCCCGACAATCCCGCAGACGGCGCAATAAGCTACCCGCACGTTACTACGGATTTCCTTTTAAACATTACGGGCGACGGACCTTATTATACCGTTACCTGGGATGCGAACGGCGCCGGAGGCTGGTTTGAGCCTGAGTACGATTCTTCTGTTGCGGCAGACGTTTTGGGCGAATGTACGCGTGAAAGAATAGGATTTACGGGTGCCGGAAGTATTGAAGCAAAGTTCAAAGTATCTTACGTCACTTATGAATCTTTTGAAGATATTACCGTGGTACCCTATATGTTAATATTGCAAAAGAGCGCCGAAATACCCGTCAGAGGTTCTTTAAAAGGTTGGCCTGCCGATCTTGCCGAAGGCGAAAATACCGTTGACGCAAGCTGGACGGAAGCCTGGTTTAAAGTACCCAAAGAATATGCTTGCCACAAGATAGAATTTGCCGGTGGAATAGAGGCGGAGTATATCGACAAACACAGTCTTGATATTCGCGCGTTGGAAAGCGGAAGCTATTTCAGGGGCGAGGACTTCGAACCCGGCATGAACGGCGACGACGGCTGGTTGCATTTGGAATCCGAAAGCGGTAACATAAAGTTTACGCTTACAAGAGAGGACGAAGCGGGTTCCACGCCCAAAGCGGCAATCCCCATCGAACTCAACACGCCTTATGAACACAAATTTATCGATAAAGGTAACAGATATTATACTTTTACTCCAGAAATCACGAAGAGTTATGATATCGTGGATACTCATACGTCGGGCGACGCTCCTTATATTGCCGTATATCAATATGACGGCGATGTTTGGACAGATCCCTATGACGGTGAAAACGAGGGTAACAGCGACTGGGGCTATGTTGCTTTAAGAAGCGGCGTAAAATACTTGTTTGTATTGCGGTATGCAGCAAATGGTACGGCTTTTAAGATTACCGAGCACACTGACGTTGCCGGCGACCTTTCCATGCCGATTGCGGTAGAAAATACGGGCAATGCCCAAAATACCGTAACCACGCACGAAAGGGGAGGCAAGCGGTACTTCTATCATACCGTCAAAGCCGAATCTCTCGACGCGGCAGGCAACGTGGTGTTCGATTTTGTTTGGGACAGCGTAGTCAGCAGTGTCAACGTATATTTCTATTCCGACGAAGAGTACACCGAACAGATAGCTTACAATGATATGGCGGAAACGGTTACCGTTCCCGGTCGTCATGTGGACGAAAAAATTTATTTCTCGATAAGCTGTCAGGGTGGTGATAGCCTTGTCGTATATATCAACAAACCCGTTGACGGCACATTAGTGCTTGACCAGTCTGTTCCTATTACTCATGTGGACGCAGGCGGTACGTCTTTGAAAATAAGGCTCGGACTCGACGCGTCTTTGACGGGCGACGAGTATTCGTTATGCTGGAATGTAAGCCCGGATCCTCAAAGCTATTCGCAGCTTAGATTTACTGTCGGAAACAGAACTTTTGAATCCGTCGGCAATTCGATGATGCCCGTAAGCGGAAGCGTTCTTATAAACCTGTTGGGTTCGGAGAACGAAGACGGCAGCAGGCAAAGAGCTACTATTATAACCGTTCAAATCCCGGGCTCTTCACCCAACACTTATAATTGGAGCTTCACGCTCAAAAAGCCTATTTTAAAACCTTCCCAAACCGAATCTGTTACGGCGGATATAGCCGATTTGAAAGTCGAAACAGAGGCTCCCGCAGGAAGATACAGGCTTACGTATAAGCTCGATACCGAAGGAGAAGTCCCCATAACGATAGGCAGTTTCAATGGTACGGCTACAAATACCGAAACTACTTCAAAGATTACAATCGAAGCAAATGCTCCTATAACCTGGACTAACCCCAATGAAGTTACGGGTAAAATAACTTTCAGATTGGAACAGATAGCAGATATCGTAATTACGGCGACCGATCCCGTAACTGCGCCGATTGACAAGGGCGACGAAAGTTTGATAGTTAAGCTTCAAGACATTGTTCCCGGCAAGTACAGTTTAAAAATCGATATAAAGAATCTTGAAACGTTTACAGGTGTCTGGACAATCGAAGTGGGCGAAAAACAGTTCACGCTTGAAGGGCAAACGGGTTTGGTGCGCACCTTTGCTTTGGAGATTCCTTCTTCCGCAACCGAAATGACAATAAAACTCAACGCCGCGGCGGAGCAGAGCTTTAATGTGGAATTGACCCTCACACAAACGGGTTGGCTTGACCTTGAAAAGCTTGAACTCGGCGAACCTTACGAAGTTTGGTTTGCCGCTGACCGTAAAATGGTTGAAATTCCCATTGATTTCGCAACCGAAAAGAGTTTGTATCAAATTCAGCTGAATATCACTGATTTCGCGGCGTCCTATTACAGCTACTATGCTGAAATCGGCGGACAGAAGATTGCCATTAATAACGGTTCGTTGTTAACCATAATTCCCGCAGACAGCAAAACTCTTAAAATAGGGGTTGACGACGATTTGTCCAAAGCTTTCAAAATTACGGCAACCGTTACCAAACAAGACGCTATGTTCCCCGGTACACCTAAGGAAATTGTAGTGGGAGAGTGGGGTTCTACCGATTTTACGGTATACTTCGAACAGTCCGGCACTTATAAAATCACAATAAGCGGAGAAGGTATCGAATCTGTTTCCATAAAAGATACGAATTCCGTTTTAGGATTGGCTGACGATATCATCGTTCAAAAGGGCGGAACCGAAGGCACTTTAGGCATAAAGACTCCCGGCGCCATAACCTTAAAAGCATTGGACAATAATTTTGAGGGTGGCATGACCGTTACCGTCACAATTACAAGGACGGGCGATTATGTGCCCGACTTGACATTGGGCGAGCAAAAAGCTTTAAACATACCTGCCGAAGATGGAGATATGGCGATTGAAAAAACTATTCAGCTTGAAGCGGGCGATTATAAAGTAACTTTGAGCGGCGACGGAGCAAGCGGGATACAGGTTAAAACCGTTTTTGACGACGAAGTAATAATAGTTAAGGGAGCCCTTACGGGTACATTCCATATTGATGCGGCACAGATTGTAACTTTGAAGTTTATTGACCTGTCCTACGATTGGAGTGGTGAATATCAAGGTTGTAACTTTAACGTAAAAGTCGAAACAACGGTTATCGAGCACTTTGATCCCACCATAACAGTGGGCAGTGCCAAGACCGTAACTATCCCCACAACCGGCGATCAGGATATAGACCTCGAAGTTGCGCTCGAAGCGGGTAAAAGTTATACAATCACCTTGACTTATTCAAGCGGCGCAATTCTTGTAGCGGATAACAGTGAGAGGTTGGGTGGTATGTTTGGCACTATAGTAGAACCCGGAGAAAAATCCGGTACAGTAGAAGTCAGTCAATCGGATACTTACTCTCTTAAAATTCAAGACGCGGAATATGTTGGCGGAATGGAAGTTACGATTTTGATTGAAGAGGTTCAGGCATAACCGCACAAAAGTTTATATTACAACTTAAGGGCTCCCCTGCGGGGGAGCCTGTATTTTTGCTTTATTTCGGGAAAAATGCGTGTATATGGCGGCTTTACGGGTAAAACCGTTGCATTTTTCGTTGAACGGTGGTACAATATCTAATAACCAAAAGGGGGATTTATGTCGGACGGCGATAAAAAACTCGATAATTACGATTTAAAATCCACCGTCAAAAGCCGTGGCGAAACGTTCGGCTATTCTACCGCCGCGGACGACTTTTCCGAAGCCCTTTTTAACAGCGAAGAGGTGCTTGCCTTTTCCGCCTTTGCAGACGCAACCGAACTTTCCGAAGTGGATCCGCAAAGCTATGGCGACCGTATGGTCAAGGGGCTTTCGGCAAAATCGGGGGTATCGCGCTTATCGCAACTTTCTCGCCTGCCCGAAAATACAGTAATTTATCTGTTTGCGGCGCTGTATCTTGCCGTGGGGGTAGTGTGCGTTTCCGTGCCCGCGCTTATTATCAGCGTTTTGCCCTATATTGTGGGCGGTATGATGATTTTAATAGGCATAATACGGTTTATCGTTGCGCTCGTCACGCACGAATACAGGCACGTAAAAACCAACCGCACGGCTACTTCCATAATTTTGGCGGCGCTGGGGATTATGATCATAGTCCAGCACTTCCGCGCCGACGACGCGGCTATTACCTTTATTTCCATCGTTTGGGGAATTTTTGGGCTTGTTGAGGGCGCGTATGCCTTTAACCACGCCTTTAAGCGCATTGCAAACGCCGAACGCGCCGTTTATTATATTTTAAAAGGGCTGGTGGAAGTGGCTGTTGCGTTTTTGCTGCTTTACGACCCCACAAACCACGACACGCACAATTTGCACATAATAGTTTTCGGCTGTAACCTCATTTTGGATTCGGTAACCATGTTGCCTTTTATAAAGAGATTTTTTGAGTGAATTATGAAAATTTCGGGTTGGGATTTAATGAAGCTTGCCCAAACTTTTGACGGTGAGTTTTGTCTTTCGGACTTTTCCGAAGAGGAACTCGGCGAGCTATTGTCGCGGTTAGACGAGCACGATACGCCCGCGGATATCCGCCGCAAGTATTTTGAATTTTACGACGATATTAAGGATAGGGTTATTGAGAGGCATAAGTGGAGCGATTAGCTGCCGCAAACCGCGTATAAGCTTCGCGATGCAAGTTCACAAAAATCTCGACAAGCACGGCTTGATTGCAATTTTTGTGAAAAGCATTTCCAAAATAATGAAAGCCGAAAAAAGGCAAGGGGGAATTCATTTCACCCGTTAAGCCTTTTTACGACGACAGCAACCTCGCGCAAAGCCGCGCTACCGCACGGCTTTCGCGAAATAAATAACTTACGGCGCAAGCAAAATCGCCATTTTGCGCCGGCGCACCCAATTTGCGCATACCTGCGCCTGAGCGGTGTGAATTGCCGCCATTATAAAATATGTGGGCGTTTAAAAATGGCGGCAAGAGAGGTGGAACCTCTCAACCTCACGAAACATTGCAAGCACGGCTTGCTTGCAATGTTTGTGAATAACTATGTAAAGGAGTTTTTATGTATAAAAAAGTAGACACTTCACTTAACTTTGTGGAGCGCGAAAAAGAGATTATCGACTTCTGGAAGAAAAACGACGTTTTTAAAAAGAGCGTCGAAAACTGCGAGGGCGGCGAAGAGTTTTCTTTTTACGACGGTCCCCCCACGGCTAACGGCAAACCGCACATAGGGCATATTCTTACCCGCGTAATGAAGGACCTCATCCCCCGTTACCAAACCATGAAAGGCAAGCACGTTTTAAGAAAGGCGGGCTGGGATACCCATGGCTTGCCCGTAGAGCTGGAAGTGGAAAAATCTTTGGGGCTGGACGGCAAACCGCAGATAGAGAGTTACGGCATAGAGCCCTTTATAAACAGCTGTAAAAAGTCTGTATGGAAGTACAAGGGCGCGTGGGAAGACATGAGCGACCGCGTGGGCTATTGGGCGGATATGGACAACCCATACGTCACCTACGACGACAACTATATCGAGTCGGAGTGGTGGGCGTTAAAGGAAATGCACAAAAAGGGGCTGTTATACAAGGGTCACAAAATAGTGCCCTATTGCCCCCGTTGCGGCACCGCTTTGTCCTCGCACGAGGTTGCGCAGGGTTACAAGCTTGTTAAAGAAAATTCCGCCGTCGTGCGTTTTAAGGTAAAGGGTTGCGAAAACCGCTATATTTTGGCGTGGACGACCACGCCCTGGACGTTGCCTTCAAACGTTGCGCTTTGCGTTAACCCCGAAGAGCCGTATGTGGAGATAGAAACGGACGCGGCGCATTATATTCTTGCCGAAGCGCTGGTAAACAACTTTTTCACCGATTACAAAGTCGTTTGCAAAAAGCCCGGCAAAGAGTGGGAAGGGCTTGAATACGAGCCGCTTTTCCACGAGACCGTTACCGAAATAAAGCGCATTTCCCCCGCAAATTCGCCCTTAAAGGCGCACTATATAGTCTGCGACGGCTATGTCACCATGGGCGACGGCACAGGCGTTGTGCATATTGCGCCCGCGTTCGGTGAGGACGACTACAAAGTAGGCAAAAGATATAATTTGCCCGTCGTTCAGCTCATAAACGACCGGGGCTGTTTTGACGAGCGCTTTGCCCGTCTTAACGGACTGTTTGCCAAAAAGGCGGACAAAGTGGTTTTGGAACTTCTCGAAAATTCGGGACTTTTGTTCAAAATTGTGCCTTTCGAGCACGATTATCCCCACTGCTGGCGGTGCGACACGCCCCTTTTATATTATGCCAAATCGAGTTGGTTTATCGAGGTCACAAAGGTAAAGGCGGACATTATCGCCGCCAACCGTTCGGTAAATTGGATGCCCGACAATATAAAAGAGGGCAGGATGGGCAACTTCCTCGAAAACGTCATAGATTGGGGGCTTTCCCGCGACCGATATTGGGGTACGCCCCTGCCCGTCTGGATCTGTCCCGATTGCGGCGCAATAGAAGTTATCGGCTCCAAAGCGGAGTTAAAAGAGAAGTGCGGCGTTAAGGGAGATATAGAACTTCACCGCCCGTATCTTGACAATCTCACCTGCAAATGCAAATGCGGCGGCACAATGAAGCGTACGCACGAGGTTATAGACTGCTGGTTCGATTCGGGCTCCATGCCCTTTGCGCAATACCATTACCCGTTCGAAAACAAGGATTTGTTCCAAAAGACCTTCCCCGCCGATTTCATATCCGAAGCGGTGGATCAAACCCGCGGCTGGTTTTATACCCTGCTTGTTGTCAACACCGTATTGTTCGGCAAGGCGCCCTTTAAAAACTGCATAGTTTTGGGGCACGTCAACGACAAAAACGGCGTTAAAATGTCCAAACACAAGGGCAACGTCGTCGACCCCTGGACGGTTCTCGACAAACAGGGCGCGGACGCGGTTAGATGGTATTTTTATACATCCTCCGCACCCTGGCTGCCCTCGCGCTTTTACGAGGAAGCCGTTTCCGAAGCCCAGCGCAAATATATAGGCACACTTTGGAACACTTACGCCTTCTTCTGCCTTTACGCCGAAATAGACGGCTACAACCCCGCGGAATACGACCTCAAAAAATGCAAGCTCACCTTAATGGATAAGTGGATATTGTCAAAGCTCAATTCTCTTATCGGTTTTGTGGACAAGGGGCTTGAAAATTACAATATAACCGACACTTCCCGCGCTCTTCAGGACTTTGCGGACATACTTTCCAATTGGTACGTACGCCGCGGCAGGGAGAGGTATTGGGGCGCCGAAATGACCGCCGACAAGGCGGCGGCGTACACCACGCTCTACACCGTTTTGGTAACCCTTGCAAAGCTCACCGCGCCCTACACGCCTTTTATCGCCGAAATGATGTATCAAAACCTCGTGCCCGCGTTTTATAAGGACGCGCCCCTTTCGGTGCACCTTTGCTCTTTCCCCGTCTCCGACGGAGCTATGATAGACAAAGGGCTTGAAGCGGGTATGGACGAAGTGCTCGACGTGGTAATTTTGGGCAGGGCGGCGCGCAATTCGGGCAACCTCAAAAACCGCCAGCCCCTTTCGGAAATGGTAGTCGTATCCGAAAGGAAAGTCGGGCTTTCGGCGGAAGAAATTTCCATAATCCTCGAAGAGTTAAACGTCAAAAAGCTAAAAATCGCGGACGACGCCGAAAAGTATATATCATATAAATTAAAACCCCAGCTTAAGACCCTCGGACCCAAATACGGCAAAAAGTTGGGCGAAATATCGGCGTTTTTAAGCTCCTGCAACGCCAAAGAGGTGGTGGAAGCCGTGCGCGGCGGCGGAGTGTACGAAATAGCCGGCAAGGACGTATATCTTAAACAAGAGGACTTGCAGATTTTTACCGAAAGCGCCAACGGCTATATCGCCGCAGAGGACAAGGGCATAACGGTCGCGCTGAACGCGCAGCTCACCGAAGAGCTTATTCTTGAGGGCATAGAGCGCGAACTTGTCTCCAAAATACAGAACATGCGCAAAGAAGCGGGCTTTGAAGTTACCGACCGCATAGAAGTGTATTATAAGGCGGAAGGCAAGGCGAAAGAGGTGTTGCAAAAGGGCGGGTTTGCCGCGGACGTTCTGGCAAACAGCATACAAGAGGGCGCGCCTCAAGGCTTTGCTAAGGAGCAGAACGTGAACGGCGATAAAGTCCTTTTAACGCTTATTAAAGCCGCAAACAAATAATTAATTACACCATAACATAACAGCGCCCGCGCGGAACCGCGCGGGCGCTGTTTGCTGTCGTAAAAACCGCGTATAAGCTTCGCGATGCAAATTCACAAAAATCTCGGCAAGCCGTGCCTGCGATTTTTCGTGATATTAAGGGCTACTCGCCCTCTGCCCGCGATAATTAAGTGCCCACGAATAATATAATCGCAGGCATTCACCTCGCTGAGGCGCAGGTATGCGCAAATTGTGTGCGCCGGCGCAGGGAAACCCTGCTTGCGCCGTTAATTATTTTAAAAACTCGCTTTTCCGCGGTTTCTAATAATTACTAAGCTCATTACGAGAGTGTCATTTCGAGGGATATGAGACCCGCAAAGCGGGCGATTGACCGAGAGAATCCCCTGATGGTCTGCTCGTGGCAATTACGAAGAGCGGACACAATTTTTAAAAATTTTTCTGCTCAACTTTGGGGGGATTCTTCGGCTACGCCTCAGAATGACAAGGTGAAAAAGAATTCCGCGCGGGCGCTGTGCTATTTTTTGTGTTGGTTTATTCCTGCGGGGCAGTATCGGGTTGAAAAGCCTTGTCTAATTCGGTTCTTAAAACTTCTTCCGCCATAGAGCCTTGCCTTACATACGATATTTCACCGTTTATGTTTACTATTACGGTCACGGGATATGCTCCCTTGCCGCCGAGCGTCTTATATATTACGTCGCCGTAATCCTGCCCGAATATCACTCCCCAATCGCTCCAACCCTTTTCGTCGATAAACGGTTGAGGTTCTTCGTGGTTGTCGGAGTGCAATGCAAGCATTACCACAGGCTTGCCGTTTGCCGTGTATTCGCTCAATATGCTGTTAAAGAACGGCAATTCCGCAACGCACCCGCCGCAGCTTACGTACCAGAAGTTAAATACAAGCACTTTACCTTTTGCTTCGGCAGTGTTGTAGCTGTCCTCTTTGTATGCGCTGTGATAGGTTGGTATCGTCATTTGTTCGGGGATCTTGTCGCCAACTTGATACACCGACGTGTTTTCAAACGCCTTGCCTATTTCTTCTTTTATCTTCTCCAACTCTATAGAGCTGTAGCGGGCGTATAATTCGCTGTGAAAGCTTAAAAAAGCCGTTGCGAGACGTGTGGAATAGTCGCCGCCGCAATTTTCGTAGAGGTTAAGTTCAGCCGTATCCTGTATGAAAGGAATCTCCGAGGTGTTCCAGCCTTGTCTGTCAATTATACCCTGCACGGTCTCTTTTGTGTCGCTGTCGGAGATGTGTGCGATTACAAAGTTTGCGCTGTCTTTCACTTCGGGATATATGTTCACCACAAAATCATCTAAATAACTTATGGTACCTTCCTCTGCATAAGCTAAATATTTTTGGTATACGTCTGACCAGTAACCGGTTCCATTATCCGTGCCGGTGTTGTAGCCGCTGCTCCAGAATATTATGACCGTCGGTTTACCGTCATTATCCGAAAGCGTAAATTCTTCTTCCGCATATGCCGTGTCATACGTTTGGCAAGTGAAATTTTCTATCTTCCTATTGTGCCAATCGTCTAAATTTTTTTCCGGACTTTCGGCGTTTTGGTTTGTGTTTTCGTTTTGGTTATTGCTTGAGCCGCCGTCGGAACAACCCGCGGCGGTAATCCCAATGCCCATAGCGCATGCAGACGACAACAATAATGCCAAAATCTTTTTCTTCATACTAAGTCTCCTTAATGTATATTTATCCCAAAACGGGATATTACTATTATACCGGGATGGTATAATTTTGTCAAGCGTATGGAGAAAATAAGATTGCGTGAATTGCGGGAGCGCAAACATATGACGCAAATAAAGCTTGCAATCGATTTGGGTACCAACCAGAACAACATCAGCAGGTACGAGAGCGGGGAGCGGGAAGCCGACTATGCAATGCTCATAAAAATAGCCGATTACTTCAATGTTTCAGTCGATTATCTTTTGTACCGTACCGAAAAGCCCTGAAATTTCATAAATAAAAAAGAACGGTCATAGTTTAAACTATGACCGTTTTTGATTTAAAAAAGGGCGACAAAGCCATTGTAAAGCGCGTGAATTTAAGCGGCGGTGCGGCGGCGCGGCTTGCCTCGTTGGGCTTAAAAAATAATACCTGTGTAACGATTTTAAGTTTTTCGCTGTTCAAAAGCGCGGTGCTTTTAAGCTTTAACGCCGTGCGGCTGGGCATACGCCGACCCATTGCCGAACAGATAGAAGTGGAGAGGGTATAATGAAAATAGTTTTGGCGGGCACCCCCAACGCGGGCAAGACCACGCTTTTTAACGCCCTTACCAAAAGCAATTTAAAAACGGGCAATTTTCACGGCGTAACCTGTTCGCCCGCATTTAAAACCGTAAAGGGCGTAACCTATGCGGACGTGCCGGGCGCGTACGGCTTTTCGCCCTATTCCATGGAAGAGAAGAGCGCGGCGGATGAAATTATGTCGGCTGACATGATAATTAACGTTGTGGACGCGTCCGCGCTCGAAAGCAGCCTCAATTTTACCTCACAGATACTTGACCTCGGCAAAAACACCGCCGTGTACCTCACCAAAACCCAACTTTTAAAGAGGCGCGGGGGCAGGGTGGACGCCGAAAAACTTTCGGCGTACCTCGGCGTACCCGTATTTTTATGTACGCCCAAACAATTTAAAAAACGCCTTTCCGAGGGCATAAATTTTAACGTAAAAAAAGACCCGTCAATGCCGTTATCCGCGGCATACAGTGCGGGCAATTTAAAAATTTCAAAAGCGGACGGGCTGTTTTACAACAACGCTTTTTCGCTGCTGTTTTTCGTGTGCGCCATAACCCTGATGTTCTTCACGGCGTTCCACCCCGCCATGCCGGGAGCGTATTTAAAGGGCTTGACCGAAGATTTTTTAAAAAACAAGCTTTGCGGCATGGTGACGGGGCATATGCGCAACGCCGCGCTTAAATCTTTTGTGGGAGAGGCGGTTTTCGGCGGCGCGGGCGGGGTGCTGGCGTTTATTCCTCAGATTTTTATATTGTACCTGTTTTTGACGATGCTCGACGAGAGCGGAATTACCAGCGCGCTTGCCTTTACTACGGACGGGCTGTTCGAAAAGGTTAAACTTTCGGGCAGGGCGGCTTTTTCCCTCGTGACGGGTTTCGGCTGTACGGCGACGGCAATTCTCACCACGCGCGGCTGCGTGTCGCAGTCCGCTCAAAGGCGCACCATAGCCGTTTTGCCCTTTATCCCGTGCGGGGCTAAGCTCCCCGTGTTTTTGACATTTTTGTCGCCGCTATTCAAAAATCCTTTTCCCGTAATAACCTGCTTTTACTTCGCAGGCGTTTTAACGGCGCTTGCCGTCTCCTGTTTTTTGAAAGGGAATAAGGAGGGCATGCTTTCCGAAGTCGCGCCCGTAACCTTGCCTTCGGCAAAAACAGTTGCAATTAAGTTGTTTTTTTATTTGAAAGGCTTTATAATTAAGGTAACGGGCACGGTGTTGCTTTTTTGCGTAATTTCCTGGACGCTCTCGCACTTTTCGGTAAAATTCGAGTATGTGCCCACCGATAAGAGTATTCTTGCGGCGCTTTCCCGCGGGATTTTGCCGCTGTTTGTGCCTATGGGCGTAACCGACTGGCGGCTCGCCTATGCCGCGCTGTGCGGGTTTGCCGCAAAGGAGAATATTGCCGCAACCATAGCTTTGCTGTGTCCTGCGGGCACGGGGCTGTCCTTTGCCGCTTCCATGGGCATGTGCACGTTCGTGCTGCTGTGCCCCGCCTGCATTTCGGCGTTTTCGGCTTCGGTAAAGGAAGCCGGGCTCGGCTTCAGTTTAAAGTGTATGGGCGCGCAGCTTTTGGCGGCTTTCGCGGGCGGCACCCTTATGAATTTTTTGTTTTCGCTATGAAAAGTCTGGTATGCAAACAACTCCAATCTCTCAGGGACTTTACCGACTGCAACTACCCGCAGGGCAGTTTTTGTTTTGCGCGGCTGGTCAGGGACAGGGATATTAAGGTGAACGGCGTCCGCGTTTTAAAAGACGCAATACTGCAACCCGGGGACGAGGTGACCTATTACACCACCCCCAAAGAGGAAGCCGCGCCCTCCCACAAAGTGGTTTACAGCGATGAAAACATACTCATAGCGGACAAGTTTTCGGGCGTGACGAGCGAGGGGCTGTGCGCCGAACTAAACTTCGGCGGCGTTTATTATGCCGTCCACAGGCTGGACCGCAACACTTGCGGGCTCATAGTCTATGCCCGCAACGAAGAGGCGGCAAAGGAGCTTGAAAATTCTTTTAAAACGGGCGGTGTGCAAAAGACTTACCTCGCCGCCTGCGCCGACAACTTCAAAACCGATAAAAACACGCTTACGGCGTATCTTGTAAAGGACGAAAAAAAGTCCGAAGTAAAAATTTACGACCGTCCGTTGCAAGGTGCGCTTAAAATAATAACCGAATACGCGGTGTTAAGCCGCAAAGCGGGTGTGTGCCTTGTGCGCATAAAGCTTCATACGGGTCGCACTCACCAGATCCGCGCCCATTTGGCGCACATCGGCTGCCCCGTCGCGGGTGACGAAAAGTACGGCGACGGAGCGCTCAACAAAAAATTCGGCGTACGCAGGCAGTGCCTCGTATCCAAAGAGATAGGTTTTTCGGGCTTTGGGGACAAGCTCGCCTGCCTGAACGGCTTTTACGCGGAGAGCCTGTTTGACATAAGCCTTGAAACCTGCCGCCCCGTGCGTAAATGACGCCGCAATTTGCGTTTACAAAGCCGTTTTTTTAAGTTGGAAACGGTTTATATATAGATTGAGGAGTAAAAAAATGCAACAGGTAAAATTGGTATCCGCCGACAAAGAACTCAAATTCGCCCTGTCGGGCGAAATCGACGCCGCCACCAGCGACGACTTTTACGCACAGGTACAGGCGGCGTACGAGCACGATAAAAAAGATATCCTGTTCGACTGCTCGGCGCTCACGTTCATCGACAGCACCACTTTGGGCACCTTTGTAAAAATTTTTAAAAAGGCGGGCGCGGACGGCAACAAAATGGCTATCGAGCACCTTCGCCCCAACGTGAAAAAGCTGTTTGAAATTTGCGCGCTGAATACCGTGATGGAGATAAGAGAGTGAAAGAGATAACCGTAAAATTCCATCTTTGCGACAGCGCGTATATAACGGCGCTTAGGCTTGTCGCGGGCGCGGTGTGCTCTGCGCACGACGTGGATTTGGACACCCTCGAAGATTTTAAGGTATGCGTCACGGAGAGCGCCATAATTTTAAAGAACAGCGGGTTCGAAAGCGTATCCGTCACTTTCGGCGGCGGGGATAGCCTGTTTTGCGAACTCGAAGGCGACGGGGGCGCCCCCCGCGATTGCGAAAACGAATTTTCGCTTGCACTCATCTCCGCGCTCGTAAAAGAGAGCGCGTTCGGGCGCAAGGGCGGAATTGTAAATAAAGTGACGTTAAGAATATGACTGAAGAACGGGAAACCGACGAGCTGTTCAGGGAATACCGCAGAACGGGCGACATAAATTTAAGAAACAAGCTTGTGGAAAAATACCTGTACATAGCCGAAATTTTAGCCAAAAAATTTGTGGGCAGGGGAGTCGAGTACGACGACCTGTTGCAGGTTGCGTCCGAAGCGCTTATATCCGGGGTCGAAAAATACGACCCCGATTTGGGCAACCGTTTTACCACGTACGTCACGCCCACCATAACGGGCAACATAAAAAATTATTTCAGGGATTATTCCCGTTCGGTGCGGCTGCCGAGAAGGGTGTACGCGGCGGCGGCAAAGGTGCGCGAAGCCACCAACGCCTATTTTGCCGAACACGGCACAAAGCCCACCGTAAAACAGCTTGCAGAGCAACTGGGACTTGACGAAGAGACTGTTATAGAGGCTTTGGAGTGCCGTGCGCCCGTAAGTCTCGACGCCCGCATAAGCGCCGCCGACGGCGAGGACGACGCCCCGCTGTACGACGCCGTGAGCGACGGATCGGGCGAGTTTGAAAGTTTTGAGGACAGGGAATCGCTCAAAGCCGAAATCAAAAAGCTGGACCCCACCGAACAGAAAGTGGTTGCACTGCGGTTTTTGCAGGGCAAATCGCAGCTGGAAGTGGGAAAAATTTTGGGAGTAAGCCAAATGTTCGTCTCCCGCGCGGAAAGAAAAATCGTGGAAAAATTGAAGGAAGCGCTGTTGTGATATCTTTCAGGGTGGAAAATTTAAAAAACATGAACGCACAGCTCAAAGCCTTTCTGGATTTTCTGCGTTCACTCGACGTTCCCGAGGACGACGTGTTCTTTTCCCGTCTCGTCGCATGCGAGCTGATAGCCAACGTATTGCGGCACGGGGGCGAAGCCGCAGCCTTTACGGGCGAACTTCTCTCCGACAAAATTTCCATAACGGTCACGGCGGAAAGCCAAAAGAACGTAAACCTTACCCCGTCCCTGCCCGACGTCTTTGCGGAAAACGGACGCGGGCTGTATATAATTAACGCGGTGAGCCTCAACGGCATAAACCGCGGCGAAAGGGGAGAGCTTAAAGTTTATATAAAACGCACCGACGGCGTGTGAAAAATAAGTTTAAAAAAGAGCCGCCGCGCAAAATTGCGCGGCGGCTCTTTTTATGGGAAAGCGTTTTTATTACATTAATTTTACTTCTTCGTAGAACTTGTTCATAAGCCCTTCGCTTACAAGGTCGCGTATGCGGGCAAAATATATGAACAGCATGGAGAAAAACCTCGAATTGTCCCCGCCCACTATATAGTCGGGAATTCCGTGCGCGGCGCCCGTCCGCTTTTCGAGGAACATCCGCGCAAACTCCACTTTTTGTTCGGTAGTCAGTTTTTGTATAAACCCGTCCGAAGGTCCGTTGTATATGGTGTTTACGTTGTAAACATAGCTCTTTGTTTCATACGGCTCGCCCGAAGCCGCGGCGGTCTCCGCGGGTATGGCTGCGGGGGGCGTTACAAGCCCGCCGGTGCTTTCGGCAGTCTCTTCCGCGGCGGTTTCGGGGGCAACTACGGTATCGGGCGCAACGGCTCTCGCCGCCCGCCTGAACGCAACCGCCCGCACAACCTGTATGGCAAATTGTATAAGCGATATCAATGCCAGAATATACAGCGCAACCCCGTAACTCGACGGCATAAACGCTATGGTCACCGCAAGCCCTATAACAAACGCAAGCTCCGCGGCATATCTTATTACGTTGCCCACTATCATAAGGCGGGTGGTCTTTTTGCCCAATCCCAGCATGTCGAGGAAGAGGTTGAAAAGTACCAGCAACACGGCAAGGAGGGCAAACCAGTTCCCCACCGTAACGCTCAGCTCGCTTGCACGGAAGAACATGTTCATGAGCGCTCTCTCTATAAGGACTCTGCCCGTAACAATAGTATTGTCCATAGCCGCCGCGTCGAAAAGCGTGTAAAGCCCCGTGTTGGCTTCAAAGGGTTTTTTCCCGTTCAGAGCCCCCGCCAGCTTTTCGAAAGGAGCGGTGAACGTGGGCACGGCGTGAATTATGTCAAGGGCGGCAAACAGCGCAGCCGCCGCGGATAAAAGGAAAAGCAAAGTTTTAACCGCGCCCGAACCCTTTTTAAAGGCAAGACACTGTATAATGAGAATTAAAATCGTTATTAAAAACGCGCCTATAAAGTTTAAATTCCATATCCCCGGTCCCGTAAGCACTTCCAGCCAGCAGAGGGGCATAAGCGCGGAAAGAGCCAAAAGTTCCCCCACGGTGATAACCTTTCGCGAAGTTGCGGGTTTTGCGGCAAATGCGGGTATAAGAAGAATGAGCGCCGCGACTATGGTCAGCGCATAATAGAAGAGTAGCGCCGCGCCGAGGTCGAAGTTTTTGAGGGGAAATGAATAGATAGGGTCGAATCCGGCTTTGACGGGCAATCCGAAAGTAGCCAAAGCGCCCGCAAGTTGCATTACGGGTGCGGCTTTAAAATCGAATTTGCCGCCGGAAAATGTTAAGTTTGTAATGGGAAGGATAAGACCGGCGAGCAATGCAAGCAACGCAATAATATATGTTGCTATTGTCGCGGCTTTTCCCCCGCGCTGTTTTTCCGACATTTTTATAACTCCAAAAAGTTTAGTTTCAGTATACGTTTATATTTTAATACGGCGGGAAAAATATGTCAAGAACATTTGCTTGTTCTTTGCAAATAAAAATGCGTTGATCGGGGCATATTACGGGGGCAATTCCCGTTTCCCGCCGTCTTATACGGTTATTTTGCGCAATCCCGCGGGAAATAATGCCAAACTTCGCCAAATGATTTTTTCCGCCCGCGGGTTTGATTGCAATTCCCAAAAAAACGTGCTATAATCCGAGGTATGAAAAACGGAGAAAACACAATCAAAAATCCGCCGGAAAGAGCCGCCGCGTTAAATCTAAAAGGGGCTGTATCCGCCATGGATCCCGTTTACCGCAAAAGTCTGTATGCGGGGTACGACGCAAATTCCCTTAAAAAGGTTTTCGGTAACGAAGGTCTTATGACGGCGGTGAACGCCTTTTTGGAAAACGGCATGAACCTGTCGCTTACCGCCCGTTCGCTGTACATGCACAGGAACACTTTAATTTACAAACTCAACGCCGTAAAAAAGATAACGGGTTTCGATATGCGGGATTTCGGCTGTGCGTTGACTTTTAAAATTCTGCACATTATATATATGCTCGACGAGGTTTAAAATTTGAAAAAACGTTTAACTTTTACCGCCGTTATTCTTGCGGCGCTTTGCGCGCTTATATGCGTTGCGGGTTGCTCCGCGCCCGAAGATTGGGTGCGGAAGACCATACAAAAAAATTATTACAGATTTGACGGCGACTACTCGTCAATCGAAGATATGGAGAATCTCACGATAGAGGAGATGGTGGGCAGGCTCGACCCTTACAGCGCCTATTACACCGCCGCCGAGTACGAAGCCATGTACGCCGACAACGGCGGCAGCAAGAGCGGCGTGGGCATAAGCTATGCCTTTGAGCCGGGGATAGGTATTGTTATACACTCCGTTATAGGCAACTCTCCCGCAAAGAGGGCGGGGATTAAAGAGGGCGACGTAATAGTTTCCGCGGGTGTGTCGCAGGACGAAGAAATTATTTTTTCGGAACACGAAAACACTTTTGCCGATTTTATAAACGCGCGTGCCGCGGGCGAGGAGTTTTCGCTCAATCTTTCGGACGGCAGGCGGGCAACGCTCTGCAAAGCCGACTATACCGCGTCTTACGCATGTATGTACACGCACGACAAATCTTACGATATAGAATACAACGCGGGGGCAATGTCGCTCAAAGTTGGCGAAAACGGCATAAAAAAACTGCCGCAGGGCACGGCATATATCTATCTCAGGCAGTTTTACGGCAACGCCTACGGCGAAATGATAGAACTGCTTTCGGAATTCAATGCGGAGAGTTGCACCTCTCTCGTGCTCGATTTGCGGGGCAACGGCGGCGGGTATGTGGAATTGATGTCCGAAATAGGCGGGCTGTTCACGTCGCGGCTGGGCGGCGGCAGGCACGTCTCTATGATAGCTGAGTACAAAGACGGCACTCGGGAAGTTTCCTATTGCAAGGATATTTCGTCCGTAAAGGAAGAGTACGCAGGCACCCTGCCCGCGGGTACTACCGTATATCTTATGGCAAACCGCAACACGGCGAGCGCGTCGGAAGCGCTCGCCGGGATACTCATAAGCTATGATATTCTGAAATACGAAAACGTATTCCTCTCGCAATACCCCGAAGACGACGCAAGGAGTTACGGCAAGGGGATAATGCAGAGCGTATTCACCCACGCTTCGGGCGCACGGCTCAAACTTACCGTGGCGGGCATTTATTGGCAGAACGGCACGACCATACACGGAAAGGGGCTTACGGCGGACGACGGGTGCGTTGCCGCGCCGACCGGCGACCTTGTTGTAAACGTGGGTTACGACGACGAGCTTGAATATGTGATTAATAAAATAAATAAAACAAACACCGTCGGCAACGCGGCGGGCGCATAAAAAAGCTTTTAAACGGGGCGGCGGAAATTTTTCCGCCGCCCTGTTTGTCATGCCGGGCGCATTACCGTCTTTATCCTGCGCGCAGAAAATACCACGCACACCACAAAGCCCTTTTCGGTGCGGGTCACCTCAAGCGCCGTTTCGCCCTCCGTTTCGAAATATTCGTCCGTAACCCTGCTAAGGTCTTTCAAAAACATTTCCTTTTCAAGATCGGTAATACCGTTTCTGTCTAAAGACAGCAATTTTACAGCGTTCAAATTCTTTCCCTCAATTTTCGTTTTATAAAGCCGTTAAAGCCCGAATATCCTTTTAAAACGTCATACATATCGCATTTTTTGCCCGTAAGCGTGTTTGCCGCAACTTTAAAGGCGGCTACGGTGGACTGTTTCCAGCGTCCCGCGGGGAGAGTGCAGTCTTCGGGAATTTGCGCCAGAAGCGGAACCCTCAAGAGTTTTGATATCTGCTGTGCCGAAAGCACTTCGCCCGCCGCAACCTGCCCGCCGTTAAGCTTGTTTACTATTATGCGCACATCCTTAGCCCCGCCGTCCGAAAGCGCGGCTGTAAACGCGCCAGCCGATTTAAGCGAGGGGATATAGGGTTCGGTCACCGCAACGGCAAGGTCGCAGCTTTCCGCCGCGGCTTTGTCCAAAAGCACATAGTCGTACAGCCCCTCAATTTCTTTTACCGCGCTCTTTATTACGGACAAATCCTTTATGCCTGTTGCGGGCATTATGCTCAGGTTTTGCGCTTTCGGATGGGTAAACGCCGCCTGTTTAGCCCTGCAGGCGCCCTTTTCGTAGTCGGCGAGGGTGTAAACCTGATAATCTCCCAGCCCCGCAACGGTCATCGCGCAGGCGGCGGTGACGTCGCCGTCGACTATCAGCGTCCTCTCGCCCGAATCCGCCAGCGCCAGCCCCAGCCCCACGCAAACGGTGGTCACGCCGGTGCCGCCTTTAAGACTGCCGAAATATATTTTTTCAGCCATGCCCGCTCCTTTTTTCTCTGTCGTCGCAACCATAATAATACGCGCGCGCGGCGCGAAAACGCGCTTTTTTTGTTTTAAAATATATATATTGCGGAAAAACCCCGCATAAAATACCCATATGAAGCTTGTAGAACAAATTTTAAACGAGTTGGGCGCGGACGGGCTCAAAAGCCTTACCCTCGTTCCCGGGGAGTGCTGTTATCTTAAAAGCGTCAAGTCGGTTTTGAGCTTTACGCCGCGTTCGGTGGTGCTGTCCGTGGGCAGGTTTTCGGTGTTCGTGGAGGGCGAGGAGCTGTCCGTGGGGGAATATTTCGAGGGCGATTTGCTGGTAAAGGGCAACGTAAGGTCGGTGCGGTTTGAATAAGTATTGCGAGCTCGAAATAACCTGCACGGCGGAAACAGCCTTAAAAAAGCTTAAAAAAGCCGATATGCCCGTATATAATTGCAAAAAACAGGGCGCTTTCTTTATATTTTCGGTAAAAGACAAAGATATAAAAAAAGCTTTTGCAATTTTCGCAAAGCCGTGTTATAATATCCGTGTGCGCAAAGACAGCGCCCGCAAAAGATTTGTTTCGGGTGCGTTTTTGCGCGCGGGGCTGGTTTTCGGCGCGCTCATATTCGCCGCCGCCGCTTATATTTCCGGTTTCTTCGTCCTCGGCGTAGAGGTAACGGGTAGCGGAAGTTACTTAAAAGAGGAAGTTTACAGCATAGTCCGCGACGGGGGCGCCGTTATAGGCAAGCCCTTTTCGGCGTTCGACCCCAACGTTGCGGCGGGCAAAATACTTGCGCTTCCCGACGTGGTTTTCTGCAACATAAAAAAGCACGGCAGCGTGCTCGTGGTGGACGTGCAGACCGAAGCCGCGCACCCGCAATACGCGGACAGGCGCCCGCTCGTTTCGGACGTGGACGGCAAGGTGAAGAGCATAACCGTGATCTGCGGCGTCGCCGCGGTCGCCGCGGGGGACGAAGTATTTAAAGGCGAAACCCTCATTGAGCCGTATGTGCTCATCGGGGGTAAAGCCGAAAGCTGTATGGCGGTGGGCTATGCCGAACTGCAGTGCTCGGCGGTTTACGAATACTTTGCGGAGGACGACTCCGAAAACAGCATAAAACAGGCTTACGCTTCCGTGTTGACGGAAGAAAATACCGTAATTTCCCGTTCCCACAAAATTTACGGGGAAGAGAAGGGTGTAAAGATAGTAATTTACGTGGAATATTTGCACAAAGTAAGTATAAATATCACATAAAAAATATGGGTACGGGTATACGTAAAATTTCTGCGGGAAGCGCGGACAAGCTTCAGCGCGTCCTCGGTGCTTTCGACGAAAATCTTAATCTGATAATGGCGGAACTCTCCGTAAACATCCGCGTAGACGGCGCGGACGTGGTTGTAAGCGGCGAGGAGGACAGGGCGGCGCAGGCGGCGTCTGTTCTCGAAAACCTCTTCGCGCTCGCCGACAAGGGCGAAAACCTCGATAAGGGCAGGGTTTCGTATTGCATAGAGCTTGCAAAAGAGGGCAAGGCGTCCGACATAAAAAAACTTTCTTCCGACGTGGTTGCCATCACTTCGCGCGGGAAGCCCGTAAAGTGCAAGACCGTGGGGCAGAAGAGGTATGTGGACAGCATAAAGAAAAACCCCGTGGTGTTCGGCATAGGTCCCGCGGGCACGGGCAAAACATATCTTGCCGTCTGCCTTGCGGTGCAGGCAATGAAGCAAAAACAGGCGGATAAAATAATTCTCACCCGCCCCGCGGTGGAAGCGGGCGAAAAGCTCGGCTTTCTGCCGGGCGATTTGCAGACAAAAGTCGACCCCTATCTCCGCCCCCTGTACGACGCCTTGCAGGAGATGCTGGGGCTTGAAACTTACACAAAGCTCATGGAAAGGGGCTCTATAGAAATAGCTCCGCTCGCATACATGCGCGGGCGCACCCTTTCAAATGCCTTTATAATCCTCGACGAAGCGCAGAACGCCACGCGCGAACAGATGAAGATGTTTTTGACCCGTCTTGGCGACGGCAGCAAGATGGTTATAACGGGCGACATTACGCAGATAGACTTGCCCGAAGGCAAAAAGAGCGGGCTTGAACACGCCGCGGAAGTATTAAAAGACGTGGAAGGCGTGGGCATCATACGGCTCAACGACAAAGACGTGGTGAGAAATCCTTTGGTTATGCGCATAGTCCGCGCATACGAACAGGACGACGCCGGGAGGAAAAAAGGTGAGAAAGAGTAAATTGACCAAAAAGGAAATATGCAAGAGCGTCGTCAGCTTTATAGTCGGCACGGTGCTCTTTACGCTTATTCTGTTTCTCGCGCTTACGGTAAACGAAAGCCGCGGAATTTTGAACTATATAAACGTCCATATCAAAAACATAATAACCGTAATTGTGACCATAGGCGTTCTGTCGGTCATAATGTTTACTTATTTCTGGTTCGAAAATAAGGAGATCCTCGCCAAATGTTCAAGGATCTTCGAAATTTTCCTCCTGTTCGGGATAGCTTCGGTAATATCGGCGGTAATAGGCAAATATATCAACCCCGTCGCGCGCCCGGGCAGCTTTGTGGCTATGATGCTGATAATGCTCTTCAGCCGCAGGGATTCCATTTTCCTCAACACCGTTTACGCCATAATAATGCTCGTTTTCGACAGATACGCTTGCGAGCAGCTCGACGCGGGCAGTTTTAACAACTATCTTAGCTTTGCAAGCTTTTTGTCTATGTTCTGTTCGGGCATAGTGGCAATATTCGTATTCAAATACGTAAAAACCCGCATAGGCTGCGTGGCTGCGGCGTTCGTTTTAATGATACCCGTATTTGTAATAAACGCCGCGCTTCTCCTTACCACCGCCGAAAGCATTTCAGTGCAGTATATCCTTGTCGATTTCTTGCTTGCAAGCGTTCTCGACTGCGTATTTTCGGCGTTGCTGTTCTTCTTTATACTGCCCGTATTCGAAGTGCTGTTCGCCCATTTGACTTCGTTCAGACTGCGCGAACTCACCAGCGACAATGCAAAAATAATAAAGATGTTAAAGAGCAAGGCGCTGGGCACGTATAACCACTCCGTAGTGGTGGCACAGCTTGCCGAAGCCTGCGCGGCGGCTATAGGCGAAGATTCCGAACTCGCCCGCGCGGCGGCGTACTACCACGACGTGGGGAAAATTAAAAATCCCGAAATGTTCGCCGAAAACCAGAGCGGCGAAAATTTCCACACCCAGCTCACCCCCGAACTTTCGGTGGATATAATCCGTTCCCACACCCGCGACGGCGCAAAGCTGATAAAAAAGAACCATCTTCCCGAATTTTTCGCCGACGTTGCGGTGGAGCACCACGGCACGTTGCCCATAAAATACTTTTACGCCAAAGCCCTTAAAATGAGCGACGGCGAGCTTTATATGGGCAATTATTCATACGCGGGTCCCACGCCCACAAGCAAGATCGCGGCTATAATAATGATCGCCGACTCTTCGGAAGCGGCAACGCGTTCGCTTTCCGACCGCTCGCCCGAAAAGGTGGAGGCGCTCGTCAAAAACCTCATAGAGGAGAGGATGAACCTCGACCAGTTCGTGGACTGCGACATAACCATGCGCGAGCTTACGGTTATAGCCCGCACCGTCACCAACCAGCTCACGGGAGTTTATCACTCGAGGGTGCAATATCCCAAACTCGTAATTTCAAACAAAAACAGGTAAATTATGCTTAAAATAGATTGCGAAGAGGCGGATTTTTCCGCGCTTGCCGCGGCTTTTGCGGGCGAATACGAAGCCGATTGCGACGTCTTGTGCGAGGTCGCCATAGTCGGCGAAGAGGAAATAAGGCGGCTCAACTCCGAAATACGGCATATCGACCGAATTACGGACGTTTTAAGCTTTCCCTCCCTCGACGGCATAAAGGGGAAAACGTTGCGCGCCGCTGACTATCCCACCGAAACGGACGAAAACGGTTATCTTTTTATCGGCAGCATAGCCGTATGCGAAAAGAGGGCGAGGGAGCAGGCGGAAGAGTACGGGCACTCCTACGGGCGCGAACTCAACTATCTTGTCACGCACGGGATATTCCACCTTTTGGGTTACGACCATATGACCGAAGCCGACAAGGCGGAAATGCGCCCCCGCGAGGAGCGCGTTTTAAAAAAGCTGAATTTATCGAGGGATTGACATGAAGAGCGGAATAATCGCCGTCGTCGGCAGGGCAAACGCGGGCAAATCCACCCTTGTTAACGTCCTCGTGGGCGAAAAGGTGGCTATAGTTTCCCCCAAACCTCAAACTACCCGCAACACCGTTATGGGTGTGCTCACTGCGCCCGCTTACCAGCTTGTGTTCGTGGATACGCCGGGGATATACAAAAGCAGGAACAAGCTAACCGACATAATGATGAAATCTTTGGACGACGCTTCCAAAGACGTGGATTTTATTTTATACGTCCACGACGGCCACGCGGGCATTTCGGATACCGATACCGAGCTTATAAAAAAATACGTCACGGGCAAAATTCCCGCGGCGATAGCCTATACCAAAATAGACATTATGCCTAAGGAAAATATAGCCGCCGACGTCAAAAAATTATACGAAAACGACATACAGGTCGATATTTTGCCCGTATCCGCGCGCAAAGGCACCAACATTAAAAAGCTCGAAAAATATCTTGCGGACAAGATGCCCGAGGGCGAAAAAATAATTTCGGACGACATAATTTCGGATAAGAGCGAAAAGTTTATGATAGCCGAGCTAATGCGGGAAAAGATACTTCTGAAGTTCGACGACGAGGTGCCCCACGGCATTGCGGTTATAGTAAACAAATTCCAAAAGGGCGAAAACGGCGTGTACGACATAAATCTCGACATCGTCTGCGAAAAGCCCAACCACAAGGCTATACTCATAGGCAAGGGCGGCAAATCCATAAAGGAAGTGTGCACTTTCGCGCGCGAGAGCATGGAAAAATTTTTGGACGCAAAGGTATACCTTACGGCGTTCGTGCGAGTGGAAGAGGATTGGCGCAACAAGCTGAACCTAATTAAAGATATGGTAATAATCTGATTTTTTTCTGCGCATACTGCCTTTGAGGAGGCGGCGATGAAAAAGGACAGGGACGCGGCGGAACTCGCCTGGAAAATGTTCGAAAAGACGGGCAGCGTAAGCTATTACATGCTTTACAAAAAACTGAACGGAGAGGAGTGAATCCCGTTGCGGAAACACCGCTTTGAAGATGGAACTAACCGTAAACGCCCTTATGCTCAGGGCTGCAGACTATAACGATAACGACAAAATACTTACCCTTCTCACAGCCGAAAACGGCAAATTGACGGCGGGGATAAAGGGAGTTAAAAAGGCGGGGGCGAAGCTTAAATTCGCCGCCCAGCCTTTTTGTTTTGCCGAATATACCCTTACGAAAAAGGGCGAAAAGTACACCGTTACGGGCTGTTCCGAAATAGAGAGCTTTTATGACCTGCGCACGGACATAGGCAAATTTTACGCCGCTTCGGCGGTTGCCGAAGCGGCGCTTTCCCTTACCTTCGAGGGATTGGGTTGCGGGGATATATTTTACGGAACGGTAAAGGCGTTGTCCCGTATTTGTACGGGCGACGAGTGCGAAGCCCTTATAGGCTATCTCGTGTTCGCGCTTGAAAAATCGGGCTATGCGCTCGCCGCGGAAAATTGCCCGCACTGCGGCAGACCGCTTTTTAATGAGGACAAACTGCGCTTTGACATGAATATCGGCGCGTTCACCTGCGCGGATTGCGGCAACGGACCGGGCGCAAGCCGCGTTACCTATAACGCCATCCGCAAAATTTTGGGCAAGGACTTCCAAAGCGGATTTATCACCCCCGACGGCAACAAACGCGCCTTAAAGCTTCTGCGGGAATATTTCGCCTACAAGACGGACGGTAAACTCACCGCATTGTCCGAATATATAAGACTTTTATAAACGATATACGCAAAACCATAGGTTGCAGAATATTCTAAAAGTCAGGTAAAATTGTAGAATATTCTATATAATTGACCTTATGAAATATGATTTTACTCAAATTTTAGGGGAATTTTTAAAGGAAAACGGACTTTCCCAAAGCGAATTTGCGCGCAGGATAGGCGCAAAGCCGGGTCAAATCAGCGAGTGGCTTTAAAGGCAAAGCAAAGCCGGGGTACGACTATCTTAAAAAAATGTCGCTCGCATCCGGGATTTCGTCCGATTTCTTTTTAGGCATAAAAGAAGAGTATTAAATTAAAGGGGCGCCTTTTCGAGGCGCCCTTATTTATTTTAAACCGGCAAGAAAGTCAAGCGGTATTTCAAGGTGTTCGGCAACGGCAAGCAAACTGACGAGTTCGGGAGTTTGGACGCCGTTATACCAACGCGAAAGCCTGCTCTGGCTCACGTTCAATTCTTTGCCCAAACGGTATCTCGAAATTCCGCTTCCGTCGATTGCCGCTTTAAAACGCGCGCAAGGACTTTCAGCTACGCATATTTCCGCTTTTTTATAGTTTTTTTCAAAACCGAAAAGATAGTTTAAAGTGCATTTGCAATAGCGGGCGATTTTTATCGCGTTTTCCGCCGACGGCGCGTGTTTTCCGCTCAAATAATCGTAAAGCCGCGAAAGCTCTATTCCCGCGCCCGCGGCAAAACTCTTTACGTCCTCGCCGTCATCGATAAAGTCTTTAAGCCTTTCCCTGAATACAAGTAGTTTTTCGGTAACCATTTAAAATTTACGGCAAGCTTTTTGCCGTTCCCCGTAAATTATGGGGCATTGTCTACCGAATTTACTTGATATTCCCACGAAAGACAAGTATAATAATTATATCGTTGCTATTGATTTTTCCGACGGAAAGGTCTGTGCGGCATTTTCCATTGCAGAAACGCGCCCCGCGAAAATTCGCGGGGCGCGTCTTATGTTTTCGGTTTTTTATGCCGCGGAGGTTTGCAAACTCTTTAAAACTTCGTGCAGTATGTTCAAATCAACGTTGATGAGGAAGTTGCAGTCAAAGCCCGAAAATTTCCACTCGAAGATTATATTGCTTACAGACGTAGTCCTGTATTTGGTCTGGTCGGCGTAGTTCCACCCGTCGCTGTCACTATACCAATAGAGAGCGAACATATCGTCGAGCCGTTCCTTGTACGGCGTCAGATTGTTCCCCAAAGGCAGCTCCATCTTGAAATCGATCCCGCCGTTGCTCTCGATGGACCAGTTGCATTCGGCAAAGTTGAGGATATCGTCTCCGATTTTCGTCCCTCCCGTGACGGACTTCCCGGTCTCCTTGTCGACGGCCCTATGCGGCGTGAACGAGATTTTCGTTCCGTTAAACAATGTTTTTACGTCGTCGAAGGACGGCACTTCCCCGGGAGCAAGGACGCTGTTTTCGTTTCTTCCGCGTACATCAAAGGAGGCGTTGAACTGCGCCATGACCGGTTTGAAGGAGACGGTGAGGGTCGCGTCGCCTTTCCTGCCCGCGATATTAAGCGCTTCGGTGTGGTAAATGTAGCCCGGTTCCCCGTCGATATCCAGCGGAAGTCCCGCTTCTTCCCGCTCAACCGTGGCGTTTTCGATCGTATCGTTCCAGCCATCTCCCTCGAGCGCGAGCGTTACTTCGCCGGGCATGTATGCGGCAAGGCACTCGAACTTGAACCATACCTTTTCGGCGCCCTCAAAGTATATCTTGTTGTTTTCATGAACAATGTTACCATTGTCGGTGCGAAGTTCCACGTTTTTGATCTCCTCGGGGCACGGATAGGGAAGGACAAGCTCCACGGACAGGCGCTTGTTTCCGCAGCCCGCGAACAGCCCCGCAAAGGTGATTGCAAGCAGGATGAGCGGCAAAATGCGTACGATAAATTTTTTCATAAAACAGCTCCTTTCTCTCATTATTACGATATGGTAAACCAATCTGCCATATTTTTCCTAAGTTTACACGAATATCGTAAAATTGTCAAATGCTTTAAAGGTTTTGTTTGTCAAGTGCTTCGGAGGCACTCCCGCCGACCGCTTTCACTCATGATAATTACGTGATTTTTCCGGCGGAAAGGCGTTTAAAATTATTGTTGAAGAAGTTTAATGCCAAAACGGGGCTGTAAACGCTTGCCAAATTTTTCGGTTTATACTAAAATAAGGTAGTTATAACAAATATGAAAATTTCAATGGAGGAAATTTATGGCAAAAAAGTATTGCTACCTTTTTACCGAAGGTAACGCAAAAATGCGCGAACTGCTCGGCGGCAAGGGCGCAAACCTTGCGGAAATGACCAATATAGGGCTTCCCGTTCCGCAGGGCTTCACCATATCCACCGAGGCTTGCACCCAATACTATGAGGACGGGCGCAAGATAAACGACGGCATTAAAAAAGAAATAATGGAATACATCGACAAGATGGAAAAGATAACCGGCAAGAAGTTCGGCGACAAGGAAAATCCCCTTCTCGTTTCGGTGCGCTCCGGCGCGCGCGCTTCCATGCCCGGAATGATGGATACCATCTTAAACCTCGGTCTTAACGAAGAGGTTGTAGAAGTCCTCGCCAAAAAGTCGGGCAATCCCCGTTGGGCGTACGACTGCTACCGCAGGTTTATCCAGATGTTCTCCGACGTCGTAATGGAAGTGGGCAAGAAGTATTTCGAAAAGCTCATAGACGACATGAAAGCCGCAAAGGGCGTAACGCAGGACGTTGAGCTCAATGCGGACGACCTTAAAAAACTTGCAAACCAATTCAAGGCGGAATACAAAAAGCAACTCGGCAAGGATTTCCTCTCCGACCCGAAAGAACAGCTGTTCGAAGCTATCAAAGCCGTATTCCGTTCGTGGGACAACCCCCGCGCCAACGTGTACAGAATGGACCACGACATACCTTACAGCTGGGGTACCGCGGTAAACGTCCAGATGATGGCGTTCGGCAACATGGGCGACAACTGCGGCACGGGCGTTGCGTTCACGCGTAATCCCGCCACGGGCGAAAAGGGACTCATGGGCGAATTTTTGACCAACGCACAGGGCGAGGACGTCGTTGCGGGCGTAAGAACCCCCATGCCCATCGAGCAAATGAAAAAGGTATTCCCCAAAGTTTACGAACAGTTCACAGAGGTATGCAAAATCCTCGAAAACCATTACCGCGACATGCAGGATATGGAGTTTACGGTTGAAAACGAAAAGCTCTATATGTTGCAGACCCGTAACGGCAAGCGCACCGCCGCAGCCGCAATAAAAATCGCATGCGACCTCATCGACGAGGGGATGATAACCGAACAGGAAGCGCTCATGCAAATCGACGCTAAGTCGCTCGATATGCTTCTGCACCCGCAGTTCGACCCCAAAGCCCTTAAAAACGCCGATAAAAATAACGTGATAGGCAAGGGCATCGCGGCTTCCCCCGGTGCTGCCGCCGGCGAAATAGTATTCACCGCAGAGGACGCGGTAAAACAGGGCAAGAAAGGCAAAAAAGTTGTTCTTGTACGCCTTGAAACCTCTCCCGAAGATATCGAGGGCATGAAATATTCGCAGGGTATTTTGACCGTGCGCGGCGGACAGACCTCCCACGCGGCGGTCGTTGCCCGCGGCATGGGCACCTGCTGCGTATCGGGTTGCGGCGATATAAAGATGGACGAGGAGAACAAGCGCTTCACCCTTGCCGGCAAGACCTTTAAAGAGGGCGACGCCATTTCTCTCGACGGCTCCACGGGCAATATTTACGACTGCATAATCCCCACCGTGCCCGCCGACCCCAACTCCGGCTATTTCGGCAGGATAATGTCGCTTGCGGACAAGTACAAGGCGCTTAAAGTAAGAACCAACGCCGACACTCCCAAAGACGCAAAGCAGGCAATGGCGTTCGGCGCGCAGGGCATAGGACTTTGCCGCACAGAGCATATGTTCTTCGAACCCAACCGTATAGGCGCCTTCCGCGAAATGATTTGCTCCGATACCGTTGAAGAGAGGGAAGCGGCTCTCGCAAAGATCGAGCCCATGCAGCAGGCGGACTTCGAAGGGCTTATGGAAGCGCTCGAAGGACAGCCCGTAACCATCCGTTTCCTCGACCCGCCCCTTCACGAATTCGTACCCACCGCGGAAGAGGATATCGAAGCGCTTGCAAAGGCGCAGAAAAAGACTGTTGCGCAGATCAAGCAGATAATTTCCGATTTGCACGAATTCAACCCGATGATGGGTCACCGCGGCTGCCGTCTTTGCGTAACCTATCCCGAAATCGCCGTTATGCAGACCCGTGCGGTTATTAAGGCGGCTATAAACGTTCAAAAGAGACATAAGGATTGGAAAGTCGTTCCCGAAATAATGATCCCTTTGACGGGCGAAGTAAAGGAACTTGCCTTCGTAAAGAAAATAGTCGTTCATACGGCGGACGAAGTAATCGCGGCTTCGGGCGTAAAGCTTAAATACGAAGTAGGCACCATGATAGAAATCCCCCGCGCGGCGCTCACCGCCGACGAGATCGCTAAGGAAGCCGAATTCTTCTGCTACGGCACCAACGACCTTACGCAGATGACCTTCGGGTTCTCCCGCGACGACGCAGGCAAATTCCTGCCCGCATATTACTCGAACAAGATATACGAGAGCGACCCGTTCGCACGTCTCGATACCACAGGCGTGGGCAAGCTTATGGAAATGTCCGCAAAGATGGGCAAAGCAACCAGACCCGACATACACCTCGGAATCTGCGGCGAACACGGCGGCGATCCTTCGTCCATAGAGTTCTGCCACAACATAGGTTTAAACTATGTATCCTGCTCGCCTTTCCGCGTTCCCATAGCGCGCCTTGCCGCCGCACAGGCCAATATCAAAAACCCGAGGGTGACAAAATAAAGTTCAGTAAAAATTAAAACACATATTGTTTTGGGCTTATTCCATACAGGATAAGCCCTTTTTTTGCGTCTTAAAGTTTTAAGACATAAAAAAACGGCTGGTCCGCAGAAGGCGGTCAGCCAATATCACAGATAAATCATAGCCGGATAATGCGGTGGCAGAAGTGGTTTTTAAAACATAAGAATAATTATTTTGTAATATTTTAACCTTTAATCCAGATTTTCGCGGGCGAATACCGAGCTGTCGAAAAATTCGTCCAGCCCCAGCCCCAAACCGTCGGCTATTTCGTAAATTATCCTCAGGCTAACCGATTTGTTCTTTTTTAGTTTAATGTCGCTCAATGTCGCCTGCGGCACACCGCTTAATTGCGAAAGCCTGTATTGCGTTATTTTGCGGCTCTCCATAAGCTCTTCTATGCGCGCCCCGACCGCGTCAGTCAAATTCATAATACCCCCGACAGCTAAAATATTGTAAATCCCTGCGCGGTTTTTATACTACGTTACTCCGAAGTATATTATTGTGCTGCGGCGTTAAAATATGTGGGTTGCTGTGCGATTTTACGGGAATAAAATAATAATTCGGCGATAACGAATCATTAATTCCTTAAGCAACTATTTTTATGTATGCCCACGTAAACATTTGACAAAAATCGGGGGGGGGGGGGGGTATAATTATAATTGTGAGATAATTTATAAAAGGACGGCGGTTTGCTTAAAGTAATATAGAGAGAATATAAAGAGGATAATACGATCGATAAAAAACCCCGCGTTGTGGCGCTTGCAACTCAGGGGTTCCGGGTAAGAAAAGAATTTGCGATAAACATATAGCTACACACAAGGAGAATACCAAAAATGTTAAAAGTAAGTAATTTTTCAAAAAAATATTCCGGAAGTAAGGTTTATTCTGCGCATAACATAAACTTCACCGTGGGACAAGGCGAAGTCGTGGGGCTTGTAGGCAGCAACGGCGCAGGTAAATCCACCATAATTAAGAGCATTATCGGGGTTTTGCCTTTTACCGAGGGTGAAATTACGGTTGGCGGTTTCGATTTGATTAAACAGCCCGAACAGGCAAAAAAGCATATAGGATACGTTCCCGACGACCATTCTGTTTACGAAAAACTTACAGGGACGGAATATATCAACTATATAGGCAGCCTTTACGGGGCGGGCAAAGAGCAAAAGAAGTACGTCATAGAAGATCTTGCAAAGCGTTTTGAAATACAACACGCGCTTAACATACAGATAGCGAACTACTCGCACGGCATGCGCCAAAAAATTTGCATTTTGGGCGCATTGGTGCATAACCCCTCGCTGTGGGTGCTCGATGAACCCATGGTAGGTTTGGACCATCAGACCATGAATTTATTGTCCGAATATATACGCGGCTATGCCGACGGCGGACGTTCGGTATTGTTCTCTTCGCATAATCTCGACGTGGTTCGCAAGACCTGCGACAAGGTAGTGTTCATAAAAAAAGGCGAATTGGCTGATATAGTAGATTTAAGAAAAGAGAAGAACTTCGAACTCGATAAGTACTATATGAAGCTTAACGGGGTATCGGTCAATGCGTGAATTCATAAAATTGCAGCTGAAACTCAAATGGGGATTGAACCGTGACAACAGCAAAGTGAGCGCGGCGCTTACCGCGGTTGCGGCGGCGCTGGCAATAGCGTTGGTGCTGGCGCTGGTATGGGTGCTTACCTTTGTGCTTAAAGGTCAGGTTATGGGTATAACCCCCAAAAGACTTTCGGTTTTATTTTTGACTTTAATTGCCGCAGTGCTCACATTCGGCGAGACGGGCATGCAGATAAAAAGGCTTTACAAACCCGGCGATATAAAAATCACCGCACGCTTTCCTTTAAGCCCTTTTAAAGTATTTGTTTCATATCTCATTTTAAATTATATAGACCTTTCCATATATTCGGCTGTGTCGGTAATTCCCGTAATGCTCGTTTCGGGCTTTGCCATGCAGTGCATAACGGCGGCGTATATAGGCGGCATTATCCTCGGGGTAATATTTATGCCCGTCATACCTTTCGCGCTGTCCGTGCTTATATCCATACCCGTAATGTACGTTTCGGCGTTGCTTGAAAAGCACGGCATAGTGCGGCTTGTGATTTTCGTAATATTCCTTGCGGGCTGTTTTGTGCTTTATAATTATATATTAAGCAACCTTGCACAATTTTTCATACACCGCAATTGGGAAGAGGGTACGCTCGAAATTTGGGCAAAACTCCTCGCAGGGCTGGATTTTTGGTACAACCCCGCGTTCTATACGGGCAACATAATATTCTTTGAAAAGTTTTGGGCAAGCCTCGGCATAACAATAGGCGCCGGCGCAGTGATTGCGGCGGCGGGCATAGCTTTGGCAAGAATCGTGTACGAACACATACGCAACAAAGCTGTTGAAGGCAGTTACCACATCTACGGCAAAACCACCTCGCCCGACGGTTACAGCGACTCCAGAGCCATTTTAAGATACGGTTTCAAAGAAATTTTGCGCACGAGGACATATTCTTATTTCTACCTCGGCGTGGCGATATCCACCCCCGTAATGATATTTTTCTGCAACAACCTTACAAGAATAATAGGCGAGTGGCAGATAGGTCAGGGTATAAGTTTTGGTGCGTCAATGCTGGTAACGGCGGTATTTATGGCAATGATCTGCTCTTTTGCAGCGGCGATACTCAGCGTTGAGGGCAAAAACTTTTACATTACAAAGCTTGTGCCCGTGCCCTATAAAAAGCAGTTGATAATAAAAGGACTGCTTTACTTCGGCGTGAGCGTCGTGGCGTTGGCAATAAGCCTTATTGTAATAGTCGCGCTCGAATTCATAACCGCTCTCGAAGCCATAGTGCTGGCATCTACGGGCATTATGCTTGCGTTGGGGCTGGTATTCAACGGAATAAACCTCAACCTTGCAAACCCTAACCTCAAGCCCAAAGCCAACGGCGAAGCGGAAGAGATAAACATAACCTTTATGCTGGTCATCGGGCTTATTTTGGCGGCGCTATTGGGCGCGGCGGGCATCATAATGCCCCGTTCGCTACCCAACGGCACAATGTGGGCATACATCACCGCAATAGTCGGGTCGTTCGTGTATGCCTTGATAAACATTATTGTATTTTTGTACACGGCAGATAAAAAATACCGCAAAATAGAGGTTTAAAGGAAGAAAGATTATGAAAAAGTTAATGTCGGCAACCATCATTTTGTTGCCCTTAATTATTTTGGCTATTATGCTTGTGAGCGGTGCAATTATGAGCCTTACCACTCACATTTACGTGGAAAAGGTGGAGTTTTCCGACCAAAACGCGATAATTCTCGTCATGGACGACGAAAGCAACCCGCCCACCTACGATTTGAGCAGTGAAATTAACATTTTCCCCGCAAAGGCGCAAAAGCGCGATATAGTGTTTGCGTCAAAGGACGAAAGCCTTGTAAAAGTAAACGAAGAGGGCTTAATAACGGCTGTATTTTACGGCGAAACATACGTCACCGTGCAGAGCGTGGAAAACAAAGCCGCAATCGCTACCCGCAAAGTTATAGTCACCGACGACTCCGTGCACGCAATCGCCCTGCGCGGCGGCGTGTCGCAGGAAATGTACGAGGGCGACACCCAAAAACTTTCGGTGGATATATTCCCCAAAGAAGCCGAAAACAAATTGATATTGTGGAGCAGCTCCGATAACTCCGTGCTCACGGTCAGCGCCAACGGCACGGTAACGGCGGTGGGCGGCGGCACGGCTACAATAACCGCCGTTTCGGACGACAACCCCGAAGCCCGCGCCTCGGTTCAAATCACCTGCTACCCCGAAATAGACGGCGTACAGTGCGACGATACCGACGTGCTCACTTCCTACACATGCATAAGCTTCCCCAAACTCACAATTTTGCCGGGCGATTCGGGTATGACTGTAACATACTCTTCAAGCGACGAATCTATCGCCGCTGTAAACGCAGAGGGCTTAATTACCTTTAAAAAAGAGGGCAAAGTCACCGTCACAGCCACGGTAACCGACTTCGGCGGCAAGTCCAAAGAGGCTAAAAAGAGCTTCGCTTCCACGATGGGCTACTACACGGGACCGCTTTTCGAAGATGCGGAATACACCGTGGATTACGATGAATTTGCCAATGGCGATACATTGCCCATTAAATTCATATCCGCACCCGAGGGCGCGCATCAACAGATAAAAGAAGTTATAATAACGCCTGCGGGAATACTCAATACAATTACCGACGAAAATAAAAATTTCCACTTCGAGCGCGAAATGCCCGTCGGCTTAAAATATATTGACGTCAAAGTAACTGCGTCCGTATATGACGGGTTGAGCGCCGCTATCACGGATTATAATGACGGTTTCAGGCTGTACGTCACCCGCAACGCGCAATCCGTATCCGTTGAATACAACGGTTTGCAAAGTTCCGAAATTCAGACAAACAGCAAAGAACTGACCTTTATCAACGGCAGTGCAACTTCGTCCGCAACCGTAAAGGTACAACCCGAAAACCATACAAATAATATAGTCTATTCTATAACCTCGGGCGGGGAATTTGCAGATTTAACAGAAGAGGGTACGCTTAAATTCCACGACGTAGCCGACGGCACCGACAGCGTAAAGGTTACCGTTCATATTTCGCTTGTTGACGAAAAGGACGTAGAACATGCGGGTACGGACGTTGACGTAACGTATACTCCCCAAAAGCCGGGCGATAAGCAAGTAGATTTCACCAAAGACAGCGAAACCGAAAAATTCGTTGAACTCGATATGCTTATCAAGGGCAACGACACAGGCGTAATACTTGTAAACACCGCCGACGGCGCAACTTTAAGCTGTACGGCGGATGAAAGCGGCGTAGTTGAAATTTTATCACCCGACGAAACCCACCACAACTATCGCATCAGCCCTTTAAAAGGCGGTTTTGCAACCGTCACGGTGACCGCAAAGTTTGACGACGACAGACAGACGATTAACCGCACGATCAAAGTATTTGTTAACAGAGAGCTTTCGTCCGAAAACTTCACCGTAACTCCCCAAAACAATTTCCGCACAAGTCTTGAAACCGTAAGTAATTGTTCCATAAGCTTAAACGGTATAACCGAAGACTATATGGCAGGTAAAGAAATTTACGTTTCTTACGGCGATACAAAAGATCAATTGGTTACATTGTCACAAGCTTTCGATATAAATTTCGGCGGCAAGTCAGATATTGAAGTCACTTTCGACGTGCGTTATAACAGTGATGTCTCGGCTTTTGAACCCACTACAGGGCTTCCCACAATTGCACACAAGTTCTTTACCACAAAAGGTCGGCTTGACGAAGCCCCCACGGTAACATATAACGACACAACTTTACAATTCGGTTCAGATAAAACCAACAATATAACCATTTCCGATATAAACGAACAGATTACCCTTTCCGTGCAAAACAGCTTCAGCCCCGCCGACTTTAATATAAAGGGCGAATATAAAACCTCGCTTGAAGCAAACGAAAGCGTTGGGGTAACGATATCCGAAGATTGCCTTACGGTAACCTTAACGGGCAACAAAAAATGCGAAAACGAAAAAATGCGGCTTACCATAGGCGGAAAGGAGTGCAACCTGAGCGTCACGGTAATATCTATATCCGACCAAATAGAAGTAAAATACGGTGACAAAACGCTCAACGGCGACCAAACCTATAACACCCTGCTAAACAGCCTTACTTTCACGGTTACACCCTCAAGGTCAGACAGTAAAGAAATTACAGACAAAGCGGTAAAATATTATTTCCCTCAAACCGACGTTACCGAACCCGGAGAGGGCGCGGATTGGAAAGATTTTAACGGCACAATTGAATTTGACCAAAGTTATAAGGGAATAATTTGGTTCCGTTCGTCGGACGGCGGCGCACAAATAAAAATCAAGATAGATAATCTTAAGCCTACCGATACATTTGATTATACCGTCACGATAAAATCAAACGAAAAGCAAATTGGCTCAATCAACACTGCCGAATTCAGAACCAACAGCAGCGATTTGTTCTACCGTTTACCCTCCGACACAAATAAAGTTATAACCCTTGAAATCGGCGGCCTTGAAAGCTATCTGGGCAAATTCCAAAATGCAGAAGACTTTGAAAATTACTTTAAGTTGACGAGTATTCCCGATGGCTGGGGCAAGGAACATTACTACAATGCCACGCCTTTGCAGATTAATCTGACGATTGACAGCAACGAATTTACAATTACAAACAAACTCGTTAAGTTACAAGCGGGCGCACTTGAAATAATAATGAATTTCTCATTGATAAAACTTACAAGTGTGCAATTTACGGGCTTTGACAGCAACAATAAGGATAACGGCGGCGATGTATACAAGGGCTATCAACAAGTCCGCGTATTCGCTAAGCACAGCGATTATGCCGAAAATAAGGTAAGTAAAAAGGTAGACTATTTCCGTATTCCCGTTACGGCAATGAGCAAAATGGCAGGCGGTGACCAATCCGCAGACCTCGGCGAGCTTGTGTGGACCATGACAGGCTATAGGGGCAACACGCCTACAGACTTTAAGCTTACGCAAACAGGTAAATCTTTCAATTACAACGGCAAAGAGTATACTGTTAAAACCGACGGCGTCACAGTCAAATTACAACAGGGTGAAAAAGTCATTATCGACGAAAATGGCGTTTATGCAAGCGACGAAAAAATACCCTGGGTAGACGTATATTCGGAAAAGGGATATGCGCGAATTTACTTCGGCGATTTTGCGGGTCTTTCCGAAACTGACGTACAAAACGACTACTTCGGCAACTTTGACGACAAGGAGAGCTGGATTCAGCCAGAACAAGTAGTAGACGACGACAGCGGCAGAAACTTTGCTATTTCCGATTCTTCCTTTACTTTCCTTAAATTGCAAGGCGGCGACGGCGTGGAAGACGGCGTCAACGCGCATTTCAACTTCAACGTTCTTGCGGACGACAACCTTGTAAACGTATTCAACGCTACCGGCTATTATGCGTATAGCAATTTGGTATTGCACAACGATTTGTACGGCAACGGTGAATTGGAAAGCGGTTTAGAGCAAGAGAAGCGTAACAACGACCAAATTTTGGATATTCATTTAAATAGTAAATCTTCATCGAGTCCCGACACGTTAGCCAATAAAACTATATACGGAAACGGCTATCAAGTGAATTTGAACGTGTTGAACGAAATGATTGTTGCAACAGGCTCTACCGATAATGGCGGTTATATGAATCACGGCGGGCAGGAAAATACAGGTAATGCAACGCACTTCACAAGTCTTTACAATGTGACTATGAAGGGGAGAAACAGTGCCGAAAAAGTGAGCTCCGCGCAATTTGCAATTCTCTTCAATATAAAGAACGTCTATTATACCGACCTGCAAAATTACAGCAAGATGAACCCGAAGAACGGCAGCATGTCGATCAAGAACTCGGTGCTCCGCAACGTCGCCGTGCAGGCATTGCAACTTTGGAACGAGGCAAGTAATCCTGCCGCTACAAGAGGGTATTGGTCGGTTTATTTTGAAAATGTGGCAATCGTCAACGCAACGAAGGGCATTTCGATAGAAGGTAGTGCGGACAAGGCAACTTCCAAGTACCATACGGTTTACATCAAGGGCTTCTTAGACGCGCTGAATTATAACAATGTTGAAGGCTTAATGGATCAAATCGGGAAAAATCTCGGCGGCGCAGATGCCATGATGGAGCAAATCACCAAAGTGTTAGGCGGTTCGCAATATTGCAGTCAAACCAAAATCGGTAATTTTGTTGAATGGTTCGGCAGCAACGAGAGAACAGTCACAATGAATAGCGGTACCAAGGTCTACGACGGGTATAAAAATATTTATGTGAATCCTGTTATTGTGGACACTGGTGTTGATGGGGAAACGAAGAGGGCCGACGCTGCCCCGATCGGCGGTTTGGCCGGGGCCATCAAAGGGTGGGACGGAAGCGCGTACGTTAATGCTTTGGAGAATGATACGGACGCGAAATTGGCGCGGCCCTTATACGGCTCGGATCTTGTCAGTCAGATGTTTGGTAATGGGCTTATAACGGCATACACATATAATGCTCAAAACAGTACCGACGGCGGATTTGTTTACGCACCTTCGACCGGTAACTACCATAGCAGAATTCAGCTTGTGCTCAGTCGTCCCGAACTTGGGAAACTCTTCTCGAAAGAGCGTAATATCCGCCTGTTGTGCCAATATCTCGATATCGACGCCGAAGGCAATCCGATCAGAAACGACGACCATATTCTTTGGCACATGCAAAAGGCGTACCGCGATATGTCGCTCATCAACGGAAGAGAGGAAAATCACGAAGAGGCCTTGAAACAGTCGCTGATCGAGGCGCGCGATCGCGAGGATTGGGACGGACAATGGCCCGACGGGACGACGCTTGACGGCGCCCTTGCGGCTTACGAGGCGCTCTCGCAGGCGGTAGTTCCCGCCGATAAAAAAGAGTATTGCATTTAAACGCGTATGGGCACAGTTTTAGTAGGCAACGGCTTTTACTTTATCTATATCGCCGCCGCGCTCGTTTATATTGCCGCGCTTGCGCTTATAGCCAAACGTTTAAGCCGTAAAGCCGCCCGCGCCCTGTTTTTGGCTCTGCTGTTTTTTAACTTTGCTCTGCACTTTTTAAAACAGGCGTTTCCGCCCTATATCAACGATTTCCCGGGGTCGCTCAAAAGTTCGGGGTTGCAAAACCTCTGCGCGGTCTCAACGGTGTTTTTCCCTTTCATTTACCTGTTCAAAAAACAAAACGTATTGCACGATTACGCCTATTTTATAGGGCTTTGCGGCGGTTTGGGCGCGCTTTTTTACCCCACCGAAGCTTTGGGTTATTCGCCCGTGGCTTTTGACACGTTAAGGTTTTATTTCACGCACATAAATTTGCTGGCTGTGCCGTTGGCGGCGGCGGTTTCGGGCATTTACGTACCGCGCCTTAAAATGTTTTGGGCGGTGCCCTTATTATTCCTCGCCCAACAGACCGTAATTTTTCTTTACGAGCTGTTTCTTGTGGGAGTGGGGGCGGTGCAGGCGGACGTTGCAAAATTTTTGGACGCGGGTTTCCGCAATTCCAGCTTTACTTTCGGCGTCCGCTCGGACTTTGCGGCTGTTAAATTTTTGTTCGACCCGCTGGTGCCCGCGTTTTTTAAGACGGATGCGTTCAACATAAACGGCGGCAAGCCTTTCTACTTTCCCGTTTTATGGATGATTGTGCCCGCGTTTGTGTATTTGATACCCGTTTATGTAATTATTTCCTCGCCGTTTTGGATTATTTCGGCGTTAAAAACCCGTCGTTCCAAATCCGCTTAGGGAAAAATTTATCATTTTTTTATTGTTACCGGATTAGGGTTACTTTAAAATCTGAATTTCATCGTTTTTTATTTCCTCCGCCCGCCGCGCAATTTGCGCGGCGGGCGGAAATTATTTGACTTTATTTGTATGCGGTAATATAATTTTGGTGAATTCCCGCCATTGCCCTTTGCGGCATATAATGTAGATGTATGCAAAAAACAGCGGCGGTAGTAAATTTAAATAATCTTGTTTATAACGCCCGCTTCGTGCGTAAAATCATAGGCGACAAGGCATTTTATGCCGTGGTAAAGGCGGACGCTTACGGGCACGGCGGCGCGGAGGTCGCTCTTGCCCTCCAAAACCTCGTACAGGGCTTTTGCGTGGCTATCACGGACGAGGGAGCGGCTTTGCGGCTGGCGGGCGTCACAAAGCCCGTTTTGGTGCTTACGCCGCCTTTGGGAGAGGACGACGTGCTCCGCGCAGAGTTTTACGGGCTGACTTTAAGTGTAAACTCCCTTTATACCGCAAAACTCGTAAAGGGGCTGCCCTGCCACATAAAGGTCAATACGGGCATGAACCGCTTCGGCTGCGGGTTAAAGGAACTTAAAAAAATTTTGCAGGTTCTCCCGCCCGAAAGCGTTTTGGGGGTGTACTCACATTTGTACGACCCCGCCGACCCTTCCGCCTGTACAAAACAGCTTCAAATTTTCAAATCCGCCGAAAGCGAGGTAAAGGGGGTAAACCCTTCGGCGTTGGCGCACCTTGCGGCAAGCGGCGGCGTTCTTGCCTATAACAGCGGCTTGCCCGCCGCGCAGGAACTTTTAAAAGACGGTGTGCGGTGCGGGATATTGCTGTACGGCTATGCCCCCGCGGGGTTTTCGGCTGAAGTGAAGCCCGTGTTAAAAGTCTATGCGCGTAAAGCCCAGACCTCGCCCTTTATCGGCGGCGGGATAGGCTATGAAAAGGCGCAAAAAAATTATAAAAACCTCTCCGTATACCGTTTGGGATATGCCGACGGATTTTCGCGGGCGTCGGGGCTGGGCGAAAGCCCGCTGTGCATGGATTCTTTTTTGTCGGAAGACGATAAAAATTACAAACTCGTGTTTTCGAACGCGGCGGAGTATGCCGCAAAGTTAGGCTCTATCCCCTACGAAGCGCTCTGTTCGGTGACGAAGAGGGCGCAAAGGTTTTATGTTTATGAGTGATAAAAACGAAATTCGCGCAAAAATGCGCGCCCTGCGCAAAAATTTTGCGGGCGAAGGGCGGGAGAGCGCCGACCGTGAAATTTTAAATTCTTTCATTTCCGTGTTCGGCGGCTTTGACGGCTATTTTATTTACAACTCGTTCTCTTCCGAAGCGCGCACCGATCTGATACAAAAAGAGCTTTTAAAGGCGGGCAAGCGGGTTTATTTGCCCCGCGTAGAGGGCAGGGATATGGTCGCCGTTTTGTACGGCGGCGGTTTTAAAGAGGGCGCGTTCAAAATTTCGGAACCTTTGGGAGAGCCTTATTCGGGCGATATAAACGTGACGGCGATACCTCTGCTCGCGGTGAACGGGCGGGGTTACCGCATAGGTTACGGCGGCGGCTTTTACGACAGATATTTAAAGGATAAAACCACGTTAAAAGTGGGTTTGGGCTATGATTTCCAGATGACGGATTTTGAAGAAGAGCCGTTCGACGTGCCCCTCGACTACTTTGTCTCCGAAAAGGGTATAAAAAAATTCGGCAAGAAAGGCGGCGGGCTATGAGGGTAATAAGCGGAAAGTACCGCTCGCTCGTTCTGGCGGAGTTCAAAGGCGAAGAAATACGCCCGACCGCCGACAGGGTGAAAGAGAGCCTTTTCAATATTCTCTCATCACGCGTTGCGGGTGCGGTTGTGCTCGACCTGTTCTGCGGGAGCGGAAGCCTCGGCATCGAGTGCCTCTCGCGCGGCGCAAACAAGGTGGTTTTCAACGACATATCCAAAGACAGCCTTGCGGTGCTCAAAAAGAACCTTGCAAAACTCAAAGGGGAAAATAATTACGGGGTTTCCGCAATGGATTTCAAAAGTTTTTTGGGCGCTGCAAAAGAGAAGTTCGATTTGATTTTTCTCGACCCGCCGTACAGGCTGGAAGCGGGTGCGGAGGCGCTTGCGTTAATAGCTGAAAAGGGGCTTTTATCCCGCGGCGGCGCGGCGGTGCTCGAGCGGGACAAGCCGTTCGGCGGCTGTATAGAGGGGCTTAAAATGTACGACGAGCGCAAATACGGCATAACGTATTTGAGTTTCTTTTGCAACGATACGGGTGAATTATGAAAAAATGCGTATTTTCGGGCACGTTCGACCCGCCCACAGCGGGTCACGAAAAGATTATAAAAACCTGTTTGAAAATTTTTGACGAGGTAGTGGTGGCGGTTATGATAAACACGGGCAAAACGCCTCTGTTGTCCGCCGAAAACCGCAAATATTTGCTTGAAAAGCTGTTCAAAGACGAAAAGCGGGTGCGCGTGGAAATATTTTCGTGCGCGGCGGCGGACGTCCTCGAAAAGGAGAATACCCCCTTTTACGTGCGCGGCATACGCAACACAATAGATTTCGAATACGAAAACGCCAACTTTTTTGCAAACAGAAGGCTTAAAAGCGACATAATAACCATATATATCCCCGCCGAACAGGACAGCCTGCACATTTCTTCCACGCTCGTAAAAAATTCGGTTAAGTTCAAAAAGGAATATAGGGAATACCTGCCCGCGGCTATTGCGGACGACCTTATAAAAATGCTTGAAACCGCGGGGGAGAGCTGAAATGTTTCAAAAAATAAAAAAAATTCCCTCCGCTGAGGAAATTTTAAGCGCCTTACCCCTGCCTCAGGATTTGAAAAAACTTAAAGCGGAGCGGGACGCGGCTGTAAAAGAAGCGATTGCGGGCAACGGGAAGTTTCTCGTAATAGCGGGACCGTGCTCCGCGCATGACGAAAAGCCCGTTTTGGAATACGCCGCAAAGCTGGGTAAGCTCAACTTAAAGGTAAAGGACAAGCTCACCGTCGTAATGCGGGTATACAGCAGCAAATCCCGTACGCGCGGCGCGGGCTATATGGGCATGATCTCCAAACCCGATTACGGTATGCCGGAGGATGTGGCAAAGGGAGTATACGCCGTAAGAGATCTGAACATAAAAATAATGGGCGAAAGCGGGTTAACCGCCGCGGACGAGATGCTCTATCCCGAAAATTATCCCTATTTTGCCGACTTGCTTTCGTATATAGCCGTGGGCGCGCGCTCGTGCGAGGACCAGCTCCACAGGCTTGCTGCAAGCGGCATAAACGTGCCCGTGGGCTTTAAAAACCCGACGGGCGGCTCGCTTGAGATAATGCTCAACTCCGTGGGTTCGGCGCAGTCGGGGCATGTATTCGGCTTTTGCGGCTGGCAGGTAAAAACGGACGGCAACCCGCTGGCGCACTGTGTGCTCCGCGGCGCGTCATGCGGCGTAAAGAGCCGCCCCAATTACCGCCTTTGCGACGTTTTGAAACTTTCGGAAGAATATTCAAAGAGCGGGCTGTTTAACCCCGCGGCAATTATAGATTGCAACCACGCGAACAGCGGCAAAGACTATGCGCGGCAAAAAGAGATCTGCCGCGAGACCTTGCAAAACCGCTCTAAGGACGAACGCTTTGCGAAAATAGTAAAGGGAGTAATGATAGAGAGCTTTTTAAAAGAGGGCTGCCAAAGCGAAAATTCCGTTTACGGCAAGTCCGTGACCGACCCGTGCCTCGGCTGGGAGAACACCGAAAGGCTGATTTGCGAAATCGCCGAAAGGGTTTAACCCAAAGTCATGGGAAGGACTATTAAAAAGCACAAAATTCCCTGCAAAAATTTTACCGCAATAAATTTAAAGGGCGGAACGCCCGCTTTTACAAGATAGCTCAGCTGCTGTAAAATTATGGAAAAGCCGCCGAAAGTTATCAAAAACCCCGCGATGGCGCCTTTGAAAGGCACGGCAGAAGATTTTAAAAGCATACAGCCCGTCGTCGCTTCGGCAAGCCCCGCGCACACCGCCCGCGCCGCCGATCCGTCCATAAAAAGGCACAATAACCTTTCGGCGGGGTACAGCAGGTTGAAATCCTGCATAAATTGCGCCACAACGTAAAAAAAGGCTATAAACCCGCCCGCCACGGCAACCGAAACTATTGCGCCGTAAAAGGTGTCGTACAGCACGTTGTTGCCGCTTTTGGGCGGTCTTGCGGGCAGATTTTCCGAAGGTTTGGAAAACCGCGCCAATATCAGAGATATCAAAATCACCGACAGCGCGTGCGCTATAAAAATTTTTACGCCGAGAAGCTTGTCTCCGAACATTTTAAACCCCACGCTCCCTATTATGAACAGAGGACCGGAAGTGGAACACAGGGGTGCGAGTTTTTTGCAGTCGTTTTGGGTGAGAGAGCCGTTTTCGTAAAATTCGTATACAAGGCGGCTTCCCGCGGGGTAACCCGAAAGTATAGAAAGCACAAAGCACACCGCGGCGTTTTGCGGAAGGTTAAGCCTGTTCGCCGCGCCTTTCAGCGGTACCGAAGCCCTTTGCGCCATGCCCGTCTTTATAAGCACGAGCGACAGCACGATAAACGGGAAGAGGGAGGGCAAAACGCACTCCGCCCACAATGCAAAGCCGCAAAAACAGCAATTTACGTAGCGTTCGGGAAAGATAATAATCGCCGCGCCGAAGATGAGGACGGCGGCGCACAGCACGGCGTACATAATCTTTTTTTTCAAAGTCATATTAATTTTATATTTTGGTTTGGGGTGAGATATGAGTAAAACTTTCGGGCTGGCATTGGGAAGCGGCGGTTCGCGCGGGGTGGCGCACATAGGTGCGTTGCTCGCGCTGGAAGAGGCGGGCATAAGACCCGACTATATAGCCGGCTGTTCCATGGGCGCCGTCGTGGGCGGCTGTTTTGCCGCGGGCATGCGCGCCGAACAGATACGCGATATTGTGCTCCAGCTCAAAGCCCGCGACCTTATCGACGTGTCGCCCGGGTTTGTCTCGCGCATGTCGATTCTCCGCACCAAAAAGCTGGAAACGCTGTTGTCGGACTATCTCGGCGACAAAAAAATAGAGGACATGCAAATTCCCTTCTGCAGCATAGCAACCGACCTGTATTCGGGTAAGCTCAAGGTCTTTACAAAGGGTCTCGCATCGGTCGCCATACAGGCGTCGGGCACTATCCCCTGCGTTTTCAAGCCCGTCAGATACAACGACATGCTGCTCGTGGACGGCGGGTGCCTGTGCCGCGTACCCGTAAAGCAGGTAAAGGAGATGGGTGCGGAAGTCGTGTTGGCGATAGACGCGCTTGTCAACACCTACCAGCCCGTGCAAAACGTGGGGAATATCCTCGAACTCGTGTTGCGCGTTTTCGACATTATGGACTCCCAACAGACGGAAATGCACAACAGGATAGACGGCGACATAGCCGACATAACTTTAAAGCCCGAACTCAAAGATATGAGCCAATACGCCATAAAGGATCTGGACAAGGCGTTTGACGAGGGCTATAAACTCTGCAAAGAGAAAATAGGGGAAATCCGCAAGCTTATTTCGTAAAAGCCTAAAGCTTAGAGATACAAAGGGGGAAACCGATGGAAAATCTGTTTGAAAACCTGCATAACGACAGAAAGCCGCTGGCGGAAAGGATGCGCCCCGCGGTTTTGGAGGACGTAGTCGGGCAAACGCATATTCTGGGCAAGGGCAAGCTGTTAAGAAGGCTTATAGAGGCAAAGCGGGTGCCCAGCGTAATCTTTTACGGTCCTCCCGGCACGGGCAAGACTACGGTGGCAAGGATAATCGCCGATACAAGCAATTCCGACTTCGTAAAGCTCAACGCCGTTTCGAGCGGGGTAGCCGAAGTGAAAGAAGTGATGGAGAGGGCTAAGAGGAACTTCGAGCTCTACGGCAAGCGCACCTACCTTTTGCTGGACGAGTGCCACCGCTGGACGAAGGCGCAGAGCGACAGCCTTCTGGCGTCTCTCGAAAACGGATATATAAATTTTGTGGGCTGCACCACCGAAAACCCCGCATACAGCATGACAAGGGCGATCGTATCGCGCTGCAGCGTGTTCGAATTCAAGCCCCTCGACCTCGCCGATATAGAGGAAGCGCTTAAAAGGGCTGTAAAGACGGACGAAACTCTCTCCAAAATGGATATAAAGATAGACGGCGAAGCCATGAGCTATTTTGCTACGGCGAGCGGCGGCGACGTGCGGAGCGCGCTGAACGGGCTGGAAATAGGCGCAATGACCACCCCGCCCGGCAAGGACGGCGCTATCGTTATAACCCGCGAAGTCGCTTCGGAGTGCCTGCAACGCAGGGCGCTCAGCTTAAACGACGACGTGTACTACCATATTCTCAGCGCATATTGCAAGAGTTTGCGCGGAAGCGATTCCACCGCCGCGCTGTACTATGCCAACAGGCTTATTAAGGCGGGAGTGGAGCCGCAAATTCTGGCGCGCAGGCTAATTGCGCATGCGTCGGAGGACGTTGGGCTTTCCGCGCCGTACGCCCTTTTGGAAGCCTGTGCGGCGCTTTACGCTCTGGACCACCTCGGCATGCCGGAGGGAAATCTCGCGCTCACGCAGGCTATAATTTACGTGTGCGAAGCGCCTAAGGACAACAGGGTAGTGGTGGCTATGAACATGGCGCAGGACGACGCCGAAAACCACCCCGACGACAGGATCCCCGACTACCTGAAAAACCACACCGAAGCGAGCAAAAAATATAAATACCCGCACGATTACGGCGGATGGGTGGAACAGCAGTACCTGCCCGACAGCCTTAAAGACAGGGTATATTTCAAAAAGAAAGATAAATGACAAAACTCCCGCCGCGGGCAAGCCGCGGCGGGAGTTTATTATGTATTATATTTTACGCTTCTTTTTTCTCTTCCTTTAAGGCTTCGCCGCTTTCGGGCAAAACTTCGGGTTTGGGCGTTTCGGGCGAGAGCACATCGCGGGACAGGATTATCTTTCTCGGGCACTTTTCCACGCAGGTAAGGCAGCCCGTGCACTTAGAGTAGTCGAATACGGGCAGGTTGTCTTTGATTACAATCGCGCCGTGCGGGCAGCTCCTCGCGCATAGCCCGCAGGCTATGCAGCCCGCCTTGCACACGTTCATAACGTCTTTCGCCCTGCGCTTGGAAGAACAGGGAGCGTATACGGGCGCGGACGCGGGTATGCGCTCTATAATGTGTTTGGGACAGGCGAGTATGCAGGCCCCGCAGCTTATGCACTTGTCGGGGTCTATTTTGGCAAGCCTGCCCGTAATTTCTATCGCATGTTCGGGGCAAACGGCTTTGCAGTCGCCGCAACCGAGGCAGGCATAGGGGCAGTTAAGATTTCCGCCCAGAAGCGAAGCGCAAGCCGCGCAGGTGGGGTTGCCCTTATAGTCGAATTTTTCCGCGCAGTTCGCTTCCCCGCCGTGGCATTTAACCGCGGCTACCGTGCGCTCTTCGTGTTTGAGCTCTATGCCCAAAATTTTGGCTATTTCTTCCTTGTTTTCGGGCGAGGTAACGTGGCAATCGCCCAAATCGGCGCCGCCCGAAGCGAGTTTGGAGGCAAACCCCGCACAGCCCGAACAGCCGCACCCGCCGCAGTTCGCGCCCGCAAGGTTTTCCATTATCTTTGTAATTTTTTCGTCCACGTCAACTTTAAAAACTTTGCCTACAACTATTATCAATATCCCTATAAGCAGGGCGGAACCGGCAAATATCGCGGCGACTATCCCAACGGTTTTCCAGGTTCCTGCGGCAATTGCAAGTAAATTCATCATAATCCGCTCCTTAAAGTCTTATATAGGTGAATACCATAAACGCCATGCATATAAGGCTTGCCGTAATCATCGCCGTGGGGAAGCCGGCAAGCGCTTTGGGCGTCTTGTAATAATTTATTCTCTCGCGCATGCCGCTCATTATAATCATTACAAGGGTAAACCCGAGCCCCGCGAACAGCGCGTACAAAACCGCCCACCACATGTTCATTTCCGCCCCCGCAAGGAACTGCGACATATCCCCTATAACAAGCTCCGTAACGCCCAGAACGGCGCAGTTGGTGGTTATAAGCGGAAGATATATGCCCATAGAGTTGTAGAGCGAGGGGGATAGTTTCTTTATGATCATTTCGAGCATCTGCACAAGCGAAGCTATTATAAAGATAAAGAAGATAATTTCAAGGAATTCGAACCCGAGGGGTTTCATTACCTTCATATACACGGGGTAAGTGACAAGGGTGGCGAGCACCATGACTATAGTCACCGCAATCCCCATGCCCGCCGCCGAAGAAGTCTTTTTGGAAACTCCCAAAAAGGGGCAAATGCCGTACGTTTTAACGGTTATAAAGTTGTTTGTGAAAACCCCGGCAAGAATAATGGCTATTACCGTTCCCATAATTTAAGCCGCCTCCCTGTTTAAAAGTGTCTCGCGGGAAAGTTTGTTTTCCTTTACCCGCTTTTTCTTTGCGAACAGATCCATCACGTACACGAAAACCGCTATCGAAAGCCCGAAAATTATGAACGAGCCTGCGGGCGTCGCAAAGATGCCTATTTTAAAGTCCATAATCTTAGCGCCGAATATCGAGCCTTTGCCGAGGAATTCGCACACAATGCCCATAACGGTGAGCGCCGCCGTAAAGCCGAAGCCGTTCGCCAGCCCGTCTACCGCCGATTCAAGCACGTTGTGCTTGTTGGCAAAGGCTTCCGCCCTGCCCAAGATAATGCAGTTGACCACTATCAGCGCAAGGAAGCCGCCCAAACTTTCGTACAGGTCGGGCACGAATTTTTCCAGCAACATCCTGGCAAAAGTTACCAGCGTGGCTATTATTACTATGTAGCAGGGGATGCGCACTTCGTTGGGAATAACCTTTCTGAACAGCGAAATCAGCATATTGGAAAGGGTTAAAATCACAACTACGGTAAGCCCCATGCCCGCCGCCGAAGAAGCCGAAGAAATAAGTCCCAAAGTGGGGCAGGTACCCAAAACCAGCATAAGGGTGGGGTTTTGGAATAAAAGCCCGTCAAGCGTTATCTTTTTATACTTATTCATTATGCGTTACCTCCCTCAAAGGGAATTTCAAGGCATTTTTGATAGTTCGCCAAAGCAAACGCGCAGGCGTAAGCTATGTTGTAGTTAGAATAGGTCGCGCCCGTGGATATATCCTTGCCGCTGTTTCTTTCGGGGCAAGCCAAATCCTCGCCGAGCATATCTGTAAAGTACTGCAAATATTTGCCGTTGTAGTTGGATACGTCGTACATATTTTCGTTATAGCGTTCGGCAGTCGAGCCGGAAGTTACCAGCGTAACCGAATTTATAGCGGCAACCCCGTCCGTTTCTCCCACCTCGATAGTTAGAACGAACGCGCCCGCTTGCTTATATCCCATAGTCGTTATGCTGTAAGTTACTACGCCGTCATTGTTTACATAACTTGTTTCGTCTTTATTTATCAGGTCAAGATATATAAATCCGTTGTCGGGATAGAAATCGGGCGGAACGATGCCCGCCAAATAATTTTGGGTAAACTCCATTGCGCCGTTAACGCAGTTGGATATGGCGCGCATGGAAAAGGACGCGCCCGTAGGAATTTTGTCGTCGCCGTCCTCGCGGCTGCCGTGCTTATAGCCGCCCTCTATCTCTTTGCCGGGTGCGGCAAGTTCGGCAAGCCTGTTTAAGGCGTCTTCGGTGACGTTGCCTATGTAGGATTCGCCCGAGGCCTTTTCTATGGCTATCTTTTTTACGCCGGTAACTACTTTTGCGCCGTTTTCGCCGTCGCCCGTTTCAACAACCACCCAGCAGGTCACCGTTCCGCCGAAGCCCTCTTTGCCCTCGGCTTTTATAAGATAGTTGCCGTCGTCAGTCACCTTGTAAGCTTCAAGTATGTCGGAGTAGTCAAAGGAAGTCTTTTGGTCTGAAAGGTCTTCAATGCGTTCAACCGTCACGTCTTTGCCGTAAAGCTTTTTGATCGCCCGGTCAAAGCGTTCCTCTTCCGAAACCTGCAAAAAACCGTTCGCAACCGTAAGGAACACGCCGCACACCAAAAGTATTGCAAGCAGGGTGATTATACACTTAAAAGCAGTGCTCTTAAAAAAACCTTTAACGGTCATTTATTTGCCCTCCTTTTTTGCGGCTTTCGGCGGCTTTACGTAACCGAAAGGCTTTCTTATACAATATCTGTCTATAAGCGGAACCAAAATGTTCATTATCATTATCACGAACGACGCGACTTCAAGCTGTGTGAAATACCTCAAAAGCGCCAGAAGTATTGCGCCGCCTATGTAGTATACAAGCTGTCCTATAACGCCTTTGGGGGAAGTTACGTAGTCGGTGAACATAAACACCGCCGCAAACATAACCCCGCCCGAAAGGATATGGGGCAAAAATAGCGAAAAATCAAAGGTATAGTGTTCGGCTTTAAAGCCCGAAAGGAGCACCGCGAAGAAGCCGAATACGGCAATGAACAGCACGGGCTGCCACCATTTTATCACCTTTTTTATGCAGAGATAGAGGTAACCTATAATTATTGCAAGCTTGCACGTTTCGCCTATGCAGCCCGCGACCCCCGTGCCGAGGAACAGATCGAGCGGGTTTACCGTGTTCCCCGCGCCCGTAAGAAGGAAGCCCGAAAGGTTTGTCGCGCCCGTGAACACCGCGCTGTCGTCCATTACGGGTTTAAACTGCGGCGCCACGTAAGCCGTCATCGAAACTGCAAAGCTTATAAACATTATGACCCTGCCCGCGGCGGCGGGGTTTACAAGGTTTTTGCCCGTACCGCCGAAGAACATTTTAACGAGCGCGATGCAGAGTATAGCCCCTACGAGCACTTCGTACCATTTTACCGACACGGGCACTATAAGGGCGAGGATAAGCCCCGTCACCACAGAGGTCAGGTCAAATTGCTTAAACCATTTTTTGCACACCGCGCCCGCGTTTTTGCACTTTTTGCCGAATCCGCCGTTAGCGATAAAATAATATACGAATTCGGTCAAAACACACGCCGCCACCGAAACTATTTCCGTGACGAACGCCATCACGCCGAAATACACTATGCCGGCTATCGCGGCGGGCAGAAGGGCTATGCACACGTCCGCCATTATTCCGCGCGTCGTTCTTTTGGATTTCACGTGGGGAGGAGTGGAAATTACAACGGTGTTGTCCATTATTTTTTACCTCCTGCTTTTCTCATTTCCGCCTTAGTGCGGCGGATTGCCTGTATCAAAGGTCTCTTTGCGGGGCAAATGTATTCGCAAGCCCCGCACTCAATGCACGAAAGGGTGTTGCCGTACTTTGCCGCCGCCCCAAAGTCCCCCGCGCCCGCGTAAAAGGCGGTGTTCATGGGCATCAGGTGCATGGGGCAAACGTCGGCGCACTTGCCGCAGTTAAGGCAGGGAGTGGGTTCTTCCGCCGCCGCCTCGTCCGCGGTCATCAGGAGTATTCCCGAAGTGGTCTTATGGGTGTACGCTTCGTAATTCATCAGCGCAAGCCCCGTCATGGGTCCGCCCTGAATAACTTTTTTGGGCGAGGTCTTTTCGCCGCCGCAATAGTTCACAACGTCCTCAAGTTTTGTGCCCAGCCGCACGACTATGTTTTTGGTGTTTTCCACTGCTTTGCCCGATACGGTGACCACCCGCTCGAAAAGGGGTTTGCCGTTTTCAACTGCTTCGCACACCGCAAACGCCGTTGCCACGTTCTGCACTACCACGCCGCTGTCCGCGGGGAGTTTGGGCGGAAGCCCTATCTTTCTTCCCGTAGTCACGTACACAAGCTGCTTTTCGCCGCCCATGGGGTATTTTTTCTTTAATATAACAACTTTGATGTCGTCGTATTTTTCAAATTTTTCAATGCAGTCGGGCTTGTTCGCCTCTATGCCGATTATAATGTTGTTAACGCCCAGCGCCTTTGCTATGTACCGTGCTCCGCGTGCTATCTCGTCCGTTTTTTCAAGCATCAGGCGGTAGTCGCAGGTAAGGTAGGGTTCGCACTCCGCGCCGTTTAAAATCAAGGTGTCCACGGGCGTTTTGGGCGAAAGTTTTACCGCCGCTGGGAAGCCCGCGCCGCCCAGCCCCACAATGCCGGCGTCCTTTATCCTCGCCTTTATTTCGTCGGCGGAGGGGTCGGAAAGAGGGGGCAGATACGCCGTCTCTTCCCTGTGGTTGTTCCTTATCAGAATAAACTGTTCGGGTCCGCCGTTCGCGCCCGCGGAGTCGCGTATTTCTTCCACGGTGCCGCTCACGCTCGCAAACACGTCCGACGAAATGGGCCCGTCCGCACGTGCGATCAATTGCCCTATTTTTACGGGACTGCCTACTTCAACGACGGGCACGGCGGGTTTACCCAGCGACTGCAAAGTGGAAATAGCCACAACTTCGGGCGCGGGCATAACTTCCAGCGGCGAAGATTTTGCCAAATCCTTGCAATCGTGCGGGTGTATGCCGCCGAAAAAGTATTTTCCTTTTACTGCTTTCAAATTTTACCTCCGGTTTATCGTATAAATGTAACTTAAAGCCTTTCATTTCCACCCGGTTTTCCGGGCGTTCTTTCCTTTATGAGTTTTGCAAACACGTTTTCGGGTATGCCGCGGAATAAAAGAAGGGTAAGCCCGCCTACCGCCGCGCCCGAAATTACGCCCAAAAGGATGAGATAGGGCATATACCAAAACGCCTGCACCGTGCCCGCAAGGAGCGCAAATACCGCGTTTTGCACCAAATTGTGCGCCACCGCCGAAGCTATCGAAACCGCCGTTAGCGAAACCCGCGGGTGTACGCAGTACATAAGGAGAGACGAAACGGCAACCGCCGCGGCGCCGCCCGTAAAGGAATACATCAGCGCCGAAAAATTTCCCGTGACCGCCGCGCCCAGAACCGTGCGCACGGCAACCACCAAAAACGCTTCGGCGGGCGAATACATTATCAGCGCCGCAAGCGAAAATATGTTCGCTATTCCGGGCTTTGCCCCCGGCACCGCCATAGAAGGCAAAAGACTTTCCAAAATAAAAGCCATAAGCCCAAGCCCGCTCAAAAGCGCAAGCGCGGCTATTTTCCGCGCCGTTCTTCCGCCTGTATTCATAATAAGACAATTATACAACAAATTATATAATTAGTAAACAGAAAATTCATAATTTTACGATTATCCGCAAAAAAAAATTTTATTGAATTAGACCGATAAATTTCTTGCTTTTAATTTTTTGTTAAAGTATAATTCTAAGTCGAAGGAGATTTATTATGGATTTAAAATACACACGTAAAAACGTTTACAAAGAGGCGGACGGCAAGGAGCTGGAAGCCATCTACAAGTACGCCGAAGGCTACAAGAAATTTTTGGACGATTCCAAAACCGAACGCGACGCCTGCGTTGCGGCAGAAAAGCTTGCCGTTGATCACGGCTTCAAGCCCTTTTCGTTTTCCGAAAAGCTCAAACCCGGCGACAAGCGCTATTTTATAAACAGGCATAAAAACATATTCCTCATTAGGGTCGGCAAAGAGGACGTTGCAAAGGACGGCGTAAGGATAATGGTTGCGCACGTCGATTCGCCCCGTCTCGACTTAAAGCCCAATCCCGTATTCGAGGACGGCGGCATGTGCTATTTCAAGACGCATTATTACGGCGGTATCAAAAAGTACCAATGGCTTTCAATTCCCCTTGCCCTGCACGGCGTGGTAATGCTTCCCGGCGGCAAGCGCGTGGAAGTCTGCGTGGGCGAGGATGAGGACGACCCCGTATTCTGCATTACCGATATACTGCCCCACCTCGGCGCCGAACAGGCAGCAAAGCCTTTGGGCAAAGCCATAGAGGGCGAAGCGCTCAACGCCGTAATAGGCGGGTTGCCCGAAGTCGGCGACGAAGAGGACAAGGAAGCTGTAAAATCCGCGATCCTCAAACTTCTCAACAAAAAGTACGGTCTCACCGAGGTGGACTTCCAGTGTTCGGAACTTTGCTTCGTGCCCGCGGGCAAGGCGCGCGACGTCGGCTTCGACGGCGCAATGATCTCCGCTTACGGCCATGACGACAAGGTTTGCGCATATCCCGAAATGACGGCGGTTTTCGACCTTAAAGACGACAGGCACACCGTAGTTGCGGTATTTGCCGACAAGGAAGAAATAGGTTCGGTAGGCACGACGGGCATGCAGAGCTGGGTTATAAGCGACGTAATAGACACCATAGCAAATTCTTTCGGGGCAAACCCCATAGAAGTCAGATATAACTCTAAGTGCATTTCCGCCGACGTTACCGCGGGCTTCGACCCTGCGTTCGCCTCTGTGTTCGAAAAGCGCAACACAACATACGTGCACTGCGGCGCGGCTGTATCCAAATACACGGGCGCGCGCGGCAAGTCCAACACCAACGACGCTCCCGCCGAATACGCAAGCTGGGTACGCGACGCCTTCGACAAAGAGGGGGTTATCTGGCAGATAGGCGAGCTGGGCGCGGTTGACGCGGGCGGCGGCGGCACGGTTGCAATGTATATAGCCAACCTCGGCATCGACACGATAGACGTGGGCGTTCCCGTTCTTTCCATGCACGCCCCTTACGAGCTTATCTCCAAAGCCGATGTTTATTCCCTCTACAAAGCCTGCCTTGCTTTCTGCAAAAAATAAAACCGGTACAAACAAAAACGGGGCGCGGAATTTCCCGCGCCCCGTCCTTTTTAAACCCGCGCATCGCGCGGGCATTTTTATTGCATTTTCAATTAATTATTTTGTACGGGGTATAAAGTAGTATAAATTTTCAAGCCGCTGCCGCACGAAGAGCTTGTATTTATAACTTCCCGATTCAAACAGCACAAACACTTTGCTGCCGTTCGCGCACAGCCCTTCGGACATAGAGGGAACGGAGTATTCCCTTTCCAGCAATCCGCCGTCTACAAAGTACACCGTTATATTTTCAAAATATTTTGCGCCGTTTTCGGTAAGTACGCCGCTGTATTCAAAGCCCGCGCTCTCGCCGTTGGGGTTTTTTACCAGAGAGCCGTAGGACGCGCTGTTGTTGGTGCGTATCTTTTCCCAGTCGTAATAAAGGATAGAGGAATTGGAAAGCCCCCAGCTCTGCGAGAGCAGAAGTTTGCCTTTTGAAGAGCTGTTCGCCGATTCGTCGGGTATTCTCGCAAAGCCCTGAATTTTTTCGGGCAAGGAATAAATGTACTGTATTTTGGGCGCGCGCATATCGTCCGCCACGTTCTCCGAGGATATTGTCCTCAGCCCGTATTTGTCGTTGCCGCCGTCAATGGAATACTCGTACGCGAACGCCTTGTTCGTATAGCCGTTTTTGGTGGTCAGGTGGTGGCGGGAGTCTGTTTCCGAACTGCCGCTGCGGTAAAATTCGCCCACGTATAACTTGTCGTTTGCCGAACTGTAAGTGGTGGGGTTGCCGTCATAGTCGAAGTAAAAACAGAAGTCGGCGTTGCAGTTGGCGTCGAAAGAGGAAGTAAAGGTAATTACGTTCTGCGCGTTTCCGTCGCCGTCGGGGGTACTGTATGTCTTTGCCTTTGCTATCAGCTCCTCCGCAACGTTGGTATAGCGGTCGTCATTTCTCCTCGCGCAGTAAACCCTGCCTTCCGAAGCGACCCACAGCGTACCGCTCGTATAGTCCTTGCAACTGCTCGTGGCAACGCCGCCGCAGTGCCCCGTAAAGTCGCTCCCGTCTGTATTTTTAAGGGTGACGTATCCCACGTAGCCCGTCTTTTCGCCCGTCACGTATATGCGCGAAGGCCCTTTTTTCATGTATGCGGAAACAAAATAATATTCCTGCAACCGGTCGCTTTGCTTTTCGCCGTTTTCGTCGTAGACGTAAGTGGTGTAGTTGCACAGCCCCTGCGGCACGGCTCCGTCGGCAAGCCCCTGTACGGGTACTGACTTTACAAAGTCGTTCATATCCTTGTATTGGTCGCCCCAGAACCAGATCACGATGAACGTGGCAAGGCATACCGCAACGCTGAACAGGGCAATAAGGGTTATAAACAGCTTTTTGTGTTTCATAACTATCCTCTTTTGGTTGATATATCTTTATTCTAACAAATCCCGCGGCAAAAAGCAAATTTAAAACGCCGTATATTTTGTACAAATCGATTATTTGTCAGCCCGAAAGGCATTTTAATATCAAACCGAATATAAAAGTCGCCAGAGCGCCCACGAACGCCAAAAAAATTTTAAAGGAAACGTCCCGCTGTTTTTGCCTGCAGGTCCGTTTGTAGGCAAAACCGCTCTCCTTTAAATTTATAACGTACATCTTTTCGCCCTTTCTCTCCGAGCGGATAAGTTCGAAATAGCCGTTGCAGCGCAGGGTGTTAAGTATGGCGTCGAGCTCGTCCGTATCCACCTGTCTCTTTTTCGGCATGACCGCCAGAATATCGGGCGGCGAAACGAGGCACCCGTCCGTGCCGTCGCAAAGGCTGTAAACCGCCGCCATTACCGCGTTTTCGTCTTTACTCAGCATAACAAAAAAATCAAAAGGGACAGCAGCGCGGTTAAAACGCCGCCCGCGGCTCCGCCCGCAAACGCCGCCCAAAAGGGGGAAACGCTCTTTGCGCCCGCAGTCTTCCGCACCGTGTCTTCGGCGGTGCGGCGCGGGGCATATTCTTTTAGCGCGGCTACGCAGTACATGTTTTCCCCCGAATATCTCACGTCAATGTAGCCGCCCTCGTAAAGCAGTCCAAGCGCGTTTTTCAGCGTTGCGTCGCTCCTGTCCGCGCCTTCGGGGAAAGCTTCTTTAAACTCTTCCGCGGAAATAACGAAATAGCGCCCGAACGTGCCGAGCGCCTTTATTTTTTCCATAACCGCGCAGCATATTCCGTCCATAATAAAAATATGGCAAAAAACCGCGCGTTTTATTCCCCGTTCAGCGCTTCGCCGCGGAATAAATTATCCCGCCCGTGAACAGCGCAACGCCCGCAAACAGCAATACGTATGCCGAGATCCGCAAAATTTTTACCGCAAGGCAGGGGTTTGAAATTTTTTTGGGGGAGAGGATGCCCAGCGCGCATATCCCGCACAGCACCGAGGCAACGAGGAAATATTTCCCCGCCCCCGCAAGCGGCACGAACGCCAGCCCTAACGCCGCCGCGGCGAGCGCGACCGCCGCGGCGGCGGCTATTATCCTCGCCCGCGCGCCGCTTTCTTTTGAGCCGTCCGCACTGTTTCCGCGGTCTGCATTTTCAATTATATCTCTGTCTTTTTTTTCCTTCATTGTTCCGCCCTTTCGTCCTTGTGCCCGTCGGGGTTTACGAGTATGGTTTTGTAATCGGTGTAAATCACGAAGCCCGGGTTGGAAGCGGGCGGTTTTTTAACGAATTTCCGTCTTGTGTAATCCACGGGCACTTTTGTGCCGCCGCGCCCGTCGGAATAGTACGCGCAAATTTCCGCCGCGGCGGCAAGGACGCCGTCGGGCACCGTTTTTCCCTCTGTAAGGATAGCCGCGTGGGAGGAGTGGAACCCGTGCGTGTGCAGCCACATGTCGTCGGGGCGTATATGCTTTAAAAGCCTGTCGTTCTGTATGTTGTTCCTCCCCGCAAGCACGGTGAACCCGCCTATGATATATTTACGGAAAGGCGTAACCACGGCTTTTTCTTTCTTTGCCGCAGGCTCCTTTATAAGCCCGTTCGCTTTAAGTTCTTCCCTCGTCTCCGCAAGGTCGAAAAGGCTTTCGGCGGCGCATATGTGGGCACGTATGCTCGAAAGATAGTCCAGCTTTTTTTCCGTTTCTTCCCTCTGCGCCGAAGAAATTTCCTGCGTTCTTTTCAGCTTAGCATAGCGCTTGAAATACTTTTGCGCGTTCTGCGACGGGGTGAGGGAGCGGTCGAGCGCTATCTTTATCTTCCCGCCGTTTTCGTCGTAGTAGTTTACCGCTTCAAAGCTCTCCCGCCCGCGCTCCACGGCGTATAAGTTGGCGGTCAGAAGTTCCCCTTTCAGCTTAACGGTTTCGGCGTCGCGGCAGTCGAGAAGCTTTTCGTTTATAGCCTGCAACCTCTTTCTGAGTTTTTTTTCTGCGTCAAAAACGGCGCCCGTCAGTTCTTTCCGCGCGTTTTCGGTAAGTTGCTTTTTGTATACAAAGTCGTAAAATTCCCTCTGCGCCGAAAGGATGTCGGGGAAATCCCTTTTATCGGCTGAAGCGCACCTTGCCTTAAAATCCGCGGGTTCGCCGTCAGCATAGGTCACGCAGGGCGAGTATTCGTCGCCGCACAAATATTCCTTTATCTCTTCCGCCGCGGGGTTGTTATTAAAAGTTTCGGCTATGTCGGCGGCGGTGGAATACGCCACGCCCTTTATTCTCTGCGAAATAAATTCCGCCTTGTCCGCGGGCGAGTTTTTAAGCGCCTCTTTGATTGCGGCGGTGTCGTCGGGCGAAATTTTGTCCTGCGGTTCGGGCAGGGAGTATTTCACTCCCGGGAACAGCACTCTTTTGGTGTTTTCGCCTATCGCGGCGGTTTTCAAAGCGCCGAGTATAACGCCGTTTTGCGTGAGTACGGCGTTGGAATACTTGCCCATAAGCTCCACGTACAGCCGCATTTTCAGCTTTTCGAATTCCGAAGTGCAGTCAAAGTCAAAATAAACTATTCTCTCGAAAGGTATCTGCGCAACGCCGGTTATCTGCGCGTTGGCAAGGTGCTTTCTCAAAAGCATGCAAAATCCGGGCGCGGTTTTGGGCACGGGCTTGTCGCAGCCGGTAAGGCTAAGGCGGCACCCGCGCGCCGAAAGACACGCGTCGAGTTTGACGTTGCCCGAAGCGGTGTATATAATAAACGTAACGGTTTCGCGGTCGGGCTGGATTATTTTGGAAATTTTCCCCCCTTTCAAAAGCCCGCAAAGCTCTTTGGTTACGTAACGGATTGTAAAAGCGTCCTGCGGCATAGCACCTCGCAACGGTTTTTTAACATTATACCGCAAAAAAAAACAAAAGTAAATTGATTGACAGACGGCAAAACGCTTTTCAAATTTAAAGTATTGTGTTAAAATTATTTCCATACGAAATTATATAATGGCATACCGCGGCAATAAGCGGGTTGCAAAATAAGGAGAATTTATGAAATACACACAGGCTGCAGGCGAAAAGAGTACGGTTAATCTCAAAATATCTTTTACCGACGAGGAGTGGCACGAAGCCTTAAACAAAGCTTACGTAAAGACCCGCGGGAAATTTTCCGTGCCGGGGTTCCGCAAGGGCAAAGTTCCCAAACCCGTAATCGAAAATTATTACGGCAAGTCGGTTTTTTACGATGAAGCGTTAAATTTGCTCTGTAGCGAAAACTACCGCACCATAATCGAAAAGGAAAAGGATAACTTTACCGAAGTGGGCGACCCCGAACTCTCCGTAGAGAGTATAGAAGAGGGCAAGGGCGTTGTGATCAACGCAATTGTGCCCGTAAAACCGGAAGTCGAAATCGAAAAATACACCGGTTTAAAAATCCGCAAGTTTGAGTATAATGTTACCGACGCGGACGTCGAAAAGGAAATCGAGCGCTTTGCCGCAAAAAATGCCTACTTTACCGAAATCAAGGACAGACCCTGCCAAAAGGGCGATTTTACCGACATTGACTTTACGGGCTTTTTAGACGGCAAGAGATTCGAGGGCGGCTCTGCCAAAAATTTCAGCCTCGAACTCGGCAGCGGCTCGTTCATACGCGGCTTCGAAGAGGGCATGGAAGGCATGAAAACAGGCGAAGTGCGCGAAGTGAACGTAAAATTCCCCGAAGATTATCAGGCGGACGAACTGCGCGGCAAGGATGCCGTGTTTGCGGTAAGGCTCAATAAGATCACCGAAAAACATATCCCCGAAATCGACGACGCGTTCGTAAAGGCTCACGCCGGCTGCGAGACGGTGGAAGAGTATAAAAAGAAGACGCGCGAACGTCTCGAAAAGAACGCCGAAGACCGCGGCAAGGACGAGACCGAAGGCAATATCTTTACCGAAATTACCAAATACACAAAGGCGGAAATCCCTCAGGCGATGATCGAAAGGGAAATCGACAAAATGGTACAGGATTTTTCGTACAGCCTTCTCTACCGCGGACTTAAGATAGAAGATTACCTCAAATATTCCAATATGGAAATGTCCGATTTGCGCAAACAGTACACCACCGAAGCCCGCGCAAGAGTTATAAGCCAGCTCATAGCCGATAAGATAATCAAAACCGAAAATATCAAAGCCGGACAGTCCGAAATAGACCAAAAAATAGAAGAACAGGCTAAGTCGCTCGGCAAATCCTTCGAGGAACACAAAAACTCCATCGACCCCGGACAGCTTAAATTTATCGAAAACGAAATAATAATCGGCAAGCTCTTCGACTTCCTCGAAGCCAACAACGAAATGTATACCGAAAGCGAGGGGGAGATCTCTCCCGCAGACGGCACGGCAAAACCGGCTAAAACCGAAAAAGCCGAAAAGCCCGCAAAGACGGCGGCAAAATCCCCTGCCAAGACCGCGGCAAAACCTGCGGAAAAGGACGGGGAAAAACCCGCCGCAAAACCCGCCGCAAAACGCACGGCAAAGACGACTAAAAAAGAAGATTAAGGAGATAATATATGCAGGATATAAAAGGCGCGCTCGTGCCCTATATCGTGGAACAGACTTCCCGCGGGGAGCGTTCGTACGATATATACAGCAGACTTTTAGAGGACAGGATTATATTTTTATCGGGTGAAATAGACGACGCGGTCGCAAACACCGTTGTTGCACAGCTGATATATCTTGAAGCCAAAGATCCTTCCAAAGACATTTCGCTCTATATCAACAGCCCGGGCGGTTCCGTTTCGGCGGGGCTTGCTATTTTCGACACCATGAACTATATCAAGTGCGACGTTTCCACTATCTGCATAGGCATGGCGGCGAGTATGGGCGCGTTCCTGCTTTCAAGCGGGCAAAAGGGCAAGAGGTTTGCCCTTCCAAACAGCGAGATTATGATTCACCAGCCTTTGGGCGGGGCGCAGGGGCAGGCAAGCGATATTAAAATCGCCGCCGAGCATATCTTAAAGACCCGCCGCACCCTCAACAAAATTCTCTCCGAAAACACGGGCAAGCCCATAGAAATTATCGACCGCGACACCGACCGCGACAACTACATGTCCGCTCAGGAAGCTATGGAGTATGGGTTGATTGACAGGGTGTTCTACAAGCGGTAAAGCTCCCGCAAACTGCGTATAAGCTTCGTTCTGCTGTGTCGTGCTGCGGCAACCCTCAGTTACGTACTTCTGTGTACGCTCCTTCGGGTTATCCTCGCACTCCTTGCATAACTCGCTTCTCCGCAGTTTCCAACTCTGTAAATGTTTTCTAAATAATTATGTAGTAATTTACGAGTAAGTCATTTCGAGGGATATGAGACCCGCGAAGCGGGCGATTGACCGAGAGTTCTCAAAAGGCGTAAGGGCAACGCCTTTTTCGGTAAGGCATAAAGCCTTCGGTACGACACCGCTCGCGCTTGCATATGCGCTCGCTCATCTCGCGCGGCAAAACAGCGCACTGTGCTGTTTTGAGAAATCCGCGCTCGTCCCACGGTGGTCTGCTCGTGGTAATTACGAAGAGCGGAACCAAAATACATACAAATAAATCACGCTGCAATAGCAAAGGGCGTTTGCCGATGCAAAATTTGCGGCATTGTCATTTCACTCAAAACCGTGCCCACGGTTAGGGTGAATACGGAGTATTATGAAAGATCAAAAATATTGCTCGTTCTGCGGGAAACCTGAGGATTTGGTAAAAAGGCTCATTGCCGGACGCAACGGCGCATGCATTTGCGACGAGTGCGTTGAAATTTGCCGCGACATGGTCAAGGACCTCGACATAGAGGAAGCTCCTCCCGTGCCTTTAAAGACGCCCGAAGAGTTAAAAAACGAACTCGACAACTACATTGTCGGTCAGCACGAAGCAAAGCGGGTGCTGTCGGTTGCCGTGTATAACCATTACAAGCGCATAAACTGTCTTTCTGCGTCGCGCAACGACAACGACGTGGAGATAGAAAAGAGCAATATTCTTCTTTTGGGACCTACGGGTTGCGGAAAGACCCTGCTTGCCCGCACGTTGGCTAAAATTTTGAACGTGCCCTTTGCCGCGGCGGACGCCACAACTTTGACAGAGGCGGGCTATGTCGGCGAGGACGTGGAAAATATCCTTTTAAAACTTATCCAAAACGCCGATTACGACATTGCAAGAGCCGAACGCGGCATAATTTATATCGACGAAATAGACAAAATAGCGCGTAAGGGCGAAAACGTTTCCATAACCCGCGACGTATCGGGCGAGGGCGTACAGCAGGCGCTTTTAAAAATCATCGAAAGCACTGTTGCAAACGTTCCCCCGCAGGGCGGCAGAAAGCACCCCCAGCAGGAGTGCCTGCGGATCGACACCACCAATATCTTATTCATATGCGGCGGCGCGTTTGTCGGGCTTGACAAAATCGTGCAAAAGCGCAAAGACAACACCTCTCTCGGTTTCGGCGGATCGGTCAAGAACACCGAAGAGAACACTTATGAAATGCTTTGCGACGTCAAGCCGCAGGATCTCACACAATTTGGGCTTATCCCCGAATTTGTAGGCAGGGTGCCCATAGTCGTAAGCCTGCACCCGCTCAACGAGGACGCCCTTGTAAATATCCTCACCCAACCCAAAAACGCCATAATAAAGCAATACCAAAAGCTTATAGCGATGGACGGTGTAAAGCTTACGGTCGAGGAATCCGCCGTGCGCGAGATAGCCAACACCGCCATACGTTTAAAGACGGGCGCAAGAGGGCTCAGAACCATAATCGAGGGATTTATGACTTCGGTAATGTATAAGATCCCCTCCGAAAAAAATGTAGAGGAAGTAATAGTCACAAAGGAGTGCGTCACCGAAAAGGCGGAGCCCAAAATTGTCTATAAAAAGACCGCCTGAACAAAAAACGTGATACAGGTACACAATACGGTATTTAAACAACAACTTTCGCGCAATTTCTTTTAACGGAAATTGCGCTTTATTAAAGGAGAATAAATGGCTAAAAGGACGATAGAAAATCTGCCCGTTCTGGCGCTTCGCGGCAGAGTGATATTCCCCGACACCTCGCCTTCGTTCGACGTGGGCAGGACGGTATCGCTCTGCGCCGTTAAAATCGCTGCCGAGAGCGATTCCTATCTCTTCGTTGTCGCCCAGCGCGACGCCGAAAAGGAGCAGATAGTTCCCGACGATTTGTACGGCGTGGGCGTGGTTTGCAGGATCCGCCAGATAACCCGTCTCCCGGGGAACAGCATAAGAATCAGCGTTGAAGGGCTTTTCCGCGCCACGGCTTCACGTTTGGAAGAACGCGACGGCAGTATTTTCGCCGACGTCGCCGAGCTGTGCTCCGTGCACTCCGACGACGGGCTCGAAGAGGCGTATTTCCGCACCTCGCGGGATCTTATGCGGGATATCTGCCAGAACGAAACCAGAATTCCCAAATCCGCCGCGGAAGAGCTTGAAATCTGCACCGACCCCGACGAATTCGTAAATATCGCCGCGTACAACCTCAGGATAAACGTCGCAAAAAAGCAGGAGCTGTTAGAAACATACAGGCTTGTGGAGCGGCTTAAAATTCTTGATAAAGTTCTGAACGACGAGCTTGAAATTTCCCGACTCGAACGCAAGATCAACACGATGGTGCGGCAGAATATCGATAAAAACCAAAAGGAATATTTTTTAAGGGAACAGCTTAAAGCTATCCATACCGAACTCGGCGACGACGAGGACGAAAAGAGCGAGCTCGAAAAGAAGATTAAAGAGCGCGGTATGCCCAAAGAAGTTGAAGAAAAAGCCTTGAAAGAGCTTTCGCGCATGGATAAAATGCAGACTTCTTCCCCCGATTACAACGTTTTGAGGATGTATCTCGACTGGCTTATCGACTTGCCCTGGAACGAAAAAACGGAGGACACCCGCGACCTCAATGCCGCGGTAAAAATTCTCAACGACGACCATTACGGGCTGGAAAAGATAAAGGAGCGCATAACCGAATACCTTGCCGTACTCAATCTTACGGGCGGGCTTAACGCGCCCATACTGTGTTTTGTGGGCCCCCCGGGCGTGGGCAAAACTTCGGTTGCAAGTTCTATCGCCCGCGCGCTCGGCAGAAAGTTCGTAAGGATGTCTTTGGGCGGCGTGAAGGACGAATCGGAAATACGCGGCCACCGCAAAACCTATATAGGCGCAATTCCGGGCAGGATAATCGCCGCCATCAAAACGGCGGGCACCGTAAATCCCGTATTTTTGCTGGACGAAATAGACAAGCTCTCTTCCGATATGCGCGGCGACCCCGCAAGCGCGCTTCTGGAAGTTTTGGATCCCGCGCAGAATTCCACTTTCCGCGACAGGTATCTCGAAGTGCCGTACGACCTCAGCAAAGTGCTGTTTATAACCACGGCTAACGGGCTGGACACCGTGCCGCGCCCCCTTCTCGACAGGATGGAAGTGATAGAGCTCAACGGCTATACGCAGGAAGAGAAGCGCGAGATAGCCAAACGCTATCTTGTGGAAAAGCACAGGGAACAAAACGGCGTTAAAAAGGAGCAGCTCACATTGACCGACGGCGCGATAGACGAAATAATAAACGGCTATACGCTCGAAGCGGGGGTGAGGAACCTTGAAAGGAACATCGACGCGGTTTGCAGAAAGGCGGCGGTCAAGCTCGCTTCGGGCAAGGTAAAAAGACTGCGCGTCACCGCGGAAAACGTCGGCGACTATTTGGGCGCAAAGCGGTATGATAGGGATAATTTTATCTCCTCAGACGAAGTGGGCGCGGCTACGGGGCTTGCCTGGACGTCGGTAGGCGGCACAACGCTTACAATCGAAGTTTCGGCTATGCACGGCAAGGGCGATATTCTGCTTACGGGCAAGTTGGGCGACGTAATGAAAGAGAGCGCGCGCGCCGCAATAAGCTATATACGGGCAAATTCCCAAAGTTACGGCATAGACGGCGGGGTTTTCGAAAACACCGATATCCATATCCACGTGCCCGAGGGCGCGACCCCTAAAGACGGACCGAGCGCGGGCATTACCATGGCGACGGCTATACTTTCGGCGTTCACGGGCAAGCCCGTAAAGAGTTCGGTTGCAATGACGGGCGAAATAACCCTCCGCGGTAAAGTTCTGCCTATAGGCGGGTTAAAGGAAAAGGCGCTCGCCGCATACCGCGTGGGCGTAAAGGACGTGATAATCCCCGCTGAAAACAAAAAGGATCTGGAAGAGATACCCCGCAACGTGCGCGAAAAATTGAACTTTATACCCGTGACCGACGTGGACGCGGTATTCAGGAACGCCATAATAGGAATTTAAAAAATGATCCGCCCGCCGCAAAAATTTTGCGGCGGGCGGACGGGATAACTTATGTTAAAGATAGATGCGCGCTTTTTGCTGAGCGCGGCGGATAAGTCGCAATTTATACAAGCCGACAAGCCGGTAATCGCCGTGTGCGGCAAGTCCAACGTCGGCAAATCCAGCTTTATAAATATGCTCGCCAACCGCAAAAAGCTGGCAAAGGTTTCAAAAGAGCCCGGCAGGACGCGGCTTGTCAACTACTTCGATATGGGCTCATTTATTCTTGCAGACTTGCCCGGTTACGGCTTTGCGCGGGTTTCCCAAACCGAAAAGTTGAAATGGGCGCGCCTTCTCGACGATTTTTTTGCGGCTAAAGAAAAAATAGCGCACGTATTTGCCCTTGCGGATATACGCCATCCCCCCACGGCGGACGACCTGAACATGATAGAGTATCTCAACTACCATATCCTGCCCTTTACGGTCATAGCCACAAAGGCGGACAAGGTCTCCCGCGCGCAGGCGCAGAGGGGGATTACGGATATCGCCGCGGCATATAAGTGCGGTGCGGGCAACATAATAGCCGTTTCTTCCGAAACGCGGCAGGGGCTTGAACGGGTGCTCGAAAAAACAGAACAGATAATTTCGTTAAACGGAAGCGGAGCGGTTTAAAACCGCTCCGCTCTATTTTATTTTTTTATGTTCAGATCCCAATCTATCGGCGTTTTGCCGCGGGATATCAAATATTCGTTTGTTTTTGAAAAATGTCTGCAACCGAAAAACCCGTTGTACGCCGAAAGCGGCGAGGGGTGCGCGCATTGCAAAATCAGATGCTTTTTGCCGTCTATGAGCGGCGCCTTAGAGCGGGCGTTGCCTCCCCATAAAATAAATACGGTATTTAATGTGTTTTCGGATATCAGCTTTATCACACTGTCCGTAAACCACGCCCAGCCGCACTTGCTATGGGAGTTGGCAATGTGTTCCCGCACGGTAAGGGTGGTATTCAAAAGCAACACGCCCTCTTCTGCCCATTTGGTCAGGTCGCCGCAGTCAGGCTCGCGTATGCCCAAATCGCTCTCTATTTCTTTAAAGATATTTTGTAAGGAGGGCGGAAGGGGCACACCCGGTTTTACCGAAAAGCACAGCCCGTGCGCCTGCCCCGGTTCATGGTAAGGGTCCTGACCCAAAATCACGGCTTTAAGCCCGCCCAGAGGGGTGAACCTGAAACAGTTGTACAGGTCGTACATGTCGGGGTACACGGTATACCGCGAATATTCGCTCTTTAAAAACTCGCGTATCTTAAGATATTTTTCATCGGAAAAGAGGGGGGACAACAGCTCGTCCCAGCCGCCGCCAAGCGCTTTCATTTCACAAAGTCTCCGCTATTTTTTTCAGGTTACCTAACAGGGAAATAAAACATGTATCAAGATTTTTTAAGTATTGATCGGTGGTGGAGCCGCTTCCCGCTATGTCCGAAATGATTTTAAAGGAACTGCACGGGATATTTGCATGCATGCACACCTGCGCTATTGCGCCCAGCTCCATTTCTCTTATGTCCGCGTTCAGCTCTCCCGTAAGTAGCAAAAAGTCGTTGGTGTCGTCGTTGAACCTGTCGCCCGTGGCAACCCGCCGCGCTTCAAACCCTTTTGGCACGACAAGCGGAAGGTAATTTTCGGTGCACTCGTTAAGGGTACCTATTTTTGTGCCGTTGAGCTGCGTCACGTCGTAATCGTACTGCACCACGGCGGAGACGGCGTAAATTTTGCCTACCTCCACAGAAGAATTCAGTCCGCCCGCCACGCCTATATTTATTATCTTCGTCGCGCCGAGCATATCTATGGCAAGCTGTGCGCCGCTCGCCGCGTTTACTTTTCCCACGCCGCAAACAACAATTGCCGTCTCCTTGCCGTAAAGAGTGCCCGTAACCACTCTCTTGTCGCATACAATAATGTCTTTTTTAACTGTCATTTGCCCTATAACGGGGTTTGCCTCTTTGGGCATGGCTATCACAAAACATTTCATAACGGTATTATAACAAACTTTACGCCGTTTGGCAATAAATTATATCATTTCGGTGCAAAGGGCGGCGATTCCGTAATAAAATTTGTAAAACCTGAGTTTTACCCTTTGGGTTTCCCCGCAGAACCGCAGTTTCCCGCCCGAAAACTCTATATGTTTCCACATTGTGGCAAGCTGCCCGCCCCTGAGCTTCACAAACGCCTCGCGCGCGGTCCAGTGCATTAAAAAATCGCTTTCGTCGGCAATTTCGACTTGTTCCGCTTCGGGAAAGCGGGAAAAAACTTTTGTGTGCACCCTGCCCTTGAACACTTCGAGATCTATCCCCGCTGGCAAGGACGAAACGGCAATAACCGCCCGCCCGTCGCTGTGCGAAAGAGAAAAATAAACGGGGTCGCCCGCAATGTACGGCTTGCCGTTTTCGGTAACCGAAATTTCGAAAGGTGCGGGGATATGCCGCGATAAAACGCTTAAAAGCTTTTCGTGGGCAGACGTCTCCGAAGTCTGATAAATTTCAATCATCGATATAATTTTAAACATCTGTATAAAAATGTCAACAAAAAACAAAAAAAACCGCTTGATTTTTGCGCCGTCTGTCCATATAATATATATAAGTTCAAAGGGCCGGTTTAAGATTCGATTGCCCGGGGAGGAAAGGAAAAGCATACCAAAGGCTCGGCTTTGTAAAAACGGAAATTAAATTTAAACGCAGAAAATAATTCTGAAAAGGTTGTAGCTTTCCCCGCTATGCGTTCGGGAAGCTTCGCCGCTTGCGCCGCTTAACTAAAGCGACCCGTCCCGTTCCGTATTCCGTTGGCGGACAGGGGCGTTAACCTAACGGAAAGCCTTATAATTACGGCAGACCGTCCGGATATAAGGTAAAATTTTACGGTTTGCGCCCGTGCCCCCGTCCGTCGGGCAACACGGGTTAAGTTTAAAGGCGGAATAAGTATGTAGAAAGCCTTTTTGAACTGTGTAAGACTCGGGTGCAAGTCCCGACCGGTCCACCAAATGGGGCGCGGCGCATTTTTGCGCCGCGCCCCATTTGGTGGACCGTAGAAAAAGGTGGACTTGTGTCCCGTCGTACCGAAGCCCGAAAGGGCTTACCGGTCCACGCGAAAAAAGAAAAGTTAAAGCCCCAACGGCATTTGCCGTTGGGGCTGTTTGGTGGACCGGTTAATATTCTTGCTGCGATGTGCACGCGAGGCACGACAGCGCCGACGCCCTGCCGAGGCTCCCGCAGGGAAACGGCAGAGTCCCGACCACGATGATACAGCAAGCCTTATTTCGGGCGGGAGTTTATCAGACGTTTTATTAACCGCGCCGCCGTCATTTAATGTCAATATTCCGAAATACCCAAAAGGTAGTCGGCAGAAACGTCGAAAATTTTGCAAAGCGCGTAAAGCTGTTCGTAACTGCACTCGTAAACGCCCTTTTCAAACCGCTGATAAACGGGTTGGGCGACCCCTAACGCATCGGCAACCTGCTTTTGGGTCATTTTGAGCTGCTCACGCCGTTCTTTCAACTTTTTCCCTACCGTCTCTTTTAACATAAATCAAAAATTCTCTTTTTAATTTATTGACATTATTATACTTTTTCTGTATAATAGGCTTAAAAATACAGTTTCTGTATAAAGAATTTAACTAAAAGGAGAAAAAATTATGTGGAGAAAATTTTTGGTCGTACTTCTGACCGTTGCCTGCGCTCTCTGCCTTGCGTTTTCGTTTGCGGGGTGCAAACCAAGCGATGAAAGCAATAACGAAAGTGCAAGCGGCTCGGACAACACCCAAGGTGAAACTGGCGGCGGAAAAGACGAGGAGCAAGGCGGCGGACATATACATAACTTTGGCAATCTTATCCCTGAACAACCCGCAACCTGCACGGAAGAGGGAATTAAAGCCCATTACTATTGCGGTGGTTGCCAAAAATTTTTCGACAGTGATAAGAACGAGACCGCGCTCGAAGATTTGAAAATCGACATCGACCTGAACGCCCATAATTACGGGCAGCTTGTTCCCAAAAAGTCCGCAACCTGCACTGACGAAGGTCTTGAAGCACACTATCACTGCGGGGATTGCGATGCATACTTTGACAGTGAAAAAACACAGACAACTTTTGACGAGTTGAAAATCGATATCGACCCAAACGCGCACAAGTGGGGTGCGAACGGTAAGTGCGAATATTGTCAAACGCAAAAGCCCGCTTATACGGAAAGAGGAAATTATATTTATATGGGCGAATATCCGCAAAGCGAGGTTGAAGAAAGCGGCTTAAAGACCACTCTTGGCTGGGAGGCAAGCAGCGGAACATTGCCAACGGCGGATAATGCTCACGGCTGGACAGACTATAATTATTATTTGAGTGTTGAATCTTATATGAGCGGCAAAGCGCAAAGCTATATGTGGTATAAGGACGTGGAATATCAAAACAACCGTTATCGCGGCGTATATTTTACGAGCTATCGCCTGCGTTATACAGTGGAAAATAATCTTACGTCGAAATATTGCCAAAATCAGGAGGATAACGGATATTATGTAAATACGTTGTATTGGTTCAAGTACGAGCCGATTGAGTGGAGAATACTTGACAAAGACGGTAATACGGCGTTATTAATGTCTAACTTAATTTTGGACAGCCAGCATTTTTATCATGATACCGAAGACAGATACGAGAGTAATACCATATATCCTAACAACTATAAAGAAAGCGACATAAGGGTATGGCTTAACGATAAGTTTTACAATACGGCTTTCGACAAGTTTGCAAAAGAGATAATTCAAATCACGGAAGTAGATAACAGCCTCACGTCTACCGGAGACAGTTCAAACAATTATGTATGTGAAAATACAAACGACAAAATTTTCCTTTTGAGCGTGAAAGAAGTTACCGATGCGTCTTACGGGTTTAATAGCGATGAAAGCGAATACGACCCGGCACGTCAATTAACAAGTACTGCATATGCAAAGTCACAGGGGGCATATATGAACGGAAGCGCAATCAGTGGGTACAAAGGCAACGGCTGTTGGTGGTTGCGCTCGCCGCAAGACAATATCAGCAAGTATCCAAATGTCGTTCAATATAATGGTTGGAGTGATTATTATGAATATGCTTATAGTACTCAAGTCGGCATAGTTCCCGCTTTGCGGATAAAAATCTAACGGGTTTCAAACAAACCAAGAACAGTCTGCGCTTGCAAAAGCTTAAAGTTTTTGCTATTATAATGCCGTACGAAAAATTTTTTGGAGATTTAAATGAAAAAGCAAATCTTTATTTGGATTGCGGCGGCGTTAAGCGCACTTTGCCTTGCCTGCGGCATGGCGGGGTGCAAACCGGACGGCGCAAGTTCGGACGGTTCGGATACGGACAAGGGGCATTTACACTCTTTGGAAGAAAATCAAGTAACATGCAAAATTTGCGGCAAACAATTGGCGGGAAGTTTGAATTTTGAACGGGTTAACGGCGGATATACCGTATCCCCGGGGTTAACGGCGGACGAAATATTGAACGACAGCGCAAGCCTCAACACCCCGTCTGCGGACGGCACAATTATAATTCCGTCAACTTACAATAATTTGCCCGTAACTTCTATAGGCGATTACGCGTTCATCAATTGCACAAGCCTTAAAGGCATAACCATACCCGATAGCGTAAAAGAATTGGGCGACTATGCGTTCGGCAGGTGCGCAAATCTCACAAGCGCAACCATATCGGACAGTGTTAGATTTATCGGCGATTGGGTATTCGTCGGTTGCACAAATCTTGCAAACATAACCATACCCGATGGCGTTAAATATATCGGCAGCGGCGCGTTCACCGGTTGTACAAATCTCAAAGGCATAGCCATAGGAAACGGAGTGAATTATATCGGCAGCGGTGCGTTCGACGGTTGCGTTCAACTTGAAAGCGTATTTATAACGGACATAGCCGACTGGTGCAATATCGACTTTAACACACCTTCTGCCAACCCGCTTTATTGCGCGCTTAATCTATATTTAAATGGTCAACTTGTAACCGAACTCGATATACCGCAGGAAGTGACTAAAATTAAGGATTATGCGCTATACGGTTGCAAAAGCCTTAAAAGCGTAACGATAGGGAACAATGTAAATTTTATCGGCAGCCACGCTTTTTACGGTTGCACAAACCTTGAAAGCGTAACGTTTAAAAATGTAACGGAGTGGTACTGCACACAAGAGCCGGATACAGGCGGAACGGGTATACCGGGCGAAGATTTGCAAAAACCCGAAACTGCCGCTTCATATCTTAAAGACGCTTACAGTCAATATTTTTGGCGGCGTATAGCAGCGTAAACAGGTAAAGCAATACCCCCGCCCCGCGGCGGACGCCGCGGGGCGGGGGGTTGTTTATTGCAAGTACGTGCAATGGCGCATTTCTATTGACAAAATTCTTCAAATTAAATATAATGTATAAGTGATTTTTATTTTGGAGCATTTATGAAAATCTGCGTATTCGGCGCGGCAAGCGCGCATATCGACAATAAATATATCTTTCTTGTGGAAGCGCTGGGCGAAAAAATCGCAAAGCGCGGTCACTCGCTGGTGTTCGGCTGCGGCGGTTCGGGGCTTATGGGCGCCGCCGCGCGCGGCGTAAAGCGCGGCGGGGGCTATGTCCACGGCGTAGTGCCCAAATTCTTTCGCGACGAAAGCGTGGAGCAACTCTTCGGGCAATGCGATAAAATCTCCTTTACCGACACCATGGCTGAGCGCAAAAAGATGATGGAGGACGAAGCCGACGCCTTTATCGTCGTTCCGGGCGGCATAGGCACTTTTGAGGAATTTTTCGAAGTGCTTACTTTAAAGCAACTCGGCAGGCACGACAAAGCCATAGCCATTTACAACGTGGACGGCTATTACGACAACCTCGAAAAGTTTATGAAAGAGGTGGCGGAGAGGAAATTCATAACTTTCAAAGCCTATGAAATGTACAGCTACTTTGGCGACGCCGACAAAATTTTGGACTATCTTGAAAATTACAAGCCGGACGGCACACCCTGGCAAAAGCTGAAAATAGGCGACTGATGATAAGCGTTACTTTCGTCTGTTTAGGCAACATCTGCCGTTCCCCTACCGCAGAGCTGGTATTTAAAAAGATGGTGGAGGAGAGGGGGCTTAGCCTCAGTTTTGACATTACTTCTTACGGCACTTCGGACGAGGAAGAGGGCAATCCCGTTTATCCGCCGTCCAAAAAGACTTTGGAAGCGCACGGCATTTACGGCGGGCACACGGCAAAACAGCTGACCTTGCGCGACGTGGTGAACAACGACTATATATTGGTTATGGACAGCCAAAATCTTTTGGACGTGCTGCGCCTTACGGGCGGGAAATACGGCGAAAAGATATTCAAACTCTGTTCTTTCACTAAAAACCCGCGCGATATCGCCGACCCCTGGTACACGCGCGATTTCGAGCGGGCTTTCGCCGAAATTACCGAAGGCTGCAGGGCGTTTTTGGAATATGTTATAAAAAACAACCGCGGCGCGCTTGAGTACGACGCCCGCCATTAAATTAATTTATTAAATAGTAAAGCGGCGCGCGCAAATACTTTGCGCGCGCCGCTTTTTTTACCGCTTTTTACGGATTGTTTCAGTTTTGTTGTTTTGCGCGTTTTTTGAACGCGGAGAGTATTCCCGTTTTGGGCTTTATACCCGTCTTTCTGTCCTTGCCGTAAAAGAATATCGCCACGGTGCCGGGTCCCACGTGCGAGCCCGTGCACAGGTCGTAATATTCAATTACCACGTCTTTCGCGCCCTTTTCTTTTAAAAGTTCGGCAACCGCTACAGCGTCCTCCTCGCAGTCGGCGTGGCAGACGGCAACCGTCTGGTTTTCGGGCTCAACTACGTTTTGCGCAAAGTTTTCGGCAAGCGCTTCCAGCGCCTTTCTGCGCCCGCGCGTTTTGGAGTGGAATACTATTTTTGCATTGTCGCCGCCGTCCGCGTTCAAAACGGGCTTTATGTTCAAAAGAGTGCCCGCTATGGCGAGAGTGGTAGAGATCCTGCCCGTCTTTTTAAGATACTTCAAATCCCCTACGGTGAGATAGCTGTTTATCTTGTATTTGTTGGTCTCTATCCATTGCGCGCAGGAATCTATGCTTTCGCCCATATCCCTTAAATCGCATGCGCGGAGCACCTGCAAACCTTCGCCCATAGAGGCGTTCGCGCTGTCGCACACAATAACTTTTTTGCCGGGGAAACGCTCTTCAAGCTCTTTTGCCGCTTCTTTGGCTTGATTGTACGTGCTGCTTATGCCCGAAGAAATAAAGGTTATAAGCACGTCCCGACCGGCTTCGAGCGAGGGGGTAACGGCTTTTTCTATCGCCATTTTGTTCAAAAGCGAAGTCTTTATTTCCGCACCCGAACGCACGTCCGCATAAAATTCTTTGGCGATTGCGGCAAATTCGTTGTCGGGGTCGTAGCAACACCTCTCTTTGCCGTCAACCGTGCAAAAATAGGGTATTACGTGTATGTTGTGTTTTTTTACGAGCCAAAGCGGAATATTCGCGCCCGAATCGCAATAGATATCAAAATCGTTCATTTATTTCCCCGCGGAAAAATTTTTATTATGGAAAGCTCTTTTACCCCAAAAAGCCCCATTGCCTTTCCGCATATTTAAAAGACCGTTCAAGCCTTTCTATTTCAGTATATTCCCCGCGCAAAAAAAATCAACCGCCGCGGCTCCACGGTTTCGGTGCGGCGGTAAACTATTCTTTAAGTCGGCTCTACCGGTAAAAAATTCAGCTCTACCCACAGTAGAATACGTTAATCGTTTGTATTTTTTTCAAAGTTGTGCTATAATGGCGGATATGGAAGATTTAAAGGATACCATTGCCAAAAATCTTGTCGAATTAAGGACGCAGGCTAAGCTCACCCAGCTCCAGCTTGCCGAAATGCTCAACTATTCGGACAAAGCCGTTTCCAAATGGGAGCGGGGAGAGGCAATTCCCGACGTGCGCGTTTTGGTGCGTCTTTCAGAAATTTACGGCGTAACGCTCGACCAGCTCGTAAAGGGCGAAAATCTTAACGCCGCAAAGCCGAGGCGCAAAATTTATTCCAGCCGCGCGTTCATATCCGCATTGAGCGCCGTTTTGGTATGGTTTGTGGCGACATGCGTGTTTTTGGTATTTTTTATGATACCCTCTACAAAGGATTTCGCCTTTTTGGCGTTTGTGGTTGCGCCGTTGCCCACGGGCATAGTGCTCTGCGTATTTTCGGTAAAATGGGGCAACCAGCTAACCAACGCGCTCTCTTCGTCGCTGATACTTTGGTCTATAGTGCTTATATTCCACATATACGTCATGACCTTTTCAAACTTCTCGCAGATATACTTTTTGTACATCGGTGCGGCTGTGTTCGAGGTTCTGATAATACTGTGGTTCGTATACCGCTGGCATATCGCGCGGAAAAAATAATCGACAGGACGTAAAAAATTATGGATTTGAAAAAACTCGCCGCGGCGCTCATACCCGACGCCGATCTTTTAGAACCCGACTCTTACGAGCAAATTTATCCCGAAAGAAATACCGCAAAGGGGGCTTACGTTACCCGCCTTGCCCCGTCGCCCACGGGGTTCATACATTTGGGCAATCTCTATTCCGCGCTTGCCGACGAACGCGCGGCGCACACCACGGGCGGAATATTTTATCTCAGGATAGAGGACACCGACGAAAAGCGCAAGGTGGAAGGCGCGGTGGAGAGCGTAATACGCTCCCTCAAATATTTCGGGATAAAATTTGACGAGGGCGCCGAAATAGATTCCCCGCTCAACCTTTACGGTCCCTATTACCAGCGCCAACGCGCAAAAATTTACCGCGCTTTCGCAAAGCGGCTAATAGAACAGGGGCGCGCTTACCCCTGCTTCTGCACCGCGGAGGAGCTGGATAAGATCCGCGAAGAGCAAAACGCGGAAAAGCTCACGCCCGGCTATTACGGCAAATTCGCAAAATGCCGCAACCTCTCCGAGGAAGAAATTTATTCCGCATTAAGGGCGGGCAAACCCTTTGTAATACGCCTTAAATCGTGCGGCGACATAAAAAACAAAATAACTTTCCGCGACGCCATAAAGGGCGAAATAACCGTGACCGAAAACGACCAGGACGTGGTTATTTTAAAGTCGGACGGCATACCCACCTATCATTTTGCGCACGTAATAGACGACCACTTTATGCGCACCAACCTCGTAATTAGGGGGGAAGAGTGGCTTTCGAGCCTTCCGGTACACCTCGAACTTTTCAAAGTTTTGGGTTTTAAACCGCCCGTATACGCGCACACCTGTTCGCTTATGAAAACGGAGAACGGCGCAAAGCGCAAGCTTTCCAAGCGCAAAGACCCCGAACTCTCGCTTGACTATTACAGAAAGGCGGGATATTTCCCCAAAGCCGTCGTCATCTATCTTATGACCCTGCTCAATTCGGGATTCGAGGAGTGGCGGCTCAAAAACCCCGCCGCCGACATTTCCGAATTCAAATTCAAAGTGGAAAAAATGGGCAAGAGCGGCGCGCTTTTCGACCTTGACAAGCTGAACGACATCTCCCGCAACGAAATTTCCGCGCTCTCCCCCGAAGAGTGTTTCGGCTTTTTAAAGGAGTGGGCGGACGAATTCGGCGACGCAAAAGACAGACAACATTTCACCGATAAAGCATATATTGTAAAGATTTTAAATCTCCTGATGGGCACGGGCGGCAAAAAGAGGAGAAAGGACATAGAGCGCGCAGAACAGGGCGTAAGGCTTATGGACTATTTCTTTGACGACACGTTCTCGCCGGAGTATTCTTTCAGGTGCGGCAAGGAAGAGGCAAACGCCGTTTTGCAGGGTTTTTATGATGTTTACGACCCCGCCGACGACAATTCCGTATGGTTTGAAAAGCTGAAAGCCGTTGCGGCTTCGGCGGGTTTCGCCGCGGAAAACTCCGAATACAAAGCCCACCCCGAAGCGTACAAAGGGAGCGTTTCGGACGCGGCTGAAGTTTTAAGGATAGCCGTGACGGGCAGCCCCAACTCGCCCGACTTGTGCACGATAATGGGCATTTTGGGCAAAGAGCGTTCGCTTGCCCGCCTTAAAGCGGCAATAAAATAAAGGAAGAACGCAATGGCTTTTTATACCGCGCTTTTGGTTGCGTCCTTTCTGTTCATAGCGGGCAGTATGCTGGGCTGGGTTACCGAAGTTCTGTTCAGAAGATTTTTCACCGCAAAAAAGTGGATAAACCCCGGCTTTCTTTCGGGACCCTATCTCCCGTTGTACGGTTTCGGAATGGTTGGCTTGTTTATAATTTCCTTTATACCCGTAAAAACCGGCTTTGCATGGCTCGACGCCGTAATCGTAATTATGATTATGGGCGCGGCGATGACTTTGATAGAATACGTTGCGGGTTTGATTTTTATAAAAGGGATGAAAATAAAGCTATGGGATTATTCCGACAGACGCTTTAACGTGCAGGGCATAATCTGCCCTTTATTTTCCTTTTTGTGGCTTGCCGTCGCGGCGTTCTACTATTTTGTAATACGCCCGTATGCAATTAATTCGGTCGTCTGGTTTGTGGAAAACATAGAGTTTTCTTTCATAGTCGGGCTGTTCCTCGGGATATTTTTGGTGGATGTCTGCCACTCGCTTAACATAACCGCCAAAATCCGCAGGTTTGCAAAGGAAAATAAAATAGTCGTTTCCTTTGAAAAACTCAAAGAGAGCGTACGCGAAAAGATAGAAAAGTACGAACACAAAAAGGCGAGCTTCGTATTCCCGTTCCGGTCCAACCGCTCGCTTTCGGAAAACCTCGATTATTACAAGAACAATTTAAGCAAAGGGAACGACAAAAAAGAGGATTGATTTTCAACGGGTTTTCACACTCCGTTTAAAATATATTCATTTGCTTTATATATAATTGTAACAACACATTTTTCGGCGGAGAAATTATATGCTTGAACTTAACGGAATAACAAAGGATTACCAGGTAGCGGGCGGAGCCGTGCACGCGCTCCGCGGAATTTCCATAAAATTCCGCAAAAACGAATTCGTCTCCATTTTGGGCGCGTCCGGTTGCGGAAAAACCACCCTTTTGAACATAATAGGCGGGCTCGACAAATACACGTCGGGCGATTTACTCATACAGGGCGTCTCCACCAAAAAGTTCACCGACAGGGATTGGGATACCTACCGCAACCACTCTATAGGCTTTATTTTCCAAAGCTATCACTTAATACCGCACCAGACTATCTTGCAGAACGTGGAGCTTGCTCTTACCATTTCGGGCGTGGAAAAGGAAGAGCGGCGCCGCCGCGCCATCGAAGCGCTTGAAAAAGTGGGGCTTGCCGATAAAATCAAAAACCGCCCCAACCAGCTTTCGGGCGGGCAGATGCAGAGGGTGGCTATCGCCCGCGCCCTTATAAACGACCCCGAAATTTTGCTTGCCGACGAGCCTACGGGCGCGCTCGACAGCAAGACGAGCGTCCAGATAATGGAGCTTTTAAAGGAAATTTCGCATGACAGACTGGTAATTATGGTTACCCATAACTCCGAACTTGCCGAACAATATTCCACCCGTATAGTCCGCCTTTTGGACGGCGAGATCATCGACGACACCGACCCGTACGACGGAAGCGCCGGAGAGGATAGCGCCCGAAACGCGCAAGCCGTAGGGGAAAACTCGGCGGAGCCCGAGGCTCAGGGCGAAGAGCACAAAACAAACAAAGGCCGCAAAAAAAAGACGTCCATGTCCACGGGTATGGCGTTTTCGCTGTCCCTTAAAAACCTGCTGTCCAAACGCAGGCGCACCCTTATGGTTTCGTTTGCGGGCAGTATAGGCATTATAGGCGTTTCAATGGTGCTCGCCATTTCCGCGGGCGTACAGAATTACATAGCGTCTATGGAAAACGACATGCTTTCGGGCTACCCCCTGCAGGTTACCGAAACTGCGATAGACTTTGACGCCCTTATGGATATAGCGGGCAACGAGGGGAAAAAAGTAGATATCCCCAAACTTAAAGACAAGGTCTACGTAGACAGCCTTTTGGAAACTTTGATGAATTTCAACGGCGCTATGACCACCAACGAGATAACCGAAGACTACAGGGATTACGTAGAGGCTATGCCGTCTGAATATTACAACGCCCTGCAATTCGGCTATGACTTCGATATGTCCAACTATATCTACACCGATTTCAAAGTGTCGGAAAAAGAAACCGACCCCGCCGTAGACGTGAGCGGCAGATATTCGGTAACGGGCATACGCGCTCTGTATTCTTCCGTATTGGGCGAGGTGGAGGATTACAAACAATATTCCTCGCTCATAAACACCGTTACGACTTTGCGGGAAATTCCCGATAACTACAAATATATCCTCTCGCAGTACGACGTCCTCGCTTCCGATTCGGGCAAGACCGAACTTTCCGAAGAAGAGCTTAAAGACATTTTCGAAAGCAAGGAAAGCCTTATAATGGTTGTAAACGACAACGAGTTTTCCGATCTTAACTTCGCGCAGTACGGTTACCTCACCGAAGAGGAATTTTTGAATTTTGCCTACAAGTCGGCGGACGACCCCAACTATAACGAGAGCATAATAAAGGATATCCTCGATAACGGCAAGGCTTTCGGATTTTTCGTGGGCGACGGCGCAAAGACCTTTACCTGGTACCCCAACGACACGGTTTTCCGCGAAACCGGCAACGACGAATATTTCGAACTCAACCTCACGGGCAACAAGCAGACCTATCCCGCAGCGCTTGTTTCCCCCTACACATATAACATAAAAGAGGACGGATTTTCTGGCGAAGGCAAAGTGGATATGAAAGTCCGCGTGATTTTGCAAAGGAAAAAGGGCATAAATTACGGCTGCCTTACGTCGGGGCTGTACTATACCAACGCGCTCACCGAGCACACCCTTCAAACCAACAAGGACAGCAAAATCGTCCAAAATATATTGGCGAGCAAAAATCAGACGTTTGATCTCTTGCCATATAACTACGACTTCACATATTACGAATCGGCTTCGGGCGGCGCGCCCGAAGCAAAAATCAAGAGCGCAACCAGCCTTCTTGTCAACAGCGGCAATGCCATGAGCAGTATGATGGGCAGCATGATGGGCGGCGGAAATACAAATCCTTACGAAGTAGGCGCGGGCATGCTCGCGGGTAGCGACTTGCCCAATTCCATAAATATTTATCCCCTCGATTTCGACAGTAAAAATCTCGTTACGGACTACCTCGACAGGTGGAACGACGCCTGCACCGAAACGGACGACGGGGTTTTAACGTACGTCAACGCGGACGGGGAAGAGGTGCGCGCCGAAAACCTCGGCAAGGCGAGCGAAGTCACCTATACCGATACCGTCGGTATCATAATAACCATGGTAAACACCATGATTCAAATGATTACAATCGCGCTCGTGGCGTTCACCGCGCTTTCGCTCGTCGTTTCCACCGTAATGGTCGGCATTATAACTTATGTGTCGGTAGTGGAGCGTATAAAGGAAATAGGAATACTCCGTGCCGTCGGCGCAAGGAAAAAGGATATTAAACGACTGTTCAATGCCGAAACGTTTATTATAGGTCTCGTAGCGGGGCTTGTGGGTATAGGAATAACTTACTTGCTGTCGCTGATATTAAACGTGGTTTTAAACGCCGTATTCGGAATAACCGGCATAGCGGCTTTGCCTTGGTGGCAGGCGCTCGTAATGATAGGTGTAAGCGTTGTGCTTACGCTCATTTCGGGGCTTATTCCCGCTGCTGCGGCGGCTAAGAAGGATCCTGTGGTGGCTCTCCGCACAGAATAAACTCCCTTAAACCGCGTATAAGCTTCGCAATACAGTGTCGCCTTTACGTTTTTGCTTGGTCACGTACTTCTTTGTACGCTCCCTTCGCAAAATCCGCAGGCTCCTTGTCTTGCTCGCTTCTCCGCGGTTTCTCACTTCGTAATCAGTTCACAAAAATCTCGGCAAGCCGTGCCTGCGATTTTTCGTGACATTAAGGGCTACTCGCCCTCTGCCCGCGATAATTAAGCGCCCACGAATAATATAATCGCGGGCATTCACCTCGCTCAGGCGCAGGTATGCGCAAATGGGGTGCGCCGGCGCAGGGAAACCCTGCTTGCGCCGTTAATTATTAAAAACTCACTTCTCCGCGGTTTCTAATAATTACTAAGCTCATTACGAGAGTGTCATTTCGAGTCGAAGGAAGACACGCCGAAGGCGCGCGACCGAGCGAGAGAATCCCCCCGTGGTCTGCTCGTGGCAATTACGAAGAGCGGAAACAATTCCTTAAATTACGACCGCTCTTTCATCGGGGGGATTCTTCACTCCGTTCAGAATGACATGGAGAAGAGGGCAATTTCTAAAATACTCACCACGTTTTTTCACAAAAAAAACCGCAGTGCGCGTCCGCACTGCGGTTTTTGTGAACTTGTATTACATAACCACTATATTGTGTTCTTCAAAAATCTGTTTGTATTCTTTGGGGAAATGGTCGTCCGTGATAAGCACGTCTATATCCTCTAACTTTGCAAAAGTGTAGGGGTTTATCTTGCCTATCTTAGAGCTGTCCAGCATCATATAAACCTGCCGCGCCTTTTTGAACACGTTTTTTAAAAGTTCGCTCTCTATCTGGCTGTTGCACGAAAACCCGTGTTCGGGCGTGAACGCCGTTGCCGAAACAATCGCTATTTCAAAGTTGGTAGAATCAAAATAGTCTTTCGAAGCGGGGGAAGAGGTGGAAAGATTGTCTTTCATAAGCTGTCCGCCCACAACCGTAATATTCACGTTCTTCTTTTGGGAAAGTTCCATTGCAACGGCTATGCCGTTTGTAAAGATCGTGCAGTTCTTGTCGGGAATTTCCCTCGAAAGATACATTGCGGTGGTGCCGCCGTCCAAAAATACGCAGGTGCCCTCGTCTATCAAAGCCGCTGCCTTTTGGGCTATAACAATTTTGGCGTCGGTGTTAATGGTGGTCTTTTTGGTATAGGCTTCGCCCGAAACTTTTTGTACCTCCTTAACGGACATCGCGCCGCCGCGTACGCGGATAATTCTGCCGTCCTGTTCCAGCTGGAAAAGGTCCCTTCTTAGCGTCATCTGCGACACGTTGGGGAAAATCCCTTCAAGCTGTTCGAGCGACATCTTGCCGCGTTTATCCAGTAAGTCCGCCAATTCTTCTATTCTTTCTCTCTTCATAATGTACTCCTTTGTTAATAAGTAACAAAAAACTATTTGCGTTTGTTATTATAAAATGCCAAATTGTAAATGTCAAGAAAAGTTTGCATATTTTTGATAAAAATTCGTTAATTTGTTAAAATATTACACAGGACTTGCGCCCTTACCGTCTTATATAAAAAATACCTTACGAAATAGATTGATTTTACTAAGACGAACAGATATAATATTTAAGAAAGAAATTTACCGCTTACGAGGTGTATATGAGGATATATAACAGCTTGACCCGCCGCAAAGAGGAGTTTGTGCCGCTCGAAGAGGGCAAGGTAAAAATGTACGCCTGCGGTATAACCGTTTCGGGCGAGGCGCACGTAGGGCACGGTTATCAGGCGCTCATCTACGACATAATGCGAAAATTTTTGGAAAAGTGCGGCTATAAGGTGACCTATGCCCGCAACTATACCGACGTGGACGACAAAATCATAGCGAGAAGCAAAGAAACGGGTATTCCCGCCGACGTGTATGCCGAACAGATGATTGAAAAAATCGACGCCGTAATGCGCGAAATGGACATAGACGACCCCACCTTATGGCTCAAAGCCACCGAAAATATAAGTAATATTATAGACTTTATACAACAACTCATAAAAAAGGGTCACGCCTATCCCGCCGGGAACGGCGATGTGTATTTTGCGGTGGATAGCTTTAAAAAATACGGCTGTCTTTCCAACCGTTCGGTAGAGGATATGCTCGACGGCGTACGTGTGGAAAACGACGAGCAAAAGCGCAGTCCCGCAGACTTCGCGCTCTGGAAAGCGGCAAAAGAGGGAGAAATTTGCTGGGATTCCCCCTGGGGCAAAGGCCGCCCGGGCTGGCATATAGAGTGCTCGGCAATGAACAGGGCGGCGTTCGGCGACAGCATAGATATCCACGGCGGCGGGCGGGATTTGATTTTCCCCCACCACGAAAACGAGATCGCGCAGACCGAAAGCCTTACGGGCAAGCAGTTTGCAAAGTATTGGACGCACAACGGGCTTATAAAGGTAAACGGGCAAAAGATGTCCAAAAGTTTGGGCAATTCCCTGCTGTTAAAGGACCTGCTCCTCAAATACACCAACGAAGCCATAAAATTCGCCCTTCTCCAAAACAATTACCGCAACGACATAAACATCACCGACGACCTCTTCCCCGAATCCGAAAAGCGGCTCACGGCATTTTATAAGACCGTAAAGGCGGTGGAAGAGAAGTTCGGCAAGGGCACGGCGGGGAATAAGGCTATCGATGAAAAATTCAACGAGGACATGTCCGAAGATTTCAACACCGCGCTCGCCCTTTCGGAGCTGTACGGGCTGTTCAAAATTATAGACAAAAAGCTTGCCGCAAACGACCCGTCGTGCGCGGAGGACGTAAGGCAGATACGCCAAACTTATTCCCTTTTGGGGCTGTTCAAAAAGGACGCGGACGCATATCTTGCGGAAGTTTCAGCCAAAAATCCCGCGGAAGGGGAAGTGCCCGCCGAAGTGGCGGAACTCGCCAAAGCGCGCTGGCAGGCAAAAACAGACAAAAATTGGGCGGAAGCGGACAGCCTGCGCTCACAAATAGAAGCTCTCGGCTTTACCGTAAAAGACGGCAAGGACGGCTACACGGTTACAAAAAAGCAATAACGCTCAACAGAAGGTGACAATATGAAAAAATTTACTTCGGCAACTTTAAGAAAGACTTTTTTGGATTTCTTTGCAAAGAGAGGCCACGCCGTAATACCTTCGGCGTCGCTGATTCCCGAAAACGACCCCACGGTGCTGTTTACCACGGCGGGTATGCACCCCCTCGTGCCCTATCTTCTGGGCGAAAGGCACCCCGCGGGCAAGCGGCTCTGCGACGTGCAGAAGTGTGTGCGCACGGGCGATATCGACGACGTGGGCGACTCTTCCCACTGCACCTTTTTCGAAATGCTCGGCAATTGGTCGCTGGGCGATTATTTCAAAGAGGAAATGATTCCCCTCTCTTATGAGTTTTTAACGGAGTGTCTCGGAATTCCCTCCGACGACATTGCCGTCACCTGTTTTGCGGGCGACGGCGACTGCCCGCGCGACGAAGAGAGCGCGGCGCTGTGGGAGAAGTGCGGCATCAAAAAACAGCACATATTCTATCTTCCCAAATCGGGGAACTGGTGGGGTCCCGCCGGTACCACGGGACCTTGCGGACCCGATACCGAAATGCACATAATCCGCAACCATGCAGAAGCGGACAAGCTTTCGCCTTTGGAATTCGAAAAGGCGCCCGCGGGCACTTTCCTCGAAATCTGGAACGACGTGTTCATGCAGTACAACAAAACCGCGGACGGCAGGTACGAACCGCTTAAACAGCGCAACGTGGATACGGGCATGGGGCTGGAACGCACCCTGTGTATCCTTAACGGCAAAGACAGCGTTTACGAAACCGACCTGTTCGGCGGCGCTATCGAAATGATTGAAAAGCTCACGGGCAAAAAATACGGCGAAAGCGCCGAAGTCACCCGCGCTTTCCGCGTGGTTGCCGACCACGTCCGCACTGCTACTTTTATGTTGGGCGACCAAAAGGGAGTGGTGCCCTCCAACACCGACCAGGGCTATATCCTGCGCAGGATCATCCGCCGCGCAGTGCGCTTCGGGCGCAACATAGGTTTGGGGCAGGGCGCCCTTAAAGACATTGCGGGGACTTTCATATCCGAATATTCCCCCGTTTATCCCGAACTCGAAGCCAACAAGGGCAGGATAGAGGAAGAGCTCGAAAAAGAAGAACTCAAATTTTCCCGCACCCTGCAGCAGGGTCTGCGCGAATTCGAAAAGGTTGCGCAATCATTGCCCGCGGGCGGCATGATAGACGGCGCCACGGCGTTCCACCTGTACGACACTTACGGCTTCCCCGTGGAAATTACGGGCGAAATGGCGCGGGAAAAGGACTTTACGGTGGACGTAAAGGGCTATGAAGCGGCGTTTGCCGAACATCAGGAAAAGAGCCGCGCGGGCAGCGAGCAAAAATTTGCCTGCGGGCTTGCCGACCACAAGGAAGAAACCACAAAACTGCACACGGCAACCCATCTTTTACATGCGGCGCTCAAAAAGGTGTGCTCGCCCGATATCGAGCAGAAAGGCAGCAACATAACCGAAGAGAGATTGCGCTTCGACTTCAACTTCCCCCGCAAGCTCACGCCCGAAGAGGTGGCGGAAGTGGAAAGGGTCATAAACGAACAGATCGCCCTTAACGTGCCCGTCGTAATGAAAGAGATGTCTTTGGAAGAAGCCAAAAAGCAGGGCTTTACCGGTCTTTTCGAAAACAAGTACGGCGAAAGGGTAAAAACCTATTCCATAGGCGAGTTTTCAAGGGAAATCTGCGGCGGACCGCATGCGGCTTCCACGGGCGAGCTGGGAGTTTTTAAAATAGTCAAGCAGGAAAACGTTTCGGCGGGCGTCAAGCGCATTAAAGCCGTACTTGTTCCCGTACAATAATTTTGCCCTCTACCTTATTAATTAAATTTGCGCGCGCAACGGCTTTTTGCCGCCGCGGCGGGGCGGGGTAACGGCTGAATTTATCCCGCTAAAATTTATAAAAAAAACTTTTAAACGCAATATAAAACAGCTTGACAGATATTTTATAAAATAATAAAATAAGTTTACATTGCGACATTGAGATATGAAAAGCCGCCGGAAGCGGCATTTTTAAGGAGAAAAAGATGAAAACCTATATGGCAAAGGCGGAGGCAGTCGAGAGAAAGTGGTACGTCGTTGACGCAGCCGGCGTTCCCCTCGGCAGGCTCGCTTCAAAAGTTGCAGCCATACTTCGCGGCAAAAACAAGCCTACGTTTACGCCCAACGTCGATACCGGCGATTTCGTCATCGTTGTCAATTGCGATAAGGTCGTGCTTACGGGTAAAAAGCTTACCGATAAATACTACAGGTACCACACGGGCTATATCGGCGGGTTAAAGGAAATAGCTTATAAAAAGATCCTTGCCGAAAAGAGCGATCTTGCCGTATACGAAGCGGTGCGCGGTATGCTTCCCAAAAATTCGCTCGGCAGAAGCATGATAAAAAAATTAAAAGTTTACAAGGGCGCGGAACATAACCATGCGGCGCAAAAGCCCGAAGAACTCAAATTATTTTAAGGTGAGAGAGGTCCGTTAATATGGCTAAAACTAATATAAAGAAAAAGCTTCAATTCTGGGGAACAGGCAGAAGAAAAAAGGCAATTGCCCGCGTTCGTCTTATTCCCGCAGGAACGGGCGTTATCCGCATAAACGACAGGGAGTTCGAAGATTATTTCCCCCAGTCGGTTTTACAGTACGTTGTAAAACAACCCCTTACGCTTTTGGGGGTAGAGTCTAAGTACGACGTTTTGGTTAACGTTTACGGCGGCGGTTTTACGGGTCAGGCGGGCGCTATACGTTTGGGCGTGGCAAGGGCGCTGTTGCAGGCGGAAGAAGGTTGCCGTCCCGCGCTTAAAAAAGAGGGTTTCCTCACGCGCGATCCCCGCGTGAAAGAGAGAAAGAAGTACGGCTTAAAAAAGGCGCGCCGTGCACCTCAGTTCTCAAAGAGATAATAATAAAAACAGAAAAAAATGTGCAGGCTTTTATGCCTGCACATTTTTTTACTCCCGAAAACCGCGTATAAGCTTCGCAATACCGTGTCGCCTTTACGTTTTTGCTCAGTAAGGCTAACGCCTTCGGTACGACATTTACGTCTGTGTAAACTCCTTTCGCAAAATCCGCAGGCTCCTTGTCTTGCTCGCTTCTCCGCGGTTTCTGTCTTCGTAAACAGTTCACGAAAATCTCGGCAAGCCGTGCCTGCGATTTTCGTGAGTTTTTGGCGGCTCTGCCGCCCTTGCCGCCATATTTAAGCGCCCACATATTATATAATGGCGGCAATTCACACTGCTCAGGCGCAGGTATGCGCAAATTGGGTGCGCCGGCGCAAAAGCGTGGTTTTGCTTGCGCCGTAAATTATTTAAAAACTCGCTTCTCCGCGGTTTTTCTTCTTAATTGCATTTTTAAATAATTGCAAAGCAACTTACGTCAAATTTTGCGGTAAAAAAATTTGCGGGAATACGCTTGATAATTTTTCCCGCATATGATAGAATATATCGGGTCGTAAAAACGGCACTATTTAAAGGAGGATATGAAAAATGAAAAAGTATTTGACTGTAGGTAACATACTCTTATGTCTCGCAGCCGTGTTGGGGTTGGTGTCCGTGCTTCTTATGTTCGCGCCCTCTATTACGTCAACCGTTGAAATTTTGAGTGTTAAAAGCACCTCTTCTTTCAGCGGTGCCCGCGTGACGTTCGGTTACACCGAAACTCCGGAGAATACCAAATTATCCATACAGATATTCAAGTTCTCGTTCGGCAATTTCCTGCCCTATCTGCTTGCGCTTGTCGGAATAGTATTTGCGGTACTCGCAATTTTCGGCAAGTTGGGCAAAATAAGCGGGTTTGTAGCCGCGGGTTGCTTCCTTATCGCGGGTATTTTGTTCTTCTGTGCGCTTGCTTTCACCGTTCCTGCGGCGAAAGATGCCGATATGAAGGGTTATACCCTCGGCGCCGGAGCTATAGTTTCGGGAATTTTATCTTTAATTTCCGCGGCTCTTTGCGTTGTGCCCGTATTCCTCAAAAAGTAAAAAACCCGTTAATAAAGACCCGCCGGGTGCGGGTCTTTTTTAATTGCCAAAGTTTTAATAAAATTACACCGCTATTATTGATTTTTCGCTATCCGTATGATATAATCAATATATATGCGGCTGAAATTGTGCCGCCCGTACCACGGTATAAGAGTTCAGGGGGAATTTAAAATGAAAAACGTAATTGTCGGTCAGTCAGGCGGACCCACCGCCGTAATAAATTCGAGTTTGCTCGGCGTATACAAAACCGCGACGGACAGGGGCGCGGATATAGTCTACGGGATGGTTCACGGCATAAAAGGGCTTTTGGAAAGGGATATAGTGGACCTTTCCCAGCGGTTTAAAAACGACCTTGACAACGACCTTTTAAAGAGGACCCCGTCCTCGTTTTTGGGCTCGTGCCGCTATAAACTTCCCGACGTAAAGGGCAATGCGGAAATTTACGAAAAGATTTTCAAAATACTGTCGGATCTTGAAATTTACGCCTTTTTCTATATCGGCGGCAACGATTCGATGGATACCATCAAAAAGTTGACCGACTACGGTGCGGAAATACACAGCCCCATAAGGTTTATAGGCGTTCCCAAAACCATAGACAACGACCTTGCCGTCACCGACCATACTCCGGGCTTCGGCAGTGCGGCAAAGTACATAGCGGCTACCACTAAGGAAATTATCCGCGACGGGCTTGTTTACGACTATCCCGTCGTCTCCATAATAGAAGTTATGGGGCGCAACGCGGGCTGGCTCACTGCGGCTACCGCGCTTGCAAAGGGCGAGGACTGCGAGGGAGTGGACGCAATTTATCTACCCGAAGTGGTTTTCGACCGTGAAAAATTCCTCAATTTTGTGGGCAACCTCTTAAAGCAAAACCGTTCGGTCGTTATAGCCGTCTCCGAGGGCATAAAGATAGCCGACGGCAGATATGTATGCGAACTTTCCGAGCATGTAGACTATGTCGACGCTTTCGGGCACAAACAGCTTGCGGGCACGGCGCGCTATCTTGCGGGCGAAGTCGCAAAGACTTTCGGCGTAAAGACGAGGGCTATAGAGCTTTCTTCGCTCCAGCGCTGTGCGTCGCATATCCAGTCCCGCGTGGACGTGACCGAAGCATACAACGCGGGCGGCGCGGCTGTAAAAGCGGCGTTCGAGGGCTTGAACGGTCAGGTTATAACCCTTAAAAGGATCACCGACGACCCCTATATGTGCATAACCGAACCCGCCGACGTGCATTTTATAGCCAACGTCGAAAAGAAGGTGCCTTTGGAGTGGATAACCCCCGACGGCGCAAACGTGAAGAGGGAGCTTACGCGCTATATTTTCCCGCTTATTCAGGGCGAAATCGCGCCTTTATGGGTAAACGGCTTGCCCAGACATATCCGTCTTAACGTATCCACCAAAAAATAATTTTTCACCGCGGCTTAGCCGCGGTTTTATTTTTTGTTTTTAAGCCTGTTGCTTATTTGTTCGTGCCGCACGAGCGCTTCGTACATTATGTTCGGCATCGTTGCCGCGTTCGTCTGCGGTGCGGCGTGGCTTGCCTCCGGGGGCGGCGCGGACGGGGCTTTGGGTTCGGCGCGTTGCTCTTTTTGGGCGCTTTTCAGCCCGTCTATTGCTTTCAGTAAGTTCAGAAGTGCAAATTTTTCCAAAAACCATACTCCTTTTTATATATTTTTTTGTCAAATACAAGTTAAATTTATTGCTTAAAAATATAGTTTGGTATATAATTGATAGTACTTAAAATGTAAGTTTCTCTTCGGGAGATTTATTTATAATGAAAAAACCTGTTACTAAAATTATATGCGCGACGCTTGCAACGGTTGTTGCGGCGGGTATTTCCGCCGCCGCGGGCTGCTCGCCTTACAACAAGAGCATACAGCTTTCGGGCGAAGATATCTTCACCGCGGATAAAGCCGTATCGAACGGCGGGTTTGCCGTTGAAAAGGGCGGTTACGTCTACTTTATTAACGGCGTTACCGACAACACTGCGGACAACACTTACGGTACGCCCGACAAAGGCGCCATAAAGCGCATTTCCAAAAAGGATCTTGCCGCGCACAACTATGCTTCCGCCGAAACGGTCGTTCCCCAGATTTCCTATTCGGGCAACAACAACGCGGGCTTGTTCATTTACGGCGACTATATCTACTATTCCACGCCGTCCAATGTCAGGGACGCCGAAGGCAACGTCAGGAACGGCGAACTCGAATTGAAGAGCGCAAAGCTCGACGGTACGGAATCCATCAAAAACGCCTATATCACTTTCCCCGACGCTTCGTACGATTTCCGTTTCGTTGAGGAGGGCGGCGAAGTGTATGCGCTTTACGCGGCTACGGGCGAAACGCTGTTCGGCGAATCTTCGGGCGTCACCAATCTTCACTCCTTAAAGCTTTCTTCGGGCGTAAACACCCTGCTCGCATACGACGTTGCGTCCTATAAATTCGACGCGGAAGATAAGACAAATCCCGTAGTCGTATATACCATGGGCGTTTCGGGTTTCGAGACGGGCTCTTCCGAAAACTACAACCAGCTTTACAAAGTTTCGGCTTCTCAAACCGTGCCCAACGAATACGATACGGGCAGCCTCGTTTGGTGGAAAGACGGCGAAAACAGATACGTCAACTGCGGACAGCTCGTATTCGACGGAATAGGCGGCAGCGATGCCACAAGCAAGACCCCGTTCAACTACGAGCCTGGCGACAAGACAATAAAGAACGATCACCAGTATACCTACACGCTCGAAGCGTACGTAAACGGCAATCTCTTCTACACCCGCCATACTCCCCAGAATTCTTCGGAATATCTTTACAGCGTAAAACTTGAAGATGCGGGCGGTGAAAATTACAATCCCGTAACCGCAAACCCCGCGCAGGGCGAGGGATATATCCTCGAAAGCGGCACCACGGCTGATTCTTTCAAGTATATATTCGGTGAAAACGGCTCGCTCGAAGCCGTGCTGTACTCCGAAAGTTCGGGCGGCATTTCCATAAACCGCGTAAAAGACGGGGCGCTTTCCCGCGATATCAACAACGAAACTTACTACCGCATAGTAAGATCGGGTTCGGCTACCATACTTAACATCGATACCCAAAACGGATATGTCTATTATTCGCTGACGGGCGGCAACGGCTACACTTTCTACCGCGTTAAATATACGGGCGGCTGGAGAGATTACGACGGTATGTTCGGGAGCGACGAAGTTAACGATTTCACTCCCGTGCGCATCCTCGACCTCGACGCTTCTTCCGATTGGTACAACCCCGAATTCATAGCCGGCAACATACTGTTCGCTTCCGAAACGGACAATATGGCAGATTACAACTATATAATGGCGTTCGACCTCACCGAGGACGGCAATGTTATGGATAACAACCGCATAGACGCCCTCAACAAGCAGTACGACAAAATTATCGGCACGGACGGAATAATCGCCGGCTATGCAGATGCGGATAAGTACGAAACAGCTATTTACGCCAATCTTTCGGACGCGGCGAGATACCTGTTCTATACTGCGGACAAGGCGTACGTAGACGAGCTTGCAACTCTTTGCAACGCGGAAGTAGAGGAAGGCGCGGATTTGGTTTATTCCGACTCCACTTTAAAAAAGCTTTCCGAATTCCTCGCCCCCGCCGAAGACAACGACTGGAAAGATTATTGCGGTCACCGCAACGTCAACGGACAGGAAGTTTACGCTAACCGCCGCGACTACTACTATTCCGTGCTCGGCACAATGACCGAAGAGGACGCAGACGCGCTTATGGAGAGTTTCAGGGCAGAATATCTCGTGAACCCTCCCGAAGAAGAACCCACGCCCACCTGGTGGGACGGGCTCAACACGGCTGCGCGCGCGCTGTTCATAACGGGCATGTGCATTTTGGGCGTACTCGCTGTGGGCGGCATTGTAATAGGCTGCATAGCGCTGGTGCGCAAAGCGCGTACGGGCAAAGCGGAAGGCGGTACAAGGCGCCGCAGAATTAAGGTAGATACTACCGACGACAAAAATATCGACGTTTACGGACAGGGCGGCGACGGCAAGGAAGAGTAAGTTTTACCCGTAAAATAAAATTTGATTAAAATTTAAAAAGGCGTCTTTGCAGCGGCAAAGACGCCTTTTTTCCCGATTAAAACAGTTTTTTGCATATCTGCCGCGAAAGTTGCATAAACTCGCATATTATAGCCGCTGTTTCGTTGAAAATTTTTAAAATTTCCACGGTAAAACAGTTTACAAACAGGACAAATATGAATATAATGTTACCGATTTACAGCAACATATATTTGTGTGCGGAATATGCTGTATAAAGGCTTCCACGGAGTTGATACGTTTATGGTCAGATATGTAAAATGCCCGAGATGCGATTTGAACTATATCGACGGCGAAAAACAGGAGTATTGCGACGTCTGCATAGCCGAAATGAAAGGCAACAAATTGCAGTTTGCGGATCTTGACGACGACGAGCTTGAAGAAGAGCTCGACGCCGAACTCGAAAACGACGGAATATGCCCCGTATGCGGAGTGAACCCCATCGCCGCGGGCGAAAAGATGTGCGAAAGCTGCCGCCGCCAGAAAGAGTACGAAGAGGACGAGCTGGATATAGATAAGGACGAGGAGTGGAAAAACTACCTCGACGAGGACGACGCCGAACTCTCAACCGAAGAGACGGAGCTTGACGCCGAACTCAAAGCCGAACTCGAAGAAGAGGACGAAGAGGAAGAGGACGAAATGTACCACGGCGAGGACGACGGCTTCGAGAGCGAGGACGTGGAATCGCTGGAAGAACTCAGCGACGAAGACTTCGACGACGATGACGACGATGATGACGACGAAGAAGAGGACGACGATTTTTAATAAGATATTTTTAGTAAGATATGGGCTTAAAGGCGGTTCGCGCAGCGGCGCGGACCGCATATTTTTTACCTGAATTGGCAAAAATATGTATATGATTAAGTCTGTATTGAACATAGACACAATAAAAGAGACGGTAAAAAATCTTTACGGAAAGGCGGTTACCGTAAAACTGAATTTAGGCAGAAACAAATTCGTCACTTTCCCCGCCACGTTGAACGGGATATACCCTTCCCTTTTCACCGTCAGCCCCGACGACAAAAATTTTTTGGGCAAAACGGCGTATTCCTATTCCGAAATACTCTGCGGCAGGGTAAAAATAAAACCCGCAATCAGGTAATAAAGCGCAGCCCCGCGGCATATTATACCTTGTAACAGGGAGGAAATATGTTGAACGCAACTTATGCTTCGGGCGCTTATACCCGCAAAACAGCTAATATATCGGCGCAATCGATAGTCGAAATAAAGTTTACGGGCGATATGGGCGAGGTGGTCGCCGTATATCCGCAGGTATGTCTTACTTCCGCCGAGCCTTCGTCGGGCAGACTGAATTATTCGGGCAGGCTTATATGCACTCTGGTCTATTCGGACGGCGAAAACAAGCTCTGCCGCATACAAAAAGGCGCGGAATTTTCGCACCATGCAGACGACGAACGCATTGCGCCCGCACAAAGTTGCGACTGCACCCTTTCGTGCAAGCACACGGGACTCAAGCGGGAGGGTTCGGCATACGTCGCTTCCGTGGTAATAAACGCCGACGCCGAGTTGAGCGACCGTGCCGAAAGAAGCTATTTAAGTACGCTCGACGGCGCGGTGGTAAAGCGTGAAGAGGGAAAACTCTTTAACGCTGTAAGCTTTTCGGGCGAAAGCGAAGTCGAGGACGAGTTCAGCCTCGTCGCCACCGATATCCTCGTCCCGTCCGCAAAAGCCGTAGTGTCGGATTGCGGCGTAAAGGGCGGGGTAATAGAGGTCACGGGCGAAATATATCTCTCCCTGCTCGCCATGCGCGAGGGCTCGCCCGTCGCCGCGGACAGGGCGATTCCGTTCAAAGCCGAAATCCCCTGCGAACAGGCGGTCGTATCCTGCCCGGCAAGCTGCCGTGCGGAAATCAAGGATATGACCGTGGACTGCAAGGTGAACGAGGATCGCGGCAAGTCCGACATATCTTTCGGCGCCACCCTGTCGTTTAGCGGGAAATTTTTCGAAGAGGAGAGCGTCTCGCTCATCACCGACGCGTTTTGCGTGGAAAAGGAACTAAACCTCAACTTTTCGGAAGAGAGCAACTATGTGTGCAAGGACATAAAGGTGTACACAGAGCGCGTGTCGGGGCTGTGCGCCGTAAAGGCTAAGCTCGACTACACCTGCGCCTTTTTGGCGGCGGCGTTGCCCGAAGCGGAATTTTCGCGTACGCTCGACGGTATAGGCGGCAGCGTGGTCGCCACCCTGTTATACGAGCAGAACGGCGAGATCCGCTCCACCGAAGTAAACCTGCCTTTCTCCACGCCCCTTTCGGGGTTGGGAACGGATTGCGGCGATATCGCGGTCGCAGTCAGCGGCATGAGCATACGCCAGCGCGCAGAGGGGGAGTGCGAAGCCGAAGCCACTTTAAAAATCACCGCGGCAGACGGAGAAACGCGGTCGATAAAATACCTTTCCGAAGTTACCGAAGGGGGCGACAAACGGCAGGACGACTGCGCCATTTCGGTGTATATGCCGTCGGCGGGCGACGACTTGTGGGCTACAGCCAAAAAGCTCAACGCCCCGCCCGAAAGCGTGTGCGCTTCCAATCCCGGGCTGGAATTTCCCCTTACGGGCAAGGAACGTATCCTTATATTCCGCGGAAAGAATTAAGAGTTGTATTTTAAGTGGTTGCGCCGTGCGGCAGGTTTGCCGCACGGCGCAAATTTTTTTATTTTAAGGCATTGCCGTGCAAATTGCGCAAAATTATTGAAATGCCCGCAAAAGTGTGCTATAATTTTAATATGGCAGTACGCGTCAAAGCCTACGCAAAACTTAATCTCACCCTTTCGGTGACGGGCAAAGAGGGGGGATACCACCTTATAGACAGCCTTGTATGTTCGGTGGACCTGTACGACCTTATCGTGCTCTCAAAGCGCAAAGACGGGCTTGTAAACGTGCAAATGCACGGCATGGGCTCAGAACTTCTGCCATACGAAGAGAACAACGCCGTTAAAGCCGCAAAGATGTATATAAATACTTTCGGCGTGAACGGGGCGGACATAAAAATTTTTAAAAATATCCCGTTCGGCGCGGGGTTGGGCGGTTCTTCCGCGGACGCGGCGGGCGTCTTGCGCGGCATGGCGGAGCTGTACGGCGCAGGGAGCGAAAAACAGCTTAAAGAACTTTGCGACCTGTCGGGTTCGGATACGGGCTATATGCTTACGGGCGGATTTGCAAGGCTTTCGGGCAGGGGCGAAAAAGTTTCCCCCGTCCGTTCAAACGCCCGCCTCAACTTTTTACTGCTCGTGCCGGACGGCGGGGTTTCCACCGCGGAGTGTTACAGGCGTTACGATTCGTGCGGCGGCTTGCCCCTGTCTTCCGGCGCCGCGGAAACGGCGCTTATGGCGGGCGATGTAAAATCACTGGGCAAAAACCTGTTCAACGCGCTGTACAAACCCGCGGTTTCCTTAAATCCCCAAATAGAGACCGCCTATAAACAACTTATGGATTTTTCCCCCGCGGGCGCGGGCATGACGGGTTCGGGGAGCGGAGTTTTTGCGCTTTTCGAAACGCCCGAATTTGTGGATTGGGCAAAGAGCAGGTACCGCGGAAAGTTTGCGTCTTACAAGTTAAAAAGTGTGTAAAATGCAACCTGTATCGCGTTTTGCGTAAAAAAAACAATACCCGCAGCGCATATTTGGCGGCGGCAATAATAACTTAGGAGTTTTATTATGGCAGAGGAAAGGTTGATAGACGACGATTTGGACAGGAACAAAAAATACAAGATACGCAAAAACGCCGACGGGGAGGACGAACTGTACTTCGACGGCGAAGAGGAAGAGAGCGGCGGGTACAGCGCGGAGCTGTACGAAATCCCCGCCTTTTCGGAGGACGACGGCGACGCGGGCGTCCTCACCCCCGAGCAGATCGCCGAACGCGAAGAATCCCGCCGTTTGGCGGAGGAGAACACGCGGCGGTACGTGGAAGAGCATATCGCCAAAGCCGAGGAGCAGTTTAAGAGCGGCGACGCCGAGGGCGCGCTCTTCAACCTTAATTCCGCGCGGAACGCCGACGGCAGGTGCGGCAAGGTATATGTCCTTAAAATGAAGGTTTTGACCCGAAACTTCAAGGATTTTTCGGCTTCGGACGACTGCCTTTCCTGTTCCGAGGGGGTAAGGCACTACTGTACGGACGAGCAGAAAGCCGAACTTTTCTCCCTTTCGGGGAACCTGAAAAAGCATATCGAAAAGCTTGAAGAGAACGCGGCGGCGCTGCACGTGGAGGTGGAATCCAAAAAAGCCGAACGCCGCGAAGTGTATGCCAAAGACCGCGGTACGGCAATAAAATGGTTCTCCCTTACGGCTGTGCCCTTTTTGGTCTGCCTTGTGCTCGCTGTGTCTTTCGGCTCTGTAATGTTTGCAAAGCAGAACGGCTTAAACCTTATTTTAACAATAATCTTCGCCGCGCTCGCGGTAGTATTGTTCGTTGTTACCGCCTTTACTTCCCGTAAAATGTGGGTTGCAATGAAAAATTATTCCCTCAACGAAAAAAATTCCTCCACGCGCATAGGCAGGGAGTACGAGGAGCAGTTGTCCGAAATCAAAAAACTCAAAACCGTGCTCTCTTCATTTTCGGCGGGCGGGGATAACCAATAAAAATGGACGCTGTGTATCTTGACAACGCGGCGACTACCCCGTTAGACGGGGAAGTACTTGCCGCCATGACGCCCTATCTCACATCGGCGTACGGCAACGCCCAGTCCCAGCACCGCATAGGCAGGATGGCGGCGGAAGGGCTTCTTGCCGCGCGCGATTTGGTTGCGCGGATTTTCGGCTGCGGCGGAGGGGAAGTGTACTTTCTTTCGGGCGGCACCGAGGCGGGCAATCTGGCGGTCAAAGGGGTATGCGCGGCGCACGGTTCGGGGCACCTCGTAATTTCGGCGATAGAGCACCCCTGCGTTATAGAGAGCGCGCTCGAAATGCAAAAGCGCGGGTTTACGGTTACCTTCGTACAGCCCGACGGGCGGGGGATAGTTTCGCCCGCAGAAGTTGAAAAGGCAATCCGCAAGGATACGATTTTTTGCGCGGTAATGGCGGCTAACAACGAGATAGGCACAATTCAAAATGTGACCGAAATAGGAAAAATTTGCAAGCGCGCGGGGGTTTTTTACTATGCGGACTTCGTGCAGGCTGTGGGCGTTATGCCTTTCCCCACGCAGTACGTAAGCGCGTTTGCCGTCTCCGCGCATAAATTTTACGGGCCCAAAGGCGTTGCGGCTATGTATATCAGGCGCAACAGCGCCGTTTCCCCTCTTTTGTCGGGCGGCATGCAGGAAAGAGGGCTCCGCGGCGGCACGCAAAACGTGGCGGCGGCTGTGGGGCTGGCTGCGGCTCTGGAACGGGCTGCAAAGGGCGAAGACAACGCGCGCATCGCGGCTTTGAGGGATAAATTCGTAAGCGAAGCGCTCGCCCGTATTCCGGGCGCAGTTTTAAACGGTGACGAAGCTTGCCGCGTTCCCTCCAACGCCAACATATCTTTCGGCGGCTGTTCGGGCGAAAACATTTTGTTTTGCCTCGATTTAAAAGGCGTATGCGTCTCAACGGGTTCGGCTTGTTCCGCGGGCGCGGTTACGCCCTCGCACGTGGTTACGGCAATGGCGGGGGAAGAGCGCGCAAAGTCGGCTGTACGCTTCACTTTCGGCAAATACAACACCCCCGCAGAGACCGATTACGCCCTGTCCGTACTGCAAGAGGCGGTGCAAAATATTCGTAAAGGCGGAAGCGGGGTTTAACCTTTCACATAAACCTGCATAAGAAACAGGATAAAACCGTAGTCAAAAAGGCGGATATCATAACTATTATTATAGGCGCGGCAAGCTTTTTGGGCTTTAAGCCCGCAAAGTACACCGCGGAAATGTAAAATACCGTTTCCGACGAGCCGAAGCATACCGAGGCGCACCGCGCTATATAGCTGTCCGCCCCGTATTTTTCTATAATGCCGTTGAGGTATGCCAGCGACCCGCTGCCCGAAAAGGGCTTGATTAGAACCAGCTTGGTGAGTTCGGGCGGTATCCCGAAAAAGGAGAACACGGGCGACAAAAGCTCCGTCAGCTTGTCCGAAAGAGCGGAAACTTCAAATAGTTCGCACATCATGAACACGGCGGCAAGGCAGGGTATCAGTTTTACGACGAATTTAAGGGCGTCGCTTGCACCCGCGGAAAATTCGTCGTAAATTTTGACCTTTTTAAAGAGGGCGAAGCCGAACACGGCGATAAACAGTACGGGTATCAAAAGCGCCATTTTTTATACCCCGCCATGTAAATTGCCGCAGCGAAGAGTGTGGAAAAAGCCGTGGCTAAAAGCGACGGCAAAAAAATGTCGGCGGCGTTCGCGCTGCCCGCGCCCGTTCTCAATGCTATTACCGTTGTGGGCACTACCTGAACGCTCGTGGCGTTTATTATAAACAGCAATTTCTGCGCAAAGGTGTTTTCGTCTTTCTCCAGCTCGCCTATCGCTTTCACGGCGTAAGGCGTCGCCGCCCCGCCTATGCCCAGCAAGTTGCACGATAAATTCATGGCTATGCTTTCAAGCGCGCTTTCGTTATGTGTCTTAAAAATTTTCCCGCAGGCTGGTTTAAGCGCCTTTGCGGCGGCTTTGGAAAGTCCGCTCTTTTCCGCAAGACGGGCAAGCCCCATCCACACCGCGTAAATGCAAAACAGCGTAACCGCCATCGTAAGCGCCTTTTCGCCGCCCTTTAACAGCGACGGCAAAAAGTTCTGCGGCGCGGTTATGGCAAGCGCCGCCGCCGAAACCAAAAAAATCACGGTAAAAATCGCGTTCATAAACTATGTTTATGAGTTTAAAATACAACATATTCTAAAAATACGTTTACTTTCCGCTTAAACAATGATATACTGAAAACCGAACGGGAGGCGCTTTCTGATGTCTGAAAAATTTTATATAACAACCGCAATAACCTATACTTCGGGCAAGCCCCACATAGGCAACACGTACGAAATTATTTTGACCGACGCAATCGCGCGGTTCAAGCGCATGCAGGGGTACGACGTTTTCTTTATGACGGGTACCGACGAGCACGGGCTTAAAATCGAACAAAAGGCGGCTGAAAAGGGCGTTCCGCCCAAAGAGTTCGTCGACGGCGTAGTGGACGTAATTAAGGGAATATTTTCCCTTATGGACATAAGCTACGACAAGTTTATACGCACCACCGACGAAGAGCACGTCGTCTGCGTTAAAAGGATATTCGAAAAGTTTTTCAAACAGGGGGATATCTACAAGGGCGCGTACGAGGGGCTGTATTGCACCCCGTGCGAAAGTTTCTGGTCCGAGAGCCAGCTTGTAAACGGGCGTTGCCCAGACTGCGGGCGGGAAGTAAAGCCCGCGCGCGAAGAGGCGTATTTCTTTAAAATGGGCAAATATGCCGACAGGCTTGTAAAACATATTTTGACCCACCCCGGATTTATCCAGCCCGTTTCGAGAAAGCGCGAAATGATGAATAACTTCCTGCTTGCCGACGAATTTGTCGGAAAGACGGACGAAGAGCTTCTCTCCGCCTGTGAAAAGGGTACGCTAAAAACCAAATTGCAGGATCTGTGCGTTTCCCGCTCCACTTTCAAATGGGGAATACCAGTGGACTTCGACCAAAAGCACGTGGTATATGTATGGCTCGACGCCCTCGTCAACTATCTCAGCGGTATAGGTTACGATGTAAATAAGCCTTCTTTACGGTACAAAAAGCTTTGGCCTGCAGACGTGCACGTTATAGGTAAGGATATAATCCGTTTCCACACCATTTACTGGCCCATCTTCTTAATGGCGCTGGGCGAAGAAATGCCCAAAACGGTGTTCGGGCACGGCTGGCTCTTGCAGGGCGGCGACAAAATGTCCAAATCCAAAGGCAACGTGATGTTCGCCGACGACCTTGCCAATATCTTCGGCGTGGACGCCACAAGATATTTCGTCCTGCACGAAATGCCCTATGCGGACGACGGCATAATAACCTGGGAACTCGTCACCGAAAAGGTCAATTCCGACCTTGCCAACACGTTGGGCAACCTCGTAAAGCGCACCGTTTCCATGACCAACCAATATTTCGGCGGCAGGGCGGAGCGCACGGGCGTTACGGGCGACACGGACGAAGAATTCAAATCTTTCGTATCTTCCGCGGCGGCAAAAGTTGCGGGGAAAGTCGAAGAATACAGGATAGCCGACGCGCTCGACGGGGTAATGTCGGTATTCCGCCGCGCCAATAAGTATATAGACGAAACCGCGCCCTGGCTGCTTGCCCGCGACGAAAGCAAGCGCGCGCGCCTTTCCGAAGTCCTCTATAACCTGCTTTCGGCAATAGAAACGGGCGCAAACCTCATAAAGCCTTTCATGCCCTCTTCCGCCGACAAAATTTTAAGGGAAACGGGGGGAGCGCAAAGGGAGTTTTCCACCCTTTCGAAATTTGAATTCGCCGGCGGATATACCGTGACGAAAGAACCTTCCACGCTGTTCGAAAGAATTAAATTCGAGGATATAAAGCCCCTTATAGAAAAGATCGGGGCGGCGCAACTCGCCGAAGCCGCGCCCATCGCAGAGGAGCACAAGGCGCCCGCGACGATAGACGACTTCGATAAAATCGAAATGCGCGTGGGCAAGGTCATTGCCTGCGAAGCCGTTAAAAAGAGCAAACTTCTGCACGAAACGATAAAAGTGGGCTCGAGAACGCTGTCCGTTCTTTCGGGAATAGCCAAGTACTATACCCCCGAAGAAATGATAGGCAAAAAAGTAGTGGTGGTGGTCAACCTGCCTCCCCGCGAAATGAAAGGCATAATGTCCGAAGGTATGATAGTTTGTGCCGAAGCGCCCGACGGTACGCTTTCGGTCGTCTCCCCCGAAAAGGATGTGCCCGACGGGAGCCTGCTTTCGTGAAGTATATCGACGTGCATTGCCATCTCGACTGCGCCGAATACGGGGATTTGGACGGGTTTATGCAAAAAATCCGTGCGGCGGGAGTGGAAAAGATAATTGCCGCGGGGTACGATTTAAAAACTTCTCTCCTTTCCGCGCAGCTGTCGCAAAAATATCCCTTTTGCTATTTCACGGCGGGTATTCACCCCACCGAACTGAAAAAGAGCAAAGAGGGCGACCTTAAAATAATCGCCTTGCTCGCTTCCGACCCTAAGTGCGTCGCGATAGGCGAAATAGGGCTCGATTATCATTATCCCGACACCGACAAAAAGATGCAGAGGGAATTTTTTATTGAACAGCTCGTTCTTGCCGATAAGGCGGGTTTGCCCGTTGAAATTCACTCCCGCGACTGCGCCGAAGATATGCTTGAAATTATTGTGGAGAACAGCCCGCTTTTAAAAAACGGCGCGCTCATGCACTGTTTTTCCCATTCGCCCGAAATAGCGGCGGAGCTGGAAAAATACGGCTTATATTTCGGCTTCGGCGGTTCCAGCACTTGGCACGGCGCAAAAAGGGCAAAGCGCTCCATTGCGGCGGTTTCCGCGGAAAGGCTGCTTACCGAAACGGACAGCCCCTATCTTTCTCCCGCAAGCCTTGCCGGCGTGTTTCCGAACACTCCCGCAAGTATTCCCGAAATATTGCAAAATATGGCGGAGATACGGGGCGAAAGCTGCGAAAAAATGGCGGAAACCGTTTGGGGAAACGCTCACCGCCTGTTTAAAAAACTGAAAAATTAAAGCCCACTTATGTGGGCTTCTTTATCATAAGTGCAGGCTTGCAAACTCGGGCTATATAATAGCGATTAACGGCTTTTATACGTTGCCGGACAAGCCGCAGACTTATGCCTGCAAAAGTAGTTTGGCGCGTAAAACGCAATACATACCCATAAAACGGCGGCTAAATTATGGAAAATAACTTAAAAAATACCCTGCGCGAAGCGGGCTTCAACTTTAAAAAACGGCTCGGTCAAAATTTTATAACCGATAAAAATCTTCTCGCCTCAATAGTCCGCGGCGCGGGCGTTACCAAAAGCGATACCGTGGTGGAAATAGGCTGCGGCGCGGGCGCGCTTACCCGCGTCCTTTCCGAAAACGCGGCAAAGGTTTTGGGATTTGAAGTGGACGTGGGATTAAAGCCCGTTTTAAGCCGCGCGCTCGAAGGTGCAGATAACACCGAAATAATTTACGGGGATTTTTTGAAAGCCGATTTAAAATCGCTCGAGCAAAAGCTCGGCGGATATTCGGTAGTCGCCAATATTCCCTACTATGTCACAACTCCTCTCATAACCAAAATTCTCGAAGAGAGCAAACTCTGCAGGTCCATGACCGTAATGGTGCAGGAAGAGGTGGCTTTACGGCTGTGCGCAAAGCCCGCAACGCCCGAATACGGCGCGATTACTGCGGCGGTTGCATTAAGAGCTTCGGCGGAAATAATAAAAAAGGTCCCGCGCGAAATGTTTACGCCCCGCCCCAACGTGGACAGCGCGGTGGTAAAAATGGTGATAGAGGACGGCAGGATCAAGGTAAAAGACCCCGTACTCTATAAAAAGACGGTGCATGCCGCCTTTCAGTCGCGCAGAAAGACGCTTGAAAACAATCTGGTGGGATATTTCGGGCTTTCCCGCGGGGAGGCGCAAAAAATACTCGCGGCGGCGGAAATTTTGCCCAGAGCCCGCGGCGAAACGCTTTCCCCCGCGCAGTTCGCCCGCCTTGCCGACGTAATTTTTGAATTTTCCTCCCGCAATTGAAATGGAAATTTCCCTTTCCGAAATTTGAATTAGAAATTAAAAATGAAGAAGCGCCGCGCGGCTGTATGCCGCGCGGCGCTTTACATTTATTTATTATTATACCATTTCAAGGCTTTTTGTTCAAATAGCTTTGTATTTTCAAATTTCATAAAATGTATAGCCGATAAAACAGCAAGTTTAAAGTCGGTGCTATCCTTATCGCCGTTTGCAAGCAAACGGCGATTTTTGTCGTTCTTTAAAATCCTTTGCACAAAAAGAGGAATATATGAAATGTCTTTTAAATATTTTTCAACGCAACTGCCTTGCGGCAAATCCTTTGTTATAATTGTAACCAAAAATTTGGAAATCTTTTCATAGCACAGCGCTTCCTCATGGCGTTCTTTAAAGACTGGCATATCGTCAAAAGGCGCCAAATACGCTTCCGTCTTAATTATTTCTTTAAACAGGGGATACAGGCTCCAGATGTATTTATTCAGCCCGTTTTTATAAAGCGACAGCCCGTCGTCGCCGAAATCTCCTTTGCCTTTTGGCGCGGAAGCAAAAACAAAGTTTATGCGGAAGGTAAAGCACTCTTTTATAAATTCTTCTTCGTCCATATCCGCAATTTTTTCGTCAATTGAAATAAATTTGCCCGCAATATATTTTCTTGCCGCCGCATAGGGCTTATATTCTTGCAGATTTAAATCTTCCACAAATTTGTCAAACGGCAGCTTATCCGCGGGTTTAAGTTTTCCTAAAGCTACGTTTTCAAGGGCGTAACTGTTCAAAAGCACATTAAAGCACAAAAAATTCATAATATCCGCAACGTCGTGATTTTCGTTTTTCATAGCATTTCTCTTTTTGTTTGTTGATATTATTATATCATTTTATTGAAATATGGTCAACAAGAAGTAGTGATTTAAAAAAAATTTACAACAATTTAAAATTATATATAACAATTAAACAGAAATATAGCAAAGTTAGCACAAATTTATAATGAAACAGAACGTAATATTTAATGCGTTTTGCGTTAAAAATTTGGGGGAACGGCTTTGCAAATAAAAGTTGATAATGAAATAGCTGCACGTTTGGAAAAACTAATTAAACAAAAAGGTTGGAGCAGATATGATTTGGCGAAAATAACGGGCATTTCCACAAATTCTGTATACGGTTGGACTAATTTGGGAAAGTTTCCGTCTCTTGCAAACATAGAGCGTATATGAAACGCGGCAAATATCACCGTCGAGCAATTTTTCTACGACGAAGGTGTTGCTGATATGTCTGCAGAAGAAAGGGAATTACTTTCCGACTGGATAACCCTTTCCGAAACCGAAAAGAAAGCCGTTTTTTCGACTATCGAAGCATTTAAGGAAGCAAAGCGCGTATGATTGACGTAGTTAAAAGAATAAACGAATTACTTGCACAAAAAGGTTGGTCTGATTACGAACTTTCAAAACAAACGAATATTTCCACGAATACAATCTACGCGTGGAATAAGTCAGGTGCAGTTCCTTCGCTTACGAATATCATAAAGGTTTGCGAAGCCTTAGGTATTACTTTGGGTCAATTTTTCTGCGGAACCGCAAACTGTTACCGTTCACCCGATGAAGAAAGGATTTTGCGTGAATGGTTCTCACTTTCGGATTTGGAAAAGCAAACAATAAAACGAATGATTGAAACTTTTCAAATACTTAAAAGATAAAGATTATCGATAGCTTTAATTTAACAAACAGCGCCGCGAGGCATATTGCCGCGCGGCGCTGTTTGTTTCTAAACTAATTGCAAAAATCAATCCTTTTTCGGTTTAATTTCTTTGCGTTGTTCCGATTCAAGCTGTTTTATGCTTTTTTCGGGTGTAGGGAGTTCTTCGGGCATTGTGCCGCCCGCGCGGGCTATTGCTTCCCTTACAATCGTACCCACTTCATAGTGCGCGGCGTTCGCCTTTTCGGGCGTATCCGTCTTTTCGCGCCGCATTTTCTCTTCCGTTTGGGTAATGCGGAATAAGTTTGCGGCAAGTTCAGTACCGCCCATATAATCGAGGATCTCTTCGCCTTCCGAAAGCCCTTTATGCTCTGCAATGTCGCGGCCGGTCATGCCGCCGTACAAGCCGCGGTAGCCCGCGTCCTGAAATGTCGCATATTCTTTTTGAGTGATTATTCCCGCCTTGTGCGCCGCCTCTGCAAGGAGCATATTCTTTTGCCTTATGTCTCCGCGGATAAACAGTCTCTTTTCGTCCTCTGAAAGGCGGTCGAAAAGTTCGGCAAGTTCCTGGCTGCGGGTCTTTACGGCAAAATAGGTTTGACCGAGCGCAATGACTTCTTTGCGCGGGTCGCCGTTCATAACTATAAGATAGCAGGCATAGCGCGTGAGTTTGTAATCTATCTGATAGCGTTTGGCGCCGTTGTTTACAACGAACAACTTCCTGACCTCAGGAAATTGTTCTTCTACGCTCTGTTTGCTGATTTTGCAGGCTATCATTGCCGTCTTAATGACCTTATGGAAATTTTCCCATTTTGCGTAATGCAATACGGGTTGCAGTTCACGTGCATACCAAAACTCGTTGCCGTTTTCGTCAATATGCCTGATGTCGTCGAATAATTTTTTCTGTTGCATGCTTAATTCGTTCATATGATTATTATAACATAAAACGTGCGTAAACGCAAGAAGATGAGCGATTTTCCGCGAAAAACAACAGCGCCGCGCGGCTTTATGCCGCGCGGCGCTCTTCATTTTTAATTTCTGTTTTTTGTGGCGAGCCAGACCATAAGGACGGTTACGTCCGCGGGGTTGACGCCCGAAATTCTGCCCGCCTGTCCCAAAGTCATGGGGCGTACGCGTTCCAGCTTTTCCCGCGCTTCTAATCTCAGCCCGCCGATTTTGCCGTAATCTATGTCGGGCGGGAGTTTCTTTTCTTCAAGCTTTTTTGCACGTTCTATCTGCTGTTCGTTCTTTTTCAGATATCCCTCGTATTTTACGGTGGCTTCTGCGCTCTTCACGATTTCGCGCGGGGCTTCCGCCAAAATCCCGAAAAAATCGCACAAGTCAAAAATTTTTGCACCGCGCCTTATCAAGTCGGCGTACGTGAGCCCGCCCGCCGTGCCCGAAATTCCCTTCTCTTCCAAAAATTTTGCGCAGAGCGCAAAGGAGGGCTTCGCGTTCAGCCTTTTGAGCACGTCGTCGTACCAGGCGAGCCGCATAAAGTAAACCCTGCCGCGTTCCTCGGTGAATAGGGGAGTGCCCATTATTTTGGGGGTAAGCCTGAAATCCGCGGTGTCCTGCCTAAGCGAAAGGGAATATTCCGCTCGCGAAGTCATCATCCTGTACGGTTCGTCCGTGCCTTTGGTCACAAGGTCGTCTATCAGAACGCCTATATACGCTTCGTCGCGCCCGAGTATGAGCGGTTCCCTTCCCATAATTTTAAAGGCGGCGTTTATCCCCGCCATAAGCCCCTGAGCGGCAGCTTCTTCGTAGCCCGAAGTGCCGTTTATTTGTCCTGCGGTGTAAATTCCCTCTTTCTTTTTAAATTCGAGAGTGGGGTAAATATCCAGCGTGTCTATGCAGTCGTATTCAATCGCATAGCCGTATCTTGAAATTTCGCAGTTTTCCAGCCCCTTTACCGAGCGGTACATGGCTTTTTGCACGTCGTGAGGCATAGAGGTGGACATGCCCTGAACGTAAACTTCCGAGGTATCGGCGCCCTCCGGTTCCAGAAATATCTGGTGCCTGTCCTTGCCCGAAAACCGCACTACTTTGGTCTCTATCGAGGGGCAGTACCGCGGTCCCGCGCTCTTTATTTCGCCGTTGTACAGGGGCGAACGGTCAAGGTTGTCCGTAATGATCGAGTGTGTGCGCGGGTTGGTGTAGGTGATATAACAGGGCAGTTTGTTTTGGGGCGGGTCTTCGTGCATAAAGGAGAAGGGGGGTACGTTCTCTTCGCCAGCCTGCAAAGTACACTTGCCGTAATCCACCGTTTTCCCGTCGAGTCTTGCGGGAGTGCCCGTTTTGAAACGCCTTACCGAAAACCCCAGCTTTACAAGGCACTTTGTCAAAGCGTTAGCCGGCGCAAAGCCGTTCGGTCCGCTCTTTTTCCGCACTTCGCCCGTAACGGTTTCGGCGTTTAAATAAACCCCCGTGGCGATTATAACAGCCTTGCACTCCAAAATTCCGCCGTAATCGGTCAAAACCCCGCATGCCTTATTGTTCTTCGTTAAAATTTTTACCGCTTCGCCCTGTATTATGCGCAGGCGGGGGCAATTTTCAAGCGCCCTCTTCATTTCGCGGTGATAGGCGTTTTTGTCGTTCTGTGCGCGCAGGCATTGCACCGCTTCGCCCTTGCCTTCGTTGAGTATCCTTATCTGCAAAGCCGTGTCGTCCGCGCATATGCCCATCTGTCCGCCCAGCGCGTCTATTTCCCGCACGAGGTGCCCTTTTGCCGTGCCGCCTATCGAGGGGTTACACGCCATAAAGGCTATGCTGTCGAGGTTGAGGGTCAAAACGGCTGTTTCAAGCCCAAGCCTCGCCGCGGCGAGCGCCGCTTCGCAACCCGCATGGCCCGCGCCTATTACGACTATATCGAATTTTCCTTCGGTAAATTTAACCATACTCCGTAAAATATTATTGCCCGTTCTTTTACGGGCAATTAATTACTTTTTCAAAATAATATTTTTAATATCGTCCACGTCTTTGGCTATTTTGTCGTTGACGCCTATCATTTCTTCCACCTTGTCGCGCGAGTACAAAACGGTGGTGTGGTCCCGTCCGCCGAGCTCTTTCCCCACGGCTATGAGCGGCAGTGACAACAACTCGCACATAAGATAAGCGCATATCTGCCGTGGGATCACTATTTCCTTTTTCTTGCTCTTGCCTATCAGGTCGGATTTGGAAATCTTATAGTAGGAAGTCACTCCCGAAATAATGCTTTGCGCCGTAATTTCCTCTTTTCCTTCCGAAACGGCTTCGTTCAGCGCGCTTTTGGCAAGCTGTATTGTTATCGGCTCCTCGTGCAGCCTCGAAGCGAAAATAACTTTTGTAAGCCGCCCTTCCAAAGTCCTCACGTCGTCGTCGGAATCCTTTGCCAAAAATTCCAGCACTTCGTCTGGCACGGGGCACTTCTTTTCAAACGCCTTGCGCTTTAAAATGGCTATTTTCATCTCGAAGTCTGGCGGCAGTATATCGAACAGCAGCCCGCCCGAAAAGCGGGTTTTAAGCCTTTCTTCCAGCGCGGTCAGCTCTTTGGGGTGGTGGTCCGAAGAAATGACTATCTGCTTGCCCTTGGAAACCAGCTCGTTAAAGGTATGGAAAAATTCCTCCTGAACGGCTTTTTTGCCCTCTATAAACTGGATATCGTCTATTATCAGCACGTCGGCGTTGCGGTAATATTGCCTTAATTTATTGCCCTTGTCGCGCGCTTCCACGCCGCGGCTCGTGAACATTGTGTCAATTATTTCGTTGACGAACTGTTCGCACGTGACGTAAATTACCTTCAAATTAGGTTTTTCGGCTACTATTTTATTGGCTATCGCCTGTATAAGGTGGGTCTTGCCCAAACCCGTTCCGCCGTAAATGAACAGCGGGTTGTAGGTGCCTGCGGGGTCGTTTGCGACCGACAGCGCGGCGGCGTAAACAAACTCGTTGTTCTTGCCCACCACAAAGCTGTCGAAAGTGAATTTTTTATCGAGGTTCGAGGGGGGGATGGCTTCTTCCTCGTCGGGGGAATTGTAGGCGTAACCCTCGCTGCCTTCCACTTTAAGCCTGAAATCCACAAGCCCCACGTCGGCTTTTATTATCGCTTCGCGCATTTTGTCGGCGAGGGTGTTGGTAATGTAGTTGGCAAACAGCTCTGTGGAAGTTTCAAGCACGATCATTCTCCCGTCTATATCCACCGGCACAAGCTTTTCGAGATAGGTGGTGTAGGTAACGTGCGAAACCAGCTCCTGCATTTTTTCCCTGATCGGAGCGTATATCCAATCGAGATTTCCGTTTTTTGCCATAAGTTTTTAAATATCCTTTGAAATTCCCAAAATTTTTGATATAATAGTATAGCTTAAAGTGCTTTGAACAATTATAATACAAAAAACGATTAAAATAAAGTATTTTGACGGAAAAATGCGGATAAAAAATTTGAATTTAAAAAATTTCAGAAATTACACGGAGGAAAGCATAAATTTTTCCGACGGTCTGAACATAATTTACGGCAGAAACGCGCAGGGCAAAACCAACCTTGCCGAAGCCGTATACTACCTTTGCACGGGCACTTCGCCCCGTGCCAAAAGGGATAAACAGCTTATCCGCCGCGGCGAAGAGTACGCCGAAATTTCGGCGGAGACCGAGGGCAGGTACGGCAAACTCGAATTGTATGCCCGCATATGCGAAACGGGCAGGGAGATCCGCATAAACGGCAATAAAATAAGCCGCAACGCCGATATTTTGGGCAATTTATTTTCGGTTTTCTTTTCCCCGCGCGAGCTCAGGCTTATACAGGACGGACCGGACGAGCGCAGAAGATTTTTAAACGTATTCATTTCACAGCTTTCCCGCCCGTATTACATCGCGCTGGTGCGCTATAACCGCGTTCTGGAACAGCGCAATAACCTGTTAAAGGACAAAAACCCCGATACGGCGTACGATTTGCTGCCCGTATGGGACGAAGAGCTCTGCAAGTATGCGGCTGCGGTGGCTTGCCGCCGCGCCGAATATATTTCCCGGCTCGCCCCGCGCGCTTCGGAAATACACGCCCGCCTGACCGACGGAAGTGAAGAACTTAAAATTTCCCCTGAAAAGAAATACGCGGGCAGCGAAGAGGAGATAAAAAACAAACTGTATTCCGAACTCAGGAACAATTACGAAAGGGATTTAAGGCTTGGATTTACTGCTTCGGGTCCCCACCGCGACGACATATCGATAGAGATAAACGGCGAGGACGCCAAAATGTACGCGTCTCAGGGGCAGACCCGCACGGCGGCGCTTTCGCTGAAACTCGCCGAAGTGGAAATTTTCAAAGAGGTTTCGGGCGAATATCCCGTGCTCGTCCTCGACGACGTGCTGAGCGAGCTCGACCTGCCCCGCCGCAAAAAATTAATGGGCTGTACCTCGGGCTTGCAGACTGTTTTGACATGCACCCACGCGGAGCGTGTTTTGGGCGGGCTCGATGCCAACCGCATAAAGATAGAGGGGGGAAAGGTGAAACCGTGACAGCCGACCTGCATATCCACACGACCGCGTCGGACGGGCTGTTCACGCCCGCGTCGGCGGCGCAAGCCTCCAAAGCGGCGGGCTTGTCCGCAGCCGCCGTAACCGACCACGACACAACTTTTAATTGTGCGGAATTTGCCGCCCGTGCCCGCGCATACGGTATAAAGCCGGTTACGGGGGTGGAGTTTTCCGCCTATGACGGCGACGTAAAGGTGCATATGCTCGGTTACGGTTTCAACCCCGCTAACCCCGCGTTAGCGCAATTTTGCAGCATGCTTTGCGAGGGGAGTTTTAAAAGACTTTCCGACATTATAATCAAGCTCAATAAGGCGGGGGTGCGGCTTACCGAAGAAGAGGCGCTCGCCCGCAGGGCTTGTGACGGCTCGCCCGTACACGCCATGCACATTTGCCGTGCGGCGGCTGAAAAGGGCTACGCCAAAAGCCCGTTTGCCTTTTACGAAAAATATCTCATGCCGGGCGCGGCGGCTTTTTCGGGGCTCTGCCGCCCCTCTCCCGAAGAGGCTATAAAAGCCGTAAACGGGGCGGGCGGGATAGCCGTTCTGGCTCATCCGGGCAGAATACCTTTGAAAAAGGCGGAGTTGTTAAAGCTCATTTCAAGGCTTGCGGGCGCGGGTCTGGGCGGCATAGAAGCTGTGTATTCTACACATACTGCTGAAGAGACGGAGTATTTCAAGGAGATAGCCGCAAACTTCGGGCTGTATGTCACGGGCGGATCGGACGCCCACTTTCCGGGCGGGAACAAGGCGATAGGCAAGCCGGTTTTCAGCCCTTCGGAGCCTCTGCGGCAGAGATTGGGAATTTGAAAAAATTTTTAAAAAAACTCAATTTGTTTCTTCTGACGTCCGCCCTTACGGCGGGCGTTGTCTTTTGTATGTGCGGATTTACGGCAACCCTTCCCCGCGGCGTCACGGTAAACGGGATACCTGTCGGCGGATTGACCCGCACGGCGGCGGCAGCCGCCGTGCGGGCGGACACCGAGCGCAAATTAAAGGAAGCAAAACTCGTCATATCGGGCAAGAGGGCGCGGTACGAATTTTCTTTTCCCGAAATTTATTATAAGGACAACCTGTACAGCCTTTTTAAAAGCGTTAAAAAGGACTGCGGCTATACATCCGAAATAAGTTACTACCTCTGCGGGCTTAACGAAGTCGCCGCGGGGATATGCCTGAACGAACATATCGAAAAGGTGGAGCCATACGCCGAATTCCGCCCTTTCGGCGCGCCCTTTTCGTACGTTGCGGGGCGCGACGGCGAGGACGCCGATTGCGAAAAACTCAAAAAAGACGTTCTCCGCTCGCTCGGCAACGGCATAACTGGCGCGGGCTTCGAAGAAGTTAAAATAAACTATATAGGCGTAAAGCGCAATTCTTCCCTCGCCCAAATACGGATGAACACCGTGCTTTTGGGCAAATTTTCCACCGTTTACGACGCGGGCAATATAAACCGCGCCTCTAACATCCGCCTTGCCGCCGAAAAACTCAACGGTTCCACCCTCGCCGCGGGCGAAGTTCTGTCGTTCAACTCCGCCGTGGGCGCGCGGCTGCCCGAAAGAGGATTTTTGCCCGCCAAAATAATAGAGAACGGCGAATATACCGAGGGCGTGGGCGGAGGAGTTTGCCAGGTGAGCACCACGCTGTACAACGCCGCGCTTTTGTCGGGCATGGAAATAGTGGAGTACCACCCGCACTCCCTGCCCGTCGGGTACGTCGACCCCTCGCGCGACGCAATGGTGAGCGGCAGTTCGTGCGACCTTAAATTCAAAAACCCCTCCGCGTTGCCGGTGTATATCCGCGCGCACGCTTCGGACGGAACGCTCGAATTCGAAATTTACGGCAAAAGCGACGGTGCTGTATATTCCCTCGAAAGCATAGTCACGGGCAACCTGCCCGCCCCCGAAGAGAAGTGCGGCGACCCCGCGCTCGCCCGCCCCGGCAAGGACGGAATACTCAGCGAGGGATATCTCGTGGTAAAACGCGGATGCGGCGAGGAGAGGATAAAACTCCGTTCGGACAAATATATGCCGCAAAAGCGCGTGGTGTATTTCCCCGAAGGCGCCGAAGAGGACGTCTTTTTTAACAAAATATAGATAATTTAAGATAATCGACATACAATAAGTTGTGTTTTTTTGCGCCCTGTGTTATAATAAAAAAGTATTTATATCGGGGGACGTTATGATCAAAATAATACTCGACGCAATGGGCGGGGACAACGCGCCCGCGGCAACTGTCTGCGGAGCGGTCGAAGCATTGAAAGCCGACAAAGAGCTCGGCATTGTACTTACGGGCAGAAGCGAAGCCGTTTCGGCGGAGTTGGCGAAATACGATTACGACAAAAGCCGTATCGAAATAGTGGATTGCCCCGAAGTCATAGAGATGAACGAGGTGCCCACCGTTGCCATAAGGACTAAGAAAAATTCGTCCATAGTAACGGCGTTCCGCCTTTTAAAGGAGCGCGAAGATATCTGCGCGCTGGTTACGGCGGGTTCGACGGGCGCGGCGATAGTGGGCGGGCAAACCGTATTGGGCAGAATACGCGGCGTAAACCGCGCGGCGCTGTGCCCAGCCATACCCAACTCGCGCGGGGGGTACACCCTCTTGTGCGACTGCGGCGCCAACGCGGAGTGCAAGCCTGTAATGCTCTGCCAGTTCGCGATCCTCGCCACGGCTTACGCGCAGGCGGGTTTCGGCATAAAATCGCCCAAAGTCGGGCTTTTGAATAACGGCACCGAAGAGCACAAGGGCGACGCTTTAAGGCAGGAAACATACGGCTACCTCTCCAAAATGAAAGGCATAAATTTTGTCGGCAACGTTGAGGGGCGCGACATTATGACGGGCGACATCGACATTGCCGTGTCCGACGGTTTTTCGGGCAACATAGCCCTGAAATCCATAGAGGGCTGCGGAAAGCTCGTTCTGGGGGTAATGAAAAAGGAGCTTTCGTCTACTCTCCGCTCCAAAATAGGATACCTGTTCGCCAAAAAGGCGATTAGGAACATGCGCGCGCAGCTGGATTTCGACAAGTTCGGCGGTGCGCTTTTGCTGGGGCTCAAAAAGCCCGTGGTCAAAACGCACGGCTCGTCCAAACCGCAGACTATAGCCGCTTCGGTTTTAAACGCGGCGCAGATATACCGCAACGGGCTCGTACCTGAAATAGAAAGGATGTTGGGAGAAACCGACCTGCAATCGCTTATCCCCGCCGCGGAAGAAAAATGAATTACCCGGAAATAGAAAAGCGGCTCGGCTATACTTTCAGGGATAAAAAGCTGCTCAAAACGGCTTTGACCCTCGCCTCCGCAGACAGCGTAAACAACAACCAGACAATGGAATTTTTCGGGGACGCTATTCTCGAATTCATAGTTTCCGAAAGAATATACGACGACGAAAAATCCGAAGGCGAGCTTACCGAAAGGCGCAAGACTTACGTTTCGGACAAGGCGCTCACGCCCGTGTCCAAAAAACTCGGTCTCGACGAATTTTTCATAAAAGCCCGCGGAGATTATTCGCTCAAAAAATCAATTCCGTCGGCGTACGAAGCCGTGCTCGCCGCCATTTATCTCGACGGCGGCATGGATATGGCGCGCGCGTTCGTATACCGCACCCTCGACTTTTCGCCCGTGACCCCGCCGACAAATTACAAGGGCAGCTTGCAGGAATTTTTGCAGGGTAAGGGCGAGCCTTTGCCCGTATACGAGCGGATAAACATCGGCACCCCGCAGGAACCCGTGTTTTCGGCAAGGGTAAACGTGTTAGGCAAAACTTTCGAGGGCACGGCGGACAATGTAAAGCAAGCCGAACAGCTCGCCGCGCAAAAGGCAATGCTGTTCTTCACCGACTCAAACCCGCACAAGTTCCGGGACGACAAATAAGGCAATATTCAAAAAGGTATCGATATGGTAACTTTCAAACAGATTCAGCTTGTAGGTTTCAAATCCTTTGCCGATAAAACGGTAATACCCCTCGGCGAGGGCGTGACCTGTATAGTGGGACCCAACGGTTGCGGCAAGTCCAACGTGGCGGACGCAATACGCTGGGTTTTGGGCGAGCAGTCGGCAAAAATGATGCGCGGCTCGCAGATGATGGACGTAATATTCGGCGGCACCGAAAAACGCCGCATGATGTCCTTTTGCGAGGTGACTTTGACTTTCGACAACACAAAGCGCATCTTCGACATAGACGCCGACGAAGTGGAGATGACCCGCCGCCTTTACCGCGATGGCACAAGTGAATACATATTGAACCGCGAAGTATCGCGCATGAAAAGGCTCACCGAACTCTTGCACGGCGCGGGCGCGGCAAAAGAGGGCTATTCCATTATCGGGCAGGGCAGGATAGAGCAGATAATGAACGCCAAACCGGAGGACAGACGCTCCATTTTCGAGGAAGCCACGGGCATTGTCGTTTTCAAGGACAGAAAAGCCGAAGCCGAAAGAAAGCTGCAGGCATCTAAGGACAACCTGTTTGTGTTCAACCAGCGCCTTTCCGAAGTGGAAAGACAGCTCAACCCGCTGAAAAAGGCGGCGGAGAACGCCTTAAAATACCGCGAGCTGTACGGCGAACTGCGCTCGCAGGAAATGAATTTGTACATAGTGCGCCACGACAGCGCGGAGGGCGAAAAGCAGGCGCTGTTCAGCCAGAGCGCGGCGCTCGGCGAGGGAATAAAGGCCCTTGACGAAAAAGCAGAAAATCTCCTTAAAGAATATCAGAGCTGCCGCGACCGCCTCGAAAAAGCCGACGTTGACTTAAAGGATTACAACGACAGAATACTCCGCTATGAGGTAAACATAGAGCACAAGAGCGGCGAAACCCGTCTTTATACCGAACAGGCGCGCTCCGTAAAGGCGCAGCTTGCCGCCGCGCAGGAAGATTTAAGCTATTCCGCAAAGCGCATAGACGACATAGACCGCGAGATCCGCCGCGCCGAAGCCGTATGCGGCAAAAACAACGATAGGATTGCCGCGCTTTCCGCCTCCGCGGAGGAGATAAGAGGACAGATAACCGAATATTCCCAAAAGATTTCCGAATACGAATACATGACGGGCGAGCACCGCAAAAAGGTAATGGACGCCTTTAAGGACTTGTCCGAAATGCGCCAGAACATGGGTTCGCTGTCGGCGCAGAAACAGCTTTTGGAAGAGCGGCTCAAAGAGATAGAGGGCGACATGGAAAAGATCCGCGCCCGCAGGGACGCCGCCCGCACCGAATACGGCGCCTGCATAGAAAAGTGCAACGCGCTTACCGACTTCCTCGGCAACGAAAACGCCCTGCTGGAAGAGGCGGAAAAAAAGGTGTCCGAAGCCGAAAACCGCGTACAGATGCTCATAAAACAGGTTTACGACACCGAAGCGCAGATAGGCTCCGTAAATTCCGCTCTCGAAACGTACAGGGCGCTGCGCGACAAGTTCGACGGCTATATTTATTCCGTAAAGACCCTTATGGGCGAAAGCCGCCGCAACGCGGAGCTTTCGGGCAAAATACAGGGGCTTATCGCCGACGTCGTCAGCTGCGACAGGGAGTACGAAACGGCAATAGAGACGGCGTTCGGCGGGGCAATGCAAAACGTAATTACCTCCACGCGCGAGGACGCGCAATATCTTATAGAATATCTGCGCAGGACGCGCGGCGGCGTAGTCACCTTCTTGCCCATTGAAGCTTTGCGCCCGCACATGGAAAACGACCAGATAAAATCCGCCGTGCGCGACAGGGGCGCGGTGGGCTATGCCGTAAACCTTGTGCACTACGATAAAAAGTACGAAAACGTAATACACAATCTTCTCGGCAACACCCTGATAGTGGACAACCTTACAAACGCCCGCATCATCGCCACAAGATATCCCCGCGCGTTCAGGATAGTCACCCTCGAGGGGGATATAATTTCGGCAAGCGGCTCCATGACGGGCGGCTCGCGGCGCGAATCGGCGGGAAACCTTCTCGCCAACGAGAGAAAGATAAAAGAGCTGGAAGAGAGCCTCGAAACCAAAAAGGCTTTCCTCGCCCGCGCGGACGAAAGGCGCAAAGAACTCGAAAAGAACAGGAACGAAGCCGAAGAGGAACTTAACGTCCTGCAGGCGAGGTTGCAGAATTCGAGGGTAGAGATAGCGCAGCTCACCGAAAAGCAGACCGCGCTGATGCAGGCGCAGACTTCCGCGGAGAGCGAATACGCCGCTTACGGGCAGTCGGTAAACGCGCTTAAAGAAAGGCTTTCGGGGCTGGACAGCGAATATACGGGCGTAAGCCGCGGCGCAAGCGACCTTTCGGCACAGTCGGACGACGCCTCGCAGAAGATGGACGACATGAGCGCGCAGTACGACAAGCTTGTCGCGTCGCGCACACGCGCGGGAGATAAACTCAACGCCCTGCTCGTGGAAACGGCTTCCCTCGAAAGCGCGGTAAAGGCCTCGCTCGAAAACGTTGCGCGGCTCAACGGCGAACGCGAAAATTTAAAGCTCAAAATAGAACAGATAAACGCGGGCATACCCGAAATACGCAGAAAGATAGAGGAATTCAACAGGCAGGCGGAGCACTCCGCCCTGACCGCGGAAGAGCAGGCGGTAGTCAACGATTTGCGCAAAAAAATAGAGGACGTCGGCAAGCTCAAAGCCGAATGCAACGACAGGATAAAGCAGATAGATTCCGAGCGCTTCGGCTGTGCCGAACAGCGCGAAAAGCTCATTTCCCGCCAACACAACATCGAACTTTCCGTCATGAAGATAGACAGCGACCTCGAAAACCTGCAACAGCGCATAACCGAAGAATACAACACCGATTACGAGGGCTGTCTCGAATACAGGCTCGAAGATTTCGAAGTTTCGGGGGCGAACGCCCGCATATCCAACCTCAGGCGGCAGATAACAATGTTGGGACCCGTCAACCACAACGCGGTGGAAGAGTACGAGGAACTCAGCGCCCGTTACGAGCAGATGAATCTGGAAAAAGAGGACCTCGAAAAAGCCATATCGGACCTCACCACTGCTCTCGAAGATATCCGCGCCGAAATGCTTAAAATTTTTGACGAGGGTTTCCGGATCATAAGCGAAAATTTCAAGCACACGTTCAAAGAGCTGTTCGGCGGCGGGAAAGCCGAACTGCAGCTCGACTATTCGGAGTGCGACGACCCGTTGAACGCGGGCGTGGAAATAATAGCCTGCCCGCCCGGCAAAAAGCTTACCAAAATATCCCTTCTTTCGGGCGGCGAGCGCGCCCTTACGGCAATAGCCATTTTGTTCGCGATAATAGGCATGAGACCCATGCCGTTCTGCGTTCTCGACGAAATAGAGGCGGCGCTCGACGAGGCTAACGTAGCGCGGTACGCAAAATATCTTAAAAAATTCGCGCAGGACACCCAGTTCATAGTCATAACCCACCGCAAACCCACAATGGAAAACGCCGACATACTCTTCGGCGTGACTATGGAAGAAAAGGGCGTTTCCAAAATAGTTTCCGTAAAACTTTCCGAAGTTGAGGAGAGATTGGGCGGAGACACCGTGCAGTGACATAAAACGCGGTACTTGTATTAAATTAAATTTAAAAAGGTGAGCAAATGGGATTGTTCTCTAAACTTAAAAACGCGCTCAAAAAGACCCGCGACGGGCTTTCCAACGCGCTTTCCAACCTCTTTTCCAAAAACAAGATAGGCGACGAATTTTACGACGAGCTCGAAGAGATTTTAATAGGCGCGGACATTTCAGTAAAAACCGCCGCGGAGGTGGTGGAAGAGCTGCGCGCCGAAGCAAAGCACGAAAAGCTTAAAGACAGGCAGTTCGTAACCGATTTGCTCAAAGATATTCTCGAAGAAAAGCTTACCGAAGCCGAAGTCCCCAAAACGGAATTTCCCGCGGTGATAATGCTCGTGGGGGTAAACGGAGTGGGCAAAACCACGACCGTGGGAAAGCTCGCCGATTATTTTTTAAGGCAGGGTAAAACGGTTACCGTTGCGGCTGCGGATACTTTCCGCGCCGCCGCCGCCGACCAGCTCACCGTATGGGCGGAGCGGGCTAAGGTGCGCATAGTCAAGCACGAAGAGGGCAGCGACCCTTCCGCGGTGGTTTTCGACGCGATAAGTTCGGCAAAGGCAAAGGGCACTGACGTAGTTATTATAGACACGGCGGGGCGGCTCCACGTAAAGGCGCACCTTATGGAAGAACTCAAAAAGATGTCGCGCGTGGTGGAAAGGGAAATGCCCGCCGCGCACTTCTATAAGCTCCTCGTCCTCGACGCCACTACGGGCAACAACGCCGTTACGCAGGCTGAAATTTTTGACGAGGCGCTCGAACTCGACGGCATAGTGCTTACCAAACTCGACAGCTCCGCAAAGGGCGGCTTTGTCATATCGCTGTGCGGGGAATTGGGCATACCCGTCATGTTTACGGGCGTGGGCGAAAAGATAGAGGATATGGAAGTTTTCGACCCCGAAGAATTTATAGAGGGAATACTTTGACAAGAACCGAAAAAGAGAAGATGCTTGCCGGCGAAGAGTATATTTGGGACGACGGGCTTAAAGCCGAGGGCGAGAGGGCGCACAGGCTCTGCCGCGAGCTTTATACCGAAATTTCCGACGCCCGCCGCAAGGAAATAGCCGAAGAGCTTTTGGGCAAATGCGGTAAAAATCCCTTCCTCACGCAGGGCTTTTATTGCGATTACGGCTTTAACATAGAAGCGGGCGACAACTTTTATTGCAACTATGGCGTATGTATTCTCGACGTCTGCAAAGTAAAAATAGGCAACAACTGTCTGATAGGTCCGCAGGCGGGCATATATACCGCGGCGCACCCGCTGGACAGGGCTAAGCGCGTTGCGGGGCTTGAGTACGGCAAACCCGTAATTATAGGCGACGATTGCTGGATAGGCGGGGGAGCGGTCATAAACCCGGGCGTGGTTTTGGGCGACAACGTAGTTGTGGGAAGCGGCGCGGTCGTCACAAAGTCCTTTCCCTCAAACGTGGTTATAGCGGGCAACCCCGCAAAGATAATAAAAAGGCTTTAAACGGGGCATAGTACGGGGTGTTATTAAAAAAAGACCCAAATCGCAAGGCGTAAAAAACCGAAGCGGCGGACGAAACAAATTCGTCCGCCGCCCCTTTTTTTAGGGGGAAGTTATAAATCGTCTGCGTCCTGCACGGGCTTTCCGCCGTCGGTGCAGTCGCCGGTATAGCTTCCGTCCGGGTCAAAACGATCCTTAAACTTATTTGCAGTTTTTGGAACTTTTGCCGCTTGCCTTACCGCATTCCTTTTCCTTCTTTTGCGAGTTGTTGGACTGGTTTTCGTTGGTCTTTCTCATATCTTCTCCTTTTCAAACGGAATGTGCAACTCAACTTCGCCTTGGCTTGCATTGCAAAGCGGGCACCTGTCCCACGCTTTGGTAGACGTGTGCATATAACCGCACTGTCCGCAGACGTACAAAATGGGAGATTCGTTGCTGTATAAAACGCCCTTTTTGAATGCTTCGTAAAGATAGTTGAACACCATTTCGTGGCGTACTTCAACCTGCGCAATCAGTTTGTAAAGGTTAGCAATATCTTTAAAACCTTCTTCTTCCGCGTCTTTGGCAAATGCGGGATATACTTCCGCATGTTCTTTGTGTTCGTCGTCGGCGGCAAATTTAAGGCTCTGCTCCAAATCTCCGCCGTGATAGGGATAACCCGCTTCAAGCTCGATGTTGTGCAGATTTTCGCCCCGCTTATTCAACTCTTCAAAGAACCTTCTCGCGTGAACGGTCTCGTTTTTCGCAAGAACTTTCACGGTATTTGCAAGGGCTATATAGCCCTGCGCAGTAGCCTGGCGCGCAATCAGCTGATATCTCATACCCGCCTGGCTTTCGCCCGCAAAACTTCTTGCAAGATTTTTGTAAGTTTTGGTTTGGTCGAATTGCATAACTTTCCTCCGTCACAATTATTTTGGGTTTATGCCGCTCTATTATTCAAAAAATTCTTTGGCAGATTTTGCATTTAAAGGGCGCGCCCGCTTTCGGCTTTCGGGCGGTTTTCCCCGCCCCCGAAAAAATTTTTGTAAAAAATTTGTTTAAAGCCGTTGCATTTCGCGCGCGGGGGTAATATAATTGAGTCAACGAAAAAAAACGAGGTAAAACATATGTTAAACGAAAAAATAGCCAAACTTTTGAACGAACAAATCAACAAAGAGCTGTATTCGGCTTATCTCTATCTCGATTTTGCAAATTATTTCGAGGACGAGGGGCTTAACGGCTTTGCGCACTGGTACGAAGTGCAGGCGCAGGAAGAGCGCGACCACGCAATGATGATCCGCCGCTATCTCATAGACTGCGGCCACCGCGTGACGTTCGGCGAAATAGCAAAACCCGACAAGGTTTTCAAAACCAAGCTCGACCCTTTAACGGCAGGTCTCGAACACGAAAAATACGTAACTTCCCTCATCACCGCCATCTACGCCGAAGCTTTTGCGGCTAAGGATTTTAAAACCATGCAGTTTTTGGACTGGTTTGTTAAAGAGCAGGGCGAAGAGGAAAAGAACGCCGAGGACATGATCAAAAAGATGCAGCTTTTCGGCACGGAGCCCAAAGGACTTTATATGCTCAACAAGGAGCTTGAAGCTCGCGTATACAACGCACCCGCAACCGCCGAATAACCCAAACCCGTACATTTTGCGCCCGTTCCGCGTCCCGCGGAACGGGCTTTTCGCTTTACCGCGGAAGGTGCGCAAAGACGTGCCGGCGCAAGCTGTTCGTTTTGAAATATAAATTCAACATTATATTCAAATTTGTCGGCAAAATATGTTAAATACCATAAATTTTTCAAAATCTTTTCAATTTTATTGTAAAATTTCAGTATAAGTGCTATAATTAACGGCGATACGGAAATTTAAGGGAGGCGATAAGATGCAGTATTCAAAAGACGTGGAAAACATGGTATGCGTCGCCAAAGGCGTGTCGGGAAAATTCGAACACGGCCCCGCCCCCATCCCCGAAGAGGGCTTATGGGTTCAGGCGAAAGAAATAAAGGACATTAAGGGCTTTACGCACGGCATAGGCTGGTGCGCACCCCAGCAGGGCGCCTGCAAACTCACTTTAAACGTAAAGGACGGAATAATAGAGGAAGCGTTGGTGGAGGCGATAGGCTGTTCGGGTATGACCCACTCCGCGGCTATGGCGGCGGAAATTCTTCCCGGCAAAACCATTTTGGAAGCACTCAACACCGACCTTGTCTGCGACGCTATAAACACCGCCATGCGCGAGCTGTTTTTGCAGATAGTTTACGGCAGAACGCAGTCGGCTTTTTCCGACGACGGGCTTTCCGTAGGCGCTGGGCTCGAAGATTTGGGCAAGGGGCTCCGTTCGCAGGTCGCAACTATGTACTCCACGCGGCTTAAAGGGGTAAGATACCTCGAAATGGCGGAAGGCTATGTTCTGGCTATCGCGCTCGACAAAAACAACGAGGTCTGCGGCTACAAATTCATATCTTTCGGGAAGATGACCGACTTGATAAAAAAAGGACTTTCGCCCAACGAAGCGTACGAAAAATCCATCGGCACATACGGCAGATATTCAAAGGAAGCGGGCGCGGTAAAGCATATCGACCCCAGAACCGACAAGGAGGTAGACTGATATGGCGCTTTTCGAAGGCTATGAGAGACGCGAAGCAAAAATAAAGGGCGTGCTTAAAGGTTACGGGATAAATTCAATAGAAGAGTGCAAAAAAATAACTCTCGGTTACGGGATAGACGTAGAAAAAATCGTGCGCGGAACGCAGCCCATCTGTTTTGAAAACGCCGTTTGGGCTTATACCGTAGGCGCGGCGATAGCGATAAAGAGCGGCTGCAAAAAGGCGGCGGACGCGGCAAGGGCTATAGGTACGGGACTTCAGTCCTTTTGCATAGACGGCTCTGTTGCCGAAAACAGAAAAGTGGGATTGGGGCACGGCAACCTCGGCGCAATGCTCCTTTCGGAGGATACGGAGTGCTTCTGCTTCCTTGCGGGGCACGAATCCTTCGCCGCCGCGGAGGGCGCAATAAAAATTGCCGAAAACGCCAACAAAGTGCGCTCAAAGCCTCTGCGCGTAATTTTGAACGGGCTCGGCAAGGACGCGGCTTATATTATTTCGAGAATAAACGGCTTTACCTATGTAAAGACGAAGTTCGACCCCTATTCCGAAACGGTTGAAGTGACCGACGAAGTTGCCTTTTCGGACGGCGCCCGCGGCAAAGTGAGATGTTACGGCGCGGACAACGTGCCCGAAGGCGTTGCCATAATGAAGATGGAAGGCGTTTCGGTTTCCATTACGGGCAACTCCACAAATCCCACGCGTTTCCAGCACCCCGTTGCGGGCATCTATAAAAAATGGTGCGTGGAAAACGGCAAAAAGTACTTTTCGGTCGCATCGGGCGGCGGCACGGGCAGAACTCTCCACCCCGATAATATGGCGGCGGGTCCGTCGAGCTACGGCATGACCGACACCATGGGCAGAATGCACTCCGACGCGCAGTTTGCCGGCTCGTCCTCCGTGCCCGCGCATGTGGAGATGATGGGGCTTATAGGGATGGGCAACAACCCCATGGTCGGCGCAACGGTCGCCGTTGCGGTCGCCGTGCAGGAAGCAATGTCAAAGTAAACTGCGGGCGTAATGCCTGCGCAATATAAAAAAGAGCGGCGGTCCGGAAATTTTCCGGACCGCCGCATTGCTGTTGATTAAATATTGTTACCTATGCTTTCCGCGCCGCTCAAAGCTGTTCTTCGCGGTTTTCCTCCGCGGGCTGCTCCGTGGCGGCGGGCGTCTCTTCGGGTTGCCCCGTATGCTCCGTTTTTTCGCCTACAGCGGTTGCGGGCATAAATTCATAGCCCTTTTTCTCCGCGGCAAGCATTTCCGCAACCAGCTTTCTTACGGCGGGCACCCTGCCGCGGAAGAGCGTACCCGTTATGTCAACGGCGTAAATGCGCAGGGTTTTCAATATTTTTTTGCCGTTATTCTCTATTACTATCGAGCGCAGATCGTCGCAGTCGAGATTAAAGGTTATGGAACTTCTCTGTTCCACCGCAATTCTCGCGTCGTTTTGCAGACCGTTGTCGCGCTTATACTTTTCGGTAAAGGGGAAATTGATTTTCCCGTTCTGCAAGCCTATTTCGTCGAGCCCCACGTCGTTGAGCGACTTATTGCCGACGGTAAAGCCCGCATATCTCTTTTTCGTGTCCTTATCGATAGAGTAAAATCCGAGGAAATTGAGTTTCTGCACTGCGATTTTGCTGTGCAGGCGCAGCAACAGCCATACGGTCAAGGCAACCAGAACTATTACGATAACCGAAGCTATAAGCACTATGACGCCGCTGTTTTCATTTAACCAATCCATAAACCACCTGCCGTCTATAATTTTATAAAATAATATCACTATTTATGTCTGTTGTCAATATAACAATTGCGGTTTGGCATAATGTATTTTTGCGTAATTTGCAACGTTGTGTCGCAATGGCGCAAGTAGTGCGGCGGGCGAAACCGAAAGGGTTCCGCCCGCCTTTGATTTTAAGTATTGCGTTATAAATTAATTTATTGTGTCCTGAATATCTTCGGTATTATAGTACCAGGCATTAAAATCATCATCACTTTCGTTGCGTTGCGCTTTAACATAATCCGCATGAACTTTAGATAATTCATAAACGGCTTGACCCGACAATACGCCTTCTGAATAAGCCTCTTTTAACTTATAGAATTTTGAATTGTTAAACACATAAATTTCCCACAACGTGTTATATTTAAAAATACTGCCGGCTATACTTACATATTTTAATGCGGTTTCGTCTCCGGCAACAAAAAATGTTTGAGCATCCTCGTATGTTCCGTAAAATTTTTCGTACATAAAATGTGTTCCATACTGATTATAGAAAGTATTATCAAGAATTTCTTGATCGATATGGTCGTTAGACGGATCCGAAATTTCATTTAGTTGGTCGTTTTTATTACAGGCAGAAAAGCCAAAGATTATGCTTACCGACAGTAAAAGAGGTATAAAAACAGACAAAATGAAATTAGTTTTCTTATTCATTGATCCTCCTTAAATAATTCAATTAACATTTTTTCTTTTACCTTTTTCTTAAGTTTACCATATTAATCGCCTTTTTGCAATAAAATTTAAATTTTTTTAGGTTATGTACAGAACCGCCCGCGCAAATTCGCGAAGCGGCGGCTTTATAATATGTAAAAAGTCAAAAAATTTTCGTAGACAAAGGGTATTTTTTGTTTACCAAAGCCTTAAACGTTGTATAATTAAAGTGACGTATATAAATTTTTTCAAGGTAATGTAAATGCTTTGCCAACACTGCAAAAAAAATGCGGCTACAGTAAGCTATGTCGAAATAATCAACGGCGAAAAATTCGAAAGCCGTCTGTGCGATTCGTGCTATAACGAACTTTTGGGCGAACTCGGCTCTAAGGCGAACAACGACCTGTGGGCGGGGCTTTTCGGCGAGCCGTCGGTAAAGGAGAAGAAGTGCTCGGTCTGCGGGACGAGGTACTCCGATTACGAAAGGACGGGGCTTTTGGGCTGCCCGAACTGTTACGATATGTTCAGGGAGGAATTGCTGCCATCTATCCGCCGCATACAGGGCAAAGTAGACCATGTGGGCAAAGCCGCCCAAAACAACGACGAACTCGGCTTGCACAGGCGGCTCAAATCCCTGCAGGAACAGCTTGAACAGGCGCTTAAAGAACGGCGCTATGCCGACGCGGGCAAGCTGAACAGCCAGATATTGCTGATAAACAAAACTTTGTACGGCGGAGGGGAAGAAGATGAGTGATTTTTCGGGAACGGTAGTCTCCACGCGCGTAAGGATAGCGAGAAATATCGAGGGGTTCCCTTTCCCGTCGCACCTTAAAGACGAAAAGCAGGCGCGCGAAATAATCCGCCTCGTCACTTCGGGGCTTTCCCGTCTCGACGGGTTCAACGACGATTCTTTCAACGTATATTACATGGACGCCATATCCGAAGAGCGCGCGCAGATATTAAAGGAAAACCACCTCATTTCCCCCAATCTCATAAAAAACAAAAAGATGTCCGCGGCGATCATAAACAGCGACGAAAGCGTTTCTATTATGATCAACGAAGAGGACCACTTGCGCGAACAGTGCATAGTAAAGGGCTTGCAGCTCAAAACGGCGTACAAAACCATGGCGAGAATAGACAGCCGCATTTCCGACTCCATGAAATTCGCATATGACGAACAGCTCGGCTATCTTACGGCTTGCCCCACCAATCTCGGCACTGGGTTGCGGGCTTCGGTAATGTTCTTTTTGCCCGCTCTCACAATAAACGGCATTATGCCAAAGGTGATCCGCTCCATTTCGCGGCTGGGTCTCACGGTGCGCGGCATTTACGGCGAGGGCAGCGAAGCGGAAGGGTACATGTACCAGATAAGCAACGAAGTGACTTTGGGCGTAACCGAAGAGGATATCTTAACGCAGGTCGAGGAAGTGGTAAAAAAGGTAGTGGGGCTGGAAAATGCCGAAAGGGATAACCTCAAAAACGGACCTTCCGCCCTCGAAACGCAGGACGAGTGCATGCGCTCGTACGGAATTCTTACAAATTGCGCCATACTTTCCACGGGTGAGCTCATAAAGCTTGCCGCAAACGTAAAGCTGGGCGCGTGTCTCGGATATATAGGCATTTCCGACATCTCCGCTATAGACGACCTTGTAGTCAAAATGCGGCCCGCCAACATAAATTCCGCGGCGGCGCGCAGTCTTACTCCCGTGGAACGCGACGCCTACCGCGCGCAGTACGTCGCAAAATTTTTAAAAAAGAACACAAATTCATAACTTCGAATAAGGAGGTAATTTATTATGGATAACTCATATATGAACCGCTTTACGGACAATCTCCAACAGGTTGTCTCCATAGCCGAAGAGGCGGCAAAACTGTACGATTCCAGCTATATAGGCAGCGAACACATAGTTTTCGGCATGTTGAACTGCCCCGATTGCACTGCCTGCAAAGTGCTTATGGCATGCGGCGTATCCGAAGCGGGCTTCAGGGAATACTTCGTCCGCTCTATCGACTTCACTTCTAACATAAAGGGCTTTACCCCCCGCACAAAACATATGATAGAACGCGCGCTCGACCTGTCGGTGGAATTCAACGGGCAGGATTCGCTTGCGGGCACCGAACACATGCTTTACGCCGTAATACAGTCCACCGATTGCCTTGCAATGCAAATTTTGCGCGCGCTCGGCGTAAGCGTGACCGCGCTTGCAAGTACGCTCGAGCTCGTCCTTTCGGGCAACGCGGCTGAGACCAAAGACGAAGCGGACGACCCGTTCGAAGTTTTCAACAGCTTCTTTTCGGGACACGCCAAATCCCAACAGCCGCAAAAGCAGGAAAAGAAGAGTTCTTCACCCCGTCTCGACAAATCGGTCATACAGTACGGCAGCGATTTGACGCAGAAGGCGAGGGAGGGCAAAATAGACCCCGTCATCGGCAGAAAAAAGGAAATAGACAAAATAATTCAGGTACTTTCGCGCCGCACGAAGAACAACCCCGTGCTCATAGGCGAGCCGGGCGTCGGCAAGTCCGCCGTCGTGGAAGGGCTGGCGCAGGCGATAGTCAAAAACGAAGTGCCCGATCTTTTGAAAGATAAAATCGTATTCTCGCTCGATTTGTCGGGAATGGTTGCGGGCGCAAAGTACCGCGGCGACTTTGAGGAGCGCCTTAAAAACGCCATAGACAGCATCAAAAACAGCGGCAACGTCATACTCTTTATCGACGAGATCCACCAGATAGTGGGCGCCGGTTCTTCTTCCGAAAGCAATATGGACGCGGCTAACATCTTAAAACCCATGCTCGCCCGCGGCGAGTTGCAGACGATAGGCGCCACCACTCTGGAAGAGTACAGAAAATATATCGAAAAAGACGCCGCGCTCGAACGCCGCTTCACGCCCGTGCAGGTGGACGAACCCTCGGTCGAGGACACTATAGAAATACTTCGCGGACTGCGCGACAAGTACGAAGCCCATCACAAAGTGGTCATAACCGACGAGGCGATCATCGCCGCCGCAACCCTTTCGGACAGATATATAACCGACAGGTTCCTGCCCGATAAGGCAATAGACCTCATCGACGAAGCGGCTTCCCGCGCCCGCCTTAACAGCCTGAACAGCCCCGACGAGGTAAAAGAACTCGAAGAAAAGTTGAAGAGGCTCACGCTCGAAAAGAACAAAGCCGCAAAGAGCGAAAATTATTCGCAGGCGCAAAAGCTCATGGAAGAGCTCAACTCCGTGCAGGAGAAGATAAATAAACTCAAAAGCGATTGGAAAGGCGAAAAGCAGACCTCTTCGCCCACTATAGGCTCCGACGACATAGCGCAGATAGTAAGCGGCTGGACGGGTGTGCCCGTAGTAAAGCTCACCGAACAGGAGAGCGACAAACTCCTGCATCTGGAAGAAAATCTCCACAAGCGCATAATCGGGCAGGACGAAGCGGTCTCCGCCGTCGCAAGGGCTATACGCCGCGCCCGCGCGGGCTTGAACGAACCCAACCGCCCTATAGGCTCCTTTATTTTCGTCGGACCCACGGGCGTGGGCAAAACCGACCTTGCCAAAGCGCTTGCCGAAGCAATGTTCGGCGATGAAAAGTTGCTTATAAGGGTGGATATGTCGGAGTATATGGAAAAGCACTCCGTATCCAAACTCATAGGCGCGCCTCCCGGATATGTAGGCTATGACGAAAACAGCGGCGGGCAACTCACCGAAAAAGTGCGCAGAAAGCCCTACAGCGTAGTCCTGTTCGACGAAGTCGAAAAGGCGCATCCCGACGTGTTTAACGTTCTTTTGCAGATCCTCGACGACGGCAGGCTGTCCGATTCCAAAGGCAGGGTAATAAACTTTAAAAACACCATTATAATACTTACATCCAACGTCGGCGCAAGCACTATTAAAAAGATGTCCAATTTCGGGTTTACCGACGGCGAAAACGAAGCCGCGGCGGACTACGACAAGATGAAAGAGAACATTAACGAAGCTCTGCGCGAGCAGTTCAAACCCGAATTTTTGAACAGGCTTGACGACATTATAATCTTCCGCAAGCTCACTAAGGACGAAGCGGGTCAAATTTGCCGCAAACTCGTGGAAGCGCTCGCCGACAGGCTTAAAGGCAGGAACATAACCTTAAAACTTTCGGACGAAGCCATGGATAAAATCCTTCAGGAGGGCTATTCCGAAACTTTCGGCGCGCGGCCGTTAAAGCGCACGGTGCAAAAGCTTATCGAGGACAGACTTTCCGACGAAATTCTCGCAAACCACATACTCCCAGGCGAAACCGTAACGGTGGAAGTTAAGGAGGATGGGGGGTTGGCGTTCCGTTCAAATTAACTGCCGTAAACCGTGGATAAGCTTCGTTCTGCGGTGTCAAGCTGTGCTCCGCCTTGTTCGTGTACTTCAGTGTACACTCGCTGCGGTCGTCGCTTGCTTTCCTTGCATAACTCGCTTCTCCGCAGTTTCTCACGTAAACAGTTCACAAAAATTGCAAGCAAGCCGTGCTTGCAATTTTTCGTGAGTTTAAGGGCTACTCGCCCTCTGCCCGCGATAATTAAGTGCCCACGAATAATATAATCGCGGGCATTCACCTCGCTCAGGCGCAGGTATGCGCAAATTGGGTGCGCAGGCGCAAAAGCGTGGTTTTGCTTGCGCCGTTAATTATTTTAAAAACTCGCTTCTCGGCAGTTTCTCACTTCGTAATTGCAATTAAAAAACACCTTGCGCCCGCGCGGAACGCGCGGGCGCAATTTCCAATAATAGCAAAGCTCATTACGACGAAGAGGAAAATATTTCCGAAAATTACCGCTTGTGAACTTTATTTTTCAACTCTACCCACGGTAGAGGGCGTTTTTTTATGCGGTAGAGTGCGGCGTTGCGCCGTTGGAGCGGGGCGGCGACGGCTCTACCGCGCCGCTTGAATTTTGTGGAGCCGCAATCCCCGGAATTAGGTTTATCTTTCACCTTTTGCAGCTATAATTAATAGCGTAAACTTTATTCCGAGGTACAAAAAATTGAAAAAGACAATGGAAGCGACCGTATGCACTTCCCGCGGCAAAACCCGCGTATTCCCCGTATTTTATTCCAAGGGCGAAGAAATTTTCAACGCCGTCTCCCATATCGTCGGCGGAGCGTTGGGCATTGCGTTTTTGGCAATAGGCGTATTTTTCGCCTACCCGTCCCCGTCCGCCATGGCGGCTATGGCTGTGTTCGGCATATGTATAATAATCCTTTACACCATGAGCGCGCTGTATCATTTTTTGAGGAACAACAGGGCGAAAGCGGTGTTCAGGATTTTTGACCATTGCACAATATTTTTGCTTATAGCCGGTACGTATACGCCCTATTGCATAATAGTGCTCGGCGGCACGGCGGCGGGGACGTGGATCCTCGTTTCGGAGTGGACGCTCGCGATTTTGGGCATTACGGGCAACGCCATCGCCATGAAGAACATTATAATTAAGAGCATATCCATGGCGTTCTACTGCATAATGGGCTGGCTTATTTTAATTGCCATTGTGCCGCTGTATTCCATACTTTCCGCGGCAAGTTTTTACCTGCTTCTTGCGGGAGGGGTAGCGTACACCGCGGGCATAGTCTTTTACGCGTTCGGTAAAAAAATCAAGTATTTCCACTCCATATGGCATCTTTTCGACATAGCGGGCACGGTTTTGCAATTTACTTCGCTGTTGCTCGTTTTAATATGATTTAAGGCATAAACAAATCCCGCCGCGGGCATCCGCGGCGGGATTTGTTTATCCGAAATAGCTTACCGCACCTTTGAATATGGCGTAAGCCATCTTGTTCTGGTATTCGGGGTCGCACAACAGCTTTTCGTCCTCTGCGTTTGTCAAAAACCCGCACTCTACTATAACCGAAGGGCTTTCCGTGCATTTCAGCATAAAATAATCCCCCGTCAGCGCGCTGCTCCTTTTAACGCACTCTTCCATTTCGTTCAGGGAAGCCTGAATACTTTCGGCAAGCGATTTCCCGCAGGCGCTGTTTTTATCGTAAAAAGTCTGCCCGCCGCGACGGCTCTTGAGGGGGCAGGAGTTCTGGTGCACCGAAATTACCATATCCGCCCCGCAGTCCTCGATTATTTTTTTGCGCTTCTGCATATCCCGCGTTTTAAACCCGTCCGTCGGCAGCCCGTACAGCCCGCCGTTGGAAGTCCGCGTCATAACCGTCGCAAACCCCGCTTCGGCAAAATAACTCTTCAGTTTTTTTGCTATCGAAAGATTGATGTCGCTCTCTTTCACGCCGCTCAAAATCCCCGTCACGCCCGCGTCTATCCCGCCGTGCCCCGCGTCTATCACGATCACCCTTTCGGCGGCTGAAACCGCGTCCGCCGCGGACGACCTGTAAAGCGCCCCCGCGCACAGCCCGAAAGCCGCGCCCGAAAGCAGTATGGCTATTATTACCACAATAGTGCTCTTTTTCAAAAATATTAATTTCACGCTATATACTATGGATTAATTGATTTTTTTATGACGGAGTAGTATAATTACAATGCAAGCTATGTTTGAATTTTTCGAGCCTTTGAGCATACGTAAGGCAACGGATTTAAATCCCGTGACCCTCGCTTTCGTGGGCGACGCGGTGCACTCGCTGTACGTAAGGCAAAAACTTGCGCTTTCGGCGGATTATCCGCCCGGGGTGCTGCAAAAGTTGAATTCCGAAAGGGTGTCGGCGCACGGTCAGAACATTGCGTTGCAGACCGCGGAAAAGCTTTTTACCGAAGAGGAGAGGGCGGTTTTCATGCGGGGCCGCAACGCCAAAAAGCCGTCGCGTTCCAAAAATGCCGGCGTCTCCGAGTACAACAATTCCACGGGCTTCGAAGCCGTATTGGGCTGGCTGTATCTTACGGGGCAAAACCAAAGGCTTATGTTTATTTTGAGGGAGACCAAATGAAAACCGAGGGCAGGAACGCCGTTTCGGAACTTTTGAAAACGGATAAAAATATAGATAAAATACTCCTTCTCAAAAATCCGCAGGGCAGTCTCTTAAAAATTTTTGCCGAGGCGCGCAAAAAAAATATCCGCGTACAATTTGCGGATAAGTCCGCTCTGGACAGGGAGAGCGAAAGCGGCAGGCATCAGGGCGTGATAGCTTACGCCGCCGGTTACGAGTACGCTTCGCTGGAAGAATTGACCCGAAATAAAGACGGCGGGCTTATAATTATCTGCGACGGGATAGAGGACGTGCATAATTTGGGTTCGGTAATAAGGGTGGCGGAGTGCGTCGGCGCCAACGGCGTTATAATTCCCTCCGTGCGTTCGGCGGGCGTCACCGAAGCGGTTATAAGAATTTCCGCGGGCGCGGCTAACCATATCAAAGTCGCAAAGGTAAATTCTGTGAACAGGGCAATAGACAGGCTCAAGGAAGAGGGGTTCTGGATATACGCCCTCGAAGCCGACGGCGAGAACATATACAACACCGAACTTTCGGGCAACATTGCGCTTGTTATAGGCGGCGAGGACAGCGGCGTGCGCCGTCTCACCCGAGAAAAGTGCGACATGACGCTTTCGCTTCCTTTGAAAGGCAAGGTGAATTCACTAAACGCTTCCGTCGCGTTGGGCGTTGCCGCGTACGAGGTATTGAGGAGAAGATGCGGGACGAAGAACTGATAGAGCTTGCCCGCCGCGGAGACAAGTCCGCGGAGAGCCTTATACTCAACAAATATTCGCCGCTGGCAAAGTCGGTATCGGCGGGCTTTTTCCTGATAGGCGGAACCGACGAGGATCTGTTTCAGGAAGCCATGGTGGGGCTGTATTCGGCTGTAAACGGCTATTCCCCGGGCAACGGCGCGAATTTTAAAACCTATGCTTACAGGTGCATGCGCAACGCCGTAATAGACGCCGTAAAAAAGAACACCGCGGCAAAGAACAAGGCGCTCAACAATTCGGTGCCTATCCTCGAAATCGCGGGCGAGTTTTCGCCGACGGGACCCGAGGATGAACTTATCCGCTGTGAACAACGCCGCGAATTTTTGCAAAAAATTTCAAAAATTTTGTCCTCTTTCGAATTCAAGGCTACGGTAATGTACCTCGACGGGCTGTCCTGCGGCGAAATAGCTGCCGCAACGGGCAAAAGCCCCAAAAGCGTGGACAACGCGCTTAACCGTGCAAAGAACAAAATACATAAATCGTATTATACGGAGCAATAAATGGCATATCTTGCGTTTTACAGGGCTTTCCGCCCGTCGACTTTCGACGAGGTCGTGCGGCAGGAACATATAGTCCGTATTCTTAAAAACAGGATAAAGAGCGGAAATATAGGACACGCATACCTGTTTTGCGGGCCGCGCGGCACGGGCAAGACCACGCTTGCCAAAATTTTTGCGCGGGCGATAAACTGCGAAAACCCGCAGGACTCTTCCCCCTGCGGAAAATGCCCCGCATGCAGGGCGCTCGCTTCGGGCGCGGGGCTGGATATTTCGGAAATTGACGCCGCGTCCAACAACGGCGTGGACGAAATGCGCGACCTGCGCGAAAAGGTGCAGTATCCTCCCGTTGCGGGCAAATATAAAGTGTATATAATAGACGAGGTGCACATGCTCACGGCTTCGGCTTTCAACGCCGTGTTAAAGACGCTCGAAGAGCCGCCCGCCCATGCGGTGTTTATCCTCGCCACCACCGAACCGCAAAAAATCCCCGCAACCATACTTTCGCGCTGCATGCGTTTCGATTTCAAGCTTATTCCGCAGAGCGACCTCGAAGAGCTGATAAAGTCCGTGCTCGAAAAGACGGGCAAGGAGTACGAGGACGCCGCCGTTTCCGCCATAGCGCGGGCGGGTGCGGGGAGCGCGCGCGACAGTCTTTCGATAGCCGACATGTGCGCTTCTTATTCAACGGGAAAGCTCACATATGCCGACGTTTCCGCCGTATTGGGTTCGGCGGACATGATGAAGATAGCCGACTTGTGCGGCTATATGCTGGACGAGGACGCGGAAGCCGCCCTCACCGCTACCGAAAACATACTCTCCACGGGCAAGAGCGTGGGGGTGCTCTTAAAGGACATACTCAATTTCATAAACAATCTCTCCATAGCAAAGGTGTGCCGCACGGCGAGGGAGATCATAAATCTTCCCGAAGATTCTTTTCAGCGCATACGCAGTACGGCGGAAAGCGCCGACGGGCACAAAATTTTGCGCGCGGCGGAAATTTTCGAAAAGGCGGAAGCCGATTCGAGATATTCCTCAAACGGCAGGATATTGCTCGAAACGGCGGTTTTAAAGTGCGCGATGCCGCAGAACGACTATGACATAGACGCGGTTATAGGCAGGATAAGCCGCCTTGAAAAAAAGCTCGAAAACTTTAACGGGGCGCTGCGCCCCGCGCCTGCGGCGGACGGGGCGGCAAAAGAAGAACCCGTTAAAAAAGCCGCAAAACCCGCCGCGGAGAGCGTGTTGCCCGAACCTCCCGCCGCGAAGGTCGTATTGAGCGAAATCCCGCCCGCCGGGGACGGCGCCGAAGCCGTCCAGCCCGCGCTGTGGGATAACGTTCCCGTCGCACCGCAAAAGAGCGGCGAAATGTCCCAAAGCGAAAAGAACGCGGTGTTCGCAAAGTTCATAAAGGCGTTGCGCACCACCCGCAAAAACGCGGTGCTGTTCACGCTGTGCATGGATCTTTCGTACTTCTTCGAGGGGGAAAAACTCATATTCACCACCGACAGCGAGGGGGTATACAAAGCCCTTTTGCGGCAGGACAACAATAAATTTATGGGCGAAGTGCTTGCCGAGCAGGGCGTAGGCGAATTCGAAGTGCGCTTTGTGCCCAAAGGCGAGAGCGAGTATGAAAAGGCGCTCGAAGAACTCAAAAACAATTTCAAAGGTACGGATATTACCGTAAAATAAAGGAGAATTTATGGCAGGTTTCAAAGGCGGTATGGGCAATATGCAGAACATGCTCCGCGAAGCGCAAAAAATGCAGGAGCAGATGCAGGAAGCCGACAAAGAGCTGGAAGAGATGGAAGTCGTCGGGCTTTCGGGCGGCGGCGAAGAGGGCGACGAGACGGTAGTCGTGTACATGAACGGAAAAAAGATAATAAACGGCGTTGAGTTCGGCAGCAAACTTTCAGAGCTGGTGGACATTACCGACCCCGACGACGTGGAAATGCTCGAAGATTTGATAATGGCGGCGATAAACGACGGCTACAAAAAAGCCGACGAGGCGTATAACGAAAAGATGGGACCTTTCGCCAAAGCGGGCGGCGGGCTTCTGCGTTAAATATGGATATTTTTATAGAACCTATCGGAAGGCTTATAAACCAGTTTTCAAGGCTTCCCGGCGTGGGCAAAAAGACCGCACAGCGTTACGCCTACAAAATAATTTCCATGACGGACGCCGAGGCAAAGGAGTTTGCCGAAAGCATAACGGAGTGCAAGCGGCGGGTAAAATACTGCAAGATCTGCGGCAACTTCACAGAAGAGGAAATTTGCGAGGTCTGCAAGCGCAGGGATAAAAGCGTTATATGCGTGGTAAAGGAACCCAAAGACGTAGTCGCAATGGAAAAATTGCACGAATACAAGGGGGTATACCACGTTCTTCACGGCGTAATTTCGCCCATGGACGGGATAGGTCCCGACGATATCCGCATAAAAGAACTTCTTTCGCGCATAGACGGAAGCGTACAGGAAGTGATAATGGCTACAAATCCCGACGTGGAGGGGGAAGCCACGGCAATGTATATAGCGCGGCTGTTAAAGCCTTTGGGCGTTAACGTCACCCGCCTCGCGCACGGCATACCCGTAGGGGGCGAGCTGGAATACACCGACGAAGTCACTCTCTCCCGCGCGCTGTCCGAGCGCAAAAAAATATGAGTTAACGGAAAGGATTTTCCGTAAAAGGAATTTTTATGAATATTTCGGTGTTGGGTTGCGGGCGTTGGGGTTCGTTTATCGCCTGGTATCAGGCTACCGTGCTGAAAAACAAGGTCGTCAATTGGGGACCCGAAGGCTCCAAATCATACGAAACGCTTAAAAAAGAGGGCAAAAACGAATACGTCGCGCTCGACAGCTCCATAGAGCTCACGTGCGACCTTGAATATGCCGTAAAATTTGCCGACGTAATTATAATTTCCATATCCTCGCAGGGGCTGCGCGGCTTTATGGAAAAGGTCACAAAATATCCCGTCGGGAACAAAATTTTTGTGCTGTGCATGAAAGGTATAGAGGAATCCACGGGCAAACGGCTTTCGGAAATACTTTTGGAAAGCGGCATAGACAAAAATAAAATCGCCGTATGGGTTGGCCCGGGGCATATACAGGCATTTACTAAGGGCATACCCAACTGTATGGTAATAGACAGCTATGACGAAAAATTGAAGAGGTTTATTGCCGACAATTTCAAGTCCAATCTTATCCGCTTTTATTACGGCAACGACATAATCGGCACCGAAATCGGCGCGGCGGCAAAAAACGTTTTGGGCATTGCCGCGGGCGTTCTTGACGGAAGCGGCTATGTAAGTTTAAAGGGTCCTTTAATGGCGCGAGGCGCATACGAAGTGGGCAGGTTCATAAAGGCTATGGGCGGCGAATTCACTTCGGCGTACGGGCTTGCGCACCTCGGCGATTACGAAACCACCCTCTTTTCGGAATATTCCCACAACCGCATGTACGGCGAAATGATGGCGCACGGCGCTAAGTTCGACAAGCTCGCGGAGGGGGTAATGACCGCAAAGGCGATGAAAGAGCTCGGCGACAGGCACGGGCTGGATCTGCCCATAACCGAAGCCGTTTACGAGGCATGCTTTCTCACCCACCCCTTCGACAAGGGCGACGGTGCGGAAAACTGTATGAAGATAATACTTAAATTGTTCGAAAGAAGCACAAAATCGGAATTTTGAAATAACCGTTTAAACGGGTTGCGTTTTTTGGGCGCCCGCGCTAAAATTTTAATCCCAAACAAAAATTTCAAGGCAATATATGTTAAGAGAAGATCTCAGGAACGTGGCTATAATAGCCCACGTAGACCACGGCAAAACCACGCTTGTGGACGCAATGCTCAAGCAGAGCCATACTTTCCGCGACAACCAGGCGGTGGAAGAGCGGGTAATGGATTCCAACGACCTCGAACGGGAACGCGGCATAACCATACTCGCAAAAAACACGTCCGTACATTACAACGGCGTAAAAATCAACATAGTAGACACCCCGGGCCACGCCGATTTTTCGGGCGAGGTGGAAAGGGTAATGATGATGGTAAACGGCGTACTTGTGCTTGTCGACGCCGCCGAAGGTCCCATGCCCCAAACCCGTTTCGTGGTGCAAAAAGCCCTCGAAATGGGTCACCGCTTAATAATAGTGGTCAATAAAATCGACCGCCCCGACGCCCGTTTGAACGAGGTGCAGGACGAAATTCTGGAACTCCTTCTCGAACTGGACGCGTCCGACGACCAGCTCTCGAGTCCCGTCGTATGGTGCTCGGGCAGGGACGGCACGGCGACCCTCGACCTCAATACTCCGGGCAAAGACCTTTCGCCCCTTTTCGATACCATTTTAAAACATATCCCGCCCATGGAAGCCGACACCTCGGGCAGCGCGCAGCTTTTGTGCTCCTCGATAGATTACAACGATTACGTCGGCAGGATAGGCATAGGCAGGATAGAGCGGGGCGTAGTAAAGCAGGGGCAGTCCGTAGTGGTTTGCAACTACAACAACATACAGCTCCGCGCACCGGGCAAAATAGCCAACCTGTACCAGATAGAGGGACTTACGCGTACCCCGTGCGAAGAGGCTAAGGCGGGGGATATAGTCTGTTTTTCGGGTCTTGAAAAAATAAACATAGGCGACACCGTCTGCTCTCCCGACTGCGTGGAACCGCATAAGTTTGTAAAGATAACCGAACCCACCGTAGAGATGACCTTTTCGGTAAACGATTCGCCCTTTGCGGGCAAGGACGGCAAGTGGGTTACGACCCGCCACCTGAGGGACAGGCTGTTCCGCGAACTATTGAAAGACGTTTCGCTGCGCGTGGAAGAGACGGGCAGCGCCGATAGCTACCGCGTGTGCGGCAGGGGGGAAATGCATCTATCCATACTGATCGAAAACATGCGGCGCGAGGGCTATGAATTTCAGGTCTCCACACCCAAAGTGCTCTATAAGGAGATAGACGGCGTAAAGTACGAGCCGATGGAAAGGCTGATAGTCGACGTTCCCGACGAGGCTACGGGCGCGGTTTTCCAGAGCATGGGCAACCGCAAGGGCGAGCTTTTGCACATGAGCGCCGTGGGTACGCGGACGCGGCTGGAATTCGTTATACCCGCAAGGGGGCTTTTCGGATATAAATCCGAATTCCTCACCTCCACCAAAGGCGAGGGCGTAATGAACAGCATATTCTTCGAATACCAGCCTTTCAAGGGCGAAATTTCCCGCCGCAACACCGGCTCGCTCATAGCTTTCGAAACGGGCGAAGCCGTAACATACGGGCTTTTCAACGCGCAGGGCAGGGGAACGCTGTTTATAGGCGCGGGTACTCCCGTATACGAGGGCATGGTAATAGGCGAATCCCCCAAAAGCGACGACATCAACGTGAACGTCTGCAAGACCAAACACCTCACCAACACCCGTTCTTCGGCGAGCGACGAGGCTTTGCGGCTTATAACCCCCAAAAAAATGAGCCTCGAAGAGTGCCTCGAATTTATAGGCGACGACGAGCTTTTGGAAGTGACGCCGCACAATATACGAATAAGAAAGCGTATTCTCGACAGCGAACTCCGCGCAAAGGCGCGCGCAAAAGAGAAAAAGCAGTTATAAAAACAGGTTATATATAATAAAATATACCACCCGTATGTTGCGGGCGGTATTTTTTTAAGCTGCGGCTTAGTGGGGACGGCTGTATGGAAAATCATAACCTGACTATCGAAAACTGCAAAAGAATTACGGCAACCGAGGTGACGAGCGTGGACAGCTTTTCGGACAAACAGATAATTTTAAGCTTTTCGGGCGGAAGGATAGCCGTGCAGGGAAGCGGCCTTAAAATGGTCAACTTTTCAAAGAGCACGGGCGCGTTTTCGGCGGCGGGCGAAGTATACGGGGTGCGCTATCTGCAAAAGGGCATGAGCCTAAAACAAAAGCTCTTCAGATAAATGCAGCTCTATATCTTTCTCATCTGTCTGTTTTGCGGGGTAGTCAGCGGGGGAGTGTACGACGTGCTGTTTGTAGCGCGCAGCATAGTGTGCGGGGTCAACGCCGCCGCTTTCACCGTAAAAGACAGAATTTTTATAATAATATGCGACCTTATTTATTGCCTTGTCTTTGCGGCGGGCTTTATTTTCGTGTCCGTTATGTTCGGGTTCGGGGATTTAAGGCTGTATATGCTGATAGGCTGCGCCCTCGGCGCGTTCATATATTTAAAAAGTTTACATATAATAGTTGCATTTTTGATAAATAAAGTGTATAATGTAATTGCCACAAGAAGGAGTAACGGAATTGACAGAGGAAAAACGTAACCGCATAGCCGCGGCGATAACGGTAAACGTAATACTTTTGATCTTTATTCTGGCGGCTGTAGTCGTATACCAGCTGGTAGTCATTGTCCGTGCAAACAACAAGCGCAAAGAGCTTGCGGAAGAAATTTTATATTACGGGCAGCGGTTGGAAGAGAGCGAAGAGGATTACGAAAGGCTTCAGTCTGAAGAATTTTTGAGAGACAAGCTGATCGAATACGGTTGGCACTTTGCAGACTGATATGAAAATTGCGGTTATAGACATTGGTTCCAATTCCGTCCGCCTTGCTTTGTTCGCGGACGGAAAAACTTTATATAAGCGCCTTGCTTCTACCCGCCTCGGGGAAGGGCTCGCCGTTTCGGGCAGGCTTTCGGACGAGGCTACGGAGCGTACGGCGCAGGCGGTTGCCGCGTTCGCGGCGGACGCCGCGGCGGAAAAAGCCGTAAATACATACGTGTTTGCCACCGCCGCCGTGAGAAGCGCTTCAAACGGCAACGTCTTTACCCGCAGGGTAAAAGAGCTTTGCGGCATAGACGTGGACGTGGTGAGCGGGGAAGAGGAGGCAAAACTCGGCATTACGGGCGCGTTGCGCGGCAAAGACGGCGGAATAATAGACGTGGGCGGGGCGAGCACCGAAGTCACCCTTTCGCAAGGCGGCAAAACGCTGTACTCCAAGAGCGTAAACGTGGGCACGGTGCGCCTTAACGATATTGCGGGCAGGGATAAAGAAAAGCTTTCAAAACTTATTCTCGGCAAGATCGCGGAATACGGCACTTTCAACGCGTCGGGTTTTAATATGTACGGCATAGGCGGCACTGCCACGACACTCGCCGCCGTAAAGCACGGGCTTAAAGTTTACGACCCGTCTGTAACCGACGGCACTGTTCTCTCTGCGGGGGAAATTTATTCCATGGCGGAGCGCATATTGCAAATGCCCGTTTCCGAAGTGTGCAAAATGTCGGGCATGGAGCCTAACCGCGCCGACGTGATAGGCGGCGGCTGTCTTTTGACTTACTATGTAATGCGTCATTTCGGCATAGATAAAATCACCGTGTCCGAAAGCGACAATCTCGAAGGTTATCTTATTTTAAAAGGGGGTATCGTATGAGAAAATCGAAGGATATAATTTTCAGCATACTGTCGATAGGGCTTATGGTTGCATACACGGCGGTATGTCTCTGGAGATTGATGGCGGAAGCCGGCGACGCACCCCTTCAGGTCGTGCTCTGGATAGTTTTCGCCGTGGTTTCCATGGTTTCCGCGGGAGTATTGCACGAGCTGGGACACGCCTTTTTAGGGCTGTTTACGGGGCTCAGGGGCAAACTTTCCAAAAGCTCGGTCTTTTCGCTGTTCAAACCTTTAAGCGTAGGGTTAATGCCCAAAACCGACAAAAATTTAAAGGGCAGGCTTATAGCCACCTCTTTGGGCGGACTTTTCGTAAACCTCCTTTTTATAATCCTCGGCGTACTCGCCCTTGCCGTACCCGCCATACCCGTATGGATATCGGGCATAGCCATAGGGCACGTCACCATTTTTGTGGATAACGCCCTGCCCGCGGAATACGCCTCGGGTAAGACCGACGGGCTTGTGATTTCCGAACTCGTTAAAAACGAACCCGAAGCGCAGGTCACCCTCGCCGTGCTCGCCGTGCATGCCCATCTTTTGGGGGGCGGCAGCATAGAGACGGTAAATAAAAGCCTTCTTTTCGACCTGCCGCAGATACGCGAGGACGACCCCTCGTTCATATCGCTCACCGCGCTTCGCGCGGGCTATTGCAGGGCGACGGGCGACGTTGAAAACGCCGAAAAATACCGTTTGCGCTTCGAACAGCTCAAAGCGGAGTATATCGACTGATTTCAGCTAATCCTGTAAAGCCTTCCAAAGCAGTGCGGGCACACGCGCGACCACAGTTCGGCTTGTGTTTTGCACACGTGGTTTCCGCAGTTCCCGCACTCGAAAAAGCTGTCTTTCAAATCAAATTCCCGCGCGGCGGGGCATATCTTTTTCTCCATAAAAAAAGTATGCCCCGCCGCGCTTTTTTAATTCCTTCCAAAGGCAAAATTTTCCTTTTAAACCGTTGCGTTATTTCTAATAATATGGTATAATATTCTCAATAATAATCCGTTCGGGAGAAACATAATGCCTGAAAAAGTTCAATCCAATTACGACGCGAATTCCCTGCGCGCGTTAAAGGGGCTCGAACCCGTAAGGGAACACCCGGGAATGTATATAGGACCCACCGACGAAAAGGGTCTGCATTGCCTTGTGCGGGAGGTTATAGACAACTCCATAGACGAGGCTCTCGCCGGCTATTGCGATAAAATCGACGTTATAATAACCGCCGACGGCGCATGCACGGTAAAAGACAACGGCAGGGGCATACCCACCGGCATAAACGAAGAAGAGGGCATAAGCGGCGTGGAGCTTGCCTTGACCAATCTGAACGCGGGCGGCAAGTTCGGCGGCGGCAACAAGGCGGGCGGCTATAAAATTTCCTCAGGTCTGCACGGCGTGGGCGTATCCTGCGTAAACGCGCTTTCGGACTACCTTATTGCCGAAGTCAGCCAAAACGGGCATGTATTCCGCCAAAGCTATAAGTGCGGCGTACCCGACGCGCCCCTTGCCATAGTGGGCGACACGCAGGAGACGGGCACCACCATAACTTTCCACCCCGACGCCACTATTCTTGAAACCACTGAATTCAACTACGACACCTTAAAAACCCTTTTAAGGGAACTTTCCTATCTCAACAAGGGGCTTACCCTCACCCTTACCGATCTGCGCGGCGAAAAAGAGCGCCACGACAGCTTTTGTTACGAGGGCGGCGTCGTGCACTTCATAGAAGACATAAACAGGGGCAAGGAAGTGCTCTTCGAAAAGCCCGTCTATTTTGAGGACTCCGAGGGCGACGATAAATTCCTCGAAGTCGCAATACAGTACAACGACAGCTATGTGGAGCAAATCTTCCCCTTTTCCAACAATATCCGCCAGCCCGACGGCGGCACCCACCTCGACGGTTTCAAGGCGGCTTTGACAAAGGTGATAAACGACTGCGGCCACCGCTTGAATATCCTCAAAGAGAACGAAAAGCTTTCGGGCGAGGACGTGCGCGAGGGCATAACCGCGGTAGTTTCGGTAAAGATAGCCGACGCGCAGTACGAAAGCCAGACTAAGGCAAAACTTTGTTCAACATACGTGCGCGGCTTCGTGCAAAAAGCCGTTACCGAAAAATTCGGCACATATCTCGAAGAACACCCCTCCGAAACCCGTGAACTCATAATGCGCTGCATAACGGCGCAGAGGGCGAGGGAAGCGGCGCGGCTCGCCCGCGAGGAGACGCACAGAAAGGGAGTGCTGGAGAGCACTAAACTCCCCGGCAAGCTCGCCGACTGTTCAGACAAACGCCCCGAACTCTGCGAAATTTACATCGTAGAGGGCGATTCGGCGGGCGGCACGGCTAAACAGGGGCGCGACAGAAGATTTCAGGCGATATTGCCCCTGCGCGGCAAAATATTGAACGTCGAAAAAGTGCGCATAAACCGCGTGCTCGAAAACGAAGAGATAAAGGCTATGATAACGGCGTTCGGATGCGGCATACAGGAAAACTTCGACGAGAGCAAGCTGCGTTACGACAGGATAATCATAATGACCGATGCCGACGTCGACGGCTCGCACATAAGAATACTTCTTTTAACTTTCTTTTTCCGCTATATGCGCCCGCTTGTAGAAAACGGTCACGTATACGCCGCCCAGCCGCCCTTATACAAGGTTTCGGCTAAGGGCATAGAGGACAAATATCTTTACGACGACAAGGCGCTCGAAGAGTTCAGAAACACCTTTACGGGCAAGTTCGAGTTACAGCGCTACAAGGGTTTGGGCGAAATGAACAAAGAGCAGCTTTGGGAAACAACCATGGACCCCGCAAAGCGTACGCTCGTGCGGATAAACGTGGAGGACGCCGTGGAAGCGGACAAGACGTTCGCGCTTTTAATGGGCGAACAGCCCGAACTCAGGCGTCAGTTCATAGAGGACAACGCAAAACTTGTCGAAGAGTTGGACGTATAAGGAGAATATATGGCTAAAAAGGAAACAAGTCCCGAGCTTACAGAGGAATTCAGAAAAACCCTTCAAATGACCAAAATGCTCGACGTGGAAGTGGACGAGGAGCTTAAAAAATCGTTCATAGCCTATGCTATGGCGGTAAACGTCTCCCGCGCTATCCCCGACGTCCGCGACGGGTTAAAGCCCGTGCACAGGCGCATACTCTACTCCATGCACGAGTTGGGTCTCTACTCCGACAAGGCGTTCAGAAAATGCGCCCGTATCGTCGGCGATTGCCTCGGTAAATATCACCCCCACGGCGACAGTTCGGTGTACGACGCGCTCGTCCGCCTTGCGCAGGATTTCTCCATAAACGAACCCCTTGTGGAAGGGCACGGCAACTTCGGTTCGGTTGACGGCGACCCTCCCGCGGCTATGAGGTACACGGAGGCAAGGCTCTCTAAAATCGCCTCCGAAATGTTACGCGACCTCGACAGGGAAACGGTGGATTTTTATCCTACTTTCGACGACACCGGCATGCAGCCCACTGTGCTGCCGTCGCGTTTCCCCAATATGCTCGTAAACGGCTCCGATGGCATTGCCGTAGGTATGGCTACAAATATCCCGCCCCATAATCTGGGCGAGGTAATAGACGGCGTGATCGCCATGATAGAAAACCCCGACATAGACGTGGACGGGCTGATGCAGTATGTAACCGCACCCGACTTTCCCACGGGCGCGCTCATTTTGGGCAGAAGCGGCATCAAAAAGGCATACCGCACAGGGCGCGGCAATATAGTTCTGCGCTCCCGCTGCGAGGTGGAAGAGTACCAGAGCGGCAACCAGACCCGCACCCGCATAATAGTTTCCGAAATCCCCTATCAGGTCAACAAGGCAAAGCTCATCGAAAGCATAGCCGACCTTGTAAAAAACAAGCGCATAGAGGGCATTTCGGATATCCGCGAGGAATCGGACAGGGACGGCATGCGCATTGTCATAGAAATCAAAAAGGACGCCAACGCGCAGGTAGTTTTAAACCTCCTGTACAAGCATACCAACCTTCAGATTTCCGACGGCATAATAATGCTCGCCCTTGTGGACGGCGCACCCCGCATATTAAACTTAAAGGAGTGCCTGTACTACTATCTCGAACACCAAAAGGACATAATAAAACGCCGCACGGCTTTCGACTTGCAAAAAGCCGAAGAACGCGCGCATATATTAAGGGGACTTGTCATCGCGCAGGCAAGCATAAACGAAGTGGTTGAAGTATGCCGCAACGCCGTGGACAAGAACGACTGCGTGGAAAAACTCACCGCAAACTTTATGCTGGACGAGAGACAGGCGACGGCGGTTGCCGAACTCCGCCTCTACCGCATATCCCACCTCGAAGTGGATAAAATCACGGGCGAGCTCAACGACCTCGAAACGCAGATAGCGGATTTTAAAGATATTCTCGCGCACGAAGAGCGGGTTTTGGGAATAATCAAAGACGACCTGCTGGAAATCAAGCGCAAATACCCTTCGGAGAGAAAGACCGAAGTGGTTGCCGACTTTACGGGCGATATCGAGGACGCCGACCTCATACCCGTAGAACAGGTAGTAATATCCATGACCCATACGGGCTATGTAAAAAGACTGCCCGTGGCGGAATACCACGCGCAGAACCGCGGCGGCATGGGCATTACGGCGCACCGCCCTAAGGAAGAGGACTTCGTTGAAAAAATGTTCGTATGCTCCTCGCACGACGACTTGTTGCTGTTCTCCGATTACGGCAAAGTTTACCGCATAAAGGCGTTCGAAATTCCCGAAGCCGCGCGCACGGCACGTGGCAGGGCGGTTGTAAACATTGTGCAGATAGGGCAGGGCGAAAAGATAGAAACCATAATCCCCGTCAGCACTTCAAGCGGATATATATCCTTTGCAACCAAAAACGGGCTCATTAAAAAGACCAAACTCGAAGAATTCGAAAGAATAAACAAAAACGGCAAAATCGCCATACGCCTCAACGAGGGCGACAAGCTCATTTCCGTTCAGTTCACTACGGGCGACAACGAGCTTATGATAGCGTCGCGTTCGGGCAAGTGCATCCGCTTCCCCGAAAGCAATGTGCGCTCCATGGGCAGGGATACCGCCGGCGTAAGGGGCATGTCTTTGGACGAGGGCGACAGCCTTGTGGATATGCTCGTCGTCGACGAAAGCAAGGATATTTTAACTGTAACTTCCAACGGTTACGGCAAGCGTACGTCAACCGAAGATTACCGTGTGCAGGGCAGGGCAGGCAAGGGCATTAAGGCAGGGGTATTCAACGAAACTACCGGCAACCTTGTAAATATGAAGCAGGTCACCGACGCGGACGATATTATGATAATTTCCGACGGCGGCACCATAATCCGCATGCATGCGGGCTCTATATCCAAAATTGGCAGAAACACCCGCGGCGTACGCCTTATGCGCCTTAAAGACGGCTCCGTTGCTACCGTTGCCGTGACGGAGATGGATGAAGAGGCGGAGGTTGTTGCTCCCGAAGTTTCGGAAACTCCCGAAACTCCCGAAACTCCCGAAAACGACGCATAAGCTTCGCGATGCAAGTTCACAAAAATCGCAGTGCGGACGCGCACTGCGATTTTTCGTGATTTTGAGGGCTACTCGCCCTCTGCCCGCGAT
>CANQNO010000003.1 GCA_947625245.1 uncultured Clostridia bacterium
ACGGTTACGGGCAAACCGCAGGAAGTCCATATCTACTACAAGATAGACATCGACTCGGTACTCACCCCGTAACTCCCACGCACACCCCCGAATGAGCATTATGTCCATTTGGCTTATCGGAAGGCATGGCTGAGTACTACTCTGCCGAACTCGCCCAAAAGGTAAAACGTGGTATGAGAGAATCATGTTTAAAAGGAAATGCTGCCGGGGTAAAACCTATTTTGGGATATACCCTTATAGACAAGAAATATAAAATTGACGAAAGTGAAGCCATTATTGTCAGAAAGATGTTTTTGGATTATAAGAAAGGGACGACAATTAAAGAAATCGTAGATTGGTTAAAGAGCAGTGGAATACGAACTCATCGGGGTAATTATTTTACTTTCGGACGCGTTGCAGATTTATTACGCAATCAAAAATATATTGGTAAATGCCAATATGACGGTAAAATCTATGATAATATTGTACCATCGATAATAGATGAAAAGCTATTTTATCAAGTACAGGAAAAATTGCAGGCAAACAAACATAAAGCAGCCCGTACCAAAGCAACTGAAAAGTTTATTTTGAGCGGCAAATTAGTTTGTGCTAAGTGTGGAGAACTGATGACTGGCGAGAGCGGCACAAGTAAAACAGGTGAAGTACATCTTTATTATAAATGTAGTAGAAAGAAGAAATGCGCAACTCACTGTTCTTCACACGCTGTCAAAAAAGCAGATATAGAAAACAGCGTTTACAAAGCTATTATAAAGGCATTAGACGACGACGCTTTTATATCCGAAGTTGCCGCGCAAGCGGTAGAAATCCATAACGGTGAAATTAAAGAATCAAGTGTACTTAAAATTTTGAAGCAACAAAAAGCGGAAATTGAAAGAAAACTTAATAATATAACAGAAGCTATTTGCAACGGTATATTTAATAATCAAACGCAATCAAAAATGGTGGAACTTTCAAATTTGAGTAATGAATTGCAAAAGCAAATTGCAGAAGAAGAATCGCGCGTTATAGAACCACTACAAAAACAAAAAGTGGTTACTTTTTTGAAAAGCATTACCAAAATAATTAAAAGCGCAAATAAAATGGAAAGCCTTGAAAATAAAAAAATTCTTTTTGATTTATTCATTAAGGAAGTGATTTTTGACGGAAAATATTTTCTAATCGTAATGAAAACAACAGATGAGCCGATAATAAGCGAAAATGAGGAAAAAAAAGAAACAACCCGAAAAAAGTTCGAATTGCTTCGTTTTGGTGACCCTGCCGGGAATCGAACCCGGGATTGAGCCTTGAGAGGGCTCCGTCTTAACCGCTTGACCACAGGGCCTTTAATTTTTACCGATAAATTATAGCATATAATTTTTACCTTAGCAAGCAAAAATTAACGCTATACCCCGTTTTTTTATTCACCCTTTTAAAAATTTCAACGGCTCTTTTATCCCGTGCAGTTTTCACACAAATTTCTTTTTATAAAACGGGAATAAATTTGACATTATTAAAATAAAATACTATAATTTTGTCTATTAGATATTTTTGGTGTGAAATGATTAAAACTTTGATTAAAAGTATCAGGGAATACAAATTTCCGACTCTTCTGTCGCCGCTATTTGTTTCGATGGAAGTTATTTTTGAGTGCCTTTTGCCTTTCGTCATCGACAGGCTCGTGCGCACCATCAATAACGGCATTGTTATTTGGGGCGAGTGGACATCGTGGGACGCAATGGGCATAGGGCAATACGCGTTGGTGTTGGTTGCCATGTCGTGCGCGTCTTTGGCTTGCGGCGCCCTCGCCGGCGCGTTTTGCGCAAAAGCGGCGGCGGGCTTTGCCAAAAATCTGCGCAAGGATATGTATTATAAGGTACAGGATTTTTCCTTTGAAAATATCGACAGATTTTCCACTTCGTCGCTCGTTACGCGTATGACCACAGACGTGACAAACGTGCAGATGGCGTTTATGATGATAATCCGTACGGCTATACGCAGCCCGCTTATGATGATTTTTTCCACGGTTATGGCGTTTGTGATGGGCGGCAACCTCGCCTGGATCTTCGTTGCCGTAATATTTCCCCTTGCCGCGATTTTGTTGCTTATAATGTGGAAAACTTTGCCCCTTTTCAGAAGGCTTTTCAAAAAGTACGATAATTTGAACGAATCCATACAGGAAAACGTTATGGGTATACGAGTCGTCAAGTCTTATGTTAGGGGAGAGTACGAAAAGGAAAAGTTCGATAAAGCCGCCACCGACTTGCAAATAGATTTTACAAAGGCGGAGAGAATTCTCGCCTGGAACAACCCCGTAATGCAGTTCTTCTTTTACGGCGTACTTTCGTCGGTGCTTTTTATAGGCTCTTATCTCATACTCCAAAATATCCCCGTCGGATTCGGCGCCAGCCTTACCGCGGGAACCATTTCCCAGCTCATAGTTTACGGCATGCAGATTTTGATGTCGCTTATGATGTTCTCCATGATTTTTGCCATGGTTACAATGTCTATCGAAAGCGCGCGCCGAATTTACGAGGTGCTTAAAGAGGAGAGTACGTTGCACAGCCCCGAAAACGCGATTTATGAGGTTAAAGACGGCTCGATAGACTTTGAAAACGTCAGCTTCAAATATTCGGCTTCGGCTGAAAAGAACGTGCTCGAAGATATAAATCTGCACATAAAATCGGGCGAAACGATAGGCATAATAGGCGGAACGGGCTCTTCCAAAACTTCGCTCGTAAATCTAATATCCCGCCTTTACGACGTGACGGAAGGTTCTGTGAAAGTCGGCTCGCACGACGTTAAGGAATACGATCTTGAAGCATTGCGCAACAATGTTTCGGTCGTCCTGCAAAAAAACGAGCTGTTTTCGGGCACCATAAAAGAAAACCTGCGTTGGGGCAATCCCGAAGCCACCGACGAGGAGCTTTTAGAAGCCTGCAAACTTGCGCAGGCAGACGAATTCATACAGACTTTCCCCGATAAGTACGATACTCATATCGAGCAGGGCGGCACCAACGTATCGGGCGGGCAGAAGCAGCGCCTTTGCATAGCTCGCGCGCTTTTAAAAAAGCCAAAAATCCTGATTTTGGACGACTCGACTTCGGCGGTCGATACCCACACCGACGCTTTGATAAGAAAGGCGTTCCGCGAATACATACCCGAGACCACCAAAATAATTATCGCGCAGCGCATATCTTCGGTTGAGGACGCCGACAGGATAGTGATTATGGATAACGGAAAAATAAACGCAGTGGGCACCCATAAGGAATTGTTGGGCACGAACCCCATCTACACAGAGGTCTACACCACCCAGAACAGGGGCGGCAAGGCGGAAGGAGGGGAAGAAAATGCCTCCTGTTAAACGTCCCGTAACCAAAGCCCCCAAGGGCACTTTTTTAAGAACTTTAAAGGCGCTTTTCGGATATTATCCGAAGATGATGACTATAACCCTTGTGCTGATATTGTTCAACGCGATAGTCAGCGCATTGCCTGCGCTGTTCATGGGCAGAATATACGGTTTGCTGGGTACGCCCGGAGCGAACTGGGCGCAAGAGGGCAGAGAAATAATAATTTCGATGCTCATACTCATAGGATTGTATGTGCTTTCGCTTGCCGCGGGCGCGGTCGACAAACAGCTTATGGCTATCATAACGCAGGGCTTTTTAAAGAAGATGCGCAGCCGCATGTTCAACGGAATGCAGGATTTGCCCATACGCTATTTCGACACGCACACCCACGGCGCGATAATGAGCTATTACACCAACGATATTGACGCGTTGCGTCAAATGATCTCGCAATCCCTGCCCCAGCTTTTACAGTCGGTGATAATGTGCGTCACCGTGCTTGCAATAATGCTCTGGTACAGCGTATGGCTTACTTTGATAGTCTTAGGCGGAATATTAATAATTTTATTGATAACCAAAATCGTCGGGGGCGGCGCGGGGAAATATTTCCTCGGTCAGCAGCGCGCCGTCGCAAAGACCGAAGGGTTTATTGAAGAGATGATGAACGGGCAGAAAGTCATAAAAGTGTTCTGCCACGAAGAGCAGTCCAAAGCCGACTTCGACAAGGTTAACGAAAATCTTTACGAACAGACCAACCGCGCCAACCGCTATGCCAATATGCTCATGCCCATTTTGGGCAACATAGGGCACGTTCTCTACGTTGCCATCGCGCTTGCGGGCGGATTGTTCATTTTGAACGGCGTCAAAAACGCGGGGTTGAACCCCGAATATTGCGGCGTTCTCACCACCACCGCGGGGATTGCAATGCTCCTTGCCTTTTTGCAGGCGGCGCGGCAGTTTTCCAACAACATAAACCAGGTTTCCAACCAGGTCAATTCCGTTGTAATGGGTCTTGCGGGCGCGGCGCGGCTTTTCGCGCTCATCGACGAAAAGCCCGAAGAGGACGAGGGGTACGTAACCCTTGTGAACGCCCGCGAAGAAAACGGCGTACTCGTCGAGTGTGAAGAGCGTACGGGCATATGGGCGTGGAAACACCCCCATAAGGACGGCACCCTTACATACGAGCGGCTCAAAGGCGATATCCGTATGGAGGAGGTCGACTTCGGCTACACGCCCGACAAGATAGTTTTGCACGACATATCGCTGTATGCCAAACCCGGGCAAAAAGTCGCATTTGTGGGCGCGACGGGCGCGGGCAAAACCACTATCACAAACCTTTTGACCCGCTTTTACGACATTGCCGACGGAAAAATAAGATACGACGGCATCAACGTAAACAAAATCAAAAAACGCGAACTCCGCCGCGCGATAGGCATGGTATTGCAGGATACCAACCTGTTTACGGGCACCGTAATGGACAATATCCGTTACGGCAAACTCAGCGCTACCGACGAGGAGTGCATAGCCGCCGCCGTCCTTGCGGGCGCGGACGACTTTATCACCCGCCTGCCCGAGGGCTACAATACAATGTTGCACCAAAACGGCGCAAACCTCTCGCAGGGGCAAAGGCAGCTTCTCTCCATAGCCCGTGCCGCGGTCGCCGACCCGCCCGTAATGATTTTGGACGAAGCCACCAGCTCCATAGACACCCGCACCGAAGCGATAGTCCAGCGCGGAATGGATAAACTGATGGAGGGCAGAACGGTATTCGTAATCGCCCACAGGCTTTCCACCGTAAAAAATTCCAACGCTATAATGGTTTTGGAGAACGGAAGGATAATAGAGCGCGGTACCCACGAACAGCTCATAGCGCAAAAGGGCAAGTATTACAGGCTCTACACCGGCGCGTTCGAACTCGAATAGAGCCGTTTTCCAAAAAAGAATAGTACAAACTGTCAATAACATATGCTATATAACCGTGATAAAAGGTGGTATGGCATATGTTTTTTGATTTTTTGGGGCTTCTGTTTTCAAAGATATTCTTTTTTACGGGTTTGGTACGGCAGGAAGGCACTTTCCCCAAACCACTGTCTCCGGAGGAAGAAAAAAAATATCTTGCGCTCGCCCGTTCGGGAGATAAAAACGCCAAAGAAATTCTCATAAAGCACAATATGCGGCTGGTTGCGCACGTCGTAAAAAAATACACGGGTTCCGCCGAAACGGACGACTTGATTTCCGTGGGTTCTATAGGGCTTATTAAGGCGATCGACACCTACCGCGAGGGGAAAGGCACCGCGCTTGCAACTTACACCGCCCGCTGTATCGAAAACGAGATCCTCATGCTCCTCAGGGCAAGCAAAAAGCATAAAAACAACGTGTCGCTCACCGACCCCGTCGGCACGGACAAGGACGGGAACGAACTCACCCTCATGGATTTGCTGTCAGAAAAAGAGGAGAGCGTTTTCGCACAGGTGGAAAAGAGCATCCAGCGCGAAAAATTCGTGGAAGTTTTAAAGGGCTTTTTAAACGAAAGGGAATTTACAATACTATCCATGCGGTACGGGCTTTTGGACGGCGTCGCGCTGCCGCAGAGGGAAGTTGCCGTAAAGCTCGGTATTTCGCGTAGCTACATATCGCGGATAGAAAAGCGCGCAATAGAAAAAGCGAGGGAAAATCTCGATAAGGACGATTTTTTCACCGATTAAACTTGACAATCAAAGCACCCGTTTGTAAAATATTATTAAAAATTACAGTTTTTTCCGGGTGGTTTTTATGGATATTTACGGAGAACTAAAAGAGCGCGGCTTGATTGCGCAGGTCACCGACGAAGAGGAGATAAAAAATCTTATAAACGGCGGCGGAGCGCGCTTTTATATAGGTTTTGACCCCACTGCGGACAGCCTGCATGTGGGACATTTTATGGCGCTCTGCCTTATGAAGAGATTGCAGATGGCGGGCAACAGGCCGGTTGTGCTTCTCGGCGGCGGTACGGGCTATGTGGGCGACCCTTCGGGGAGATCGGACATGCGCTCGATGCTCACCCCCGAAACTATCCGCCGCAACTGCGAGTGCTTCAAAAAGCAGATGGAGCGGTTTATAGAATTCGGCGACGGCAAGGCGATAATAGTCAATAACGCCGATTGGCTTTTAAAACTGAATTACGTGGACCTCTTGCGCGACGTGGGCGCATGCTTTTCCGTAAACAACATGCTCCGCGCCGAGTGCTATAAGCAGAGGATGGAAAAGGGGCTGTCGTTCCTCGAATTCAATTATATGATAATGCAGTCGTACGACTTTTGGTATCTCCACGAACATTACGGCTGCAACATGCAGTTCGGCGGCGACGACCAGTGGAGCAACATGCTTGCGGGCACCGAGCTTATCCGCAAAAAGACGGGCAAAGACGCCTATGCCATGACAATAACCCTGCTTTTGAACAGCGAGGGCAAAAAAATGGGCAAAACCGCAAAGGGCGCCGTATGGCTCGACGAAAACAAGACGCCGCCCTATGATTTTTATCAATATTGGCGCAATGTTGACGACGCCGACGTGATGAAATGCCTTAAAATGCTCACGTTTATCCCTATGGAAGAGCTTCGCGAAATGGAGAAGTGGGAGCAGAGCCGCATAAACGAAAAAAAGGAAATTTTGGCTTTCGAGCTTACAAAACTCGTGCACGGCGAACAAAAGGCACAAGAAGCCCGCTCACAGGCAAAAGCGGCGTTCGGCGGCGGTGAAGATTTGCCCGAAAAACATATCGCAGTTGAAACGCCAACAATTATTCCCGTGCTTGTCGCGGCTGGGATCTGCGCCTCCAACGGCGAAGCGCGCAGGCTCATCCGGCAGGGCGGCGTGTCGTTGAACGACGGCAAGGTGACCGATTTCAATTCGCCCGTAAAGAGCGGCGACGTTATCCACAAGGGCAAAAAGGTACACATAAAAATAATTTTGAAATAAATGATAAAATCATATCTTTCACTTTCGGGCGAGTGCGTCACCCGCAAGACAATAGAAAAATCCGAATTTATAACCACGTCACGGCATGTTTGGGGCGAAGATCAGGCGCGGGAATTTGTTTCTGAAGTAAAAGAAAATTATCCCGACGCCACACATAACTGCTATGCCTTCGTCGCCGACAATTTAGGTAACTTTTTAAGATTTTCCGACGACGGCGAACCGCAGGGCACGGCGGGGATGCCTATTCTGGAAGTCCTTAAAACCAACTGTCTGTACGAAACGGCTATAGTCGTAACAAGGTATTTCGGCGGAATAAAGCTGGGAGCGGGCGGGCTTGTGCGCGCCTATTCCGGTTCCGCCGCCGAAAACATTGCGGTCGCAAAAAAGGTAATGTACCAAAACTGCGCCGAGAACCGCTATACCGTCGGGTATTCCGAAGCCGCAGCGGTGGCGCGTTTCTTTGCGGAACGGGGCGTAAACGTGCTTAATAAGGAGTATACCGACGGCGTCTCATATACCGTTGCAGTAAAAAAGTCGGATGAAGAGGAGATAAACGCCTCGCTTTCGGATATTCTTTCGGGCAGGGTGCAAATAAATAAACTGCGGGAGTATTTCTTCCCGTTTCCGGTGTAAAAGTATATGTCCGAAATCACTTCGATCGAACCGCAAATCAAGGATAAAAACCGTTGCAACGTCTACGTCGACGGCAGATTTTATTGCGGGATAATGCTCGAAACGGCGGTAAAATACCGCCTTAAAGCGGGCATGCGCATAACCAAAACCGAACTCGACGAAATACAGCTCGAAACGGAAAAGAGCCGGGCGCTCGACAAGGCAATGACCCATATTTCGGCTTCCATGAAAACTTCGCGCGGGATCAGGGATTTTTTGGCTAAGAAAGGCTATACCGAAGCCGTGCAAAACTATGTTCTCGAAAAACTCGAATACTATGATTTGGTAGACGACTATGCCTATTGCCGAGCGTATATCGAAAGCGTAAAGGGCAAAGGCAAGCGCGCGCTCGAAGCCGAACTCTTAAAACGCGGCGCCGACAAAAACGCCGTGGAGCGGGCTTTAAGCGAAACAGAAGAGGACGCAACCGAAGCGCTCGCTGTGCTTTCAAAATATATGCGCGGGAAAGCCGCGGACAAGCAAAATCTATACAAGGGGTTTAAATTTTTGCTTTCCAAAGGCTATTCGGCCGACACCTCAAAAGCTGCGCTTTCAAAGTACGGAAATATAGATGAAGATTATTGAGCTGGATGAAACCGATTCCACCAACGAATATATAAAGCGCATGAATTTTTCGGGCGAAGTTACTGTAATCGCCCGCCGCCAGACCGACGGCAGGGGCACAAAGGGCAGGAGCTTCGTCTCCGGCGAGGGAGGCTTATATCTTTCCGTATTGCGCATCTTTGAAAAGTTCGACCCGCGCGACGCTTTCCGCATAATGGTAAACGCCTGTACGGCGGTTTGCAAAACGATACAAAGTTTTGGCGTAACGCCCGGAATCCGTTGGGCGAACGACGTGCTCGTCGGCGGCAAAAAGATATGCGGCACACTCATAGAAAACAGCTTTTCGGGCAACGGATTGCGCTCTCTCACCGGCATAGGTTTAAACGTCACCAACCGCCTGCCCCCAGAGTTGAAAGACATTGCGGTAAACCTTTCAGAGGTCTCGCCCATAAAAGTTACCGTACGCGAAGTAGGGCAAAAGCTCATCAAAAACCTTTCAAATGAATACACAATTGAAGAATACAAGAGCTATATAGGCTTTTTCGGGAAAAAAATCACGCTTATAACCTCTTCGGGCTCGAGGAGTGCGACCGCGCTCGACGTCGCCGCGGACGGACGGCTGAAAGTTTTGGAAGAAAACGGCGAAGTCAGCCTTATAAGCGCGGCGGAGGTAAGTTTAAAGAGTTAAATGGAAAGAGCGCTTTCAAACGCGGAAATGCGGCTTGCAGACCGCTATACGATTGAAAAACTCAAAATATCTTCGCAAATTCTCATGCAACGCGCGGGCTATGCGCTTGCGGCGGAAGCGGAAAAATACGCTTGCGGCGAACAGGTTACGGTGGTTTGCGGCACGGGCAACAACGGCGGCGACGGCTATGTTTGCGCCGAAAAGCTCCGTGCGGACGGCTTTAACGTAAAGGTCTACGCCGTGACGGGCAGTCTTTCCGCAGACTGCCGCCGCGAAAAGGAGAATTACAAGGGCGGATATTCCGAATTAATTTGCGGCGACGTAATTGTGGAGTGCCTTTTCGGAACGGGCTTGTCCCGTCCGCTCGGCGGGGAGTTTTTAAATATAATCCAAAAGATCAATTCCTCGGGCGCGTTCGTCATTTCCGCGGATATTCCTTGCGGAATAAACGGCGACAACGGTCTTATTATGGGCGGCGCGGTTCGCGCGGACGTCACTGTGGCAATAGGCGAATACAAACTCGGGCATTTTTTAAACGACGGAGCGGACTTTTCGGGCAGGCTCGTAAAAGCCGACATTGGCATTGTCTGCCCCGAAGACGGGTATGCGGTAATTCTGGAAGACGGCGACATAAAGAGATTTTTCCCCGCCCGTTTGCGCAACACCCATAAGGGCAGTTACGGAACCGCACGGCTCATTGTCGGCTCAGACAAATATCCCGGCGCGGCGGCGCTGGCTGCGGAGGCGGCTCTGCGCTCTGGTTGCGGATACGTGAAAGTATGCACAAGCGAAAAAATAAAATATTCTTTGGCGGCAAAGCTTCCGCAGGCGATTTTTATCGACGGAGAGGATATGTCCGACGGCGCAACGGCTATAGGCTGCGGTTCGGGCGTTTCCGAAGAGCTCTACCAGAGGATACGCGGGCTCTTGAACGGTTATAAGGGCGTTCTCATAATCGACGCCGACGGCTTGAATTCGCTTTCGGCTTATGGCAGGGAAATTCTTCATAAAAAGAGTTGCGAAGTAATTTTAACGCCCCATATCGGGGAGTTTTCCCGTCTTTCGGGGCTTTCCGCCGAGGAAATTCTTAATGACCCCGTCGGTTCGGCAAGAGCATTTGCCCTGTCTTACGGGGTCACGGTATTGCTTAAAAGCGCAGCAAGCGTTTTGACCGACGGAAAAAGGACAATAATTTTAAACAGAGGCAATACCGCGCTCGCAAAAGCGGGGAGCGGCGACATGCTCACGGGTTTTATGTGCGGCACGGCGGCGCGGGGAGTGGAAAGCTTTTTTGCGGCTGCGGTTTCTTCGTACGTTATGGGCGTTTCGGCGGAAATAAGCGCGGCTGAAAAGACGGAGTATTGCGCCACTTCCGAAGATATCATAAAAAATCTTCATACCGCCGTGAGAAAGTTGACAGGCTGACGGCGTTTTGGTAAACTTAATGCGTTGAAAGGGAGTAGTTACAAGCGCGGCTACGACATCACCGGCACAAAAAGCCCGGAGCCGCACCCTTTGTGGGAACAAGACTTTCGACTTAAATTTGCGGATTTAAGTCGAAAGTCTTGTTTTCGGTTAGACGGAGTTTTTATGGATTTTAAGGTTATATTGCAAAATACCGGCGCGACGTGGGCGGTAAATCTTATTTTGCTGGTTGCGGGTTTTATATTGCTTGTAAAAGGCGCCGATTTCTTTGTGGACGGTGCGGCGGGAATAGCCGAAAAACTAAACGTCTCCACGTTTATAATAGGCGTCACGGTAGTCGCCGTGGGGACTTCCCTGCCCGAACTCGCCGTAACCATTGTCGACGCGGTCAAACCCGACGGCGGCGCGGTTATAATAGGCAATATAATCGGCAGCAATTCGCTCAATATCTTGCTCATTTTGGGCATATCCGCGCTTATTACAAATCTTCCGTCCGAAAGATCCACGCGCAGGATAGACATGCCGTTTTTGATTTTTTCTTCCGTTCTCTTTCTCGTTTTGGGAGTATTTGCGGGCGGCTATTCCACGGGCAGGACGGCGGACGGCAGGTTTTTTCTCGACGGCACAATGACCTGGTATTGCGGGTTAATTCTGCTCTCCGCCTATGTGCTTTTCACCGTTTACAATATTATTCTCGCAAAAAAGCAGTCCGCATCCCGCCGCGAGCAGGCTGCCGCCGCCGCGGAAGTCGGTGCGGGTTTGGCGGTAACCTCGCCGGAAGAGCTTAAATGGTATCAAAAATTCACGCCCTGGTACGAAAAAATGCAGGTTAAAACGTGGTTTTTGATAGTGATATGCGTCCTCGGGCTTGCCACGGTGGTGCTCGGCGCGCAGCTCGTAGTAGACAGCGCAACGGTAATAGCCGAAAATCTTATGGGAATCCCCACGGAGATAGTCGCCATGACGGTCGTCGCGTTCGGAACTTCACTGCCCGAACTCGTGACTTCGGTCTCCGCGGCAAAAAAGGGCGACGTGGGCATAGCCACGGGCAACATAATAGGCAGCAACATAGCCAATCTTTTATTGATAGGGGGAGTGGGCGCGCTGTGCTCCGCATCCCGCGGTATCCCGTTTACAATGGAGGGCATGGTCGGCGGAATAGTTTCGGTGTACGCTGCAGTGCTCATTTTCGGGTTTTCGGCGGGCAGTCGGACTAAAAGCCTCGGCAAAGTTGCGGGGGCGGTAATGCTCGTTTCGTTTGTACTGTACTATGTCCTCGTATTTTTAAACCAATACGTATTTTTGTGGTATCTCCCGTCGGACGCCGCCGGCGCCGCGGCATATTTTACCTGCGCGGTTCCCGTATAAAAAGCCGAAACACGGTCAACAATATTTGTAAGGCAGTACATATAATAAAATATACCCTGCCGACAAAGAGGTTTTGTATGACTGTAAAGCGCGGAGAACTCTACTATGCCGACTTATCGCCGGTCGTAGGCAGCGAGCAGGGCGGCGTTCGCCCCGTACTCGTGGTGCAGAACGACGTGGGCAACAAATATTCGCCCACCGTCATAGCGGCGGCGGTAACAAGCAAGATAAACAAGGCTAAATTGCCCACACACATCGAGCTTCCTTCATCGACTTACGGACTTCAGAAGGACAGCGTGATACTGTTGGAACAGATACGGACACTCGACAAGCGTAGGTTAAAAGAACGCATAGGCGAGCTTCCGCTTTCCACCATGTCGAGAGTGGACAGGGCGATTTTAATCAGTTTAGGCTTTGAAAAATAATAAGGTACGGCGCAGACGCGCCGTATTCTTTTATTTTTCGGCTTCAACGAGGTCAAGTTTATTGACAAAAATTGCCTTTGAGTATATATTATAGTTGTATGCTCAAAGGAAAGTTTAAACCTCACATCGGGTTAAAAAGCATAATACTTATTGCTGTATGCGGATTGCTTATCGCCGCGGACTTGCTTACAAAACACTTTGCCAAACTTCAGCTGTGGGATGTAAAAATAATACCGGGCTGGGTGGAACTCAGCGGCTACGTGCCCAACAACCAGGGTTGCGCTTTCAGTTTTTTAAACGACAACCCGCAGATAGGTCAACCCATTTTCATAACTCTCACGTTCATAATGCTCGCCCTTCTGGTATGTCTGTTCGTGTTTATGCCCGAACGCTTTACCGTATTAAAAATTTCGGTAACGCTCATAGCCGCGGGGGCGGCGGGCAACCTTACGGACCGCCTCGCTTTCCGTTCGGTGCGCGACTTTTTCGGTCTTAACATGCTGTTTAACGGCGGGCTGGTATACTGCAATCTTGCCGACTTCTTTGTGGTCATAGGCGCCGTGCTCGCGGTAATAGATATTCTGTTTTTAAACGAATTTGCCGTTTTTCCCCTCACAAAACGCGCAAAAGAGGCGCAGGCGGCAAAAAAAGCTGCCGAAAACAACGGGGATAAAGCGGTAAACGACGGGAAAAACGCGCACGGCGAAATAACCGCGGAACAACCCGCGGAAGCCGAACAACCCGTTACGGACGTGAACGCGTCGGAAGAAGAAAAATGAAAACTTTCTGCTTTACGGCGGCGGAAAATTTCCCCCGCGCAGATCTTTTTTTAAGCGGTGAAATGTCGGATTTCACCCGTTCGGCTCTCAAAAAGCTGTTCGGTGACGGTAACGTTCTCATAAACGGCAAGGCGGCAAAGCCGTCGCAGCTTGTAAAGACGGGCGATTCGGCTCAGGTCACCGTTCCCGATGCCGCGGAGTATGAGGCAAAGCCCCAAGACATACCCATCGACATAATCTATGAGGATAAAGACATAGCGGTGGTAAACAAGCCGCAGGGCATGACCGTGCATGCGGGCAACGGCAACTTCGACAAAACTCTTGTCAACGCTCTCTTGTTCAGACTGGACAGCCTTAGCGGCATAAACGGGGTGATCCGCCCGGGAATAGTCCACAGGATCGACAAGGACACTTCGGGACTTTTGGTTGTAGCCAAAAACGACGCCGCGCATCTCAGCCTTTCGGGTCAGATAGAGGAAAAGACCTGCCGCAGAACCTATCTCGCGCTGTTGGAGGGCAAGGTAAAGGAAGACAGCGGCACAATTACTACGTATATAGGCAGAGACCCCCGCGACAGAATAAAAATGGCAGTGACGGAACCGGGGAAAGGCAAGCTTGCAATAACCGGTTTTACCGTTCTGAAAAGGTATAAACAGGGGTATACGCTCTGCCGTTTCGACTTGCACACCGGCAGAACACACCAGATACGCGTCCATGCCCGTTATATGGGGCATCCCGTAGTGGGCGACGCGGTTTACGGCATAAAAAAACAGAAATTCAACCTTAACGGCCAGCTCCTGCATGCCTGGCGTCTGAAGCTCAACCATCCGTCCACGGGAGAGGAAATGAATTTCGAAGCTCCCTTGCCCGAATATTTTACGGCAGTTCTTTCTAAGCTTGAAGAGGCGGAAAGCTGAAGCTTAATTTTATAATAACCGTGTAAACGAAAATTTTATGGGAGGTTATCCAAATGAAAAGCAAAAAAAACAACGACGAAACGTCGGGTGAGAGAAAGACTTCTAAAAGATACGGCAGGGCGGGATTTTCCAAATTTTGCGCGTTTTGGGGCGTAACTTTCGCCGCTCTGTGTTTTGCCGTGAACGGCATCTTGCAAATAGTGACCAAACTTACGGACGCCGACCTCAAAAATTGCATGACGGGCATAGACTTCGTGTCCAAATTTTTGTTACTTATAGCAGTGGCGGTTCCCGCATACGGTTACGTGAACAACAAAAAACTGATCTGGAAAATCGTTTACGCCGCCGCAATAGTTTTTTACGCATGCTTCTGTGTGCTCCGCTTATTTTGATTATAAAGGAAAAGAGTCAGGATTATGGCAAATCCCCTTCTTGCGATCGTCGGCAGACCAAACGTAGGCAAAAGTACGTTTTTCAATAAGGTCGCCGGCAGAAAAATTTCAATCACAGAGGACAGACCCGGCGTCACGCGCGACAGGCTTTATGCCGACGCGGAGTGGCGGGGCAAGCCCTTTACGATAGTCGATACCGGCGGCATAGAAATGCGGTCGGACGACGTCATGTGGCGCGAAATAAAAAAACAGGCGGAAGTAGCCGTCGACACCGCTGACGTCATTTTGTTTTTTGTCGACGGCAAGCAGGGGCTCACTTCTTCCGATTACGACGTAGCCGACATGCTCCGCCGCTCCGAAAAAACGGTAATACTCGTAGTCAACAAGGTGGACGAGTATTCGGAGGACAAGGTTTTCGAATTTTATTCTTTGGGGCTCGGCGAACCCTATCCCGTATCCGCCGAACACGGCACGGGCATAGGCGACGTTTTGGACGAGGCGGTAAGCTGGTTCGAAAAAAATCCCGTAACAGAGGATGGCAGCATAAAAATCGCCGTGACGGGCAAGCCCAACGCGGGCAAGAGCAGTCTTGTGAACAGGCTTTTGGGCTTCGAACGCTCCATAGTCACCGACGTTGCGGGCACCACGCGCGACGCAATCGATACAAAATTTTCGTATAACGGCAAAGAATACACCATTATCGACACTGCGGGCATACGCAAAAAGAGCAAAGTAGAGGACGACGTAGAATATTATTCGGTAATGCGCGCATTCGACGCGGTGCGCAGGGCAGACGTCTGCGTTCCCGTCGTGGACTGCACCGAAGGGCTCACCGAACAGGATACAAAAATTATAGGTTACGTCCACGAACAGGGCAAGCCGTCCGTCATTGCCATGAACAAATGGGATTTGGTAGAAAAGGACGCAAATACCATAAACGGGTTCGAGAAGAAACTCAGAGAAGATTTGAAATTCATGGATTATTTCAAGTCTCTGTACATTTCCGCAAAGACGGGGCTCAGGACTGAAAAAATTTTGTCGTTGGTGGACGAGGTCTACGCCCACACCAATTTCCGCGTACCTACGGGCACTTTGAACGACGTCATTTCGGACGCCGCCCGCACAAACGAACCGCCTTCATATAACGGCAGGCGGCTCAAAATTTATTATTCTTCGCAAGTTTCGGTTGCGCCGCCCATATTCGTGCTTTTTGTAAATTCCGTCGATTTGCTGCACTTTTCATACCAAAGATTTCTCGAAAACACCATCCGCAAAAATTTCGATTTTTCGGGTACGCCCATTAAAATCGTCATAAGGGAGAGGAACGAAAAGTGACGGGTGAAAATTTACGCGAGTTGACCGTTGCGGGGAGTTGGTACTATTTTCTTATAGGCGCGGTCGTATGCTATTTTATCGGCTGTTTCAATTTCGCCGTGCTGATATCCCGCTTTAAAAAACACGATATCCGCGTCGAGGGCAGCGGCAATCCGGGCACAATGAACATGACCCGCACTTTCGGTTTGAAAATAGGCGCCGTTAACTTTTTCTGCGACGTATTCAAAGGCGGTTTCCCCGCGCTTATCGGTTGGATTATTTTCAAAGATTTCAGGTTTGCGGGCACTTATTTTCAGGTTTCAGATTTTGCACGTTATCTTTTCGGGCTGTGCGTCGTGATAGGGCATATTTTCCCCGTCACGATGAAGTTCAAAGGGGGTAAGGGCATTGCTTCCACAATGGGGCTTTTCGCCTTTTCGCTCGCCTGCGACAAATGGTGGTACTTCCTCATAGCGGTAGCGCTGCTTATAGGCGTACTCCTATATATCGTCTTTACCGAAATGGGCAGCATGGGCTCGCTTTTGGGTGTAACGGGTTTATCCGTATTTCAGGCTTCCGTTTTCATTACCAAATATCCGTCAATGCTTTCAAACGGCTTTGTTGCGGCGGTAATGATGATATTGTTTGCAATAAACTTTTTGACCTGGTTTGCCCACCGCAAAAACATTTTCCGCCTTTTGGCGGGGGGAGAGCACCGCACTTCTGTGCGAAAGCATAAAAAAGCGCGCGGGCAAAATTGAAGAAATAAAAGAACGCCGCCGAATTTATCGGCGGCGTTTGAATATTTGAAATTTATTTTCCCGGTTTGTCGTCGGGCGTGTTGATTTTGGAATTTATCGTGTACTCTATCGCGGGGTTGCATTTTAAAAGTTCTGATATAAATTCCTCGTACCACTCAGGCTTGACCACTATAACTATAAACGAGTCGTCCTTGAAGTGGACGGTGAGCTTGCCGTTTTCCCTGTCGAGCAAAATTTTTACGATATTGTCCGTATCGAATACGCTCTTTATCAACCCGAAGCTCGTCTTGAATTTTTTGTCGCCCACGGCGTAATACGACGAGACGAGCAGGCTTATAAGCATCGTCGCCATTAGTACGGACGCAAAGAACATAGCCGCATAGCTTATTATGGGATAAACGATATTTGCCGAATTGTTGTAGTTTTTTGCCAGAACGTTATAAAGTGTAATTCCGAAAGCCACTGCGGCGAGCGCAAGCCCCAGCCAGATGAAAACCCGCGCCGCGACCGAAAATTTGTATTTGAAAATTTTCATAATGCAATTATAACCCCGCGCGGCAAAAATTGCAACCGTTCTTTGCAAAATTAAAAGGCGCGGGTTATCCGCGCCTTCTATTGTCAGTTATAATGCGGCAGTCTGCTGAATCTCCCCGGGAAATCCGAAGGCGACGGTATGCCGATGCGTATTTTGCCGTCGTCTCTATCTTCCCGCCCGCCGTCGGGGCAGGGAATTTTATCAGGGGTTCCGTGCTCTCCGTCCGTGCCGGAGGGGTCTTTTGCGGTTTGTCCGGGCATCGCCGTTTCGGTTGCGGGCGCGCAAACCGTTTTGCCCGTGCCTGCCGCCCAGCCTGCGCCGAATATCACGCTCAATCCCAATGCCGTCGCGGCAAAATACAAAAACTTTTTCATATAAAAAGTATGGAAAATATAAAAACGATTATTCAAAAACTTGCAAAAAAAAATTTTTTGTTATAAAATTAAACTACCTGAACGCGAAGAAGATTCTGAGGGCAAAGGGCTTAAATATTTCCGCTGGCGCACTGTGCGGCGGCGGGGGTTTGCCTTTCCCTCTTACGGAGGGTTTTTTTATGTCGGAAAACAGGATAGCCGTTATAAGCGTTATTTCCGAAAGCCGTAAACAGAGCGGCGAGATAAACGCCGTTCTTTCGGAGTACGGCGATTACGTTATAGGCAGAATGGGAATACCTTATAAAGAAAAATCGGTATTCATAATAAGCGTGGCGGTGGACGCCCCCGCGGAAATCATCAACACCGTAACGGGCAGGATAGGTCAGATACAGGGCGTGACCGCAAAAACGCTTATGTCCAAACTTTGATAAATTTTTTTGAGGTAAAAGGGCAACCTGATACCGAAAGGAGTGTATATATGAAAAAACTTTTGGCAACCTTGACGTGTGCGCTTCTCGCCGTAGTTACGGCGGTTTGCGTTACCGCCTGCAACCGCGGCGCAAAGACCGCGGTAAACGTCTATGCGCCCGACGGCGCACCCGCGCTCGCGCTTGCTAAGCTAATGCACGAGGAAAACGATTTGGGCGAAGACGTAAGCTACCACATCGTCGATAGCGGTTCGCTTACAAGCAGAGTTACCGCAGGCAACGAGGCGGACAACGCGGACTTAATTATCATGCCCGTGAATATGGCGAGCAAAGTTTTGAACGACGGGTCGAGATATAAGATGCTCGGCACGGTAACGCACGGAAACCTGTTTATTCTTGCAAACAAAAACGCCGAACAGCTCACCCGCGACAATTTTGCCGAAAAATTAAGCGGCAAAAAAGTGGGCGTGATCAACCTCACCGAATTCCCGGGGGTAATGTTCCGGACCCTGCTTGCAAAATATTCCGTTACCGCGGAACTTTCGCAGGTGGCTCCCGCGGGCGTTACGGGGACTGACCTAAGTTACGATTATTTCCTTGTACCCGAACCCGCCGCAAGCACGAGAGTAGGCGTCACGGCTGCGGAACTTGCCTTTGTGGGCGACGTACAGGAGTTATACGGCGAAGGCGGCTATCCGCAGGCAGTTCTGATGGCTAAAACTTCGCTTATCGAACAAAATCCTCAATTTATATCGCGCTTTACCGAAGCTCTTGCCGATTCGTGCGGCTGGATAATGAACGAAGAGGTCACACAGGATATGATACTTACGGCTATCAAAAATCATTATCCCGACCCCGAAAACACCGACCCTGCGTTCAAAAATCTCAGCAAGACCGTAATATCGCACTGCGCCGTGCGCTTTGAAGATTCAGCTTCCTGCAAAGAGGACGTAAAATCCCTTCTTTCCGCTTTCATTTCGGTGAACGGGGAGTTTGCAAAGGAAGTGGAGGATAACTTCTTTTATTTAGCATCCTGATGAAAAAATTTTTTCACGGCAAAAAATTGAATATTTTATATTCCGTAATCGCCGTGATTTTCATGTGGGTGGTTTGGATAATTGCCTGCCATATAGCGGACAACCCGCTTTTGGTGCCTTCCTGGAACGAAACTTTCCGCGAAATTTGGCAGTGCTTAAAAAGCGGCGAATTTTGGATTGCGCTCGGCGGCACGTTTTGGAGAACTATAGCCGCGTTTGCCGTATCTTTCGCTCTGGCGGGTGTTCTGGCGGCGCTTTCCTGTATTGCCCCGCCGCTCCGCGCGGGGTTGCGCCCCGTAATCGCCTTTGTAAGAATTTTGCCCACCCTCGCGGTAATTCTCCTTATTTTAAGATGGACGGAAAGCGACAAAAACGTCGCGCCCGTAATAGTTACCGTGCTGGTGCTTTTTCCCATGATTTACGCGCAGATAATGGCTGCTGCGGACGGCGTGGACGGCGGGCTGAAAGATTTTATAAAAGTTTACGGCATAAAAAAACGCGAAGCGCTTTTCAAGATTTATTTGCCCGCTGTCTGTCCCAACGTTTTGGCGCAGACGGGCGCTAACGTCTCTCTCGGGTTTAAAATAATGGTTTCGGGGGAGGTGCTTGCCTTTACCCGCAAAGGCGTGGGCGGGCTTATGCAGTCTGCCAATTTATCGGCAATGGTAGCGCGTCTCGCCGCGCTCACTTTAATTGTCGTGGCGGTTGGGATAGTTACCGACATACTTTTTTCGCAGTTTGCGCGCATTACCTATAAATGGAGCAAAAAGGACGCCGATGATTGAAATAAAAAACTTTTCAAAGAGTTACGGCAATAACGTCGTTTACGAAAATTTCAATCTGTCTTTGGAAGAGGGCAAAATAACCTGTCTTTTGGGCGCGAGCGGAAGCGGTAAAACCACCCTTTTGAACGCGTTGGCAGGCTTGACGGGTTATGGTGGCGAAATGCCGAAGCTGAAATGCTCATATATTTTCCAAAACGCGCGGCTTGTGCCCAATCTGACTGTGCGCGGAAACCTCGCGCTCGTGTGCAAGGACATGACAAAAATCGGCGAAATGCTCGAAAGAGCGGGGCTTTCGGACAAGGCTGGGCGGTATCCCGTAAGCCTTTCGGGCGGCGAAGCGCAGAGGGTAGCTATAGCCCGCGCTTTTTTGTACGAGAGCGATATCCTTCTTATGGACGAGCCTTTTTCCTCGCTCGACATAAAACTCAAATACAAAATGTTCGATTTGTTTTTCGGGTTGAGGGAAAAGGACAAGAGGACCGTCCTTATGGTCACGCACGACGTGGACGAAGCCGTCGCCGCGGCGCAGAGGATAATTATTATTTCGGACGGCAAAATAAAATACGACTTTTCGCCCGATACGCCCGTGCCGAGAAAGGCGGAAGATTCCGCCGCTTTGCGCGAAAAGACCGTGCGATTCTTGCTGAATTGAGCCGTAATCGCTTGACTTTGACTTTCGGTGAATTTATAATATCTGTATATTAAAACACAGAGGAGTCTGAAATGAAGAAGTTTTTCGGTGAATTCAAAACTTTCATCAAACGCGGAAACGTTATCGACCTTGCCGTCGGCGTTATCATCGGCGGCGCGTTCAGCGCGATTGTCACCGCTTTGACGAATAATATCCTTATGCCCATAATCAATTGGGTATTGCTTGCCATAACGGGCGGAAAGGGGCTTGAAGAGATTTACACCTACCTCAACAAAGTTGAAACGGTAGACCTCGAAGGCAAAACCATTATCGATCTGGAAAGTTCCATTTATATCGATTGGGGCGCGTTCATAACGGCTATCATCAATTTCATTTTGATAGCTCTGGTAATATTCATTATAGTAAAATTGATCAACAACATGAACGAGGGCGCCGCCGCGCGCAAGAACATGTTTGCCCCGCTCACTAAGGACGAAGTTAAAAAGCTGAGGGCGGAAGGCAAGGGCAAAGACGAAATTCTTGCAATAGCCGCAGCCCGCAAAGCCGAAGCTGACGAAGCCGCCGCAAAGGCAGAAGCGGAAGCCGCAGCCAACGCGCCCGAAACCGAACAACAGCTTTTGTGCGAAATACGCGATTTGCTTAAAGCGCAAAAAGGCGACAAATAACTAAGGCGTCAAAAATCAGTGCCGCCCGCAGTACTGCGGGCGGCTGAACTTTTTTTTGGGGATTTGCGCGGCTGTAAAAAAATGTTTTGCCAAATTTAAAAAAACCGCTTTCAAACATTTTATTTTTATGTGCGCTTTGTGATATAATTAACTTGATAAATTTTTCGGATTTGCAAAAATTCTTTATAAAATAAAGAAAGTGAAGCCCGAACGGAACGCTATCACAAAAAAGTAAACGTTCAGAACTCCGAGCACGGGCAGCAAAATCATGAGCAGCAGGTTTTTTAAGCGGTAACGCATGATAAACATGCTCAGATACAGCGCAATGGCTCCGCCGAGCAAAGCGGTCAAAATAAGCTTTCCGTCGCCTGTCACGCGCGAACCGTTGTCGCCGTACTCGTCGCGTTGCGATTTTATAAGCAAAACGGCGTAAAAGTTTATCGCCGCTATGTATACGCCGAAAATTATATACAGCAATACCATACTCCGAGTATGGGTAAAATTCCAGCGAAAAATACGGGGGATTCTATGGCAAAAGTAGCAATCATCATGGGCAGCAAGTCGGACTTTCCGGTCGTTAAGCCGGCAATAAGCATTATCAAGAGCTTCGGTGTGCAGACCGAAACGCGCGTGATCTCCGCGCACCGCACTCCCGAGGACGCGCACGAATTTTCCGTGACGGCAAGGGAAAGGGGATTTGACGTGATAATCTGCGCCGCCGGGAAAGCCGCGCATTTGGGCGGGGTAATAGCCGCCGGCACCACGTTGCCCGTAATAGGATTGCCCATAAAAACCGACATGATGGGCGGGCTTGACAGCCTTTTGTCCATCGTCCAAATGCCTTCGGGCATACCCGTCGCAACCGTCGGGGTGAACGCGGGCGAAAACGCGGGGCTTCTCGCCTTGCAGATTTTGGGGGTAAAATATCCCGAAATCGCCGAAAAGATCAAAGAGTACAAAGAGAATATGAAAAAGAAGATCCATACGGACGACGCCGAGCTTCAGTCCGAAGCGGAGCAGCTTTAACTTTTACCCGCGTGGTTCCGCGGGTTTATAACATGTAAAAAACCGTTTGACGGCATGATATTAATTTAAGGAGTAAACTTATGCAGAAAAAGGAACAGCTTTACGAAGGCAAGGCAAAAAAAGTTTATGCGACGGACAACCCCGATTACGTCATTGTCTCTTACAAGGACGACGCTACGGCGTTCAACGGGCTTAAAAAGGGCACAATTTCGGGCAAAGGCGTTATAAACAACAAGATGAGCAACATGATGATGTCGATGCTCGAAAAGAAGGGAATACCCACCCACCTTGTCGAACAGATCGACGACAGAAACACCGTTGTCAAAAAGGTGCAGATAGTTCCTTTGGAAGTGATTATAAGGAACGTTGCCGCGGGCAGTTTTTCAAAGCGTTACGGCGTCCCCGAGGGAACTAAGCTCGCCGCGCCCACTATAGAATTTTCCTATAAAAACGACGATTTGGGCGACCCGCTCATAAACAGCTATCACGCGCTCGCGCTCAATCTTGCCACGGCGGAAGAAATCGAAACCATAAAAAAGATGGCTTTTGCCGTGAACGACGCGTTAAAGGCGTTTTTCAAAGAACTTAAAATCGACCTTATAGATTTCAAACTCGAGTTCGGCAGATTTAAAGGCAAGATAGTGCTTGCCGACGAAATCTCGCCCGACACCTGCCGTTTTTGGGAGGCGGGTACGTGGGATACCACAAAGCACGTAAGCCTCGACAAGGACAGGTTCCGCCGCGATCTCGGCGGGGTAGAGGACGCTTACGCCGAAATTTTTAAGAGAATTGGCGGCTAAATAAAAATTTTTTTCGCGGTACGAACTATGTATTCAAGAAGCAAAAAACTCCCGTTTGACAGCATGCACGAAGAGTGCGGGGTGTTCGGCGTTTACTCGCAGGAAAACAGAAAGGTTGCGCACACGGTGTATTACGGACTGTACGCCCTGCAACACAGGGGGCAGGAGAGCGCCGGCATAGCCGTTTCCTTCGCCGATAAAATTTCATATTACAAGGGCATGGGATTGGCGTCCGAAGTGTTCGCAAACGGCTTATTGGACGAGCTGCCCGAAGGGGATATAGCCATAGGTCACGTGCGCTATTCCACAACCGGCGCTAGCCAGCTGTTAAACGCACAGCCCGTGGTTTTTGTGGGCAAATGCGGCAAAATGGCGGTTGCGCACAACGGAAATCTTATTAACACCAAAGAACTCCGCGACGAAATGTTGCAGCAGAACGCCGTTTTCCAGACCACGATAGACTCCGAAGTCATAGCGATTATGATAAACAGCCTTTCGGACGGCGACATAGTTACGGGCGTAAAGCGCGCCTGCGCGAAGATGAAGGGTTCGTACGCGCTTGTGGTTATGACGTGCGACAAACTCATAGCCGTGCGCGACCCTTACGGCATACGCCCTTTGAGCATAGGCACGACCGAAAGCGACGTCGTCGTCGCAAGCGAGACGTGCGCGCTCGACGCTGTTAGCGCGGATTTTTTGCGCGACGTAAGACCGGGCGAAATAGTTGTTATAGATTCTTCGGGCATACGCTCCGAATTTATGGACAATATCCCCGAACGGGCTAAGATGTGTATTTTCGAATACGTCTATTTTGCCCGTCACGACTCTGTGCTCGAAGGTTACAGCGTTTACGACGCGAGGAAAGAGGCGGGCAAACTGCTTGCAAAGTACTATCCCGTCGACGCCGACCTCGTATCGGGCGTACCGGATTCGGCAAACGTCGCCGCCCGCGGCTATGCGGAAGAGAGCGGCATACCTTTCGTAGAAGCGCTCGCCAAAAACAGATACGTCGGCAGAACGTTCATCCAGCCCGACCAGCGCCAGCGCGAAAACAGCCTGAACGTAAAAATGAACGCGCTCAGGGCAAACATACGCGACAAGCGGGTGATAATCATAGACGACTCCATTGTCCGCGGCACGACCATGCGCAAAATAATTAAAATGCTCAGGAACGCCGGCGCGAAAGAAGTGCATATAAGGATATGCTCGCCCATAATAAAGCACCCGTGCCATCTGGGCATAGATATACAGACCTATTCGCAGCTGATAGGCGCGTACAAAAACGAGGAGCAGATTCGCCAGAGTTTGGGTGCGGACAGCATACACTATTTGTCCGTCGACCAGCTTTTAAGCACCTGCGACGGCGCGCATACGGGTTTTTGCCTCGGTTGTTTCAACGGGGAATATCCGTATCCGCTCGAAGAATACGAAACCGACAAACATAAATTAGAATAATCACGGAGGAATAAAATGGCAATCTCATACAAGGACAGCGGCGTTGACGTCGAGAGAGGATACGAAGCCGTAAGGCTCATGAAAGACCACGTAAAATCCACCTATACCGAAGGGGTTTTGGGCGACTTAGGCTCGTTCGGCGGATTTTTCAAAATGCCCAAAGGCATGAAGGAGCCCGTTCTCGTGGCAGGCACGGACGGCGTCGGCACAAAGCTTAAATACGCCATAATTTCCGGCAAATACGACACGATAGGCATCGACGCAGTCGCAATGTGCGTCAACGACATAGTTTGTCAGGGCGCAAAGCCGCTTTTCTTTCTCGACTATTTTGCGTCGGGCAGCCTCGACCCCCGCAAGGTTGCGGACGTAGTTTCGGGCGTGGCTGAAGGGTGCAGGCAGTGCGGCGCGGCTCTCATCGGCGGCGAAACAGCCGAAATGCCCGGCTTTTATCCCGGCGGCGACTTCGACGTCGCGGGCTTTGCGGTCGGCGCGGTTGACAGAAAAAATATCATAAACGGCGCTAAAATCAAGTCCGGCGACGTGCTTATAGGCATTAAGTCGAGCGGCATACACTCCAACGGATATTCGCTCGTCAGAAAACTTTGGGGAGAGGACGTTGAAGAACTCAAAAAATACGACGCCGATTTGGGCGCGGTTCCTCTCGACGTGTTGCTTACCCCCACAAAGATATATGTGAACAGTATTCTCGCCCTGATAGAAAAGGTAAAAGTAAAGGGCATAGCGCACATAACTGGCGGCGGGTTTATCGAAAACATACCCCGCATTTTCCCCGAGGGAATAGGTTGCAGCATAGACACTAAGTCTTACGAAGTGCCCCGCATATTTCAGCTTATGGTAAAAAAAGCCAAACTTTCCAAACAACAGGCGTACAATACGTTCAATATGGGCATAGGCATGGTTGTCTGCGTAGCCAAAAAGGACGTTGAAGCGGCGATCGCCCAACTTGAAAGCACGGGCGAAGAGTGCGTTATCCTCGGCAAGACCGTAAAGGGCGGCGGAGTAAGGCTTAAATGAAAAAAATAGCCGTATTCGCTTCGGGCGGCGGCACGGATTTCCAGTCCGTTATAGACGCCAACGAGAGCGAAAAGTTTTGCGAAATATCTCTTTTGGTTGCCTCCGCGGCGGGGATAGGCGCGCTCGAAAAAGCAAAAAAGCACGGTATCGAAACAGCAGTATTCGCAAACAGCGACTACCCGTCGCCGTCCGCGCTGTACGGGGAGCTTTCCGCGCTTTTGACGGCAAAAAAAATAGACTATATAGTGCTTGCGGGCTGGCTTAAAATAATTCCGGCAAATTTTATAAAAGAATTCAAAGACAGAATAATCAATATCCACCCGTCGCTCATACCCGCATTTTGCGGCGCGGGCTTTTACGGTCTTAAAGTGCATGCCGCCGTTTTGGAATACGGCGCAAAGGTTTCGGGCTGTACGGTGCATTTCGTGGATGAAGTGCCCGATGGCGGCGCGATAATCGCACAGACTGCTGTAAATGTGGAAGACGGCGATTCGCCCGAAAGCTTGCAGGCGAGGATTTTGGAAGAAGAACATAAACTTTTGCCCTATTGCGTAAAAAAACTTTGCGAAGGCAAAATAGAAAAACGCGGCAGGACTGTAATTGTAAAAGATTGAATCAGTGAGGTGCACAGGATGGTTATGAAAAAACGCGCGCTCGTCAGCGTTTCCGACAAGACGGGTATAGCCGAATTTTGCAAGGGGCTTGCCGACTGCGGGTACGAAATTATCTCCACGGGCGGCACGGCAAAAGCGTTAAAGGACGCCGGGCTTAAAGTTATAGGCATTTCCGAACTCACGGGTTTTCCCGAATGTCTCGACGGCAGGGTAAAAACCCTTCATCCCGCCGTGCATGCGGGGCTTCTCGCCATGCGCTCCAACCCCGAACACATGGCGCAGCTCGAAAAACTGGGAATTAACACAATCGACGTGGTATGCGTCAATTTATATCCTTTTAAGGCAACGCTTCAAAAAGGCGCAGACTTTGCCGAATGTGTGGAAAATATAGATATCGGCGGTCCCACAATGATAAGGGCTGCGGCAAAAAACTATCAGGACGTAACCGTGATAGTCGACCCGCGCGATTACAAAAAGGTTTTGGCAGAGCTTAAAGAGGGCGGCGTATCGCTTGAAACAAAAAAATATCTCCAATACAAAGTTTTTGCGCATACAGCCGTATACGACAGCCTTATTTCCAATTATCTCGCATCACAACTCGGCATAACGTTCCCCGACGAGGTAACGTTCGCCTATGAAAAGGCGCAGGATCTGCGTTACGGCGAAAACCCGCAGCAAAATGCTGTGTTTTACAGGGAAGAATTTCCGCGCGAAGGCTCGGTTGCATGCGCCGAACAGCTTTGGGGTAAGGAACTTTCTTACAACAACATAAACGACGCCAACGGCGCGCTCGAACTTCTTAAAGAATTCGGCGACACACCCGCGGTGGTTGCCTGCAAACATGCAAACCCCTGCGGCGTCGGCACGGGCAAGACCGTTTGCGAGGCATATCTGCGCGCCTATAATTCCGACCCCGTTTCCGTATTCGGCGGAATTCTCGCCGTAAACGGCACGGTGGACAAGGATACGGCTGCAGAGATAAATAAAATTTTCATAGAGATAGTAATGGCGCCCGCTTTCACAAAGGAAGCGCTCGAAATTCTACAAAGCAAAAAGAATATACGGCTTCTTAAAATAAAAAATATCGCCGCCCGCCGCGACAAATCGGCATACGATATGAAAAAGGTGTACGGCGGACTTCTCGTCCAGCAGTACGACGAAAGCCTTTTGCGCGGCGAGGATATGGAACTGTTTAAAAGGAAAGCCGAAACCGAAGAGACGGTTGCCCCGTCGGGTAAAAAGCGCAAGACTTACGGTTTGGGGGTAGTCACCGACCGCGCGCCTACGGCAGAGGAAATCGAGGCTTTGCTCTTCGGCTGGAAAGTCGTAAAGCACACCAAATCAAATGCGATAGTCATCTGCAAGCAGGGCAGAACCACGGGCATAGGGATGGGTCAGACCAACCGCATCTGGGCGGCGCAGCAGGCAATTGCGCATGCGGGCGCGGAAGCAAAGGGTTCGGTTATGGCGTCGGACGCTTTTTTCCCTTTCCCCGACTGTGTGGAAGAGTGCAAAAAGGCGGGCATAACGGCTATAATCCAGCCGGGCGGCTCTATTCAGGACGAAGCTTCGGTAGAGGCTTGCAACGAGGCGGGCATCGCCATGGTATTTGTCGGCGACAGACATTTCAAGCATTAAAAATTCCGGGCATAAGCCCGCAGGGAAAAATATGAACGTACTTGTAATAGGCAACGGCGGCAGGGAACACGCAATATTGACGGCGCTTAAAAAGAGCCCCAAAGTCGATAAATTGTATTGTATGAAAGGCAACGCGGGCACCGCGCAAATCGCCGAAAACGTGAACGTGGACTATATGGACGCGGAAGCGGTAAAGGCATTTGCTTTTGCCCATCCCGAAATAGACTATTATGTCGTTACTCCCGACGACCCTCTCGCCGTAGGCATTGTGGACGCGCTCGAAAGTATAGGCAAGCGCTGTTTCGGACCCAATAAGCGCGCCGCGATAATCGAATCGAGCAAGGCTTATGCCAAAAGCCTTATGAAAAAATACAATATTCCCACGGCGGAGTACGAAATTTTCGACGACTACGAACAGGCGCTCGGGTATGTGCGCAAAAAGGGCGCGCCCATAGTTTTAAAGGCTGACGGGCTGGCTCTCGGCAAGGGCGTACTTGTCTGCGAAACGCTTAAACGCGCCGAAGAGGGCTTAAAGGAAATAATGCTCGACAAATCTTTCGGTTCCGCCGGCAACGTCGTTGTCATAGAAGAGTGCATGAAAGGGCTTAAATACGCCCCCGGCGAGGAGGTTTCCGTTCTTGCGTTCACCGACGGCAAGACGATTGTTCCCATGATAACGGCATGCGACCACAAGCGCGCTCTCGACGGCGACAAGGGTTTGAATACGGGCGGCATGGGTGCGTTTTCGCCCTGTCCTTTCTGGACGGAAGAGCTGGAGCGCGAGGTTATGCAAAAAATCATGGTTCCCACAATGAACGCGCTGAACGCCGAGGGCAGAACATTTAAAGGCTGTCTCTATTTCGGGCTGATGCGCACGGATAAGGGAATGAGAGTTGTGGAATACAATTCGCGCTTCGGCGACCCCGAAACGCAGGCTGTTTTGCCAATGCTTAAAACCGATTTGATGGAAATTTTTGAAGCCGTAACCGACGGAAGGCTTTCGGATATAAAGATAGAGTGGGAAAGCGGCGCATGCGTATGCGTTGTGCTTGCAAGCGGCGGTTATCCTCTAAGTTACGCTAAGGGCAAGGAAATTACCATAGGCGACATAGGCGACTGTACGCTTTACCATGCGGGAACGGCTGTAAAAGACGGTAAGCTCGTCACCAACGGCGGCAGGGTCATCGGCGTTTCCGCACGGGCGGAAACTCTGGAAGAAGCCCGCAAAAAGGCGTACGCGGCGGCGGAAAACATAAAATGGGAAAATATCGCTTACCGCAAGGACATAGGCTTAAAGTATCGTGAAGGTTGAAAGATGATTTACAGGGTTTTTGTTGAAAAAAAGAATAATTTACATGCCAAACAGATCGCGGCGGATATCCGCAACCTCTTAAAAATCGAGGTTGGGGACGTGCGCAGGCTTTTGCGTTACGACGTAGACGGTATCTCCGAACGCGAATTCAAAGAGGCTGTGCCCTGCGTGTTCTCTGAACCTCCCGTAGACGACGTGTACTTCGGCGAGGTAAATTTACCCGCGGATTACAGTGTCTTTGCAACCGCGTATCTCACGGGGCAGTACGACCAGCGTGCGGACAGTGCGGCGCAGTGCGTACAGCTTCTCACCCAAAAGGAAAAGCCGCTTGTAAAATGCGCGATAGTTTACGCCGTAAAAGGTGTAAACGAGGAGCAACTCGAAAAAATAAAACGTCACCTCATTAACCCAGTTGAAAGCGAAGAAGTGCCGCTTAGCATGCCCATCTCTTTAAAACATGAGACGGTGGAAGCCCCCGACGTGAAAGAAATAGAGGGCTTTACTGATTTCGGCGCCGACGAAATAAAGGAATATCACAAAAAGACGGGAACGGCAATGTCCGTGGAGGATCTGCTGTTCGTGCGCGATTATTTCAAAAAAGAGGGGCGCAACCCCACCGAAACCGAAATAAAAGTAATAGATACATACTGGTCCGACCATTGCCGCCATACCACATTTTCCACAGAGCTCAAAAACGTGGGGATTACGGGCGACAACAAGCGGATTGCGGAAGCGTGGGATTTATATCTTAAATTGTTCGAAGAACTCTACAAAAACCGCCCCGAAAAATATCCCTGTTTTATGGATATAGCCACGATCGCCGCAAAAAAACTGAAAAAAGAGGGCAAGCTATCCAATCTCGACGAGTCGGACGAGATAAACGCCTGCTCCATTAAAATAGACGCCGTGCTGGACGGGAAACCCGAAAAATACACGGTGATGTTCAAAAACGAAACGCACAACCACCCTACCGAAATAGAACCTTTCGGCGGCGCGGCGACCTGTTTGGGCGGCGCCATACGCGACCCGCTTTCGGGCAGGACGTACGTTTTGCAGTCTATGCGCGTCACGGGTTGCGCGGATCCGACCGAACCCATAGAAAACACTCTTGCGGGCAAATTGCCGCAGCGCATAATCACAAAGACGGCTGCGGCGGGATTTTCTTCTTACGGCAACCAGATAGGTCTTGCCACGGGTCAGGTAGAGGAAGTATACCACCCCGGCTATAAGGCTAAGAGACTCGAAACGGGTTTTGTGGTGGGCGGCGCGAAGTCCTGCATGATTTACCGCGAAAAGCCCGCCGAAGGCGACGTCGTTATTCTTTTGGGCGGCGAAACGGGCAGGGACGGTTGCGGCGGCGCGACAGGCTCGTCCAAAGCCCACGACAAAAAATCGGTGCAGACCTGCGGGGCGGAAGTCCAAAAGGGCAACGCTCTCACGGAACGAAAACTCCAACGCCTGTTTTTAAACAAGGCTGCAACCACAATGATAAAAAAGTGCAACGACTTCGGCGCGGGCGGCGTGTCCGTGGCGATAGGCGAACTTGCCGACGGGCTTGAAATTTATCTCGACCGCGTTCCCAAAAAGTACGAAGGGCTTTCGGGCACCGAACTTGCCATCTCCGAATCACAGGAGAGAATGGCGGTGGTAGTATCGCGCCGGAACGTCGATAAATTCATAGCGCTTGCCGCCGCGGAAAATCTTGCGGCGACGCCCGTTGCGGTTGTCACGGGCGACAGAAGGATGAAAATGTTCCACCGCGGCAAGGCGATAGTGGATATTTCGCGTGATTTTTTGGATACGAACGGGGTAAAACAGGAGACGGACGCCCTTATAGCGGAAAATACTACAAAATTTTTCGGCGCTCCCTCAAAAAAACCGTTTGCAGCCGCCGCGCGCGAAACTCTTTCCTGCCTTAACGTTTGTTCCAAAAAAGGACTTGCCGAAATGTTCGATTCCACTATAGGCGCAAAGTCCGTGTATATGCCTTTCGGCGGAAAATACCAGATGACGCCCGTAATCGCCATGGCGGCAAAGCTCATGGGCGGAGAGACGGACGATTGCACGGTTTCGGCTTACGGGTACAACCCCGACCTCATGGCGGGCGCACCTTTTACGGGTGCGGTTTATTCCATAGTCGCTTCGGTGTCCAAAATAGTTGTGGCGGGCGCTGATTATAAGGATATACGCCTGTCGTTGCAGGAATTCTTTATGAAACTGCGCGAGGATAAAAGGCGCTGGGGAGTACCTCTTTCGGCGCTTTTGGGCGCATTGTACGCGCAAATCGGGCTTGATTTGGGCGCAATAGGGGGCAAGGACAGCATGAGCGGAAGCTTTGAGGACATTGACGTGCCGCCCACACTGATTTCCTTTGCGCTTGCGCCTTCCAAAGCTTCGCGGCTTATAACCAACGTGCTTACGCAAAAGGGGCAGAAGTTGTATTTCTTGCCCGTCAAAAAGGATAAGTATTTTATTCCCGATTTCGGCTATCTCAAAAAACTGTATGAAGCGGTAAACAAAAATATTTCAAGCGGCAACATAACTTTTGCCACTGTTGCCGAAAAGGGCGGAATTTTTGCGGCGGTTGCAAAATCTTGTTTCGGCAACGGTTTGGGATTTGAATTTACGGCGGATTACGGAACAATATTTGCAGAGCATTACGGCGAAATAATAGTTTGCGCAGAAGATATAGAAAAACTCGGCGCCGATTACATAAAAATAGGCGAGACCAAAGAGGGCGGCTTTACCCTCGGCGGCGAGAGTATACCGTATTCCGAAGCGCTTTCGGCGTATACGTCGCGGCTGGACGGAGTATTCCCCGCTACCGCGCCCGCAGACGGTGAAGTTCCCTGTTGCGACTTCGCAGATGCGGGAAAATATACGGGAATTTCCGTAAAGACGGCAAAGCCCCGCGTATTTATCCCCGCTTTTCCGGGCACGAACTGCGAGCTCGATACGGCGCGCGCCTTTGACAGGGCGGGGGCGGAGACCGAAATTCTCGTAATTAAAAACCGCACTCCTTCGGACATTGAAGAGAGCGTAAAAGCCATAATAAAAGCTATAGGAAAGGCGAACATAATCGCTTTCCCGGGCGGCTTTTCGGGCGGCGACGAGCCTGACGGTTCGGGCAAATTCATTGCTACGACCTTTAAAAACCCTGCCGTGTCCGAAGAGATCATGAAGCTTTTAAATAAGCGCGGAGGGCTTGTCCTCGGTATCTGCAACGGTTTTCAGGCGTTAATTAAATTGGGGCTCGTGCCTTACGGCAAAGTGTGCCCGCTTACCGAAAACTCGCCCACGCTTACCTACAACAATATATCAAGACACATTTCCACAATCGCAAATATCCGCGTGGCTTCGGTAAAGAGCCCGTGGCTTTCGGCTTGCAAAGTCGGCGAAGTTTACGCCGTTCCCGTATCGCACGGCGAGGGCAAGATAGTGGCGCCCGTAAAAGAGCTCGAACTCATGAAAAAGAACGGGCAGATTGCAACGCAGTATGTCGATTTAAAGGGTGCGCCCACTATGGAAAGCCCGTATAATCCCAACGGAAGCATGTGGGCGATAGAGGGCATAACCTCTCCCGACGGCAGAATTTTCGGTAAAATGGGTCACGCCGAAAGAATGGGCGAAAATCTTTATAAAAATTATGACGGCAATTTCGATATGAAAATATTCGAAAGCGGTGTAAAATATTTCAAATAATTCCGGCCGGGAAAAAGGTTGAAGAGGTGAATTTATGAGATGTATGTATTGCGGGTGCGAGGACAGCAAAGTTATAGACAGCCGTTCGGCGGACGAGGGCAGAACAATTCGCCGCCGCCGCGAATGTGTGAACTGCGGCAAGCGCTTCACAACTTACGAGACTATTGAGGATACCCCCGTTCTCGTAATTAAATCCAGCGGGTTAAGGCAGGCTTTCGATCCTCAAAAAATCAAAAACGGCATAATAAAGTCCTGTGAAAAGCGGCCCGTTTCGCTCACTTCGATAGACGAAATAGTGTCCGCCGTCACCAAAAAAGTATATAACTCTATGGAACAGGAAATCTCTTCCAAAGTCATAGGGGAAATGGTAATGGAGGAGCTTAAAAAGGTGGACGAAGTGGCATATGTGCGCTATGCGAGCGTATACCGTTCTTTCAAAGACATCACAAGCTTTATGGAAGAACTCCAAAAAATGATGGAGAGCAAAAAATAAAACGTTGCAGACAGTGAATTTCACTGTCTGCTTTAAAATCATATGTCAAAAAACACCAAAAAAATAAAAATCGGCGACGTTTATATCGGTGGCGGCGAAACCGTAAAAATTCAATCCATGTGCACTGTGCGTACGTCCGAAGTCGGCTCCGTCGTGGCGCAGATCAAGCGGCTGGAAGAGGCGGGGTGCGAAATCGTCCGCGTTTCCGTTTTAGACGAAAAGGACGCCGCGGCTATCGCCGAAATAAAAAGACAAATACATATCCCGCTTGTGGCGGATATACATTTTTCCGCGCGGCTCGCGGTAGCCGCTATCGAAAACGGTTGCGACAAGGTGCGCATAAATCCCGGCAATATAGGCGGCGAAAAAGAGATAAAGCTTGTTGCCGACTGTATAAAAGCTCATAAAATTCCTGTACGCGTGGGCGCAAACACCGGGAGCGTCGAAAAGGAATTTTTTGAAAAATACGGAAAAAACGAATACGCTTTGGTAGAGAGCGCGTTGAAGAGCGTCTCTACGCTCGAAAAATACGGTGTTAGCGACATTGCGGTTTCCGTAAAGGCGTCCGACGTGCCTTTGACCGTAAAGGCGTACAGGCTGCTTTCTTCGCGCACGGATTATCCCCTGCACATAGGGGTTACCGAAGCGGGCACGGAGCGCATGGCGGTAATCAAGTCGGCTGCGGCGCTGGGTTCGCTTCTTATCGACGGCATAGGCGATACGTTGCGGGTATCCGTTACGGGCGATCCCGTAAAGGAAGTGAAAGCCGCGCGCGATATCCTGCATGCCGTAGGCGCGGATAAAAATTTTGTGGACGTGATATCCTGCCCCACGTGCGGCAGGTGCCGCTGGAATTCCATGGAACTTGCCCAAAAGGTGAGCGCGCATGTGGAGCATTGCCGCAAAAAACTTAAAATTGCCGTAATGGGTTGCGTCGTCAACGGACCGGGCGAGGCGAAAGACTGCGATTTGGGCATAGCCGGCGGAGACGGGTACTGCCTGATATTCAAAGGCGGGGAGATTATAAAAAAGGTGTCCATGTCCTCGGCTGAAGAACAATTCTTCAAGGAGATCGACAAACTTACAGATGAACGTTGACGTAGTGGAGGCGGTGCGCGCCTCGTCCGACAATTTAAAAAACGCAATTCTGCGTTCGGTCACGGTTGACGGAAAGATCCGCAAAGCCGAAGTGAACCTTATTACGGATTGCACTTTTACGGACGCCGACGTTCAGAGCGCGGCGCGCGCTTTAAAGCCTTTCGTACCCGGCTATTTCAGTTGCGCCGTAACCATTTCCAAACTTTCGCCCGATTGCGAAATGATAAAAGACAAAATAGCCGAAATCATACGCCTTAATTTCGTTGCCGTAGCATCTTCGCTGAAAGAGGATGACATAAGCGTGGAAAAGACCGATAACGGCTTCAAGTACAAGGTATGCGTATTGCCTTTCATGCGCTCTGCGGGCGGCATCTGCGAAAAAATAGACGATATTCTTAAAAAAAGTTTTTGCGGCAATTTTGAGGGCGAATGTGTATTTTCTTCGTCCTGCGAAGATCTTAAGGTTGAGGAAAAGCCCGACGAGCCCGAATTCATAATCCCCGTAAGAAGCTTTCCCATCGAAGAGTTTGAATTTTTGGAAGGAACAAAAAAACAGACTTCCGCGGTATACATGGCGGACTTGAATTTTGCTGCGCAGGAAGTGGTATTGTGCGGCACGATAGAGGATATCCGCGAAAGAACCTACACAAACAAGAGCGGTGCGGAAAAGACCTATCTCAATTTGGTTGTTTCAGATACCACCGCTTACGTGACCGCCACGTATTTTATCAGGCAGAAGAGTTACGATAAAATTAAGTCGTTAAAACCGGGCGACAGCATAGTTTTGACGGGCGTAAACGAGGATTTTAAAGGCAACTTGCGGTTTACTGCCAAATTCATAGATTACGGAAGAACTCCAAAGGGTTTCGCGCCCGTAAAAAGAGCTTCCAAACCCGTTCCGCTTAACTATCACCACGTATTTCCGCACCCTTTCACGGATATCGAACAGACAGATATATTTACCAAAGCGATTATTCCCGACTGTCTCAAAAGCAATACTTTCGTCGTGTTCGACCTCGAAACGACGGGCTTGAATTCTTCCCCCGCTTCGGGAAATATGGACAGGATAATCGAAATCGGCGCGTACAAAGTGGAAAACGGAGAAATTACGCAGTGTTTTTCCACTTTTGTAAACCCGCAACGCAAGCTCTCGCAGGAAATAGTAAAACTTACGGGGATAAGCGAAGAAATGCTGAAAGACGCGCCCACCTGCGAAGAAGTCATGCCCGACTTTTATAAATTCTGTTACGGCAGTATCCTCGTCGGGCACAATATTGTAAACTTCGACTACAAATTCGTCGATTACTATTGCGGCAAGTCGGGCTATAATCTTGAAAGAAAAATCATAGATACCTTTCCTTTGGCGCAGGAATTACTGTTTTTGTCAAACTACAAGCTGAATACCGTCGCTGATAAATTCAACATAACTTTCAACCATCACAGGGCGACGGATGACGCCCTTGCAACCGCAAAAGTGTTCATAGAACTTATAAAAATGAAAAAAACTTTGCCAAGGCTTTGATAAAATGCCTTAAAAATGTTGCAATTTGTTTTGTTTGGTGTTAAAATAAACGTGACCTTAATAGTAATGTTAAGATTGAGTGCCTTGCGGGGCACTCAATACTTGTATTAGAGGAATTAAATGGACGTAAAGCCTATATCCGAAATCCGCACTTTTTTGCAGAACATAGCCGAGCCTATGGGTATAGAGATTGTCGACGTGGAGTGGAACGACAGCCAATGCTCGCTTACCGTATTTATAGAAACGGAAAAGGGCGTGGATTTAGACACCTGCGAAAAATTTCACAACGCCATAATGGAACCTATCGACGAGCTCGACCCCACTTACGACAAGCCGTATACTCTTAACGTCTCCAGCCCGGGGCTCGACAGACCGTTCAAAACCGAAAGGGACTTCGAGCGGAACATGGGCAAAGAAGTCGAAATAAAACTCTACGCCCCTCTCAAAGGCAAAAAATATCTCGAAGGCTTTCTTACGGCATACGACAAAAACAGTGTGACCGTAAAGACGGAAGCGGAAGAGCAGAAAATTCCTCTCAACAAAATAGCAAAAATAAACAAAGCCATCAAATTTGAATAAAAGCCCGATAATCGGCAGGAGAATAAAAATGACTAAAAAAGAAATAGAAAAAGATTTTTTCCCCGCGCTTGCAGACCTTGAAAAAGAAAAGGGAATATCGCAGGAAGTTTTTTTGGAAGCGTTGAAAAACGCGCTCGTTTCGGCATGCAAAAAGCAGTTTGCGGGTGAAACGGGTCAGGTCGATATCCGCCTCAACCCCGAAAAGGGCACGATAGATTTCTTTATAGTGAGAAACGTCGTGGAAGAAGTGGAAAACCCCGACACCGAAATTTCGGTGGAAGACGCGCGGAAAATCAAAAAGAGCTATAAGGCGGGTGACACGGTATACGAAAAGTTCGTGCCCGAAAATTTCAGCCGCATAGCCGCGCAGACCGCAAAACAGGTTATTCTTCAAAAGATTCACGAAACCGAACGTGACGCCGCTTTAAATGAGTTTTCCGATAAAGAGGGCGAACTCCTTGTAGGCGTTATCCGCAAAATCGACGCCAAAAACGTATACGTCGAATTGGGTAAAGGACAGGTTGAGGGGCTAATGCTTCCCGGCGACCAGGTTCCGGGCGAAAAATACAACGTAAACGACAAAATCAAAGTATTTGTAAAGAGGGTAAAAAACGGTTACCGCGGCGCGCAGGTGCTCGTCAGCCGTTCGGCTCCCGGGCTTGTTAGAAAGCTGTTCGAGGAAGAGGTTCCCGAAATAAAGCAGGGAACGGTAGTAATTAAGGAATTGAGCAGAGAAGCCGGCGCCCGCACCAAAATGGCTATCTACTCCGAGGACGAAAGAGTGGACGCCATCGGCGCATGCGTGGGCAACAAGGGCGCGCGCGTAAACGCGGTAGTGGAAGAGCTGCACGGCGAAAAAATAGATATAATTCCCTGGAGCGAAAACCCGCTTGAATTTATCGCCAAAGCTCTTTCGCCCGCAAAGGTCATTTCCGTAACCCAGCTCGAAGGCGAAAAGACGGCTATGGCTGTTGTGCCGGACGACAAGCTTTCGCTCGCGATAGGCAAAGACGGTCAGAACGCCCGCCTCGCCGTGAGGTTGACGGGCTGGAAAATCGACGTAAAAAGCCTTTCGGCGGCGCAAAAATTGGGAATAGATACCGAAACGGAAGAAAAGGACAATGCCGAATAAAAAAATTCCGTTAAGGCAGTGCGTCGCTTGCAGGGAGCTTAAAGAAAAGCGTGAGATGTTGCGCGTCGTAAAAAATGCCGACGGCAAAATCTTTATAGATTTTTCGTTTAAGGCTCCGGGGCGGGGCGCATATGTCTGCAACAATGCGGAATGCGTAAAAAAACTTAAAAAGAACAGGATTTTGAACAAGGTATTTTCCTGTGCCGTTGACGACACGGTCTATGCCGCCGTCGAGGAGGAATGCTTTGGCAAAAAGCAAGGTTGAAACCTATATAGGCTTTTGCATAAAGTCGGGAAAAATAACTTTCGGTTCGGGCGCGGTGGACACGCTAAAGAGCGATGTGTATCTGATATTGCTAAGCGCGGACGCGGCGCAAAACACCCGGAAGCTTGCCGTCAAATTCAAAAACAGGCACAAATGTCCTCTGTTGATATGTCATGGCGACTTTGAAAGAATTGTCAATAGGGCGGGGTGCAAAATCGCCGCCGTGCGGGACAGGGGGCTTGCAAAAGCCATCACCGAAAATACGGACAGCGATTACGAAATATATGCCGGAGGCACTTGATTATATATGGCAAAATACGAGAATATAGAAAATATCGTAAAAATTTTATCCAGCGGCGCGGTTGCGGAGCTTTCCAAAAAAATAAGCGCGGCGGAAAAGAAGGCGGCGGAAATTCTTAAAAAATTAAACGACGCCGAAGCCGCGAAAGTTCAGGCGAAACTCGAAGAAGAAAGGGTTATCGCCGAAAAAGCCGCGGCGGAAGAAGCCGAAAAGCTTGCCGCGCAACACAGCGCGGAACAACCAGAACAGCCTAAGCCCGAGGCAAAGCCCTCCGTGCAAGAGCCTGCGGAAAAACCGGTGCCTAAGCCCGAAAAAAAGCCCGAACGCGTGGTTTATGAGATAGGTCCTTCTACAAGACCCGAAAGAACAAATCAATTCGTGCCTAAATCGGGAGAACGTAAACCTTACGGCGATACGAGACTCCGCGACGGCAACAAGACATTTATCAACCGCGACCAAAGACCACCCCGCGGCGACAGAAAGGGCGCTGCGCCTTTCAACTCCGCGGACAGACGTCCTACGGTGAACGGTCAGCGGGGAGCGCAGGACAGACCGCCTTTCGGCAACCGCCCGCAAACGCCCAAATTCGGCGCAAGCGTACCGCCTGCCGCGCCTTTGGCTCCCCAGACGCCCAAAAAGAATTTCGGACCCGACAAAAAGAAGGGGTTCGATAAAACTTATGTCGAAAAGGAACGCCGCGCTCCTTCCAAACGCGCTCTCCAAAAACAACAGGGCGCAAGCATAGAAGATTTTGACGAGAACAAGAGCGGTTACAGAAAGCTCCGCGTCAAAAAGGAAAAGGGCAAACAGAGCGCTCAGACCATAAAAATCGAAAAGGCGGTTGTAACCACCGACGAAATTCCTTTAAAGATTTTGTCGGAAAAGCTCGGCATTTCCGCAGTGGAAATCACAAAACGCCTTTTCAAAGAGGGAATAATGAAGACGGTGAACGAGTCTATAGACTACGACACCGCCGCGCTTGTAGCCGCAGGGCTCGGTATAGAGCTTGAATACAAGCCCGAAAAGACCGCGGAAGAAGTGCTTTTCGAGCAACAGGCGGATACAGTTGAGGAAATCGAAAGCCTTGTGCCGCGCGCTCCCGTAGTTACGGTTATGGGGCACGTTGACCACGGCAAGACTTCCCTTTTGGATTATATAAGAAACACCAAAGTCGCCGCCGGCGAAGCGGGCGGAATTACCCAGCATATCGGCGCGTATTCCGTGACGGTCAACGGCAAAGGCATTACCTTTATCGACACACCGGGGCACGAGGCGTTTACCGCAATGCGCGCAAGGGGCGCACAGGTTACCGACATCGTAATTTTGGTTGTAGCCGCGGACGACGGCGTAATGCCGCAGACCATTGAGGCGATAAACCATGCAAAAGCCGCGGGCGTAAGCATAATAGTTGCTATAAACAAGATAGATAAAGCGGGCGCAAACATTGAAAAAGTTAAGCAGGGACTTGTAAACCAGGGACTTGTGCCCGAAGAGTGGGGCGGCGATACCATATTCTGCCCCATATCCTGCAAAACGGGCGAGGGCATAGACAACCTTTTGGAAAGCCTTATCCTCACCGCTGAAATGAAAGAACTTCTTGCAAATCCCGCGCGCGAAGCGAGAGGGATCATCATAGAAGCCCGTCTCGACAAGGGCAAAGGACCTGTTGCCACCGTTCTTGTGCAAAACGGCACGTTGCGCATAGGCGACAACGTTATTTCGGGCACAGTTACGGGCAGGATCCGCGCCATGATAGACGACAAGGGCAAAAACGTTAAAGAAGCCGGTCCGTCAATGGCGGTAAACGTACTCGGTCTCGAAGCCGTGCCCAATTCGGGAGATTCCATATTTGCCGTTTCGCAATCGCTGATGAAACAGGTTATGGACGAAAGAAAGCGCAAGGAGAGCGAATCCATAATCAAGACCGCGTCCAAAGTTTCGCTCGAGGATGTGTTCAAAAATATTGCCGAAGGCAATATGAAAACTCTCAATCTCATTATAAAGTGCGACGTACAGGGTTCGGTTGAAGCCATTAAGCAGTCCGTATTAAAGCTTTCCAACGAGGAAGTGCAGGTAAAAGTCATACACGCCGGCGCGGGCGCGGTTACCGAATCGGACGTAATGCTGGCGGAATCTTCGGGCGCGATAATTTTGGGCTTTAACGTGCGCCCCGACGCAAAAGCAAAGGCGCTTGCCGAAAGAAGCAAGGTGGACGTAAGAACATATCGCATAATATACGATTTGCTCGACGACATAGAAGCCGCATTAAAGGGCATGCTTTCGCCTAAATATCAGGAAATTATGCTGGGCAAGTGCGAAGTGCGCCAAACTTTCAAAATTACGGGCGTCGGGAATATTGCGGGTTGTTACGTTCTCGACGGCAAAATCGTGCGAGGCGGCAAGTTGCGCATATACCGCGACGATATCCTCATAGTCGAAGGCAACGTAAAGCAGCTTAAACGCTTTAAAGACGACGTAAAAGAAGTGGCGGCCGGCTTTGAGTGCGGTTGCGCTATAGAGGGATTCAACGACATAAAGATAGGCGATATAATAGAGTGCTATTTAATTGAACAGATAGCAGCGGTATAACCATGAGAGGTATAAGAGAACAACGTCTTGCCGGTGAATTTCAAAAAGAAATTTACGGCATTATTTCGGAAAAGCTCAGGGCTAAGTTCCCCGGGCTTTCCGCAATTATAAGCGTGACGTCCGCGGACGTCGCTCCCGATTTGAAGAGCGCGAGAATCTATATAAGCATTTACGACGCGGACAAAGAGCGGGCAAACCGCTCGTTCGAAGTCATAAAGGAAAATGCGGGTTTCATACGCTTTGAACTTTCTAAAGTGATGCACATAAGGACGATGCCCGAATTGCGCTTTTTAAAGGACGAAAGTATGCAGTACGGCGAAAAAATTGATAAAATTTTATCAGACCTCGACGTCCCGTGCGAAGATAAAAAAGATGAATAATTCATTTGAAGAGATCAATGCGGTATTGTCCGATGCCCAAAATATAGTCGTAATTTGCCACACCCGCCCCGACGGCGACGCTTTGGGGAGCGGCGTGGCGCTTTGCGTTGCGCTTGAAAACGCGGGCAAAAAGGCGTACATGTGCTGCATGGATGCTCCTCCCGAAAAATTCAAATACAATCCCTCGTTCGACAGGGTAATAAACGAACTGCCGGACACGGATTACGATACGATAGTAACTGTGGACTGCGCCGATACCGCGCGCATGGGGCTGTTTTCCAAAAAGTATAAAAAATTCAAAAAGCCCACTATAAATTTTGACCACCATATCACAAACGAGGGCTATGCAAGTCTCAATTACATAAAAGAGTGCCCCGCTACCTGCGAAATCATGACTGAATTTCTGGTTTCTTCTGGTTATGAAATTACCGAAGAAATAGCAAATCTTCTTATGTTGGGACTTATAACCGACAGCGGAAATTTCGCGCATCAGGACGTTAGCGAAAACACCTTTAAGATTGCTGCGTTTTTGCGTTCGAAAGGGGCGGACGTAAGCCTTATAATTTACAATATGTTCCGCAGGCAGACAAAGGCGCGCGCGCTTTTATACGGCAGGGTCATAAAGAATATCGGGTTTGCCCTTGACGATAAACTCGCATATCTGGTGATTACCGACAAAGACGTGGAAGAGTGCGGCGCGGATAAAAGCCTTACCGAAGGCTTTGTGGATTTTCCTTTGACTATCGACGGAGTTGAAGTTTCGGTATCCTTTCTCGAATATAAGGAAAACCAATACAAGGCGTCGCTCAGGAGCAAGGGCAATATAAACGTAAATTCTGTCGCCGTCTCGTTCGGCGGCGGCGGGCACAAGTTCGCAAGCGGCTGTAAGTTGATAGGCTCCCTCGAAGAGGTCAAAGAAAAGCTGATTTTCGCCTTTTCCAAGATTATATGACGGGTTTTATAAACGTTAACAAGGCGCCGGGGGTCACCTCTGCGCAGGAAGTAAACAAAATAAAGCGCATTGCGGGCGCGCCATGCGGGCATATGGGCACTCTAGACCCCATGGCGTCGGGTGTTTTGCCGGTAGCCATAGGCAACGCGGCAAGGCTTTTTGAATATTTTCTCGGCAAGACCAAAACATACACGGGGATTTTCGCCTTCGGCGAAGAGCGCGACACTCTCGATTCAACGGGGCAAATTATAAACAACGGGGGTAGAGTGCCGACAGCCGCCGAAATAAAGGGCGTGCTTGACTGTTTCGTCGGTGAAATCGAACAAATCCCGCCCCGTTTCAGCGCAAAAAACGTGAACGGCAGGCGCGGGTACATGCTCGCACGAGAGGGCGTGGAATTCGAACTCCCTCCAAAAAAGGTCAAAATTTATTCTATAGAACTCAAAAGACAGGTTTGCGCAAACGAATTCGAGTTTGAAATAGTGTGCGGCGGAGGGACATATATCCGTGCGCTTGCACGGGATATCGCCGCAAAGTTGGGCACTTTTGCCTATATGAGCGGGCTTGTGCGCACGGCGAGCGGTCCTTTCAGGTTGGAAACCGCCGTAAAAACCGAAGATCTCGATCCATCAAACATAAAAAATCATATAATTCCTACAGAAAACTTGTTGGATTTTAAGAGCGTATATCCCGACGCCGCAGAGGCGAAAAAACTTTTCAACGGACTTTCGGTCGGGTGCGGTCTTGCAGACGGGAAATATAAAATTTATACTGCGGACGGCTTGTTTTACGGACTTGCCGAAGCCGGGCACGGTTTTTTAAAGGTAGTTACCAAGTTATGTTAGAAATTGTAAACTATAACGTTGACGAATACGAATTTCCTTCGTTGCTTGTTTTGGGCTGTTTTGACGGTTTGCATGCGGGGCATGTGGAGCTTTTAAAAAAGGCAAAACTTAAAGCCAAAATAAACGGGCTCGACCTCGGCGTAATGATGTTCGAAAACGGCAAGGGCGGCAGGCTCTTATACACTTTCGCGGAGAGATTGCGCCTTCTTGAAGAATTCAACGTCAAATTCGTGCTTAAAATACATTACGACGAGCAGTTGAAAAACACTCCCGCGGCGGAATTTATAAAAAACATAGACGAGAAGATAAACATAAAGGGATTAATGAGCGGAAGCGATTTCCGCTTCGGCGCGGGTGCGAAAGGCAAGGTTTCCACCTTAAAAAGTTTTGCCGAGGACGAGGATAACGGAGTTTGGTATCTTCCCGTAAAGGATATAAGTTTCAACGACCAAAAAATAAGTTCGTCGCTCATTAAGTCCATGCTCGAAAGCGGCGACATAGAGGGTGCGAACGGGCTGTTGACCCGCAATTATTCGGTGACGGGCACGGTAGCCGACGGCGCAAAGCGCGGGAAAAAGATTTTGGGCTTTCCCACAATGAACGTAGTTTATCCCGAGGACAAAGTAGAAGTAAAGCAGGGCGTTTATGCCGTGTCGTGCACAATAAACGGAGTGCGTTACGGCGGGATGGCAAATTACGGTCCGCGCCCCACGTTCGGCGAGGACAAGCCCGTTCTGGAAGTTTTCCTCGATGGATACGAAGGTGAAAATTACGGCGAAGAAGTTACGGTGGAGTTTATTTCATATCTCCGCGAAATACATAAATTCGATTCGGCTGAAGATCTCGCAGCCCGCCTCGCCAAAGATCTGGAAGAGGCGAAAGCGCTGTTTGAAAAGAGCTGCCAAAGCGGAGGCATCGTATGATAAAATTCGGACCGAGCGGGAATTGCGATGCCTTTTTTGCGGCGGGTTATAAACATACGGCAGAGGCGGCGGAGTTTTGCCGTTCTCTCGGGCTGGATTGTTACGAATATTCTTTCGGCAGGGGCGTGAACCTTTCGGAGGGCAAGGCGGTTGAAATAGGCGAAGCGTTTAAAGATTCCGGTGTGGAAATTAGCGTTCACGCTCCTTATTTTATAAATTTTGCCAATCCCGAAGACGAAGCGGCGCAAAAATCTTACGGCTATGTGCTTTCAAGCGCTAAAACGCTTAAACTCATGGGCGGGGAACGCGTGGTGTTTCACCCCGCGGCGCAGGGGAAAGCTGCCCGAGAGGACGCCGTAAGGCTGACAGCGGAAAGGCTTAAAGTTTTGCGCGACTATATTTATCTGAACGGGCTCGAAGATGTAAAATTCTGCCCCGAAACCATGGGCAAATTTGCGCAGATAGGCACCCTCGAAGAAATTGTGGAATTATGCAAAACCGACAAATGTTTTTTGCCGGCTGTGGACTTCGGGCATATCAACGCGCGCGAACAGGGCAGTTTAAAGACCGTAAAAGACTACAAAGAGCGGCTTGAATATATGATTTCCGAACTGGGATATGAAAGGATAAAAAATTTTCACGTGCATTTTTCAAAGATAATGTACGGCGGAAAAGGGGAAATAAAGCATCTTACCTTCGCCGACGACGTTTACGGACCGGAGTTTGAGCCGCTTTCCGAAGCGTTAAAAGAACTGAAACTCGAACCTTACATAATCTGCGAATCGGCGGGTACGCAGGCTGAGGACGCCGCGGAAATGAAACGTATATATAATAGTGTTGACACCTGAAATTTTTTTTGGTAAAATATAGGAGAATTATGAACACAAATAATGCAAAAAAGATATACGAGGCGGTCGGCGCGGAAGCCGTGCTCACTTCGCAATACGATTTAAGGCAATATCTTACGGGTTTTGCAACCTCCTTCGGCTATGTACTTAGCGATAAAAACGGCACCACGTTTTATACCGATCCCCGCTATATCGAGGGCGCTACGGCGGCGCTGAAGGGTACGGGCATCGAGGTAAAGCTTTTCGGCGGCTCGCTCGAAGAAATTTTAAAGCCGTACAAAGAAGTGGCTGTTCCCCTCGACAAGACGCTCTATCCCGATTATTTAAAACTTTCGGGATACAATCTTAAAATAGTAGACAGCATGCCCGCCTTTACCGGGGCAATGGCAATTAAGCAGGATTATGAAATAGAAAATATCAAAAAAGCCTGCGAAATAACCGACAAAGCCTATGTAAAACTTCTTTCGCGGATAAAAGAGGGCATGACCGAAAACGACGTTGCGGCGGAGCTCGAATACCTCATGAGGTCTTTCGGCGCGAGCGGCACGAGTTTTGAATCGATAGTGGGGTTTGAAGCCAATTCAAGCGTTCCACATCACGAAACGGGCTTGACAAAGCTTAAATTCGGCGACATAATACTCATAGATTTCGGTTGCAAATACGGCGGATACTGTTCGGATTGCACACGCACTTTCCTTTTCGGCGACGACAAAAAGCACGGAGAGTTTAAGGAAACATACAAAAAAGTACTCGAAGCGCACTATGCCGCAAAGGAAAAGATAAAAGGCGGCGAGACGGGAAAAGAGGCGGACGAGTATGCAAGAAGCGTTTTGCGCGGTTACGGGCTCGATAAATTTTTCACACACTCTTTGGGACACGGTATCGGCATAAACGTACACGAGCATCCCATGCTTTCGCCCCGCAGCTCGGATATTCTTAAAGAAAATATGGTATTTTCGGACGAACCGGGCGTATACTTCGAGGGGAAATTCGGCATAAGAATAGAGGATACCGTAACGCTTAAAGGCGGGAAAGTATTGAGTTTGACCGATTCCGATAAAAAATTGACTATAATCTGAGTTTTAATTAAGGAGAATATAATATGGCATCGATTTTAGCAGGCGACATCAGAAAGGGCACAACTTTCGAGTATAACGGCAAGGGCGTTTATACCGTCACCGAATTCCAGCACGTAAAACCCGGCAAGGGCGCCGCGTTCGTAAGGACGACGCTTAAAAACGTGGTTACGGGACAAGTTCTTTCGGATATAACTTTCAACCCTACCGCAAAGCTCGAAACGGCGCAGGTAGAAACGAGGAAAATGACTTATTCCTATTTCGACGGCGAGTTCTACAACTTTATGGATCCCGACACTTTTGATATAATCACTTTAAACCACGACCAGGTGGAAGAAGCGCTTAAATATATCAAGGAAAACGACATTGTAACGGTAAAATCCCTTAACGGCGTTGCCTTCTCGGTTGAACCCGAAAACTTTGTAGAGCTTAAAATTGTTGAGTGCGAGCCGGGTGTGCGCGGCAGCACTGCGACCAACGTTATGAAGAACGCTGTTGTGGAGACGGGCGCGACCATTCAGGTGCCCATGTTCGTCGAAGAGGGCGAAACTATCCGTATCGATACCCGCACGGGCGAATACATGTCAAGGGTCGGCAAATAATTTAAAATGAAAGCCGTTGTACAACGCGTGGGGAAAACCGCGCTGTCGGTGGACGGGAAGCTTGTTTCCGAAATCGACTTCGGGCTTGCGGTATTTTTCGGCGTAAAGACGGGGGATACCGAAGCGCAGGCGGAGGCTATTGCCAAAAAGATAGCCAATCTCCGCATATTCGCCGACGGAAACGGAAAGATGAATTTGTCCGTCAAAGACGTGGGCGGGCAGATTCTTCTTGTCTCGCAGTTTACCCTTTTGGGGGATTGCACCCGCGGCAACCGCCCCGACTTTTCAAACGCCGAAAAACCCGAACGCGCCAAATTCCTGTATGAATACACAGCCGAAAAGTTGCGCGGTTACGGGATTACGGTAAAACTCGGCGTTTTCGGTGCGCACATGCATATACAGCAGTTCAACGACGGACCTGTTTCGGTAGTTTTGGATATGTAAATTTAAGGGCGAGCAAATCGCCCTTTTTATTCTGTATGAAGTTTTTCGGGCATTTAAAAACTGTAAGAAAACACAGGCGGGAAGTACGAAAACTCTGTTTTAAAGCGGGGCTTATAAAACAGGGGCTTTTTCACGATATGTCTAAGTATTCCCCCGCAGAATTTTTCCCCGGGGTAAAGTACTATCAGGGCTTCCGCAGCCCGCAGGCAAAAGAGAGGGAAGTGTTGGGGTATTCTGCGGCATGGCTCCACCATAAGGGCAGGAACAAGCACCATTTCGAATACTGGACGGATTATGCCGACGGCAGAAAGGTGTACGTAAAAATGCCCGCAAAGTACTTTGCCGAAATGGTTTGCGACAGGGTAGCGGCAAGCAAGATTTATTTAAAGGACAAATATACCGAAGCAAGCCCTTTGGAATACTTTTCAAGCCGCACCGACATGCAATCCATGCACCCCGAAACGTGCGAAGATTTGAGATATTTTTTAACGCTTTTAAGGGATGAGGGCGAAAAAAAGACCTTTGAAGAACTTAAAAAGTTTGTGAAAGCCGATAAAAAAAGAATTAAAGAAAATAAAAAATCCAAAGTGCCGCATAATAAAGCGTAAAAAAGAAACATAAAATAAAATCTCCCGGACAATCAGCCGGGAGATTTGTTTTTGTGACAAAGCGTTTACTTCGTTCTCGAAATTTTTACGTTGTCGTTTTCCCTGTTTCTCAATTCTTTTACAGGGTGTTCGCTGTCCTGGTAGCGGAAGTCTTTTCCCAACTTTTCAATCGCCTTAGAAATGACGAGGTGGGAGGGATTCTTTTCGGGGTCGCCCGACATATAATTCTGGTATTCGAAATATCTGTGCCCGTCGGGGATTTTTTTGATTTCTTTATATTCGAATTTATCGCGGGTGTTGTCCGCAGTCAGGAGCACGGTATCGCCCAAAACTTTTCTGATATAATTCTTGTTTTCGCCGAGTTTTAAAAGTTTGGGGAATTCGCCCTCGCCGAATACCGATTCATAGCTCTTGTTTTCGTACTTTTTCAAAAGTTTTGCCGCCGTTTTAAGATGCGCGACTTCCATTTTGTAATGTTGCGCCCATATTTTTTTGATATATTCGTCCGTTTCGTCCTGCATTGCCGAATAATACAGCCAGCACTCTGTGTATTCGTGCATAACCCATTGTTCAAGCCAGGTCATGTTGGGGTCTTTAAGGCTTTCGTATTGGGTGACGTGCGCTTCCTCGATCATTGCTATTTCGGCATAGAGCTTGCGTCCCAAATCGTTTTTATACCACTGCGCGATGTTCATATAATAGTTCATTGTCTGCTGTTCGGCGGCGGTTATGGTGCAGGCGACGAGTTTGCTGTATAAATCGGCGGTCTGCGCGTTGAGATGGGGCTTTAAGTCGTCGGCGGGATATCTGTGCTCGGCAACGGTGGGGCGGCCGGGCATAATTTCGGTAAACTTGCCCACAAGCACGTCCGCGTCTATATCCTTGTCCGTTTTTAAAAGGTTGGCATAGCGGTAGAGGTGGTCGAAGTCCTCCAAAAGCGCAAAATTCAAAGCTCTTATGTTATTTTCGTCCTTTTCGTTGCGGGCAAGCGCGGCGGTGAGGTCTACTGCAAGCTGTTCGTAGCCTATCGTCGTTTCGAGAATACTTTCGTTAATGGGCTTTAAACAGCTTATGCGCTTTTGCTGTTGCTGTTCCTGACGGCGCACTACGGCAAGAGCTTCCAAAATTTCGGGTTCGTCGCAATGACGTGCAAAGTTGTGCATAAACCACTGCGATTCGAATTCCGTGCCGTTCATAAGAATTACGCGTGTTTTGGTGTAGGGAGAAGTCCTATCCTTGTTGTAACTTTTCGGGTACATTTTTTTCAGCGGTAAAAAGTTGTTTTCAAGCGATTTGCTTTTCTCTTTTATCGGGTTCATAAAATACCTCCGAATAAGTTTTTGGCATTTTTATCTGAGTTAAACCCCACATTGTGTATTTTTTAGGATATTTGCTTGATTTTTACTCTGTATTGGGATAAAATAAGTATATGAGTGCAAACAGGGCAAAGCACAAAAAAATAGCGCTGTATATTTTTTACGGCGCGCTTACGGTAGCAATTCTCGTCACTGTTCTTTCTTTTAACGACATAGGCGAGATTTTTTCTGTAATGCAGACTGCAGATGTAAAATACATTTATATCGCGCTTGCCTTTTTGCTTGCATACGCGCTATTATATCCATTGTCGACCTGTATCCTCGCAAAGGCGCAAAAACTGCCCACGCGGTTTGCAACCAACTATACGGTTGCCATGACCGAACATTTTTTTAACGGAATTACGCCTTTTTCAACGGGCGGCCAGCCTTTTCAGGTCTATGCGTTCAAAAAATCGGGGGTAAAGATTTCCGAAAGCACAGGGCTTTTGATGATGAACTTCATAATATTTATGATAGTTACAAATCTCTTTGCCATGCTTTCTTTGATATATGCGACGAAATTTGTTACAACCGTGCCCATGATAGCTCTTGCGGTAGTGGGCTTTACAATGAATTTCGGCGTACTCGCGTTCTTGATCGCGCTTGCAACCAGCAAACGTCTGCGCGGCTGCCTCGTGTGGATAGTTGAGCATTTGGCTAAGATTAAATTTTTAAAAAAATTTCTCGAGCCTAAAATTCCTCAACTGACCGAATACTTTACGCAGGTACAATCGGCTTTTAAATCGCTTTTCAAAAAAGTCCATATATTTCTGCTGTGTATTCTCATAAAGATAATTACAATGGCGTTTTACTATGCCATAACTTTTTATATTCTTTTGGCTTTACATGTACCAGTGGGCTATGACGACCTGTTTTTTATAATGTGCGGAACTTCTTTTGCCATTACAATGGTTGTTTTTGTGCCTACACCGGGGTCGAGCGGCGGCATAGAGTTTGCCTTCGGCTCGGTTTTGGCAAACGTGGGCGGCGGGCTTTCCGCAACCGTGAGTTACGGCGGCATGCTCATATGGCGGCTTTTGAGCTATTATCTCATGATGGCGTTCAGCCTGTTGTTTTATATAGCCCTCGAAATTGTCTTTAAAGTTAAGTCCAAAAAGGTTGCGGCTATTGCGGAATCCGCCGAAGAGGACGCGCCCGACGCCGCAGACGGCAGGGAGGAAAGTCCGCCCGCAGAGATTTTAAAAGACGCCGTTCCGTCCGAATATGCGGAAAGCGGCGAACCCCGTGAAACAGGCGAGAACGGCGAAAGCTGTTCTAAGGACATTAACCGTACGGAGAATTGAAATGCAGGATAAAGTTACCGAAGAAGCTATTTCCGTCGTGTACAGCGGCAACAAAAAAATATACGAAGGTTTGGTGTTGTCCGCGCTTTCGGTCGCGAGCAAAAGCGCCCGCCCCGTAAAAGTGCATGTGCTCACGATGGAGCTAACCGACGTCGATGAACGCTACACGGCTATAACGGAAGAGCAGACAATAAAGCTCGACAAGGCGTTAAAGACAGTAAATCCCGCAAACGAAGCTATAAGACTGGACGTGTCCGAATATTTCAGACGGGAACTTCTGAACAGCAAAAATCTGAAAAACAATTTTACGCCGTACGCAATGCTCAGGCTTTTAATGGATTTTTGCGACCTTCCCGACAGAGTGGTTTATCTTGACGTCGACACGATGTGCTGTTCGGATTTAGGGCAATTGTTTGACATAAATATCGATAATTACGAATTTGCCGCGGCGCTTGATAAAGTAGGGCATATTTACGTGCGCCCCAAATATTGCAACAGCGGCGTTTTGTACATGAATATGAAGCGCATGCGCGAAACGGGGCTTTTTGTGTGCGCAAGGGAAAAGGTCAACAAAAAGAAGCTGTTTATGCCCGACCAGTCGGCTTTGAATTTTTTATGCAAAAGCAAGCTGATTTTGCCTTACCGCTTCAACGAACAGCGAAAAATAAAAGAGGATACGGTAGTCAAGCATTTCTGCCGATATTTCAAGTGGTTCGGTCCGTTTTTTAAACTTAAAAACGTAAAGCAGTGGCAACGCGACGACGTCCACAACGTGCTTAAAATTTACGACTTCGATTACATATACGAACTTTACGACAAGCTCGACGAAATTTATAAATTCAAGGAGGACTGATTATGGAAATTGCGAACGGAATTTATTATGTAGGCACTGACGACAAAGATATCGACTTGTTCGAGGGAATTTTGCCCGTGAAACACGGCATGGCTTATAATTCGTACATAATCAAAGACGAAAAAATCGCCGTGCTCGACAGCGTGGACGCGCATTTCGGCGACGAGTGGCTCAAAAATATACAAAATACTCTCGGCGGCGCGAAGCCCGACTATCTTGTGGTTTTGCATATGGAGCCCGATCACTCTGCAAACGTGCTTAAATTTGCCCAAAAATATCCCGAAGCCGAAATAGTGGGAAACTTCAAAACTTTTGTAATGCTTAAAGAATATTTCGGCACGGATTTTAACGGCAGGCAAAAAGTTGTAAAAGACGGCGAAAAATTGAGCCTCGGCAAGCACGAACTCAACTTTGTTTTTGCGCCGATGGTGCATTGGCCTGAAGTTATGACGGCTTACGAGAGCTTTACCAAAACGTTGTTTTCCGCCGATGCCTTCGGCAAATTCGGCGCGAATTCGCATAATGAAGAGTGGGACGGGGAAGCCCGCCGCTATTATTTTGCCATAGTCGGCAAGTACGGCGTTCAGGTGCAGTCTCTCTTGAATAAGCTTTCCGCATACGAAATCAAGACTATATGTGCCCTTCACGGACCCGTTTTAAAGGAAAATCTAAATCATTATTTAGAGCTTTATACCAAGTGGGCGGCTTATAAACCCGAAATTGACGGGGTTTTTATAGCGTATTCGTCCGTTTACGGACACACTAAGGCTGCCGCCGAAGAACTTTATGCAAAGCTTATTAAATCGGGCGTAAAAGCCGAAATTTGCGACGTTGTGCGCACCGAAAGGACTTTTTGCATAGCAAAGGCGTTTGAATATTCCAAAATAGTATTCGCAACTACAACCTACAATGCCGATATTTTTCCCGCCATGCGCGAATTTATCGACTGCCTGACCGAAAGAAACTTTCAAAACCGTACTGTGGGAATAATTGAAAACGGCAGCTGGGCGCCTTTTGCCAAAAAAGTGATTACGGCAAAACTCGAAAAGTGCAAAAATCTGAATTTTACGGATACGACCGTAACTGTACATTCGGCTTTAAACGACGAAAGCCGCGCACAGATCGACAGCCTTGCAAGCGAACTTTTAAAATAAATTATGGATAAGATAGAAAGTTTTAAAGTTAACCATCTTACGCTCGAACCGGGGCTTTACGTGTCGCGCACGGACGAAAGAGAGGGGGTAAAGGTGACGACCTTTGATTTGCGCTTCACCTCGCCCAACCGCGAACCAGTTATGGATGTGCCGGCTATACATACGATAGAACACCTCGGCGCAACATTTTTGCGCAATTCCTCAAGGAAGGAAGAGGTGCTGTATTTCGGGCCTATGGGTTGCCGCACGGGTTTTTACCTTTTGATGTTCGGCGGGCTTTCGCCTAAAAACATATTTTCGCTCGTGCTTGAAATGTGCGACTATATTTTGGAGTTTGATGGCGATATCCCGGGCGCTAAACCCGAGGAGTGCGGGAACTTTTCCGAGCAGAATTTGTCCGTCGCCAAATATTATGTAAAAAGATATAAATCCGATTTAAAGCGGTTTAAGCGCTTTGTATACAAGCAATAATGTTTGGTTTTTAGGCGTTTACGTGTGGCGAAGTACTATGAAAAGCGCCGAATTGGGATAAAAATCGGTCATTTTAGCTGTTTTTTATTTTTATGCCGGTAAATCAATTGATTTTTTTGCGGCGACGGTGTATTATATTAAAGCAATTTGCTTCCGTAGTTAAATGGATATAACAAGCCCCTCCTAAGGGCTAGTTATGGGTTCGATTCCCGTCGGGAGTACCAGATTGATAATAATCCGAACCTTGTAGCGGTTACCCGCGACGGTTCGGATTTATCATTTTCTTCAAAAAATAACTGTGAGATTTCAATGACTATACGTTTGCTTTTCCACTTGTGAATACTTGAAAAAATTTTTGCTTTATGCTATAATAAAAGAAACTATACGCGTGGAGAAACCCATTTTGAAAAGCATTGAACTTTTTGCGGGTGCGGGCGGATTAGCTCTTGGTTTGGAGCAGGCTGGCTTTGAGCATATAGGTTTGGTTGAATACGACAGAAGTGCCGCCAATACTTTAATAATGAACCGTCCGAAATGGAATGTTTTGTGTGAGGATATAGCTCTTACTGCTCAACGCGACCTTGAAAAGGAATTTAATATAAAAAAAGGCGAATTGGACTTATTATCTGGCGGTGCGCCTTGTCAATCGTTTAGTTATGCAGGAAAAAGACTTGGGCTACAAGACGTTCGTGGCACAATGTTTTATTATTATGCTACTTTTTTAGAGCAATTACAGCCGAAGATGTTTCTTTTTGAAAATGTACGGGGATTGCTTTCGCACGATCGTGGGAAAACATATCGAACGATTTTAAGTATTTTTGAGGAGAAAGGATATCAAACTTGCCACGAAGTGTTGAATTCTTGGGATTATGGTGTTCCCCAAAAGAGGGAACGTCTTATAACTGTCGGAATACGTAAAGACTTAAAAAATAAATGCGCGTTTTCATTTCCTATGAAACACAGTTATAAGCCTATTATGCGTGACGTTAAGCTTGATACAAATCCGTCAGACGACGAATGTTCGAGATATTCTCCTTATAAGGAAAAGGTTTTTTCGTTGGTTCCTCCGGGAGGATATTGGCGTGATATAGACCCCGAAATAGCCAAAGAATACATGAAAACATGTTGGTATATGGGCGGTGGCAGAACGGGAATTTTAAGAAGGATTGGGCTTGACGAACCGTCATTAACGGTTTTAACAAACCCTGGCATGAAGCAGACCGATAGATGTCACCCGTTAGAAGTTCGGCCGTTTTCATATAGGGAAAATGCGCGAATTCAAACTTTCCCTGATGATTGGGTATTTTGGGGTACTTTGGCGGAGAAATATAGACAAGTCGGTAATGCCGTTCCTGTCAGATTGGCTTTTGAAGTAGGCTCAAAAATTAAAGAAGCATTGGAGAAAATATGAGCTGGGATTTGACTTTTATAAGTGAAGAAGATTTTTCTAATCATGTTAAAGAAACAATTAAAAAGTATGGCGAAAAGCTCGAATCGTTTGACTTAAGACGGTTCAATAAAAACATTATTGACCCTGTAAAATTGATATTTGATAAAACTGTTTATCAATCTTCTTGGGATGAAATAGTTAGCAATGAAATTTTCAGACAAAGGGATAAATCGAATAATAACGATATAGGGTATTTTCACCAAAGAATTTTTCAATATATAGCAAATTGTCATGTCCCGCCTAACGGAGAGGAAGGCGGATGGGATGTCATTTATTCTAATGAAAGCGGAATCGTAATCCCCGAAGCGGGAACAGTTCATAAGGTTTATGTTGAAATGAAAAATAAGCATAACACCATGAATTCCGCTTCGAGCAGTAAAACTTTTATTAAAATGCAAAATCAATTGTTAAATGATGATGATTGTGCGTGTTTTTTGGTAGAAATTATTGCCCAACGTTCGCAAAATATTAAGTGGGAAACCACTGTGGATAAGAAAAAAGTCGGGCATAAGTTAATCCGTCGAGTAAGTATTGACCAATTTTATGATTTGGTGACAGGACAAAATGATGCTTTTTATAAGGTGTGTATGGTTTTGCCTTCGGTAATTGAAAAGGCAGTAAGCGAGCTTGACAGTACGATCGTGCCGCATGATACTGTCATTGAGGAATTAAAAGCAATGGCAGAAAAAATGGATTTTGAATCAAAGGATTTAGCGATTGCGATGGCTGCCTATATGTTAGGATTTAGCAGTTATATCGGCTTCAAAGAAGAAAGTAAGTAAGAAGTCAAGATGAAAATAAGGGGCTTGCTGTCTTTGCAGTCGCATTGGAAATGAAAGTAGCGAGTGCGGAACAGTTTGCTCCTTTTGTATAAAAATGAACGCAGATTGTTTGATTTGCGTTTTTTGTGTTGTACCATATGGCATGAAGCCGCCCATTGCCGAAAGGCAAGGGCGGCTCCTGTTTTTTATTTCGGCGGCAGAAGTTGCCGCCTTTTTTGCTTTTTATTCCACCGCGGGCAAGGTTTGCTCGTCCGTTTGGGGCTGTGCGTGTTGCTTTTCGACCAGTGACCGCACAAAAATGTCGGTGTTCACGTCGCACACTCCGAAAGAATAGATTGCAAAAGGCACCATAAAAAGTATGGCAAGAATTGGGGATAATAGGTACAGCAAGGCGTCAGCGGCGACGTTTATCAACAGAATTACAAACAAAACTCCCAAATGCCGCAACGCGTTTTTGAAAGTGAGAACCTCTTTCAGCTTTAAGTTGCCTTCCTTGTAAACTATCCACGAGCCCAAAAGCGAAATGAAAGCAATAACTATGAGAAGGGCAAATGCGACCAAAAAGCTGTAACCCTCTATAACGGGCAACAGCGCGAAAAAAGTGCCCAAAATCAAACTCTGCAAGAGCGGTACCACCGTATGGGCTATTATAAGCTTTTTAAAATTACGCTTTGCGTTTTTGCGCCTTATGGCGTATCTTGTGGCAAAGTTTGCAAGGTTTATGCCCACGTACACCGTTGCAAGGGCGACGGACAGGCTCGCCATTACTTTGCCTTTAAATTCATTTATGATGCCGCTCAGTTGTGCGCCGAAATTTTCGGACGAGACGTTAAGGGTGTCAAAAAAGCCTTTAAAAGTTTCGGTAAGCCAATTTGTAGAAAAAATTTGTTTAAGTGTTGCAAAAAAATTGCCGTTCCACTCGATCTTTGCGAAAGAATAGTTTAAAAAGTCTTGAACCGAAGCGGAGGACTGCTGGACTGAGGAGTTTATCAATGCCCCAATGTCGCCTATGGTTCGGGAAAGATTTTGCAAAGTTGCGCTTATGAACACATAAGCCCCGATTATCAAAAAGAGGTATACGAGCCCCATCGCTATGAACAGGTATACGAGATTTTTTACGAAAATTTTAAGAGAGTCCTTTATCATAAATACCTTGTAAAATTCATTTTGCCCGCACGGGCGTCTGTATCATTTTAGCTTAAAAACGGATTGCGGTCAAGTGCGTACCGCCTGTTTTGCATCAAAAATGCCTCCGCATCGGATTTTATTGCGTTTGACTTTTAAGTTTTAAAGTTTTATAATTTATTAGAAAAAAGCGGTTGAAAACCGTAAAAACAGAGCTGAAATTCATGAATTCGCAAAAAAGAATTGCGGCGGATATCGCCGAGTGCGCATTGTTTGTTGCGCTTATGGTCGCGGCGGCGTTTATAAAAATACCCTTTCCGGTGCCGCTGACTTTCCAAACGGTGGTCAGCGTTCTTGCTGGACTTTTGCTCGGCGCAAAAAAGGGTGCGGCTGCCATGGCGGTTTACGCGTTTATGGGGCTTGCGGGATTGCCCGTCTTTGCCGCCGGCGGTGGTATTTATTATATTTTTAAGCCTTCTTTCGGCTATATCCCGGGATTTATTGCCGCAGCCGCAGTGGCAGGAGCCGTTGCGGGCAGGGCAAACCTTCCGCTATGGCGTTACATATTGGCAGCAACGGTTGCGTTTTTGGCAAATTACCTTATAGGCGTACCCTATTGCATGGTCTGCGCCAAAATTATGGGAGTGGAAAACCTCGCAAATCTTTTGGTGACGGGGAACCTTATTTATATGCCCAAAGACGCGGCTTTGAGTGTTTTAGCGGCGGTCGTAGCAAGAAAAATTCTGCCTGCTTTGGGCTGCAAAATAAAGAACGCAAAGAAGGGGTGAAGAACCGTTATAAAACGTTAAAAAGCGGACGCTTGAGCGTCCGCTTTTTTGCATGTTTTGATTTACGCCATGGCGTTGAGTTTTTTTGCCAAACCCGATTTCTTGTTTGCCGCGGTGTTCTTTTTGATGACGCCTTTGGTAACTGCGCCGTCTATAACCGAGCAAGTGTGTGGGAACATAGCCGTTGCGCCCTCCTTGTCGCCGTTCTGAACCAGCGCAAGGAATTTTTTGATTTCGGTCTTCATTTCCGATTTAACGGCTTTGTTTCTCGCGGTTTTTTTGTCGATTACGAGCACCCGCTTTTCAGCAGACTTTATATTAGGCATTTGATATCTCCTTTAAATACCGATTTCTTGAATTCTTGTGTAATTTTATCATAAAAAACAGCGGTTGTAAACTGTTTTTTAACGGCATTTCGATATTTTTTTAATATATTTTGGCTGACCCGAATAATATTATAAAGTATGGTATGCGGGCGCGGCAAAAACAGGCTGGTGTGCTGTTTCGACAGCGGAATAGGGGGGATAAGGCTGTTTGCGGAGTGCGTCAGGCTGAGAAAAGATTGTGATTTTATATATTTTGCCGACAATTATAACGTGCCTTACGGCAGCCTCGGCGCTTCCGAAATCTTACGGCTTGCCGACGAAAAATTTTCGGCAATGGCGCGTTTGAACCCTGCCGCCGCGGTAGTTGCCTGCAATACGGTCACAGCGGAGTGCGTCGATTATTTAAGGCGTAAATATTCTTTTCCGATAATAGGCATCCAGCCCGCGGTCAAGCCCGCCGCCGCCAATTGTAAAAACTGTTTGGTTTTATGTACGCCGGCAACAGCAAACAGCGGCGCGCTTGAAAATCTAATAAAAAAATTCGGCGGAAACCGTACCCGCGCAATCGCCTGCCGCGGTCTTGCTTCCTATATAGAAAATAATATATTTAATATGGAAAAGGAAAGAGTGGAAGAGCTCTTGCCAGACGCCGTGTGCGACGGGGTGGTTTTGGGGTGTACGCATTATACCTATGCCGCCGACATAATTTCTAAACGCTATAATTGTCCCGTTTACGACGGGGTAGAGGGTACGGCGGCAAGATTGTGCGAAGTTTTAGGGATTTGTGACCACCGCCCGCCTCTGCCCCGCACGATCGCCTTTTCGGGCGGAAATACCCGTTTAAACGCCGATGTGTTCCGTTTTTTAATAAAAAAGTTACGCTATTGCATTTAAAACGTTAAAAAATTTTTTGTTTTTTTTAAAAAAATGGTTTCAGGTAGTTGACAGTGGTCAAATGTGGTGCTATAATGTGACTACAATTCACTTTTAACGGAAAGATTATGAGTATTCTTACAGGCGAATACAACTACACGGTTGACGCTAAAAACAGAATAAGAATACCTTCCAAACTGAAAGCCGATATGGGGATTGACGTTTCGGGAGAGGACGATGAACAAAAAAAGTTCAGCGTTATTTTTCACACGGGCGCAGAGGGATACCTGGGAATTTACACACAGGAAGCTCTGGATAAAAAATTCGCGCATATCGAGGAATTGAAAGAAAAAGACAAAGAAAAGTACGAAATGGCGAGAAAGCTTTTAAGGACGTTCGAAACGGTTGAAAGCGATCCGCAGGGAAGATTGGTAATACCGCAAAAGTTCAAAGCGCGCAGCAACATAAAAAAAGACATAGTGATTTGCGGCGTTATCGACCATTTGGAAATCTGGTCGCGCGAAGAATACAGCGGTTCGGAAATCAGCTCCGAAGAAATGGCGGCGATAGCCGACGCTCTGGAATTTTAAAGGATGAAGGAATTTTCGCATATCCCCGTCCTGAAAGAAGAGTGCATGGAAGGTCTTGACCTTAAACCTGGCGGACTTTACTACGACGCGACGGTAGGGGGCGGCGGACATTCATACGAAATCTTAAAGCGCACCTCGCCAGACGGCAGGCTTATTGCAACGGATCTTGACGACGAAGCGATAGCCGCCGCAACCGATAAATTAAAAGAATTCAAAGGCAGATTCGAAATATTCAAATCGAATTACAAACAATTCGGAAAAGTTTTCGAAGAAGCAAACGTCGGGGAGCTTGACGGAATTCTCGTTGACATGGGGGTTTCGGGGCACCAGCTCGACGACGGCGAAAGAGGTTTCAGCTATATGCAGAAAGACGCGCCGTTGGACATGCGTATGGACAGGAGCGGCGCGCTTACGGCGGAATTCATAGTTAATAATTATACCAAAGAGGAAATAGCCAAAATACTGAAAGATTACGGAGAGGAGGCTTTTGCGTCGGTCATAGCCGCAAACATCGTAAAGGCGCGAACCCGAAGCGCAATTACGACGGCAGGTCAACTTTCCGAAATAATCGAATTCAGTATCCCGGCGAAATTCAAGCAAAACGGTCCCGCGGCGAGGAAAAGTTTTCAGGCGTTGCGGATAGCCGTAAACGAAGAACTTACCGGTTTGTACGACTGTATAGTGGGTCTTACCCGAAGGCTCAAAAGAGACGGCAGGATAGCGGTAATAACCTTTCACTCGCTCGAGGACAGAATAGTAAAGCAAGCGTTCAGATATCTCGAAAGCGATTGCATTTGCGACAAAAGTCTGCCTAAATGCGTTTGCGGAAAGGTGAAAGAGATAGAAATCATAACAAAAAAACCCGTGGAAGCCACCGCAAAAGAAAAGGCGGAAAATTCACGTTCGAGATGCGCAAAACTTAGAATTGCGCAAAAAATAATTTGAGATGCGATAAGGAGAAAAAATTATGGCAGTCGCAACACCCGTTTTGGAAAGGAGTTCCGTGCAGGAGCTCGAAGATAAAAGGCACGACTCTCTCATTAAAGAGAGGTATGCCAAACTAATAAATCCCGAATTGAGGATAAACGATCTCAAAAGCGAGCAGCCCGTGTGCGAAGAGGAAGAAACTTGTGCGCAGCCGGTTTGCGAAGCTGAGACCGTGAGCGAAGTCAGGGAGACGGTGACGCATGTCGCCGAACCCTATTTTGCGCCCAGCGGCAGGGCGGACGCCGAAATTTTCCGCGTCGACAGCGAAATCAACAGAAGGCTCCGCGGCGAGCAGATGTCCGAAGCGGCTTCCAACGCTAACGACGAGGAAGAAAACGAAGATTTGCGCCCCACGCCCACGACCATACAGTACAAAACGGAAAAGCTTAAAAGCAACGCCGAAGAGGGCGGGAAGATAAGCACCGATTCCAAGAAGCGCATTAATCTTTCCAAACGCGACATTGTTATTATAGCAACCGTCGTTACGGTAATTTTGGCGCTGTTTGTCCTTATAATCGTGAATTCTGCAATAATTTCGGGAATCAACAGCGACATATCGAGACTTCAATCCTCGCTCAATACGGTGAGGGGCGCATATTCGAGCGTAAGCGACCAGGTAAGCGACTATGTAACAAACCACCTCGAAGAGGACGTCAGAAGGATGGCGGAAAGTCTCGGAATGGTGAGATAAGGAGTGTAATTATTTTAAAATTAAATAAATCCGGTTTTTCAGCTACGGTTTTACAAAAGAGGTTATTGTCCGTTATTTTGGCAATAACCTTTATTTTTTTCCTTATAGCGGCAAGGCTCTTGTACGTTCAGGTATTTTGGAGCGGCAAGCTTAAATTGCGCGCGTTCGACCAGTGGAACAGGGAAATTCCCATAATAGCCCAAAGGGGAAAAATAACCGATTGCAACGGTTCGGTACTTGCGGGAAATCAAACTACATATAGCGTTTTCCTGCGTCCGAACGCCGTTGTGAACGCCGAATACACGGCTACGGTTTTGGGAGGAATATTCGGCAAAGAACCAAAAGAAATTCTGGATAAAATAAACGGCGGAAAAATTTCCGAAGTCACGGTTGCCCGGCAGACGGATAAAGCGAGTATAGAAAAACTTGTTTCATACGACCTACCGGGCGTTTATTATTCCCGCGACAACTCCCGCAGTTATACCTACGGCGAAACGCTGTGCCAGGTTTTGGGCTTTACCGCTTACGACGGTTCGGGTGTTGCTGGAATAGAAAAATTCTATGATTCCGTTCTCAGCGGTGCGGACGGAGAAATCACTTATACGACCGATATCGTGGGAATAGAGACAAAAAATCCCGAAATAATTTACCGCGAAGCTTCGGCGGGAGACGAAATCAGGCTGACGGTGGACATAGATATCCAGCTTTCCGCAGAGAACGCCATGAAAAGCGTATTTCTTTCTTCGGGTGCAAAGTCCGTTTCGTGCGTGGTTGTAAATCCGCGGAACGGGGATATACTCGCAATGGTAAATTATCCGTCGTACGATCTTAACGAAGTCCCGCGCGACGACATGGATAAACTGAACGCGCTGACGAGAAACGGCACGGTGAGCGACATTTACGAGCCGGGCTCAACGTTCAAAATAATAACCGCGGCGGCAAATATAGAGGAGTATTTGAGGGGTAACCCCAAAGCCTTTTCCAATTCTTATGTTTTCAACAGCAGCCGTACGCGCACGGTCGACGGCACCAAAATCAAGTGCTGGTCGACCCATGCCAACGGCAAACACACCAACCAGACGCTTGCTACTGCGCTAAACAACAGCTGCAACCCGTGTTTTACCGACATTGCGCTTGCCCTCGGCAAGGACACCTTTTACGATTATCTGCAAAATTTCGGTTTCGGTAACGTGACGGGCATCGATTTTTCGGGCGAAGCGCTAGGAATGCTCGTTCCCAGAACCGCGGTGCGGGATTGCGACCTTGCCCGCATAGGTTTCGGCCAAACGGTGGCGGTCACGGCTGTCCAGCTTGCCTGCGCAGCCGCGGCGGCGGTCAACGGCGGAAATTATTATATGCCGCGTCTTTTAAAGAGCGTTATCTCGGCTGACGGTAAAACCGTTGCCGACAACCAACCCGTACTTAAAAACAAAGTCATAAGCGAACAGGCTTCACGTATTCTTGCGGAAATGCTCGAAGGAGTTGTAAAAGAGGGCAGCGGCAAACACGCCTATATCGAAGGATATAAAGTGGGCGGCAAAACGGGCACGGCGCAAAAATACGAGGACGGGCATGTCGCGCAGGGCAAATACGTTTCGTCTTTCGTCGGGTTTTTCCCCGCGGACGATCCTCAATATCTTGCGCTTATCATCGTGGACGAACCGCAGGGTACATATTACGGCAGCGCGGTCGCCGCGCCCGTGGCAAAGGAAATTTTCGGCGACATAATAGAAATTAAGGGGTTGACCCCCTTTGAATGAGGCTAAAAAATGAAGCTTTCCGAACTGATCGGTAATATACAATATAAACAAATTTACGACTTTTCCGACGTTGAAATAAGCGGCGTTTGTTCGGACAGCCGCAGAGTAAGGGCGGGCGATATATTTGCGGCGTACAAGGGAGAGAGTTTCGATTCCCATAAAAAAATTGCAGAAGCTGTAAAATCGGGCGCAGTTGCGGTGGTTTGCGAGCGACCCGCAGATTGCGGCGTACCCGTAATAGTCGTGGAGAGCGGAAGGGCAGTTATCGCGCCGCTCGCCCGCGCATTTTACGGCTTTGCCGACAAAAAGCTGAAACTTGTTGCGGTTACGGGCACTAACGGCAAAACCACCACGACTTACATGCTCGAAAGCATTTTTGCCGCAGGCGGGCGCAAAGCGGGGGTGATAGGAACGCTCGGCGTACGCTATGCGGGCAAATTCATTGCGCCCGAACTTACTACCCCCGACCCGATATATCTCCACAGCGTATTTGCGGATATGGCGGACTGCGGCGTGGAGTACGTGTTTATGGAAGTTTCCGCCCATGCGCTCCACTATAACAAAATCGACGGACTGCATTTCGAAGTGGGGATTTTTACCAACTGTACGCAGGATCATCTTGACTTTTTCGGAACCATGGAGAGATATGCGGACTGTAAAAAGAGCATGTTTATAAAAGGACGTTGCGGCTATGCGGTTATAAATTCCGACGACAATCTCGGTCTTCAAATGTTGAAAGAGGTTGAAAATCCCATATCATACGGGCTCGTCAATCCCGCGGACGTGTTTGCGGTAGACGTCTGCGAAAAAATGAGCGGCGCTTCTTTTGTGCTGAACCTTTTCGACGAACTCTATGAAATCGAATTGTCCCTTCCCGCAACGCACAACGTCTATAATGCCATGGGCGCCGCCGCTTGCGCAAAAATCTTGGGCGTGAACACCGCGGCGATAGCAAGCGGGCTGAAATCGCTCAAAAGTATTCCCGGGCGGCTCGAAATAGTGGCTAAATACAATGGCGCACACATTTACGTCGACTTTGCTCACACCCCCGACGGTCTGGAAAAATCCCTGCAATCCTTAAAAAAGCTATGCAAGGGCAAACTTTTTTGCCTGTTCGGGTGCGGCGGCAACCGCGACAGGGGCAAACGTCCCATCATGGGCGAAACCGCCGCAAAATACGCCGATTTTATAATCATCACTTCGGACAATCCGCGTTTCGAAGAGCCGTTTGACATAATATGCGAAATAGAAGCGGGCGTAAAGCCTTCGGGCAAGCCGTACGTCACGGTAACCGAAAGGGAGGCGGCAACCGAATACGCCATAAGGCTTTTGGGCGAGGGCGATATTCTTCTCGTCGCGGGCAAAGGCGGCGAACACTACCAGGAGATAATGGGTATAAAACACAGTTACGACGACAATACAGTAATTAAAAAAATAATCGGCGCTTAAATGAAATTGATTTTTATAAGCATTACCGCGGCGTTCGCGGCGTCGTATTTGCTGATTTTAATAATTTTACCGCTGCTTAAAAAACTAAAAGCCGGGCAGTATATTCTGGACTATGTAAAAGAGCACAAGTCCAAAAACGGTACGCCGACAATGGGCGGGCTCGGTTTTGTTGCGGCTATAATAGCGGTAGGGCTGTGCGTATGCGGGCTGAAACCGCGCGAAGCCGTTTTCACCCTTGCCGTAACGGCAGGTTTTACGGTCGTTGGCTTTTTGGACGACTTTTTAAAAATTTACCGCAGAAAAAACGAGGGGTTAAAGCCTTACCAAAAAATAATATTCCAGCTTGCAATAGCGGTTATAGCCGCTCTTTATTGCTATTTCAATAAAATCACTGTTGTAAATATTCCCTTTTTTAAGGGAGTTTCGCTCGACTTGGGCTGGGGAATAATCCCGCTCGTTATTTTTATTTTTCTCTCCGCGGTGAATTGCGTAAATCTCACCGACGGTCTCGACGGTCTTGCCGGCGGGACAAGCCTTGCCTATCTCGCCGTGTTCGGGGTTTTGCTCTTTATGCAGAATTCCCCGCTGCATCTCATATGTTTTACCGCAGTCGGCGCGCTTGCGGCTTTTTTGATATTCAACACCAACAAGGCGTCCGTCTTTATGGGGGATACGGGTTCGCTCGCGCTCGGCGGTTTGATTTCCTGCGTTTCGGTATTTTCGGGCAATTCGCTGTATATTCCCATTGCGGGAATAATGTTCGTGGTTTCGGGAATATCCGTTATAGTGCAGGTAATATATTATAAACGGACAAGGAAGCGTATTTTTTTGATGTCGCCCATACATCATCATTTCCAGATGAAGGGCTATACCGAAAGCAAGATCGCCGTATCTTATACTGTGATAACCGCCTTGTCCGGAATATTCTGTCTGATTTTCGTGTGAGGTAAAATGTATTTCAAAAACCAAAAATTTTTAGTGGCGGGAATGTCCAAATCGGGTGAGACCGCCGCAAGATTTTTGCTCGAACGCGGCGCCGAAGTGTATCTTTACGACGACGTGGTCGGCGACAACGTCACTGCGGTGTGCGCCAAACTCGAACAGCTCGGCGCACATGTGGTTTCCGCAGACGAGTGCCGCAACGCCGAGCAAAACTGCGACATACTTGTGCTGAGCCCGGGCATACCCATTGATACGGCGTTGCCCGTATCTTTCAGGAAGCAGGGCAAGGCGATAATAGGCGAAGAGGAGCTTGCCGCACTGTATCTCAGGGCAACGGCTGTGGCGGTTACGGGCACGAACGGTAAAACCACGACCGTTTCAATGATGAACGACGTGCTCAACGCGGCGGGCAAAAAGAGCGTTGCCTGCGGCAATATCGGCAATCCGCTGATAAAAGAAGTGGAAAACCTGTCTTTCGACGACTTTGCGGTAATTGAGATCTCTTCGTTCCAGCTTGAAACCCTTTCGAGCCTCCGCCCGCACATTGCAATAATCACAAATGTGACGGAAGATCACCTCAACCGTCACTACAACATGGAAAATTACATATTTTTAAAATCCAAAATACTCCGCAACCTGCGCGAAAGCGAATATGCCGTGCTGAATTACGACGACCCCGTCGTGCGCTCGTTCGCAAAAAACTGTAAGGCGAAAATAGTATATTTTTCCGTTCAGAACAAAGTCGATGGTGCGTATTTCGAAAACGGTAGCCTGTATTTCAACGGCGAAAAGTATCTCGATATATCCGATATGACGGTTGGGGGAGCGCATAACGTATACAACGCGCTTGCCTGCATAGCCGCTTCGGCGATTTTAAAGTTGGACAAAACGGCGGTTGCGGGAGCGCTGTGCGCGTTCAAGGGCATAAGGCACCGCCTCGAAACCGTGCGCGAAGCCGGCGGGATCACCTACATAGACGACAGCAAGGGCACAAACGTCGACGCCACAGTCAAAGCCGCGCAGACCATGCGGGCGCCCACGGTCATTTTGCTCGGGGGCAAGGACAAGGGCTATGATTATACGCCCCTTTTCGAAAGTTTGAAATCCACGCAGGTTATCCATGCCGTAATTTACGGTGAAAACAGGTTCAGAATGTTAAATTCGGCAATGAAAGCCGATTATGTAAGCGTTTCGCTGTGCTCCGATTTCGGAACAGCCGTAAAACTTGCGCGCTTTATAGCAAAACCGGGACAAAACGTGCTTTTAAGCCCTGCAAGTTCTTCATTTGACAGCTTTTCGAACTATGAGGAACGGGGCGACACTTTCAGGGCAATGGTGGAAAGCATAGATGATAAGGCGTGAGGGGTTGAAAAAAGCGGGAGACATCCCGCTTTTAATTTGTGTTTTTGCAATGGCATGTTTCGGCTGCCTGATGATTTACTCTGCAAGCGCATATACTGCGGAAGTGCAATACGGCGACAGCCTGTATTTTGTAAAAAAGCAGGTTTTGGGACTTGCCCTCGGTACGGCGGCAATGGCGGGAACATGCTTTTTACCATATAAAAAACTCGAAAAAATAAAAATTCCCGCCGTAATTCTTTCCGCCGTGCTTCTGGTTCTTGTTTTTGTTCCGGGGATAGGGGTTACCAATTACGGCGCAACGCGCTGGATAGGCTTCGGCGGGCTGACTTTGCAGCCTTCCGAAATTGCAAAATATACCTTTGCGCTGTTTACCGCCGCTTATTTTTCGGCAAACGCCAAAAAAGTTAAAACGGTTAAAGGCGTTCTGCCCGTCCTCGGGGTGGGGCTGGTGTTTTGCGTTCTGATAATAGCCGAACCGAACATGTCCATTACCATGTGCGTGGGGCTTTTAATGCTCGCCCTCATATTTTTGAGCGGCGCAAACCTCAAAACTTTTTTGGTAATTTTAATACCGTTCGTCGTCGCCGTTCCCGTTCTAATAATCCTTGAACCGTACCGCCTTAAAAGGCTTTCGGCTTTTATCGACCCGTGGGCGTCGCCGAAGGACGAGGGATATCAGCTGATACAGTCGCTGTATGCGCTCGGCAACGGCGGGCTGTTCGGCAAGGGGCTTTTCAATTCCACCCAAAAGTACAGATTTTTGCCGTTTGCCGAAAGCGACTTTATCCTTGCCATAATGGGCGAAGAGCTCGGCTTTTTCGGTTTGATGATCTTTTTCGCGGCATGCGCGTTTATAATCTGGCGGGGAATACGCATAGCCGTAAACTGCAAAGACAGGTTCGGCTTTTTGCTTGCTTCGGGGTTTACGCTTGTTTACGGAATACAGGTAATCATCAACGCTCTTGTTGTAAGCGGGGCGATCCCGCCCACGGGTTTGCCGTTGCCGTTGATTTCAAGCGGAAACACTTCGCTTATAATAACAATGTCTTCAATGGGGGTGCTATACAACATATCGAGGCGCAATTAACAATAAAATCTCCGTCCGCCATATAATAAAGTATATTTTACTACTCGGAGTCAAAAATGGAAAAATACGTTATAAACGGAGGAAACAAGCTGTATGGGAGCGTAAAAATTCAATCTGCCAAAAATTCGGTGCTTCCCATATTGGCTGCGGCGGTTCTTACGGACGGTGAAGTGACTTTGTTGAACGTGCCCGAAATCACCGACGTAAAAAATATGGTAAAAATACTTGTTCGGCTGGGTTGCAAGGCAAATTTCAGCGGGGACAATCTTATAATAAACAGTTCGTCGGCGAACAATTTTGAAATTCCAAGCGAACTTGCGCACGAATTGCGTTCGTCGGTGTTTTTGTTGGGTTCGTTGGTTTCGCGTTTCAAAATGGCTAAAATAGCTTTCCCGGGCGGGTGCGACATAGGGCTCAGACCTGTGGATTTGCACCTTGCGGGGCTAAAACGGTTGGGAGTGGAGATAACCGAAAAAAACGGATACATACTTTGCAAATGCGAAAAACTTACGGGCAATGAAATAATGCTCGACTGCCCGAGCGTCGGTGCCACCGAAAATATAATGCTCGCCGCGGTAAAGGCGGAGGGCGTCACGATTATACAAAACGCCGCGCGCGAGCCCGAAATCACCGATTTACAGAGATTTTTGAATTCCATAGGCGCAAAGGTGAACGGGGCGGGGAGCAGCACGATAACGGTAGAGGGTGTAAAAACGCTCGGCGGCGCGGTGTTCAGACCCATAAGCGACCGCATCGAAGCGGGAACTTTTCTCGTTGCAACGGCAATGTGCGGGGGGAAAGTCGTCCTCGAATGCGCCTGCGCGGAAAATCTAATATCTCTTATACATAAACTTAGGGAAAACGGTTGCAAAATCGATATAAAAAATGATAAAATAATTTTAGAGAGTTCAAGGCGGCTCACTTCGGTAAAGTCAATCGAAACTCAACCTTATCCCGGGTTTCCCACCGACTTGCAGGCGCAGATCACGGCTTTGTGCTGTATTTGCAAAGGACAGTCGATAATAACCGAAAACCTGTTCGAAACCCGCTTCAAGTACGTGCCCGAACTGAGAAAAATGGGCGCGGACATAACAGTGATAAACAGAAGCGCGTTCGTGAGAGGGGTTGATAAATTCAAAGGCGCCACCGTGGTTGCGCATGATTTACGGGGCGGCGCGGCGCTCGTTTCGGCGGCGCTTGCGGCTGAAGGGAAAAGCGAAGTCCTTGACATTTCACATATAGACAGGGGATACGGCCGTTTCGAATATAAGCTGAGAGACCTCGGCGGAGATATCGTGAGAGCGGCTGTATAGACGGACAAATGAAACATATAAGCAAAATAATCTGGCTTGTGATCGCCGTAATTTTCATCGCGTCGGTAATTATCGGTCTCGGCGTGATTTTCGCCGTTAAAAACGTGAACGTTTCGCTCGTGAGCTATACATATAATAGCTGGGAGGAAATGTCCGACGACCAAAAGGCGGACGCGCAGAATTTGATAGACGGCTTCAAAACGCAGGTTTTAAGCGAATACCGCGGCAAACTTATGGGCTCCGTTTCCGAAGAAAAAATAAAAAAATGCTTCGATGGAACGGATTACGTGCTTGAAGGTTTTCAAAAGGATTATCCCTGTACGCTGAACATTACGCTTAAAGAGCGGCGAGAGACTTTTGCTATATTTTCTTCCGACGGCTATAAGGTATACGATTCGGACGGGGAATTTTTCAGGATGAAGCCCAACCTCGAAAACAACGTGGACGGCGCGCTAAACGTGCTTGCCGAAGTTTCCGAAGAGAGGATAAAGGATGTGGCGTACGTCGCCAGATTGTTTGCCGACAGTTTTTCGGCATTGCGTTCCATGGTGGAAAGAATTTCCATTGACAGAACGGACGCCGACAATATGACTTTTATGTTGAGATGCGGCTTAAAAATACGCGTTATAGACTATGAAAATCTCACCGAAGCAAAAATAAGCGCGGCGGTTGCCGGCTTTGAAAAACTTTCGGGCGAGCAAAAACTCCGCGGCGTGATACGCGCCGATGTGTCGGGCGGTTCCGCTGTTGCGATATATCTACCTGCTTGATTTACAACTTAACAAAAAAGCGGCGCATATGCGCCGCTTTTTTGCTTCAATCTGTTGACTTTTATAATTCTTTATTATATAATCAATTATATAATAATGTTTTAAGGATTTTATTATGGTTACGCGTTCGGGCTATGTGGCGGTGCTTGACATCCGTTCTTCCGAAATGACTGCGGTTGTCGGGGAAAGGGGCGTTAACAACACTTTTATAATAAAAAGCAAATTTACCTGCTCGTACGACGGCTATGCCGAGGGCGAATTGCTCGATCCGGCTAACTTCGTTTCCGCCGTTTCGGGGCTTGTGCGCAACACGCTTGCGTCGTCGGGCGGCATTAAAACTTTTTATATCGGTATACCCGGCGAATTTCTTAAAACGGTAAATTCCGAAAAGGTCATAACCTTCCAGTCGGCAAAAAAAATTCACAAGTCTGATGTGCAGACGCTCGTCGCCCTGTCGACGCCGGAACGCGAACAGGAGTGGCGTACCATACGCAACAGTTGCGCATATTACGTGCTTTCGGACAAGCGTAAGCTCATAAATCCCGTCGGGGCGGTTTCGGACAGCTTGCAAGGCAAATTCAGCTTTTTCAAGTGCAAAAATTCCTTTATAGACTGTCTTACGAAAGCCTTTAAAAAGTTTGAAAACATACGGGATTTGAATTTACTCCCTTCGCCGCTCGCCCAGGCGCTGTATCTTATTGAACCTGAAAAACGCGACGAATGTGCCGTTTTGTTTGATTTGGGCTATATTTCTTCGACTTACAGCGTGGTTTTGGGCAACGGGATTTTATACAGCGAATCGTTTTCGGTGGGTATAGGGCATGTGGCTTTTTATCTGATGGACGAGCTGGATATTCCCTTCGAAGTGGCGACTACTTTTCTTTCGACGGTCAATCTCAACGCGAAAGAGAAGCTTGAAAGCATGGAAGAGTGCATTTATGACGGAAAGACGTACAGCTTTTCCACACAGACCCTGCGCGACAAAATGCGGGAGGGGCTTGACCTTATCTGCGAGACTATAGAAGTTTGCAGGCAGAATTTCCCCGGCAGAAACATAGATTCCAAACCGCTTTTGATAACTGGTGAGGGCGTAAAAACCGTGAGGGGTGCCGTCGACCATATTTCGGGCAGGCTCGTTAAGAGCGTTGAAATAATTTCGCCCAAAGTTCCTTATTACGATAAACCGCAATTTTCGTCCCTTTTCAGCCTTTTGGATATGGCTTTGACGGACGGACGCAACAATTAAGAATATACTTTATTTACATTTTCGGAGGTCACTGATGTTTAACGACTACGGCAATACATATAATTCCAACCCCAATCCCGCACCCGCGGAAAACGGCGGGCAGTTCGGCAGAGCCAGAATTAAGGTAATAGGCGTGGGCGGCGCGGGCAACAATGCCGTCAACAGAATGATAGAGGCTGGCATAACCAGCGCCGAATACTATGTTGTGAATACCGACAGCCAGATACTTGCGCTGTCGCTTTGCAAGAACAAAATACAGATAGGCGCGGCTTTGACTAAAGGTCTCGGCGCGGGCGCCGATCCCGAAGTGGGTCGCGCGGCGGCGGAAGAGAGCAAGGAAGCTTTGGCGGAAGCCGTAAAGGATACCGACCTGCTGTTTATTACGGCGGGCATGGGCGGCGGCACGGGCACCGGAGCCGCGCCCGTTATAGCAAAACTTGCAAGGGATTTAAAAATTTTAACCGTTGCGGTTGTCACGGAACCGTTCAGTTTCGAGGGCAGAACGCGTATGGCGAATACCGCAAAGGGTCTCGACAACCTTAAAAAATATGTGGATACGCTCATAGTTATCCCCAACGACAAGCTCAAAACCGTCGTTGCGAGAAATACGCCTATGGGCGAAGCGTTGCGCATTGCCGACGAAATTTTAAAGCAGGGCATACGCGGAATAGCCGAACTCATTGTAAACCCTGCGTTGATAAACCTCGATTTCGCGGATGTAAAGACAATTTTGAAGGACAAGGGGATAGCCCATCTCGGAGTGGGCGTTGCAAAGGGCGACAACCGCATTGTGGAAGCCGTTCGCCTTGCCATAAGCTGTCCTCTTTTGCAAACCACTATAGAGGGTGCAAAGGGAGTTATACTCAACGTTTGCGGCGGACAGGATTTGACCTTTGACGAAGTTTCGGACGCTGCCGAGCTTGTAAAGGGAGTTGTCGCCGCCGACGCAAATATAATTTTCGGTGCAAGAATCGACCCCAATGTGCATGACGAAGTGGAAATCACAGTTATAGCCACGGGCTTTCCCGGTTTTGAAAACAAGCAGATAGAAGCCCGCGCATTGAGAAGCGGAACCCCTTATGAGGCTTCGGGAAGAGATTTGTTTGTATCTGACCAGCCCGCGGCACAATACGGCGCGCCCGTGCAGGGCGGGAGGATGTCGGTAAACGAACCCTATTATCCCAACCGTCCCGTAGAACAGCCGCAGTACAGGCAACCTTCGCAGCCCGATTACCAGCAGTATGCGCCGCAGAATATGCAGCCGCCTTACTATCAACAGCCCGTACGCAACGTTCCGCCCGTGCAACCCCAGCCTGCACCGCAACCCCAGCAACCGCCCGTCCAGCCTGCGCCCGACGAGGCGATAGAGCGCCCTACCGAAAAGGAAATACCCAAATTCATACAGGTGCTTAAAGGTTTCGGAAGAAAAAACAACAACCAGGATTGATTTTTAGAATAAAATATTAAAACCAACAAAAAAGCGTTCCGTGCGGAACGCTTTTTTGTTGGTTTTGTTACTTTATTATGCGCGACTGTCAAAATAATTGGTTTTACTGTTCAAACGCTTTTTCGAGTTCTTCTTCATAAGCTGTCAAAATAGCTTTTTTCAATATCTCGCGGGTCTCGGTATTCAGAGGGTGCGCAATATCTTTATACTCGCCGTCGTTGGTCTTTCTGCTGGGCATTGCGATAAATGCGCCTTCGGTAGAATCGATAACTTTTATGTCGTGTACCACAAAGCATTCGTCAAAAGTCACCGAAGCTACGGCTTTCAATTTGCTGTCATCCTTAGTTACAAGTCTGATTCGTACATCTGAAATTTTCATAATCCACCTTCCGATAATACTTTCAATGTAACCATTATACATTAAAAGTTATTTGATTTCAATACCTTAATAAAAAATTTCTTTAAAATTTACCAAAAAATTTAAAAAAATTATTTTTTTCGTGCTAGATTTGCTTTTTACTTAATAAAATTTAGTATGTACAGCAGTTTGCTTAAAAATTTCGGCAGCTTTTATTTTATAGGAATCGGCGGCGTGAGTATGAGCGCGCTTGCCAAATATCTCGCCGATTGCGGTAAAACCGTGGCGGGAAGCGACGTTTGCGACAGCGCGTACGTGCGCGATTTAAAGAATATGAATATAAAAGTGTGCCTCGACAGCCGCAGGGAGAGCGTGGCGGATTTCGAAGCGGTGGTGTATACCGACGCCATACGCGAAAACGACGTGCAGCTCTGCGAAGCCCGCGCTCTCGGCAAATGCGTTGTTTCGAGAGGTCAGTTGTTATATGAAATCAGCCGCAATTTCAAAAAAGTCATAGCCGTATCGGGCTGTCACGGCAAAACCACCTGCACGGCGATGCTTGCGCATATTTTCCGCGCGGCGGGTAAAAATTTCACCGCGCACGTGGGCGGCAGGGATCCCGGCTTCGGGAATTACCTAAATTGCGGGAGCGACTGTTTTATAACCGAAGCCTGCGAGTACAAAAAAAATTTTCTTTTGCTTAAACCGGACTGCGCGGTTGTTTTAAACAGCAGTCCCGACCATCTCGAATGTTACGGAAGCGAGGAAAATTTAAAACAGAGTTATATACAATTCAAAAGTTCTGCGGAAATCAAAGTAGGGCTTTACGGCGATTTGGAAAAGGACGGGCTTTCGTTCGGTTTTGATAAAAACGCCGACTATCATGCGGGAAATATTGCCGAAACGGACGGATTTTACACGTTTACGGCATACGAAAAGGGTAAGCCGCTGGGTAAAATCGCCATGCGCGTTTACGGTAAGCACAATATTTTAAACGCGCTCGCCGCCATTGCCGTGTCGAGGAGCTTCGGGATATCTTTCGAGGAGATTTGCGAAGGTATAGCAAGCTTTGCGGGGGTGGAAAGGCGGTTCGAAACACTTTGCGTCAAAAACGGTGTTTCTTATGTGGCGGACTATGCGCACCATCCCGAAGAAATACGCGCGGCAGTCCGTACTGCCAAAAAAATTGCGCGCGGCAAGTTGTTTGTGGTATTTCAGCCGCACACTTATTCCCGCACGAAAATGTTGATTAAACAGTTTGTAAAAGTGCTATCGCCGTTGAATAACCTAATGGTTTACCGTACTTTCGCGGCGAGGGAGTATTACGACGACGCGGGCAGCGCGCTGACGCTTTCGCAAAAGCTGAGACGTTCGCGTTACGGCGACGCCGTGCAGGACATATCCGATTTTATATCGGGCGCGTCGGACGGGGATTTTGTGCTGTTTCTCGGGGCGGGCGACATATACGACATCGCAAAGTCGGTATGCCGCAACGACTGTACGGCACGGTAAAAGCGGGTACTAAATATAAAGGCGGGCGGCAGCCCGTCTTTTTATATATAATATATATAAAAAATTTATTTACCGCGTTCAATTTGTTGTTATTTTTTTTTATAAATGGTATAATTAAAAAGTATTCAAAAGTTTACCAAAATTTATCGGAGTAATAAAGTGTCGTCTAAAAAACAACGGAAAACAGGCAGAGTTTCTTACATATTCACGAAAGAGACGATAGGCGTTACGGTTATTTTGTTCAGCGCCATAGTTTTCTTGATTTTGTTGACCCGTTCTGCGGTGTTTGCGGGATTGGGTACGGAAATCTGCAATTTTATGTACGGCGCGTTCGGTTACGGCGCCGTGCTGTTGACGCTGTATACAGCATATTTGGGCATAAAACTTGCGTTCGGCAAGAGATTTAATTTCAGCTTAAAGTACGTGCTGACTATTACGGCGGCTTTGGCTATATTGTTCTTTTTGTTCCATGCGGTTACGACCCGCGATATTTCCCTCGCTTCGTACGGCGGATATCTCAAAGGCTGTTATACCAGCGCGCGCGGCGGCTGGGGCGGCTATACCACCGGAGGCGCCGTTTGCGGTTTGATTGTTTACCCCGTTGCAAAACTCACTACTTTTGTGGGCGCGTACGTTATTTTTTCGGCGCTTTTCCTGCTGTGCTGTTTTTCGGTATTCATGCTCGCGCGCAAAAAGAAACATATCGCGCAAGATACGGATAAACCGCAGGAGAGCGGTGCGGTGGCGGACGGTAAGCCGCTGCCCGCACATGCGGATTATGTTCCCGAAAGCGCCGACGACAGGCTTTATAAGGTAAACGCCAACCAGGAAATAATCGAAAATAATCCGCGCGGTTACGGTCAGGGCGCGCGCGAAGCCGCAAACGCCGATGCGTCGGGAACAGGAGACAAGCCCGAAAACAAGAGCCGGAGCAGAAAAATTCTGTTTGAAAACGGCGAATTCGACGCGGAAAGCTACCGCAGGAATATGATTTTCAGCGAGGACAGCTATTTTAATCACCCTAAGGACGGCGTTCAGTCGTATTTGAGTAATTATAAAGTAAATAACGCGCAGCAAGGCGAACAGCAGCCCGCAGAGACAGCGCAAAGTTATACGGAAAGCTACCAAAACGAGGTCATGGAGCGCGACGAGCGCGAAGCGCCGTCCAATTATGTTTACGGCGACAAACCCGTTGAAAATTTAAACGGCTATACCATGCGCGAACCCGAAAACAGATACGGTGCGCCTGCAGACGAAGAGACCGTGCAACGCGACGAGCCGTTCGGGAAACAGCCTGCGGAGGAGCCGTCGGATATCCGCGAAAGTGCGGTTGAGCCGGAGGAAGAACCTGAAATATTCAGGCGCGCTCCCGAAAACCGCGATTTGCGGGGAGACAGTGAAGCGTTCGGCAGAAGAACAGAAGAATTCGGCGCGGGCAGAATTTCCGAACAGGAGAGAGGTTTCAACTTTGACGAAAGCCGCGGCGAAGAGCATAGCGGCGACGAAGAAAAGCCGCGAAACATACTTTCCTCGCTGTTCGGCGGCGAAGCTCGCCGCGAAATTCCCGAAACTGAGCGCAGAAGCGAGCGTGATGACTCCAAAATCAATATATTCGACGACGACAACGATACGGACGACGATGCTTTCGGCAGCCGCGACCGCATAGTTTCCCCGCGCGAGCAGACGGATCTGGGGAGAGGTTTGAGAGACGGCGGGGATGAGCCGCCCCGCGCCATGCGCGACAGAAGCCCGTCGTTCGGCATGCCCGAAAGAAAAATGGGATTTTCAGAACCCAAACCCGAGCCGCCGCAAGAGGAAAAGCCCAAACACGTATGGAAAAAATACGTGCGCCCGTCGCTCGATCTTTTGGACGATTATCCCGAAAACAACAACGTAAACTCGGGGGAAATAGAGGATAATAAGCGTGTAATAGTAGAAACGCTCCAAAAATTCAAAATCGAGAGCGAAGTTGCGAACGTCACTATCGGTCCCGCAATCACCCGTTACGACGTAATTATAGAGGACAGAACCAATATAAAGCGTTCGCTGAGTTACAGGGATGAAATCGCAATCGCGCTTATGAAAAACAACGTAAACGCGTATCTGAATTATGCAAAGGGCGCGCTTTCAATAGAAATTCCCAACAACAAGAGGGCGATTGTAGGTCTTAAAACCATGCTTGCCAGCCCGCAATTTATCAACTGCAAACCCAATTCCCTGACTTTCGGTTTGGGCAAGAGCGTGGACGGAGAAGTCGTTTGCCCCAATATCACCAAAATGCCGCACTTGCTTGTTGCTGGTACCACGGGCAGCGGTAAAAGTATCTGTTTAAACACTTTGCTTATAAGCCTTTTGTATAAATACGGTCCCGAAGAATTGAGGCTTATTCTCGTCGACCCCAAACAGGCGGAATTTATTCCCTTTGCGCGTTTGCCCCATCTTATGATCAACGAAATCCTTTACGACGTGGACAAGGTCATAAAGGCGCTGAATTGGGCAATAAAAGAGATGGAGCGGAGATACACGTTGTTCAAAGAGATGACCGAGAGCGGCAATGCCACCAAAAATCTCGACGAATACAACGCGCATTTGCCCGAGGGCGAGGAAAAACTCCCCAAAATATTGATAGTGTTAGACGAATTCAGCGACCTTATGATGCAGGCAAAGAAGGAAATAGAGTTCAAAATCATAAGACTTGCACAAAAGGCGCGCGCCTGCGGCATACACTTGATTCTCGCTACGCAGCGTCCTTCGGTCGACTGCATAACCGGATTAATTAAATCGAATTTGCCGTCGAGAATAGGTTTTAAAGTCAATTCGTTTGAAGACTCGCGTATAATCTTCGATATCGGCGGCGCGGAAAAGCTCCTCGGGATGGGCGATATGTATTTCCGTTCACCCGAAAATACAGAGCTTGAAAGAATACAGGGTTGCTTTATCGATTCGCACGAGGTGCAAAAAGTAACCGATTTCATAAGGGCGAACAACGAAACCTATTTCGATAAAGAAGCTTCGGAATTTATCAACAAAGTAGACGAGCCCGAAGCGCCGCAGGCTGTCGGCGACGCGGGCGACGACGCGGGCGACGGCAAAATGGACGACACCTATTTAAAGGCTTTAAAATACTGCGTCGCTTCCAATCAGGCGTCCGTTTCCATGATCCAGCGGCGGTTCCCCGTGGGCTATATAAAAGCTTGCAAGATAATCGACTGGATGGAAAAAATGAATTACATTACCCAGTCCGAAGGTTCCAAGCCGAGAAAAGTGCTAATGACTATGGACGAATTTACTAATACATACGGTGAGGTCGATGACTGATTTTACGGGCAAAAAGTTTGGGATGATTTCTCTCGGCTGCGACAAAAACCGTGTTGACAGCGAAAAGCTTTTGGCGGAAATCGCAAAAAGAGGCGGAGTTATAACCGACGACGTTTCAAATGCGCAGGTTCTGGTGATAAACACTTGTGCGTTTTTAAACGCTTCCCGCAAAGAAGCTATCGAAACAATAATCGAAAATGCGGCGTATAAAGAAGGAAATCTCGAAAAACTTGTGGTTACGGGTTGTCTTCCTCAAAAGTTTTCTTCGGAAATTTTTGAAAATTTAACCGAAGCCGACGTAATATTGGGTACAAACGACTACGGGAATTTCTTCGACGCGCTTGAAAAGTCGTACGGCGGAGAAAGGGTTGATTATGTGGGTAAAGGCGGAGAACTTCCCACGGACAGGCTCGTCACAACCCCGCTTCACTATGCGTATCTTAAAATCGCGGACGGCTGCGACAACCGTTGCACATACTGTCTTATACCCAAAATCCGCGGCAGATACCAAAGCGTTTCAGAGGAGCGGCTCATAGGCGAAGCCGAAAAACTCGGCGATATAGCCGAACTTATTTTAGTGGCGCAGGACGTCACGCGCTACGGCACCGATTTATACGGCAAAAGCGCGCTGTGCGGACTGTTGAAAAAACTTACGGCTCTCCCGAATATAGGTTCAATACGGTTGCTGTATTGCTATCCCGAAGCGATCGACGGGGAACTTATAGCCGAAATCCGCGACAACCAAAAAATAATCAAATATCTCGATATTCCGCTCCAACACAGCGAGGACGGGATATTAAAGCTTATGAACAGAAAAGGTACGCGGGATAGTTATTTAAAACTTATCGGTGCTTTGCGAAAAACTATTCCCGGCATAGCCTTGCGCTCCACGTTTATTGCGGGATTCCCCGGCGAAAGCGGGCGCGACTTTGAAGGGCTTTGTGATTTTTTGAAGGAAGCTAAGCTCGATAATTGCGGGTTTTTCGCGTACTCGCGCGAGCCCGGTACTGCGGCTTACAATTTAAAAGGTCAAATAAGTTATTCAGTAAAAAAATCCCGCGTAAAGCAGCTATATGCGGTCCAGCGGGAAATTTCGCGCGAAAATCTGCAAAGATATACGGGCAAGAAAATAAAAGTTTTGTGCGACGGCATAGATTACGACAAAAATTGTTTTTACGGCAGGGCGTATTTTCAGGCGCCCGACATAGACGGGAAAGTATATTTTAACGCGCCTTGTGCCGTTCAGGGAAAATATTACGATATAAAAATCGAAAGGTGCGACAGTTACGATCTGTACGGGAGCACGGAGGATTACGACCAATGATCGAAACCGATAAAAACAGCCGTCTCTACAAATTCGTATCGGGAAACGGCGGCATGAATCTTCCAAACAAGCTGACTATAAGCCGCGTTGTGATGATTCCAGTATTTATAGCCCTTTTTTACGTGAATTTCAAAGGGCATTATTTTGCCGCGCTCGCCGTCTTTTTGATAGCGAGCTTAACCGATTTGCTCGACGGAAAAATCGCCCGCAAGTATAATCTGGTCACAAATCTCGGAAAATTTCTCGACCCGATAGCGGATAAGATTTTGGTGCTTTCCGCGCTGGTAGTCATGTTGACCGTTCCGGATATTTTTACCGCCTGGACGGGGCGTTGGGCGATTACCGCGGCAGGTTGCGGCGTAGCCGTAATACTTGCGAGAGAAATTATAGTAAGCGGTTTCAGAATGGTTGCCGCAGGCAGCGGTACGGTGATAGCAGCCGATATTTTCGGTAAATACAAGACGGTTGCACAGGATTTGGCGGTTATAATTTTACTTACCGCCGCAGGCATTTCTGAATTTTTAAACAACGTCGCCTGCAAAGCGATAAATTACGCGGGGTTAGTATTATTTGCCTATTCGGTAATCCTGACGGTTTTGTCGGGCGTCAACTATCTTGTCAAAAACAGAGAAGTCCTTAAAAAATGAATTTGAAAAACAGTCTTATAATTTTTCGGAACAAAAAGAATAACGACTTTGAAGATTACGTAAAACTCATAAAGTATTTTGCATCCGAAAACATATATTTTTGCAACCTTTCTTATTGCGCTTTCGACGATTCCGAAGAGATCGTCAAAATTCTCGGCGCTTGCAAAGATAATTATGACAATGTAATGACGGTTTGCCCCGCGGCTATGGAAAATACCGTTAAGGACTTTGTGGAGAAACTTTTCGGGGCGAAATTTGACGGCGCGGGGGTACTGCACGGCGAAAGGACGTCGGTGTTCGTTTTACGTGCGGACGGCACGGGCGCGTTTGCGGCGGCGAAAGCGGCAGTTGAAATTTACAACGCGCGTTATTCGTCGGGCGCGGGCAGGGCGTATCTTAAAACGGCCGGCGCGACGGTTCGCGAAATAAATGCGGCGTTGTCCGAAGCCAAATCGTTGTGCGAAGAGTGCGAATTTAACGTTACCGACAGCTTTTCGGACGGCACGGTGGAAATTGTCTATCCCAAAAATCTGCCCAAAGACGTTTTCGACGGGGTTTACCGTTCGCTCTTAAAAAATCTAAACGATTATGTTTACGCAATGGAAAACATATCGCTTGCGGAAAGGCTTTTTCAGCTTTTGAAACTCCGCCGCATGAAAATTTCTGTTGCGGAATCCTTTACGGGCGGAGGCATAGCCAAACGGCTTGTGGAAGTTCCGGGCATCAGCGAGGTCTATTGCGAGGGCTTGAACACCTATTCGAACCAATCGAAGATGAGACGGCTCGGCGTAAATGAGCTTACCTTAAAACAATACGGCGCCGTTTCCGAACAAACCGCTTTCGAAATGGCGGAAGGGCTTTTAAAAACGGGTGAATGCGACCTTGCGGTTTCCACTACGGGCATTGCGGGTCCCAAATCCGATTCTACGTCAAAACCCGTCGGGCTGATTTATATAGGCGTAGGCACTGCGGAAAGTATTTCCGTATATAAGTACGAACTTAAAGGCAGCAGGGAGCAGATCACCGAAACTGCAATAAATCTTGCGCTTTTTTTGGCATTTAAAAAGATAAAATAGGAGAAAACCATGAACGAAGAAAAACTTAAAGCTCTTAACTCCACAATCGCTCTGATCGAAAAGCAGTACGGCAAGGGTTCGATTATGAAGCTCGGCGACACCAACGTCAACACCGAAATCGAAGTTATCCCTACGGGCTGTCTTTCGCTGGATCTTGCGTTGGGCGTGGGAGGAGTGCCCCGCGGCAGGATAATCGAAATTTTCGGACCCGAATCTTCGGGCAAAACCACCGTGGCGCTTCATATCATTGCCGAAACACAGAAGTCGGGCGGCGTTGCGGCTTTTATCGACGCCGAACACGCGCTCGACGCGCAGTATGCACACGCGCTCGGCGTTGACACAAACGAGCTTTATCTTTCCCAACCCGATACGGGCGAGCAGGCGTTGGATATTTGCGAATCGCTTGTAAGATCGAGCGCCGTAGACGTAATAGTAGTGGACTCGGTAGCCGCGCTCACGCCGAAAGCCGAAATCGAGGGCGATATGGGCGACACGCACGTGGGGCTTCTTGCAAGGCTTATGTCTCAGGCATTGAGAAAGCTTACCGCAATTACCAACCGTTCCAAAACCTGTGTAATATTCATAAACCAGCTCCGCGAAAAAGTTGGCATAATGTTCGGTAATCCCGAAACGACCCCGGGCGGCAAGGCGTTGAAATACTTTGCCTCTATTCGTCTCGACATAAGAAAGACCGACGCCTTGAAGAACGACGGCGAAATAATCGGCAACGGCGCAAAGTGTAAAGTAGTTAAAAACAAAGTTGCGCCCCCTTTCAAAGTTGCCGAATTCGATATAATTTACGGTGAGGGAATTTCGCAGGAAGGGTGCCTTATTGACCTCGGCGTTCAGTACAACGTGCTTTCAAAGAGCGGTTCCTGGTTTATCTACAACGACAATAAATTGGCACAAGGCAGAGAAAAGATGCGCGATTATCTTAAAGCCAACCCCGAATTCAAAGCCGAACTCGATTCAAAGATAAGGGAAGCGCACAAAGCTTCTCTCCAGAAGAAGGACTAAATGCAATACGGGTTTGTAAAAGTATGCGCGGCGACTGTGCCCATTAAAGTTGCCGACGTAAAATTCAATACTCGGAATATAATTTCCGCCATTGCCGAAAGCCATGCTTCGGGTAGCCGTTTGACCGTTTTCTCCGAATTGTGCATATGCGGCTACACCTGCGGCGATCTCTTTAACCAATCCGCGCTTATCGATGCGGTAAATTCAGCGTTAGGGGAAATTTGCGCCGCAACTAATGGCATAAAGACCCTTGTGTTTGTAGGTGCGCCCGTGGTTTGCGGCGGGCGGCTATATAACTGTGCGGTTGCATTTTGCGACGGTAAAATTTTGGGCGTAGTGCCTAAAACGCATATTCCGAATTATTGCGAATTCTATGAAAAACGGCATTTTACTGCTTCACCCGCGGAAAATACCGTAATTACGGTCGCCGGGCAATCTGTGCCTTTCGGCGCAAAAATAATATTCAAAGCCTTCAACATGCCGCAGTTTACCGTTGCGGCGGAAATCTGCGAGGACTTATGGGCGCCCGTTTCGCCATCGCTTTATCACGCGGGCGCGGGCGCGCACATAATAGTAAATCTATCTTGCAGCGACGAAACTGTCGGAAAAGCCGGATACAGGCGCGACCTTGTAAAAATGCAGTCGGGGAAGCTTGTCTGCACATACGTCTATTCCGACGCAGGCGACGGCGAAAGCACCACCGATATGGTTTATGCGGGGCATAACATCATTGCCGAAAACGGTTCGGCGCTCTGTGAAACCAAGTTGTTTGAAAACGGGTTGCTGTATGCCGATACCGATCTGGAACTTCTCGAAAACGAACGCCGCCGCATGGCGGGAAGTTTTTACGGTTCCGTCGCGGAAGGATATACGGAAGTAAATTTCCGGACCTTCGACCGCGATACCGAAATCAGTCGAGTTTTCCCCAAACTGCCTTTCGTACCCGACGAAGGGAGCGAACTTTGCGGCAGGGCGGAGACTATATTGTCCATACAGTCAAAAGGGCTGGAAAAGCGTCTTGCCCATACCAACGCAAAAACCGCCGTTATAGGCGTTTCGGGCGGGTTGGATTCCGCTCTTGCGCTTTTGGTTACCGCCCGTGCGTTTAAATCGTTACAAAAAGACCCCGCGGACATCAAGGCGATAACGATGCCGGGTTTCGGCACGACCGATAAGACAAAAAATAACTCGCTTTTGCTTATAAAAGAAATAGGGGCGTCCGCAATGACTGTTCCTATAGCCCAAAGCGTTTTGCGGCATTTTGAGGATATAGGGCACGACCCCGCGGTATACGACGTGACATATGAAAACGCACAGGCGCGTACGCGTACGCTCATATTGATGGATATTGCCAACAAGACGGGCGGGCTTGTGATAGGCACGGGCGATTTAAGCGAACTTGCCCTCGGCTGGGCTACTTATAACGGCGACCATATGTCCATGTATGCCGTAAATTCATCCGTGCCCAAAACTCTTGTAAAGCACCTTGTAAAATACGAGGCGGAGAGGCTGGGCGGAAACGCGGAAAAAGTTTTAAAGGATATTTTGAATACCGAAATAAGTCCCGAACTATTGCCGCCCGACAAAGAGGGGAAGATATCGCAAAAGACCGAAGATCTTGTAGGACCTTATGTCTTGCACGACTTTTTCCTGTATTACGCCGTGCGGCGAGGCTTTTCGCCCGATAAAATTTATTTTATGGCAAAGCGCGCTTTTAAGGGCGAATTTACGGAAGAAATAATTTTGAAATGGCTTAAAAACTTTTACAAAAGATTTTTTGCCCAACAATTCAAGCGTTCCTGCATACCCGACGGGGTAAAAGTGGGTTCCGTGACCCTGTCTCCGCGCGGCGATTGGAGAATGCCTTCCGACGCGGTTGCCGCCGTGTGGCTCGAAAAGCTTGAAAATTTATAATACCGTTTAAAAAAAAGGCGTTTTTGACGCCTTTTTTTCATATCTTCAAAACTTATTATTTTATTAATTTGACATTTACGGCGCACAGTAGTAAAATATATACAGGATATAAACAATTCCCCGAAAGGGGTATCGTATATATTTAATCATATTTTTCAGGAGGCTTAAATGAACTATTCGGCATTAAGCAGCCTGTTTCTTGTTTCGAACGGCGTGTTTTACGGCGTTTTGATACCGCTTGCGGTATTGCTCGTCGTCGCCGCCGTTGTAAGCTATTTTGTCGGTTCTTATATCAAACAGAAGAACATCGATAAACGGTTGGGCGAAGTTGAACAACGCGCCTCGAAGATGATTGAGGAAGCTTCGCTTGAATGTAAGGCATTGAAAAAAGAGGCTTTGGTAGAGGCTAAGGAACAGGGACTGCAACTCAGGAACGAGCTTGAAAGGGAGAACAAAGAAAAGAAATCCGAACTGCAAAAGCAGGAACAAAGGCTCGTACAGAAGGAAGACATTTTAGACAAAAAGGAAGAAGCGCTTTTAAAACAGTCAAATGCGCTCGAACAGCAAAAGCGCGACCTTGACGCCCGCAACGAGGAGATCAAGCAAACGCAGGACAAGGTAAACCGCCAGCACCAGCTTATGGTTGAGGAACTTGAAAAAGTCGCCCAGCTGACGAAAGACGAAGCCAAAAAGCTTTTGACCGAAGAAATACTCGAAGAGACCCGCCACGACGTTGCGTTGCAGGTAAGAAATATCGAGCAGACGGCAAAAGAAGAGGCTACAAACGAAGCAAAAAAAATTGTTTCGTTGGCGATACAGCGTTGTGCCGCCGACCATACTTCGGAGATTACTGTTTCGGTAGTTCCCATACCGAGCGATGATATGAAGGCAAGGCTTATCGGGCGCGAGGGCAGAAATATCCGTGCCATAGAAAACGCGACGGGCATAGAGCTTATAATCGACGATACGCCTGAAGTAGTCATAGTATCGGGATTTGACCCCGTACGCCGCGAAATTGCAAGGCTTTCGCTCGAAAAATTGATTGCCGACGGCAGAATTCATCCGGCAAGAATAGAAGAGACGGTTGAAAAAGTCAAAAAGGAACTTGACGCCGAAATCAAGCAAGCCGGCGAAAGCGCAATGTTCGAAGTGGGAATTTTCGGATTGCACCCCGAACTCATAAAGCTTTTGGGCAGGCTTAAATACAGAACAAGCTTCGGGCAGAACGTGTACCAGCACTCAATAGAAGTTGCACGGCTTGCGGGGCTTATGGCTCAGGAGCTGGGTTTGGACGTAAATCTTGCCAAACGCGCGGGTCTCTTGCACGATATAGGCAAGGCTGTAGACCATGAGCAGGAAGGCACCCATATACAGCTCGGTGCGGATCTTGCCAAAAAGTATCGCGAGAGCAACAATGTGGTAAACGCCATCGCCGCACACCACGGCGACGTAGAACCCAAAACCGTTGAAGCGGTACTCGTTGCCGCCGCCGACGCCATATCCGGTTCGAGACCGGGGGCAAGGCGTGAAACGGGCACCAACTATGTAAAGCGTCTTGAAAAGCTCGAAGAGCTTGCAAGCAGTTTCAACGGCGTTGACAAGAGCTATGCAATACAGGCGGGCAGAGAGGTAAGGGTTATAGTCAAACCCGAACAAATCGACGACGCCCAGGCAGTATTTTTGGCAAAAGACATCGCCAAAAAAATCGAAAGCGAGCTTGAATATCCCGGTCAGATTAAAGTTAACGTAATTAGGGAATTCAGGGCAAGCGAGTTTGCAAAATAAAAATTTCAATAGATAAACTCCCTGCGGGATTGACCCGCAGGGAGTTTTTATCGTTAGACCTTGTTTTAAAGTTTAATTATTTTTGCTTATGCAACTGTTGTGTTTTTCTATCACCTTATTCATAAACGCCCTTGCTTCGTCCAAATCGGCGTCGTCGGGGTGACCTTTGGATACGCCGCCGACCAAAGCGAATATAAACCATTTGCAAAATCCCTTGCTCGCAAAACTGCCCAGCACGTTTTTGCAGTTGCTGTTTAAATATGCTTCAAGTTCGGCATTATAGCTTATTTTGCCCTTTGCGCTCGTAGTAAATATAAAGACGTTACTCAAATCCTTGATATGTTCTGCAATGTAACCGAATAATTTTTTTCCGACTTTTCCGCCGTAAATCCCACTGCCAAAGCCAACTATGTCGTATTGCATCAAATCGGCGTTTCCCGCGTCGTCTATGCTGCGTACGTCGGCGCCCGCCGTTTCTGCCATGGCTTCGGCTATTTTTAAAGTGTTGTTCTTATGTTTTGAATTTACGATTATCAGAATTTTCATATCAACGCCTGCTGAAAAGGTAGAGGAGAAGTCCGAAAACGGCTATATTCAACGATACAAGACAGGGAATAAAGATTTTTGCCATAATGTCGCCCGCAAAGGCGAAGTTGGGTGAAAGCAGCAATGCCACGACTACTATAATAAGCACGATTATCAAATTGATTATCACGCATGCGGATAAATACACCGAGGCAGAGGGCTTTGCGCTCTTTCCGACTCCCGCAAGATACAGCGTACCGAATAAAAGAACCTGAGCTATGTCTATTGCAAGAATTACAAAAGGATATGCAAGCGGCAACTGTTTGCCGGGAGCAGTTCCCAAACTGCCTCTGAAAATAAGGCAGAGCGCAAATTCGAGAAGCATGATCACGCCGACGATCAGCGAGCATTTAAGCATTGCGCTTCCCAAATTATATCTCTTTTTGCGCATCTCTACGTTAAAGCCGTCTGCAGTGTTTACCGAAAGCCCGTCTTCGCGCGCCTTGCTCGAAGCGTCCTCAACGCGCACGGTTTCAGTAAAGGCATATCGCGGTTCGGGTTGCTTTGCCGCGGGCGCAGGGGGGGGCGCGGAAGGTTTGGGAGCCGGCGTTTCCTGCTTGACTGTTCTGACATAAAGATTATTTATCAAATTTTTATAATCGCGTTCTGTTTCCGGGCGGTTATTGTATATCAGCTTTTCCGTGTCTACCATGTCGGCGTACGGAGTTTCGGCGGTTTCTTCCTTAGAGCGTACGGGTTCGGATATTAGCTTAAGATAATTTTCATGCAATATCCTGCGCTGTTCGCTTTCGGGATCCGGAGCGGGCGTTTCCGTTTCAACTTCGCCTTCGGCATTATCTTCGGGAATTATAATTTCACGCACGTCCGCCGGCTCTTCGGAGCGTTGGGGAAGGGGTTCGGAAGTTTCCGCTTCTTCAACGTCATTGCCGTCTTTTTCTCCGACAATTATATCCGTCGCTTCGGAGCGGTCGATTTCAACAACCTGTTCCTGTTCCGGTTCGTCGTATTTAACTTCGCGTTCTTCTTCGTCCTTGACGGCAGGTACGCGCGAAGTGGAGTTTTTTAAAATTTTAAAATCGACTGCGGAGGGGGGAGGTTGAGTAAAATCGAAATTTCTGTCCGAAATGAGATTATCGATTACCGTTCTCGAATATTCCCATTCGGCTTGATTTTTTTCGGTAATTTCACGTCCGCTGTCGGTCAAAGTATAGTATTTTCTTCTTCCGCCCTGCGACACTTCGTCGTTGCGCCAATAAGCGTTTATGTAGCCCTGACTTTCCAGACGTTTAAGCGCGCTGTACAAGGTGGGTTGCTTTAAGGAATATTGCCCATGGCTTTTGGCTTCTATTTCTTCGATGATTTCGTATCCGTATTTATCGCGTTCATAGAGAGTGCGAAGAATAATCGTATTTATATGTCCGCGGATAAGGTCGGCGCTTATACCGCTTTTTGTTTCCGCGTCGGCAGAAGAGTCGTTTTCGTTCTCTTCGCGTTCGGGTTCAAGCATATCGTCTTCCAAAATCATTTCCTCCGTATTTGGTTTTATTTTACCATATTATGTATAAAATGTCAATGTTTTGACTTATAAAAAGTATTATGTCACACATAATTTGACGTTTTTTTATTAATTATAATGGACATTTTTTCATAAAAGTGTTAAAATCCGATTATAAAAGATGTGCGGTGGCTTATGTACAGAAATATAAAAAAATATGAATTAAAATTTACCGACGTTGATGCATACGACAATATGAAGCCCTCATCGCTCTTGTCTTTTACGGAAGAGTCGGCGTGCGCGTCTGCCGACGAGCTGGGTTTCGGGTACGGCGATATTATGCCGCTCGGTTTGGGATTCATTATTACAAATTGTTATTTTGAATTCAACCGTGCGGTTAAACTCGGTGAAACGCTGGAAGTCCATACCTGGCCGTTGAGACCTAAACATCTGATATTTTTCAGGGATTACGAATTTTATTGCGGCGGAGTGAAAGTGGGCGCGGGTACTACGCGCTGGTGCATGATCAATACCGAAACTTATTCCATGGCTCTGGCTTCGGTATATTTTAAAGAGAGTGATTTCGATAATTACAACACCGAACGGAGCATCGCTTTTTGCGACTGGAAATTGCCGCCCGTCGAAGGGAATTCCGTATTTTCCAGAACCGTCGGCTTTTCCGATTACGACCATTACTTTCACGTCAACAACACAAAATACGCCGAATTCTTGCTCGACGCCTTTACTTTGGGGGAGTTGAAGGGCAAATTCATTAAAAAATTGCAGATCTCTTTCATAAAGCAATGCAAGATAGGCGATATAATAGATTTTTACAGAAAGAGCGAAGGAAACGTCTTTTATTTGGAAGGCAGGGTTGCGGGGGAGCCGCGCGTAAGATATATGGTGGAAACAGATGAAATATAAATACGATATCATACGTTCCCAGCGCAATAGCATGTCTGTCTCCATTTCTGGCGAAAACAGGATAACCGTACGCTGTTCCTGGAGCATGCCCGCGGAGAAAATCGAAAAATTTTTGGACGCCAAAGCGGAGTGGATAGATAGAATAATTATGCGGAACGCCAAACGTCTTGCCGCCAACGACGACGTAATCGAATTCAGGAAAATCTATTTCGACGGCGAACAGTTGCCGCTTGTAGTTGGGGATTGCAACAAAGTTACCTCCGAAGCCGTCTATGTGAAAAGTTTTGACGATATCGAAAAATTATACATAGACACCTGTTCGGCGGAATTTACGGGCGCGGTTTACAAAGCCGCCGAAGTGGCGAAACTATACCCGAACTCCGTATCGGTAAAAAAATACAGGGGAAGATGGGGGTGTTGCGACGCGAAGAACAATCTTGTTTTCAACTATCTTCTGTTTATGTTACCGCCGCCCGTAAGGCATTATGTGATAATCCACGAACTTTGCCATACGCTCTGCCATAACCACTCGCCCGCGTTCTGGAAACTTGTCTCCGATTATGAACCCGACTACAAAAATCTGAAAAAGCAACTTACCGCTTTCGATTTTTTGACTTCCCTATATTGATTTAAATTGCTTGACTTGTATATGTATTTGCTATATAATATATAAGATTAAAAAGCTTGACAGCCGTCGGGCATAAACGGAGATTGCGTAAAGTATATGTTCGCACAAAACCGGGCTCTGTTTTCAACCGAAAACGCCCCGTTCAAAACTTGTTATAGTAAAAACGCAAACAAGCGCGTTCAATCGCGGATTTCCGCTTTCGTTGAAAAATTTATTTACGGTGAGTTTACCGGAATTTCAAGGGACATTGTTTCCTTTTTTGACTGATTTATTTTTTAAATCAGTCTTTCTTTTAGTTTGGGGGAATTCGGTAACCGGAAGACCGTAAAAGGTATAAGGGAAAAAGATGAACAAAGGTAAAGTGTATTTAACTCTTCAAAACGGCAAAGTGTTTCAGGGTACGCGCTTCGGTGCGGACGGGGAAACCGTGGGCGAGCTGGTGTTCACTACGGGCATGACGGGATATATCGAAACGCTTACCGATCCGAGCTATTACGGGCAGATCGTAACTCAAACCTTTCCGCTAATAGGCAATTACGGCATGATAAGCGCCGACGCGGAGAGCGGCAAGAGCTGTGTTTCTGCATATATCGTACGAGAAAAATGCGATTATCCATCCAATTTCAGGTGCGAAACTACGCTGGACGATTACCTTAAACGTAACAATATTATCGGAATCTACGGCATAGATACCCGTGAACTCACCAAAATTGTGCGCGAAGCGGGGGTAATGAACGCCGCTATCACTTCTAAACCCGTAGCCGACTTTAAGGAAATCAACGCATATACCGTTAAAAACGCCGTTCGAAGCGTAACTTGCGAAAAAGTGGGATATTACGGAAATCCCGATGGCTTAAAGGTTGCGGTGTGGGATTTCGGCGCAAAGAGAAATATTGTTCGCGAACTCGTAAAACGCGGTTGTTACTGTATGGTAGTGCCGTCGTTTTATACTGCGGAGCAGATCCTTGCCCTTAAACCCGACGGTTTAATGCTTACAAACGGTCCGGGCGATCCCGCCGAAAACGTTGAAATTATAGAAAATATCAAAAAAATTGCTGGTAAACTGCCCATTTTCGGAATTTGTCTCGGGCACCAGCTGTTGGCGCTTGCCATGGGCGGAAAGACGGGCAAGATGAAGTACGGGCACAGGGGAGGAAACCAGCCCGTAAAAGAACTTGCAACCGGCAGGGTATATATTTCAAGCCAGAACCATGGCTATGAGGTGATATCTTCAAGCCTGAAAAACGTAGGAAATCTTACCTTCGTCAATGCCAACGACAACACCTGCGAGGGCTTCGAATACCCTCAAATAAACGCCTTCACCGTGCAGTTCCACCCCGAAGCTTGCGGTGGACCGCAGGACGCGTCTTTCCTTTTTGATAAATTCATTGCAAAAATAAAGGAGGACAAGCGCAATGCCTAAGAGAGAAGATATCAAAAAAGTACTTGTCATCGGCTCAGGCCCCATTGTAATAGGGCAAGCCGCCGAATTCGACTATGCGGGCGCACAGGCTTGCCGCGTTTTGAAAGACGCGGGCGTGAACGTCGTTTTGTGCAATTCGAACCCCGCAACCATTATGACAGACAAGGCGCTTGCGGACGAAATTTATCTCGAACCGTTGACTACCGACACGCTCAAAAGAATTATCATTAAAGAAAAGCCCGACAGCCTTTTGGCGTCGCTCGGCGGGCAGACGGGGCTTACTTTGGGCTGCCAGCTCGCAAAGTCGGGATTTTTGGAAGAGCACGGAGTAAAACTTATAGGCGTAAACCTCGAATCTATAGACAGGGCGGAGGACAGGGAACTCTTTAAAGAGACCATGCAGAAGATAAACCAGCCCGTTGTTCCGTCCGATATAGCCTATTCTGTAGACGAGTGCGTGGCAATAGCCGAAAAAATAGGCTATCCCGTGATCGTGCGCCCCGCATATACGCTGGGCGGCGCGGGCGGCGGGGTTGCTCACGACGAAAAAGAACTCCGCCTTATTTCCCATAACGGGCTAATGCTTTCGCCTATCACTCAGGTTCTTATAGAAAAGTACATAGGCGGTTGGAAAGAAATCGAATTCGAAGTGCTGCGCGACGGGGCGGGCAATGTTCTAACCGTCTGCTCTATGGAGAATTTCGACCCCGTTGGAATTCACACGGGCGATTCCATCGTAATCGCCCCCGCGGTGACGCTTTCTGACAAAGAGTACCAGATGCTCCGCACGGCGTCTTTAAAAATTATCAGCGAACTGAAAATAGAGGGCGGGTGCAACTGCCAGTTTGCCCTCAATCCAGATTCTTTCGAATATTCTGTTATCGAGGTCAACCCGAGAGTTTCCCGTTCTTCTGCGCTGGCGTCGAAAGCCACGGGCTACCCGATTGCAAAAGTCGCAACCAAAATAGCCCTCGGCTATACTCTCGATGAAATCAAAAACGACGTTACCGGCAAAACTTATGCTTGTTTTGAACCGACGCTCGATTATGTAGTAGTAAAGTTGCCCAAATGGCCTTTCGATAAATTTTTGTATGCAAAGCGCAATCTCGGCACACGCATGAAGGCGACGGGCGAGGTTATGGCTATCGGAACGAGTTTCGAAATGGCAATAATGAAGGCAGTGCGCGGCGCCGAAATTTCGGCGGGTACGCTCAATATGCCCAAAATGGCTGAACTTTCCGACGCGGAAATCTCGGACAAACTGCACGAAATGACGGACGAAAGGCTGTTTGTCGTATACCAGGCAATAAAGCGCGGTACGCCGATAGAGGAAATTTACAAAATCACGAAAATCGACCAATGGTTCCTGCATAAACTTAAAAATCTTGCCGATTTCGAAAGGGAAATTGAGGGCAAACCCATAACCCGCAGCCAATATCTACACGGAAAAAAACTCGGCTATCCAGATAAAGAGCTTGAAAAGCTCTCCCGTAACAAGCTTCCCATGCACCGCAACGCGGTATTCAAAATGGTTGACACCTGCGGCGCGGAGTTTGCGGCTCAAACGCCCTATTTCTATTCCACTTATGACGAAAAAGAACATGACGAAGCGCGGCCATTTGTAGCAAAGAGCAAAAAACGCCGCATTATAGTTATAGGTTCGGGTCCCATAAGAATAGGGCAGGGCATAGAATTCGACTATTCTTCGGTGCACTGCGTATGGGCGCTGAAACGCCTTGGCTATGAAGTAATAATTATCAACAACAACCCCGAAACGGTTTCCACCGACTTCGACACAGCCGACAGGCTTTATTTCGAAGCGCTTACGCCGGAGGACGTGCAAAACGTCATAGACATGGAAAAGCCGTACGGCGTGGTAATAACTTTCGGCGGGCAGACGGCAATAAAACTATGCGGTTATCTCGATAAAAAGGGAGTCAGGATACTCGGCACCCCAGCGGACAGCGTGGACCTTGCAGAGGACAGGGAACGTTTTGACGAGCTTTTGGAACAGTTCGGCATAGCCCGCCCGAAGGGCTTGACCGTTATGAGCAAAGAGGACGCCGTAAAAGCCGCCGAAACTTTGGGCTATCCCGTGCTTTTGAGACCTTCGTACGTAATAGGCGGTCAGAATATGACCATTGCCTTTACGCAGAACGATATCGAAAGGTATATGGACGTAATATTAGCCCAAAAGATAGAAAACCCCGTGCTGTGCGACAAATATCTGATGGGCACTGAGCTTGAAGTGGACGCCATATCGGACGGCACGGATGTGCTTATCCCCGGCATAATGCAGCACATAGAGCGCGCGGGAGTGCACAGCGGTGACTCCATTGCAGTTTATCCGCCGTACAATCTGAGCGACGCAATGCTTAAAAAAGTTGTCGACGTTTCCGAAAAACTCGCCATTGCGCTTAAAACCAAAGGTCTAATAAATATACAGTACCTGATTTACCAGAACAGGCTGTATGTAATAGAGGTCAACCCCCGTGCGTCGCGCACTATCCCGTACATTTCCAAAGTAACGGGAGTGCCCATGGTGGACCTTGCCACAAAAATCCTCGTCGGAGCCAAACTTAAAAAATTGGGCTACGGCACCGGTTTATATCCTTATTCGCCCTATGTTGCGGTAAAAGTACCCGTATTTTCCTTTGAAAAATTAAACGACGTAAATTCGCAGCTCGGACCCGAAATGAAATCCACGGGCGAAGTGCTCGGAATTGGTAAAACGATAGAGGAAGCGCTTTTCAAAGGGCTTGTTTCGGCAGGCTTCAATATGAAGCACCCCGACAAAAATTCCGCAGGAATATACTTTACCATAAACGATCAGGACAAGCCTGAAATTGTAAACATTGTAAAAAAATTCGCCGATTTGGGCTTGAATTTGTATGCCACTAAGGGCACGGCGGAGGTTATCAGAAGCGTAGGGCTCGATTGCACGGACGTTGCGCGTCTTTCTTCCAACGAAGAAATTTTCAAACTTATGGACGAGGGGAAGATAGACTATGTGGTTTATACGGGCAAAACGGATGTGGAGTCCATAACAAACTATATAAGTTTACATCACCATGCGATCCTGCTCGGAATAACCGTGCTCACTTCTCTGGATACCGCCAACGCGCTTGCCGACTGCATTGCGGGCAGGTACAACCAGTTTAACACCGAACTTGTGGATATCAATAATTTGAGAAAGGAAAAATTGAAGCTTAAATTCTGTAAAATGCAGAGTTGCGGCAACGATTATATCTTTTTCAATAACATGGACGGCGCCATAACTTGCCCCGAATCGCTTGCGATCAACTTTACCGACAGGCACTTTGCGATAGGCGGCGACGGGATAGTTTTAATAGAAAGATCCGGTATTGCGGACGCCAAAATCAAACTTTTCAACGTCGACGGAAGCGACGGCGGATTTGCGGCAAATCCCGTCCGGTGCGTCGCAAAATATCTGTACGACAACAAAATGGTGAATTCCGACAGCGTCACGGTGGAAATGTGCAACGGCGTAAAGACGCTGAATATCAAGTCTTTCAACGACAAAGCCAGCTCGGTTTCGGTAAACCTCAAAATTTTTGATATAAAATCTCGTGACGAAATTTGCAAAGAAAAGCGGCAAAGTCCGCTTATGGGCGAGTTGAAAACCTGCAAAGGTTTTTCCGAAGTCAACCTCGGCAACAGGCATTTCGTTATATTCTGCGATAAGGTGGACGATATAAATATACAAGCGTTGGGTTTACGCCTTATTGAAGAGGGATTTATCAACAGCGGCGATTATGTCGAACTTGTAAGAACGGTAAACCGCATAACTTTGAAAATGCGCGTCTGGGAAAAGCGGATGGGCGAAACGCTTTCCTGCGGCACGGCTGCCGTAGCGGCGGCTGTTGCGGCTATCGAAGAGGGTTATTGCGTTAAAAATGCAACCATTACAGTTAAACTGAACGGCGGGGATCTGTTTGTAAACTGCCCCGAAAATAACAATGAAGCGGAGCTTGACGGTCCCGTTAAACTTTCGTTCGAAGGTTCTATAGAAATATAATGATTTACCTTGACAATGCCGCGACTTCCAAACCCGACGAGGAGTGTTTGAAACGCGCGGAAAAATATCTGTATGACTTTTATTATAATCCTTCCGCGCTGTATGCGGAAGGTTATAATATTCAGCTCGAAATACGCGCTGCGCGCAAAAACATTTTGTCGCTTTTGGCGTCGAGCGAAAATTACGAGCTGATATTTACTTCCTGCGGTACGGAAGCCGACAATCAGGCAGTGTTCGGCGCGGGAAAACGCGGGAACGTCGTTACGACTTCGGGAGAACACTCGGCAGTGTATTCGGCGGTAAACCAATTGCGTACCCGCGGCGTCGAAGTGCGGTTTGCCGCCCTCAATCCGGACGGAAGCGTAAATGCAGACGACTTAATAAATCTGGTTGACGATAAAACTTCCCTTGTTTCCGTCATACACGTCGGAAACGAAACGGGCGCGGTGAACGATATAGAAAAAATCGCCGCGGCGGTAAAAAGAAAAAATCCGCATGCGGTTTTTCACTCGGACGGAGTGCAGGCGTTCGGCAAAATCCCTTTCAGGCTGTCAAAAGACATAGATCTGTATTCGGTGAGCGCGCACAAAATCGGCGGGATCAAGGGTTGCGGCGCGCTTATCAAGCGGAAATCGCTTGCTTTAAGCCCTTATATTTTCGGCGGCGGGCAGGAGAGCGGTGCGAGAAGCGGCACCGAAAACGTTTTCGGAATAAAAAATTTTGAGTACGCCGCTTTAAAGCGGTTTGAAAAGTCGGACGTAAATTATAAAAATGCCCGTATTTTAAACGATTTAATGTGGGAAAAGCTGGATAAATCGCTTTTTTCGCGTATTTCGCCCGTAAACAATTCGCCGTATATTCTTACGGTAGGCGCGGAGGGCGTACGTGGCGAAACTATTTTGCACGAAGCGGACGATATGGGGCTTGTTATCGGTACCGGTTCGGCATGCGCTTCCAACGAAAAAAAGCGTTATTCACGGGTAATTCTTGCCTGCGGCGTGAAAGAGAGTCTTGCCGACGGAATTTTGCGGCTAAGCTTTTCGCCCGAAAACAGCAGGGAAGAGATTGAAAAAGCCGCTTTTATATTAAACGGCATAGTAAAAAACAGAAAAAACACAATGGCGTGAAATGGAAAAGGTAATTATAATCAGATATTCCGAAATACACCTTAAAGGCAAAAACCGCGGCTATTTTGAGCGGGTTTTCGGAATAAATATGGAAAAATCGCTAAAGGGGATAATGCACGAAATCCATCGTCAGAGCGGCAGATATCTTATTGAAGAGTTCGACGCCAAAGATGAAGAAGCGATTTTGGAGCGTCTGAGCAAAATTTTCGGAATACACTCATACAGCGTAGGCTTAAAAGTTCCTACCGATATGGGCGAAATTTTTAAAGCTGCTGAAGCGGTTTGTTCGGAGAGCGGCACGTTTAAAGTAGTTACGCACCGTGCCGACAAAAATTTTGCCCTCAACTCCATGCAAATAAGCGCCGAAATAGGCGGAAGGTTGCTTTCGGTAAACAGAAATATCAAAGTCGACGTTCACGATCCTCAATTTATCATAAATATCGACTTGCGCGAAAACGGCACAACTCTCGTGTTCAATAAATTCATAAAAGGCGCGGGTGGGATGCCCGTCGGTACTTCCGGCAAAGGCCTTTTGCTAATTTCGGGCGGTATCGACAGCCCGGTTGCGGGGCATATGATAGCAAAGCGTGGCATGAATATCGAGTGCCTGCATTTTCACAGCTATCCTTATACCAATTTACAGGCAAAGGACAAGGTAATAGAACTTGCAAGTCTGCTTTCTGGCTATGCCTGCGGAATTAAATTGAACATAATTTCGGTGACCCATATTCAGGAAGAGATCCATAAAAAGTGCAACGGCGAATATATGGTTACGCTTTTAAGGCGGTTTATGATGCGGATAGCCGAAAAAGTTGCGTTGAAATGCGGCGCGCAATGTTTAATTACGGGCGAAAGTTTAGGGCAGGTTGCCAGCCAGACGATAGAGGGAATGACCTCATCAAACGCCGTAGTAAGCAAGTTGCCCGTTTTGCGACCGCTTTGCGGTTTCGATAAGGACGAAATAATAGAGCGGAGCAGGGCAATGGGCGCATACGAAATTTCCATCCGCCCGTACGAGGACTGCTGCACGGTATTTCTTCCGAGGCATCCCATAATCAGGCCAACGCTCGCCGCGGTGGAAGAAGAAGAGGCTAAACTCGACGTGGATAGCTTGATAAACGAAGCTTTGAAAACCGTTGAAACATATAATTTATGACATTAAAATAACCGCGCACTTTTTAAAGTGCGCGGTTATTTTTATAAATCGTACCAATCTTTTTTTGCAATGTCGGGGATTTCCGTTTGCGGACTTTTTATGCCGCCTCCTATCTTAACGTTGCTTAGTATTATTTCCTCGCCCAAAAACTTGTTTGTGCCGTCGCTGTAGTACGGCAAAACAGTATAGGTATAAATTCCATCCTCTGGTTTGTCTATAATGCTGTCTTTCCATTTACCGTCAAAAATAACTGTATTTGTGCCGTTTTTAGTACGTTTTATTAAGTATGAATAGTACTTCGTCTGACATAATTGAATATTTACGGTATCATTTTTTACCGAAATTTGCGGCCGCGACACTTTTGGGTGGGTAAAGCGGTCGGTCTTTTCTTTGGGTTCGTTGCCCTTTAAAGTTTTGATTTTTAAGATATTGAGTTTGGGGGAATTGTCGTCCGCGAGCACCGTTTTGTCGTTTTTGTAATATTCTTCAGCGTCGATTTCCGCTTCCGACGTTCCCGCGTTTTTTTCAAGATTTTCGGGCGGGAGAGAGAAGTACAGGCGTGAAAGCAATTTTTCGGCTATTTCGCAGCAATCCTTTCCTCCCGTGACGCTTAACCTGTTGTTTTGCTTGTCGCCGAGCCAAACGCCTATGGTGTGTTTGCTCGTATAGCTTATCGTATATGCGTCGGTATTGCCTTCTTCATTTCCGCAAGTGCCCGTTTTGCTGGCGACATCGAAACTTAAATTTTTCAGTTTTTTTGCGGTTCCGCTTTTTGAAGTCTCCGCCAGCATTTCGTTCATGAGCGAGCAGGTGCCTTCGGAAAATACTCTCGTCTCCGATTTGTAGTCTTCGTAAACTGTTCTGCCTTTTCCGTCAACTATTTTTTTTATGAATCTCGAGGGGGAGTATAACCCCGAATTCGCAAAAGCGGTATAGCAGTCGGCAATCTGTTTGAGCGTCATGCCGTTTTCCATGCCGCCCAGTGCGAGGGAGAGGTTCTTTTCGTTGTCGCCGAGTGTGATGCCCATTTTATTGAGATATTTTTCTGATTTTTCAAGAGTAAGCGAATTGAGGGTTTTGACGGCGGGAACGTTGTAACTCATCTTAATGCAGTCCGCAACCGTGACCTGACCGTGATATCTTTTGTCTGCGTTTTCGGGCGAATATCCGGCAAAATCGATTTTTTCGTCGTTTATACGGGTGTAAGGGCTTAACAGTTTTTCCTCGATTGCCGGCGCGTATACCGCAAGGGGCTTTATGGTAGAGCCGGGTTGGCGCCTTGCATTGCCGATATTGCTTTTAAACGCACACGCCTTTCCGGAATTTTCGGTTATTATGACCGAGTAGTCGCAGGGATATTCTGTCTCTTCGAGCATGTCCTGCGCGTCGCGGTTGAGATAGGTGTAAATTTTACAGCCGTCCGTAAGCTCGTTTCTTGTAAAAATATCCCCGATTTCTTCAAAAGCGGCGTTAAGATAATCGCCGTATTTTTCGCCGGAAATGCCTCCGGACAGGTTTATGGGGGAATTTATTGCCTCTTCGCAACGCTTTTGGGTAATATAGCCGCAGTCTCTCATGGCTTTTAAAACAAGGTTTCTGCGTTCGGCGCTCTTTAAAGGATTTTTATAGGGCGAGTAATTGTTGGGCGAGGCGAGCAGACCTACCAAAACCGCGCTCTCTTCAAGCGACAGATTTTCGGCGCTTTTGTCAAAATAAAATTCCGCAGCGCTTTCCAACCCGAAGCAATTGTGCCCGAAGTAAATGGTATTCAGATACATTTCGAGTATTTCGTCTTTGGGGTATTTTTTTTCGAGTTGTAAAGTCAGCTTGATTTCGTTCAGTTTTCTCGAAATAGTCTTGTCGCCCGAAAGGTGTGTGTTTTTTATAAGTTGCTGGCTTATGGTCGAAGCGCCTTCCTTAAAGGAGCGTGAGACCATATTTTTATATGCCGCTTTTAAAATTCTTTTGAAATTAAGTCCGTTATGATTATAAAAATTTCTGTCCTCTGAAGCAATAAAGGCTTCGATTGTATGCCTTTGCAGATTTTCTATTTCAACGCTTTTGCGGCCGTTTGAAAGGTTAGCGCCCGCAATTTCGGCGCCGTCCGCGTCGAACACGGCGATATTGCCGCCGACGGACAGTAGTTTTTCCTCGTCGAGCGACGCGTTTTTAGTAATTATAAAAAAGCCTGCAAATCCCGCCGCGACAAGAATCAACAAGGCAAAAAGGCAGATTGCGGAAATTTTCAAAAAAGTTTTCATTTGAATTTAGTATTTATAAATTTTGATTATTATTGCTTAATCGTTTGAAAAAATCCGATAAAAATTATATAATTATTATGGAATAGATTTTTATGGGCAAATATTATCACATAACAACGTACGGTTGTCAGATGAACGTACACGAATCCGAAAAGATTGCGGGAATTTTAAGCGAATTGGGCTATTCCCCCTGTGAAAACATAAATGACGCCGACATTGCAGTTTTTAATACCTGCTGTATAAGGGAAAACGCCGAAAACCACGCATTCGGCAATATAGGCATGCTTAAAAAACTGAAAGCGCATAAAAAGGATATGATTATCGCCGTAGGCGGCTGTCTTACCCAGCAGATCGGAAAGGCGGACGTGCTGCATAAAAAATTCCCGTACGTGGACATAATTTTCGGCACCCATAACCTGAACAATTTAAAAGAGTTGGTGCAAAAAAAACTCAAAAGCAAAAAAGCCGTTATAGAGATAGAGGACGGCGACGGCAATATCTGCGAAGAGGGCAAGGCGTTGAGGACAAGCTATCCCAACGCCTGGATAAACATAACTTACGGCTGCGACAATTTTTGCAGTTATTGCATTGTGCCCTATGTGCGGGGCAGGGAGAGAAGCAGGCGTTCCGCGGACGTTTTAGCCGAAGCGCAATCGCTGGTTTGCGACGGCTATAAAGAAATTACCCTTTTGGGGCAGAACGTCAATTCGTATGCGAAAGGCGGCGAAGATATTTCTTTTCCCGAACTTCTCAGACAAACCGCCGAAATTGCGGGCAAATTTCGTCTGCGCTTTATGACGAGCCATCCCAAAGATTTTTCGGAAGAGCTGGCTAAGGTCATATCGGAAAATCCAAAGATATGCAATTGTGTGCACTTGCCCGTGCAAAGCGGTTCTAACGCCATACTTAAAGCCATGAACAGGCGCTATACGGTGGAGGATTATCTCAAAAAAATTGAAATTTTAAAAAAATACGTACCCGACTGCGCGGTTACCACAGATATTATAGTTGGATTTCCGGGAGAAACCGAAAAGGATTTTACCGATACGCTCGAGCTTGTAAAAAAAGTGGGTTTTTCTTCGGCTTTTACCTTTGTCTATTCAAAGAGAGAGGGAACGGTAGCGGCGAAAATGGACGGTCAGATCCCCGAAGAAGTTTCAAAAGATCGCATAATGCGGCTTGTCGAACTCGTCAATTCACAGACAAGGGAACAGTCTGCAAAGTACGTGGGCAAAACCGTTGAAATTCTGTGCGAGGACTACGATAAAAAGAGGAATTTGTATCTCGGCAGAGACGAATACGGCAGGATGGCGTATTTTAAGAGCGATTTAAACGTAATAGGCGAATTTCTAAATATAAAAATAGACTCGGCAAACGGCATTTCACTGTTCGGCGAGGTAATAAAGGGTTAAATTTATGTCTCTTTCGCAAATGATGAAACATTATGTTTCCGTCAAAGAAAAATACAAGGACTGCCTCGTGTTTTACAGGCTGGGGGATTTTTACGAAATGTTTTTCGAGGACGCGGTAAAGGCGTCTAAAATCCTCGATCTTACTTTGACGGGCAGAGACTGCGGGCTTCCCGAAAGAGCGCCCATGTGCGGCGTTCCCTATCATGCGGTCGATACGTATATTGCAAAGCTTGTTGCCGCGGGCGAAAAGGTTGCGATCTGCGAACAGCTCGAAGATCCTGCCGCGGCAAAGGGGATAGTTTCCCGCGGGGTCGTCAGGGTCGTCACGGCGGGAACGGTGATTTCCGATTCCGGGTTGGACGAAAAAACAAATAATTACATAAGCTGCGCTTTCAAGTCGGAGAATTGCACGGCGCTTGCCTGGGCGGATATAACGACGGGCGAGCTGTTCGCAACGGAATATTCCTCCGACGACGGCGTGGATAAATGTATTGCACAAATGGTGAAATTGGGCGTAAAGGAAATAATTTGCAACGACGAAATGCTGTTTGCGTCAAAGGACCGCCGTGAAATTGCGTCGGGCGTTCTGCCGCATTTTTCGAGTTTCCCCGCATGGGCTTTCGGCTATACCGCCGCAGAGCGCGCGCTTATGGATCAATTTTCGGTAAAATCGCTTGCCGCTTATAAAATATCGGGGCACAAAAACGCCGTATCGGCTGCGGGCGCGCTTTTGGAATATCTGAAAGAAACCCAGATGCACGCCTTAAAAAACATTGACGACGTAAAGTATTTCGCATCCGAAAAGTACATGCAGCTTGACGGCGCCGCTTTGAAAAATCTTGAAATTTTCAAAACCTCAGGCGGCGGAACTTATGGTTCGCTCTTATGGGCTTTGGATAAAACAAAGACGGGCATGGGCGCAAGACGGTTGAATTCCGCGCTTTTGTATCCCCTTTGCGAAGAGGATAAAATCAATTACAGGTTAGACGGCGTTGAAGAGCTGTTCGGCTCGACAGTTATAAGGGTCGCCGTCAAAGAACTTCTTTCGTCGATAAAGGATATCGAAAGGATAGCGGGCAAAATCAGCAACGGCAATATCATGCCTAAAGATTGCCTTGCGCTTTCGGCTTCGCTTGCCGTAATACCGAATTTAAAAATGCAGCTTGCGGGGTTTAATTCCCCTATAATCCGTAAAATTTCGGAAGACCTCATTGATTTTTCCGAAATAGTAAATCTACTCGACTCCGCAATCGCACCCGAACCTCCCGTGCAACTTAAAGACGGCGGCTATATCAGAACGGGCTTTGATGCGGGGCTGGACGAACTGAGGGATATAAAAAAGCGCGGCGGGGATATGCTTGTGGCAATGGAGTGCCGCGAGCGCGACGCGACGGGCATAAGAAATCTTAAAATCAAATTCAATAAAGTATTCGGGTACTACATAGAGGTTACCAAATCTTTTAAAGACAAAGTGCCTATTTCATATCAACGCAGACAGACTGTGGCAAATGCGGAAAGATACACGACGGACGAACTGAAAGAACTCGAAGAAAAAATTCTCAACAGCGAGGATCGTGCGCTGAAACTTGAAGCCGAGCTGTACGAAAAGATAAAAGAGACGCTTTCGAAACATATCGATAAATTCAAGAGCGCCGCATCTGCGGTCGGGCTTTTGGACATGCTTACGGCTTTTGCCGAGGTTTCCAAATCAAACAGATACGTCCGCCCCGAAATCGTTTCGAGTTCAAGTCCTTTGGAGATAAAAGAGGGTAGACACCCCGTAATAGAGCTTGTCTCAAAGGAAAAGTTTATTCCCAACGACACGCTTCTCGATGAAGGTGAAAACAGGACTATGATAATCACCGGTCCTAATATGGCGGGCAAAAGCACCTATATGCGGCAGACCGCGCTTATAGTTTTAATGGCGCACATAGGATGCTTTGTGCCGGCAAAGTCCGCCCGAATACCCGTTACGGACAGAATATTTACGCGCGTTGGGGCAAGCGATAACCTTATTTCCGATCAAAGCACGTTTATGGTGGAGATGATAGAAGTTGCCGCAATCACCCGTAACGCTACAAAAAACAGTCTTTTGATACTCGACGAAGTGGGCAGGGGCACAAGCACTTACGACGGACTCAGCATTGCATGGGCGGTTATAGAATACCTTACCGAAAAAATCGGCGCAAAGACAATGTTTGCTACCCATTACCATGAACTGTGCGATCTGGAAAATACGATCGACGGTATAAAGAATTATAAAATTGCAGTGCGCGAAATGGGAGGCGGGATCGTCTTCCTGAGAAAAATAATGCGCGGCGGCGCTAACAAGAGCTTCGGAATAGAAGTTGCTTCGCTTGCAGGTGTGCCTTCGGAAATTACCGAAAGGGCAAAACAGATTTTAAAAAAGGTTGAAAAAGGGGACAAATCTCGCGTTGTCTGCGAGGAGACCGAACAAAAGCAAAGCGAAACCGAAAAAATTCTTCTCGAAACAGATGTGAACAACTTATCGCCCATGCAGGCGTTCATGCTGGTCGGCGACCTTGTGGAGAAACTGAAAAATGAAAAGAATTAATATTCTTCCTAAGAGCGTTTATAACAGAATAGCGGCGGGCGAGGTGGTGGACAGACCTTATTCGGCTGTAAAAGAGCTTGTGGAAAACAGCATAGACGCCGGCGCCGACGAAATAGAAATTTATATCGAAAACGGCGGCAAACAGCTTATAAAAGTCGTGGATAACGGCAGCGGAATACATAAAGACGACTTAAAATCGGCTTTCTTGCCACACGCTACAAGCAAGATATCTACCGCGTCCGACTTGGACAACATACTTACGCTTGGTTTCCGCGGAGAGGCGCTCGCAAGCATTTCCGCCGTTGCGCGGGTAAGAATAATCTCGGTAACCGAAGGCAACGCGGCTTATAAAATAACCTGCGAAGGCGGAATTATCGGCGAAAGGGAAGAAGCTGCTTTGGAAAAGGGAACGGAAATCACCGTAAGAAATCTCTTTTACAACACACCTGTGCGGGCAAGATTTTTAAAGCCCGATAAAAAGGAAGAGACAGATATTACGAGTTTCGTGGCGCGCTTTATTTTAAGCAAACCTCACATAAAATTCAAATATTTTGCCGACGGGAAACTGCTTTTGCAATCGTACGGCGGCGGACTTGAGGAAGCGGTTGCGCAAATTTACGGCGCAAAAACTCTTTCGCAATGCCTGAAAATAGACGCCGAAGCCGCCAAGTTGCACATTTACGGGTTTATCGGCAACCAAAATTTTTTCAAACCAAATAAGAGCTACCAAAGCTTGTTTTTAAACGGAAGGTATATAGTAAACAATACCATATCCACGGCGATATCCAACGCGTATTCGAGTTATGCCATGAAGAGGCAGTTTCCCTTTTACGTTTTGAACGTCGATGTGCCGGGCGATATTGTAGATGTAAACGTTCATCCCAATAAAGCCGATGTTCGCTTCATCGACAACAGATTTATCTTCGGTACGGTTTATAAAGTTATATCATCCGTTTTGGACGGTACGGCTTCGGCGGCGGAGTTTGTCGCCGAAAGCTTAAGAATACCAGAAATCAAGTCAACATACGACAAAAATAACTCGCAAGGCAGTATTCAGCCCGTACAACAGATAAATATTTCCGCCGAACTTATCGAAAAATACAAGCCGCAGCAAAATATCGCTTTCCCCGAAGCCGTTTTGCAGGGCGGCGGAAATACGGAAAAAATTTCCGAAAACAAGCCGTTCGATATCGAAAAAGAATTGCCTTTGCATGAATTTTTTCAAGCCGACCGAGACGCGGGCAATTCGGGTTTAATGCGTTTGGGAGAGGTTGAAAAGGTGGCGGACAACTCGCTCGAAGCCGCCGCCGAACGGGTAAAGGAGTTTGAAAAGCGTTATTTTGAAAGAAAGCAACAGCGCATGGATTACGAAACCTGCACCTATTGCGGTACGCTTTTCAATACATATCTCATATACGAAAACCACGATTCTGCATACATTATCGATCAACACGCTGCGCATGAAAGGCTTTTATACGATAAACTCAAAAAGAAGATAAGGGAACGCAAAGTCGCCGCTCAGCCCCTTTTATACCCGTATGTTTTTGAAGTAAATAACGAAGAATTGCGCTTTATCGAAAAAAATTTGACAGCTTTTTCCGAAATAGGATTTTCGGTTGCTCCGTTCGGCAATAATGCTTTAAGGGTAGACGAAGTTCCCGCAGATTTGAGCGGCATGAATTTAAAAGAATTTTTCGGTGAAGTTTTAAAGGATTTAAACAGTTTTAAAGAAATAAAACTTGAAGATATTTTAAAAGACAAGCTTGCCACGACTGCTTGCAAACATGCCGTAAAGGGCGGTATGAAGCTGTCCGAACAGGAAGTTGACGCTCTTTTTAAGATGCTGGACGGGGATTCGGGATTGAAGTGCCCGCACGGCAGACCCGTTTGTCTTACGCTTACGAGAACAGAAGTCGAAAAAATGTTCAAAAGGATAGTCTGATTTGGGCAAGCTGCTTATAATTTGCGGCGCAACGGCTTCGGGAAAGACGGGTCTTGCAATACGGTGCGCAAAAAAATTAAATACCGAAATAATTTCAGCCGATTCCCAGCTTGTATACAAAGGGCTCGATATCGGAACGGCAAAGCCCGATACGGCGGAAAGGCAGGGAATAACGCATTATCTTATCGACCTTGCCGATCCCCGTCGGGACTTCAGCGTGTTCGACTATAAAAATGCGGCTGTTCCTATTGTGGATAGGCTTTTATCGGAGGGAAAAACTCCTATAATTTGCGGCGGCACGGGATTTTATATCAACGCGATTTTGTTCGAACGCTCATACGGCAATGCTGGCGCGGATAAGTCGGTAAGAGAGAAGTATGCCGCACTGCTCGAAGAAAAGGGGAAAGAATATCTCTATTCGATGCTCATAAAAGCCGATAGAGAAACAGCGGAAAAATTGCACGTAAACGACGTGAAGCGGGTTATACGCGCTTTGGAAATTTACGAGACAAGCGGAATAAAAAAATCCGACCAGCACGACGGGTTTACTCCCAAATACGATTACCTCGCCGTTGCGATTAATTATCCGAGAGAGGAGCTGTACGCGCGTATCGACAGGCGCGTCGACGATATGTTCGAAAGGGGATTATTAGAAGAAGTAGAAAATCTAATTGCAAGCGGGATAGACGAAAATTGCCAATGTATGCAGGCGATAGGGTATAAAGAAGTAATTAAATGCCTGAAAAACGGCGATAATCAGAGTACTATGCGTGACATAATCAAGATAAATACCCGTCATTATGCTAAAAGGCAGATAACGTTTTTTAAAAAACTGCCCAATTTGGTTTGGCTTTCGCCGCGCGACGCCACCACCGAAAAAATAGAGGAATTGCTAAACGATGGACAATAAAAAATTTATTGAAAACTGCGAAAAAAAACTCTCCGATAAATTTGCGGAGATTGAAGAAAATGCATACTTTAATCAGGTTAAGGTATTAAAGGCATTCGAAGAATGCAGAGTCGCGCTCCGTCATTTTAGCGGAACAACGGGATACGGCTACGGCGACGAGGGGCGTGATACCCTCGGTAAGCTGTACGCCGCGGCTTTTGGAGCCGAAGCGGGAATAGTTTCGCCGCACCTTCTTTCGGGAACGCACGCCTTGACGGTTGCGCTTTTCGGACTTTTGCGCCCGGGCGACGGGCTTTTATGCGTAAGCGGTATGCCTTACGACACAATAAGGGGAGTTATTTTCGGCGAAAATAACGGTTCATTAAAGGATTTCGGCATAAAATTTGACTATTGCGAGTTGAAAACCGACAAATTCGACTTTGAAGCGGTTAAAAACAAACTTAATTCCGAAGTAAAGGTCGTATATATCCAGCGTTCGCGCGGATACGAATTGAGGGATGCTTTTTCCTGCGACGAAATAGAAAAAATATGCGGTTTTGTTCGCGGTTGCGGCTTTAAGGGCTGTATTTTCGTCGATAACTGCTACGGCGAATTTGTGGAAAAGCGTGAACCCGTCGAAGTGGGTGCAGACATTATGGCGGGTTCGCTCATTAAAAACGCGGGCGGCGGGCTTGCGCCGAACGGCGGATATATTTGCGGTAAACAATATTATATAGATATGATTGGAAAACGTTTAACCGCGCCTTCGCTGGGACTCGAAGTCGGTTCTTATGCGGGCGGCTACCAATATTTTTACCAAGGGTTGTTTATGGCGCCGCATACGGTGGAACAGGCGCTCAAATGTTCGCTTTTAATCGGTCAGGCTATGAGCGAGCTGGGCTATAAAAACTATCCCGAGATGAGCACCCCCCCCTATGACATTACCCGCGCGATAGAATTTGACGACGCCAAAAAAATGACGGAATTTATAAGAGAAATTCAATACGCTTCACCAATAGACGGTTTCGTTACGTGCGAGGCGTGGGATATGCCGGGCTACGACGACAAAATTATAATGGCGGCGGGTACGTTTGTTTCGGGCGCTTCGATTGAACTTTCCGCCGACGGACCCGTAAAACCGCCGTATATCGCATATTTTCAGGGCGGATTGACTTATGAACACGGCAAATACGCGCTTGAAAGAATATTGAATAAGCTGAATAAATAATTTTTTAAACGAAAAAGCCGTCTGCGGATTCCGCGGACGGCTTTTTCGTTATTTATTAAGTATGAAAAAATACTCAATTTGCTTGCAAGTGAATTTTAATTGTGCTAAAATAATCGAGCCTAATAATTTATTTGGGGAAATTTTTCTTCCCGATATTGCGGATACTACTATGGCATAGTTGTATCCTTATTTCTCTGTATCCATAAATCGGGAAGAGATAAATTATTAGGCAAACGACAAGGATACGCCGTGCGGGCATCCTTTGTCGGATGCCCTTATTTTTTTATCCCGATTTTTTTGTGTAGAGGAGGTTTATTTATGCACAAATGTTTAAAATGCGGAACCGAATTTGACGGCAAATTTTGCCCGAATTGCGGTTCGGAATGGGAGGAGAACAAAATCTGTCCCAAATGCGGAGCCAATCTTCCCGGTGAGGCGCGGTTTTGTACACAATGCGGTTATTCCTTTGCGGGGAAGGCGGCGGAGAACGCAATAAAACCGCAATCGGTTATGCCGCAAAAGGTGTTTTCGGCGTTGCGGTTCCTTCCTTTTGCGGCTTTGGCGCTGTTTTCCGTTTTGCTGTTTGCCTTTTTTGCGGCGCCCGTTGCAGAAATGGTTATGGGCGCGGGCTTTCCGAATGTAAGTTTAGGCAACGTCTATTCGATGCAATCGGGAATTTTAAGCGAATTGCCCCAACTTAACGGCTCGCTCGTTTCGTTGATTTTCTTTACGGTAATTGCGTTTTTATATGCCTGCGCGTTCGGCGCGGTTCATTTTGTCCGCGGATATGAATTTAAAAGAATTAAAATAGCAAAGTTTGAAATATCTCTCGCTTCGCTTTTGGACTATGTTTCGTTTATATTTTATTTGATTGTATTTATAATAGGCGTTACCGTAATGGGTATGATATCCTCCGCGGACGAGGGAATGGGCTTGCTGGTTTCGGGAGCCTGCCCAATACTTTTGATGGTATTTTCAATTGTATTCGCTCTGCTTGCGGCGGGTTCGCTTGTCGCACGGTTCTTGCTTGCAAAAAAATACCCCGAACTTGCTCGTGAAGAAAAAATGCGTAAAGAAAGGTACATTCAAGCCGAAACAGAGCGAAAAGCGCAGTACTATGCCACGCATACCGCGCCCGTTCCGCCCATAATGACAGGTCAACCTAAAAAAGAATATAATAGGTCGGCTGTAATTTATAGGCACGATAAGCGCAGATACGACAAGGCAAAGGAAGGCAAGACGCCTGCGGCGGTAATTTGGATAGATTTACATATGGCTGCGGTGTTGTCGGTTGTCGCAATTTTATTGGTTGCAATTATATTAATAAGTGTTCTCGTTCCCATATTTACAAATAAATTCCGCATATCGGTGGTAGAAAAAATTAACCTCGGCGATAACCGCGAACAGGTTATTAAAATTTTAGGCGAACCGAACGAAACTTTGTACAATGACACATGCTGGCAATATTACAGCGACGAATATACCTCCATACAAGAAAAAATAACAAAAAGTATTGAAAAACAAGAGCAGGCAATCGAAAAAGGCGACGAAAAAATGTTGCTACGGCTTGCCGACGAAGAATTAAAGCTCGAAGAACAACTACAAACTGTTAAATATGATTTTATTGAAATAGAATTTACTGTTAAAAATGAGAACGAATTATCGGTTTCAAGCGTATTTTTTGAAAAAAACAGATGTGACAGCGCCACCGAATCTACTAAATCAGTAATGCAATTAAAATTATCAGATAAGGTTGGCTATTATTTGGACAAAACGGGCGTTCAAACACAGGTAAAAATTATAGATTATGATGAAATTAAAGCAGATTCGATTTTTTATACTGCATATTTCACTGACGGTTCACTTTACCGAACTTATTTTTCAGATAAAGCAGTTCAACTAAATAACGAAAAATATATAAGTTGGTCTGACAGATATTCGAATTACAGTTCATCGATAAATCAAATGGTTGAAGTAGGTGAAATCAATAAAGCTGGTGAATGGTATTCTCAATATAAAAATTTTAAATCAATATTTATACCAGAAAATGTAACTTCTATCGGACGGTGGTCTTTTAATGGTTGCGAAAGCCTTGAAAGTATTACGGTTTCTGATGGCAATACGGCATTTGCAAGCCAGGACGGAATTTTATATAACAAAGATAAAACCGAATTTGTACATATACCGCGAGCTATAAAAGGTTCAGTAACTATACCCGAAAGCGTAACTTCTATCAGTGATAGTGCGTTCAATAGGATTAGGGATACAGTAAAAAATCAAAAAAATCTATTAAAACGGTCATTAAGCAGAGCATGAAGGGCTTCGGGGAATAACGCGAAGCCTTTTTCTTATCAAAGTTCGTCTGTTATATTTGAAATGTTTGTCGAGTGGTATAGTTGTAGCCCTTGCTTTTCTTCTTGAAATATGCTATAATGTAATCATTCTCATAAGGGGCGTGTGGACATGGAAAACGCTTATACCGAGTACAAAAGAGAATTGACGGACGGCTTGGAAAAGGAAGTCGTTGCCTTTTTGAATACACTCGGCGGGGATATTTTAATCGGCGTAGAGGACAACGGCGAAGTCGTGGGGATTGATGCCCCCGACGATATTAGCCTGAAAGTTGCGGACCGTTTGAAAAACAATATCAGCCCGTCCGTCATCGGGCTTTTCCAAATCGATATTTTGGGTGAGCAGAAGAAATACATCAAAATCTCCGTTGCAGGCGGCTTGGAGAAACCCTATTATATCAAAAAATACGGCATGAGCCCCAAAGGTTGTTTTGTGCGCATCGGAACGCAGAGTACGCCGATGGAACAAGCGCAGATCGAAACCTTATTTTCGCACAGAGTCAACCGTACTTTGAGTACAATCATATCCCCTCGGCAAGATCTGACGTTTACTCAACTTCGGATTTTTTACGAAGAAAACGGCTTTGATACGAGCGGAGATCATTTCTTTCGCAACTTGGGGATGTACACCTCGGATGGTAGATTTAATTATTTCGCCATGCTCCTGTCTGACCAAAACGATGTTACTATGAAAGTGGCGCGGTTTAAGGGTACGGACAAGAATGAAATCATTACAAGCAAAGAATTCGGCTATTGCTGTATTCTGAAAAGCGTCTACAACATCCTTGCCTACCTGGACAATTATAACTTGCCGTCCGTGGAAATTACCTATCCCAAGCGGGTGGAAAAGTTTTTGGTCGATAAAGTTGCCCTGCGTGAAGCCGTTATCAATGCCATCGTTCACAACGATTATATCAGCGGCGGTGCGCCTCTCTTTGAGATATACGATGACCGTATCACAGTTGTTTCTTACGGTGGGCTTGTGGGCGGATTGACGCAGGAGGAATTTTTCAGCGGACGGTCCATGCCGAGAAACAGAGAGCTGATGCGGGTATTCCGCGATATGGAGTTTGTAGAAAACTTCGGCTCGGGGATCCAACGCATTTTGCGTGTCTATGACCGAAGCATCTTCCAAATTTCCGACAACTTTATCATTACCGAGTTCAAATACGATCCCGAAGTCTTAAAGAAAGTGCGGAACGCGGTCGTTCACGGTGAGCCTGTAAATGTTCCTGTAAATGAGCCTGTAAAATTGACCGCCACGGCGCAAAAAGTATTGGTGCTCATTGCCGAGCAGAGCAATATTACCCTTGAAATTTTGACCGAAAGGATCGGCGTTTCAAGAGAAACCGTTAAGCGCGCGATCAAACAGTTAAAACAAAACGGCTACATTGAGCGCGTTGGTCCGGATAAAACGGGTTATTGGAAGATATTGGAATAAGAAACGATGTCGAAGGAAATTATGGGTTTTTAAATAGAAAAATTTCCAAATGCTTGTAATCGCTGCAGTTCTGTGCTATAATTATTCTTGTAAATAGGAAAAGTAATCACTAGTTTTAGGTATAAAGTTACTTGAGGATAAAAATGACATTTTCATCGTTAGGAAAACAACGCAGATTAAATAAATTATTCACTAATGGGAAAACATTAGTTGTTCCCGTGGACGATAGTTTGATATTTGGGCCCAAAGAAGGATTGTTTGATTTAGATAGCACTTTGTACGAAATTCTTTCCGCTCAACCCAATGCCATATTGGGTTACAAACGAGATTTGGAGTTTGTAAATCAGCATCGTATCAATACAGCGTTTATATATAACTTAACCGCTAGTACAGTACTTAGTGCCCATACCCAAAAAACTGTTATTGCGAGTGTAGAAAACGCATTGTCTGCTGGTGCGGAGTGCGTTGCAGCGCATATCAATTTTAGTAGCCGGTATGAGAATGAAATGTTACACAATTTTGCTTTGATTGCAAACGAATGTGATAAATTGGGGATGCCATTATTAGCAATAGCTTATCCTCGCAAGGAGAATGCCGATGGCACCGATTATAATTATGAAGATTTGAAAGGCCAAGACCATATGGCTTTTGCTGAACTTGTTTCGCATTGTACAAGAGTAGCCTGTGAGCTTGGGGCAGATATAATTAAAACTTACTATACAGGAGATATCGAATCATTTAAGAATGTTACGAAATCTGCCTGTGGTAAGCCGGTCATAATCGCTGGTGGACCGAAAGTGCCCGTAGAAAAATCATTAGAGAGTGCATATAACGCAATTCTTGCAGGGGCTGCTGGAACGAGTTTCGGTAGGAATGTTTTTAATGCGGATCACATTATGGAATATATAACTGCATTAAAGAACATTATCTTTGGCGGAGCAACATTGGATCATGCTTTAGAAGCGTATAAAATTGCCGTTGGGGAAAATTAAATGGGAAAGTTGGAGAAAAAAATCGCTCTTGTAACAGGATCTTCTGTCGGTATAGGCAGTGCTATTGCAGAGTCTTTTGCTGCTGAGGGGGCGGAGGTTATAATTGTATCTCACCGGACGGTATTAGAAGGACAAGCAGTTGCGCAAGGGATTAATAATAATGGCGGGAAAGCTTTATATGTTTGCGCAGATTTATCCTCGCAAAAAGGTGTGGAGGCGCTGTTTAATGAAATCATAAAACATTACTCAACAATTGATATTCTTGTTAATAATGTAGGACATTCGTTTAGTACACCATTAGACGAGCTTTCCGAAGAAACACTTATGCGCGATTTAAAGAGTAATTTTATATCAACCGTTCTTTGCTCTAAGAAGGTACTGAGTTACATGCCAGAAGGAGGTCACATAATTAATACATCTTCGATACGAGGAATTGATTATGCTGGCAGAGTACCACTTATAGGATATTGTGCTGGGAAGGCTGCGGTTAATAGTTTTACAAAAAATTTTGCATTACATTGCGCTCCTAAAATTTTTGTAAATGCTGTCGCGCCTGGATTTGTATGGACGGAGGCGTTAAGTAAAACAGATCAGACCTTGCTCAGTAGATGGCTTAAAGATGTGCCCATTAAACGTTTTATAAAACCATCGGAACTGGCAGAACTATATATTTTATTAGCAACAACACAAATACTTACAGGCGTAATTTTATCTGCAGATGGCGGATATACAATTTTGGAGAAATAAAAATATGGTGAATCGGCAATCAGTATGGGCGGATATGCAGAAGTGGGAATTCGTTCTTCCTCCTTCTAGGCCTACGGTAGCGGAGTTAAGTCGAATTACAGAAGTTTTAGGGGACATAGATAGAAAGGCTCCTATTGCAGTTCTTGGAAGTACTCCAGAGTTCCGAGAAATGCTTTATCGTTTAGGTTTTATAAATATTTATGTCTTTGATAAAGATGATAATTTTTATAGGCTTACTACAAATTTGATACCATATAGAGTTAACGAGCATTTTATACATGGGGATTGGCTCAGTTCATTGTCTGATTTCAATCATTTTTTTAGAATTATATTGTCGGATCTGACAATGGGTAACATATCATATAAGGACAGGAAGCTATTTTATGATAATATAGGTAAGGCACTTTGCGGCAGTGGATTGTTTATAGATAAGGCACTAATAATAGATTTTCCGTTGCTTAAATTAGAGGATTTATATGAAAAATATAATCGGCTACCAATTAATTTACGGACTATAAATAATTTCTCGTGTGAATTTTTATTCTGTAGCGAATTGCTCTCAATCAATGAAATAGTAGATAGTAGCCGCTTTTATGATTTTATTTATGAAAATTGTGGCTCAGAAAAAATTCGATTTTTTTGCGAAAAGTCTCAACTTATGATAACACCAAGAAATTTTTATTGGTATTATGGAAAGAGTTGGGATGAATTAAAGGAAAATTATTTTGCGCCATTCTCAAAAGAATATGAAGTATTTATAGATGCTGATGAAAAGAGCCCATATTATAAAAAAGCAAAACAATTTTTTTTGAAAAAAGGGAGGTGACTATGATTATTATTACTGGTGCAGGAAGCGGCATGGGTGAGGCTACGACGGAACTTCTTGCCCAAAAAGGATATGATGTAGCCTTAATTGGTAGGTCAAAGCAAAAATTATCCAAACTTAAACAACGACTTGACAACTCCATAACGGCCATTGAACAGGAGTTGGATGTATCAAATGCCGCTGAAACTTATTCAGTATTTGAAGAGTTGTTTAAAAATTTTTCTATTGAAGGGCTGATTCATTGTGCTGGTATCATTTCCTGTCGAGAAGAGAAGTTTTTATCGGATGTTAATAACGAAGAAAGCTTGAGAATAATTTCAACGAATATTATTGGTACATTGAATGTAAACAGGGCGTTTATAAGAAACGCTCTTAACAATTCGCTGAAATGCAGTATTGTAAATATAGCGTCAATCAGTGCAACCTTTGATTCTGCCGACTTTCCCTCATATAGTTTATCTAAAGGGGCAATTATTTCATTGACAAAGTCTTTGGCAATGCGTTACGGTGAGAAAGGAATAAGGGTAAACTGTGTTTCTCCTGGCGTAGTAAAAACACCCATGTCATATATAGAGACCCCTGATTTTGATGATTATATAGATGAACTGAATCAATATCACCCGTTAGGGCGTATCGGCGCACCTATTGATGTGGCAAAATTGCTTTGTTTTTTAGTATCAAAAGATTCCGAATGGATTACAGGGCAAAATTTTGTAATAGACGGCGGATATACTTTAAGCAAGTAAGGGATTTATGGGATACAACGAATCAGATTTTAATCTTTTTGGTAGCACAGACCATAACGAATATTATAGCCTCTTGAAAAGCGATATAAAATTCGAGTCGATAAATCAATTGACAGATGGCGATAGCGCTTTCATGTCTTTGTATGTTCGTATTGATGTTTTAGGCACGGCAAAGCAAGAATTAAGGGGATATGGCAGAAGTTACTATGATTCCAAAAATGGACGAGAAGAGCTTTTGGAGAAAATATTCAAAAGCGAAGCGGATGGGAGAAAGGCAATATTGCTATATGGTGATGTCGGCGCGGGTAAATCAACGGCGTTGAATTATATTTTGTCTCAGTATATCAATATGGCAAAAAGATTGGTTTTAAAAATCAATTTAAAAGATTGCGTGTTTAACAGCGCTTCATTTGATAATATAGATGCCGTTTTACAGATATTTAAAAATGATATCATGAGGAGATGGTTGGCGCAGAGACATTCTGAAATTGAAGTCACTAAATTGAATGCGATTTTACAGGCAATAAGGAAAGATTTAAGCGGTGCAATAGTTCTTGTGGATGGGTTTGATGAATTAGCCTATGAATATCGTGAGGGCTTTTTTGCTTGGTACAAAAAATTAGTTCAATTTGCCAACAATGAGATTACTATGGTTTTAACATCCAGAACTTACGAAACGGAAAAAATTGCAGAGAATATAACGGAGATTGAATTTGTACGATTGGCTGATTTTAGCGAGGAACAAATTCTTTCCTTTCTCAATAAGCAATTCCAAAGTAAATATCCGTCTTTGAGGCAAGATGATATAGAACAAAAAAGTCAAAACCTGTTCAACCTAGTACAGAGGAATGAAAAAATACGGGATTTATCGCTTAATCCCTTGATGCTACTTTTAATTTGTACGGCATATGTGGAAAACGGTGAACAACTTGTAGCTAAAAATAAGGTTCAGCTTTATCGGTTTGTAATAGAGTTTTTAATAAATAAAAGAAAAACTTCGGATAAAATTGACATAGATAATCAAAAAATAGTTAACTTCCTTGAAAAATTTTCGTTTTTCTTGGTACAGCAACCCGATCCAGATTCGGATTTTAGTTTAAGCCAATTCAGTCTTTCATTACTATATGAATTTAGAGATTATCCCAAATTATGGGAGCTAACGCAGTTTTTATATAAAAGCTGTGGGCTAATTCGCATTACCCAAGAAGAACAAAATCATGGGACGTGGAAAGATCCAAATTTGACTTTCATTCATAAATCATTTAGAGAATATTTAGCGGCCTGTTATATCATTAAACATCAAGAAGAAGTTGATATAATGTCGATTTTTAATAATGACAAACATAAAATCTATGTAGTATTTAATTTTTATTTGGGCTTATTATCGGAGGGCTGTAATAGTGATTTATTAATATCAGGAATGGTAAGTGTAAGTTCGGATGAGTCCTGCATTGTATTGGGACAAGCCATATATGAATATTCCATACGGATTTTGTCCCAAACGAGAGAAGTGCTATTTAATAGATTAAAAAATATTATCTCCAATAAAGGACTATCAATCGACATTAAAATAGAGGCTTGTGATGTGTGCGCGAGGCTGGAAATGTATAGCGGATTGCCCATGCAAAGCGTAACGAACTACATTTCCTGTTGCGGGTGCAAAATTCCAGATATTGAGTGGGTGAAAGTGCCAGTACAAGGCGGGCAAGATTTCTATATAAGTAAATATCCTATTACGAACAGCCAATTCCGGCTATTTGTTGAGGCTGACGGGTACAATCGGTCCGACTTTTGGAGCGAAAACGGAGCAAGACAATGGAACTCAGGGGATGGGTTAAATTTTCTTACAGATATCGGGTATACTGAAGAACGTCTGGAGCTATATACTTCATGGTTGAAATCAAGGGTCGGCGAGAGAAAGAAAAAACCCTTTTGGTTTAACATTGAACCCTGGGGGAATTCGCTTCATCCGGTAGTCGGAATTACTTGGTATGAAGCAGTAGCATTTACAAAATGGATGGACACATTCAGCAATGATGGATATGAAATTGGCTTGCCCACCTTAAACGAATGGGAATTAGCGGCTAATTTAAATGGAAACTATTCAAATTGGAGTTGGATTGGAGAATGGCAAGATAATTTTTGCAACACGAATGAAAGTAAAATACGTAAAACTTCACCCGTCGGTATTTACTGTATTAAAACTGCCCTTGGTATAGAAGATTTAACGGGCAATGTATACGAATGGGTAAATGACGGCTATACCGATGCGGTGTGCCATGACGGCCTTGACAAAGAAGCGTTGGGCTTAAAACTTGTGAAGGGAGGAGCTTGGAATTTCAGTAAAAACGAGGCCGAAAATTCAGACAATAATTGGGATTATCCATTTATTTTTGATCAAAATACAGGATTTAGAATTGTGATGAGGAAAAAGAAATGAGCGATAAAAACTACAGAAAAATAATAATAATTATTTCCATATTGCTTTCAATCGTATTACTAGGTAGTGTTTTTTTTAACATTACACTTAATCTCGTTAATTTGACGGCCACAACTGATTGGGTGGGATTTTGGGGTAATGTCATAGGTACTATTGCTGGTATGCTCGGCTCTTTCCTTATATTAATAATAACCCTTACAGCAAACGATAAGCAGAATGAAAAGCAGAACAAATTGTCGGCGCAATTATCGGTTAAGCTTGAGGATATAAAACATATAGAAGCGGCTTTGGAAGAAAATCTCAAATTCTTTGCTGGAAATGTAATTTTCGATCTATTTGTAAATGAACCCGATATAGGGAATTGCATTAAAAAGTCCATAATCCATGTTGAAATAAATAAGAGGAATTTTGAGATCTTGAAATTTCATTACTTCAACGATGCGCATTTTGCTGATGGTATTTTCGAAGCGCACAATAAACTTATGATTTTGCTAAACGATATTATGGTTCAGCGATTTGACCAAAGAAGGGCTTTTGAAATATTGAAGGATGAATTATTTGAACTATACAAAAAAGTAAGTGACTGTTCCTACAAGATTATAGATAAGATAAGGGAAGGTTTGAGCAGAGATGTCTAGTGTTCTTAAAAAAAGTGAATGCGGGTTTGTCGATACTGATTCCGTATACAAAATCTATTATGAATGCTATGGAAATCCTTCTGGGTATCCCATTTTTATCTTTCATGGCGGACCTGGATATGGAATGGATCTCGATGTTCTGAGTGCTTTTAGCGAAGATTGGAAAATTATCTTTGTTGACCAACGCGGATGTGGAAAATCAATTCCCATAGGTGAAACAAAGGATAATAACACATCTAAATTAATTGAAGATGTTGATCGAGTGGCAAAATTTCTTGGAATAGAGCAGTTCTCTATAAAAGGACATTCATGGGGCAGCTTATTGGCACTATTATATGCACAAAAATCCCCGCAACGGGTAAGATCGTTAATTTTGACGGGTGTTTTCCTGGGGGACGACAGAGGCACATTAATTGGCAAACAGGGTGGTTTTCAAATGTTCTATCCAGAATTGTTTGATAAACTGCAAGAAACTCTGTCGAGTAAGAATGATAATTTCTATGAAATCTGTGCTGATAAGGTTTTGAACGGTTCATTTAAAGAAAGAAGAAGCATTTCACGAGCATTAGTTTTTTTGGAGTGTTTTCTTGAGAACAATGGAAAAGATATTGAGGCAATTAATGAATATTGTCAGTCAGTTGATTGTGAAAGCATAGCAAAAATAGAAACATATTATACAATCAATAATTTTTTTATTAATGAAGATGAAGTCTTAAACAATCTTAAACTGATAAGGGACATTCCCATTTCGATTTTGCATGGGCGCAGAGATTTGATTGTTCCTATACAATCAGCATGGAAACTGCATAAAATGTTACCCAATAGTCAATTAACAATTGCTGAAACGGGTGGGCATTGCGAGACTGAAGGTGAAATGCTTGAAAAGTTAAAAAAACTCATTGAAAGTCACAAGAAGTATTGGAGGTGCAATTAATTATGCTGTGCGAATTGATTTCGTTTCATAATGATTCGGGCCTTAAATTAGACGGATTACTTTTTAGATCTTTAGAAAAACCCATTGCCACAGTAATACATATTCATGGGAGTTTCGGTAATTTTTATAATAATGATTTTATAAAATCAATGGCAAATATATATTGCGCCAATAACATAAATTTTGTTACTTTTAATTTAACTGCGCATGATGGTATCGCTGAATCCGTTAGAGAAATTAACGGTGTAAAAAGTTGGGAGTATGTCGGCTACAGTATTTCAGAATTCCAGTCTTGCATTGATGATATCAATGGGGCAATTAGATTTGCAAACAAATTTGGTGTACCGATAATTTTGCAAGGACATAGTTTAGGCTGTGATAGAATTATTTATTATTTTTTAAAAAGCGGAAGAAGTTACGATTCGATTTTGCTGAGTCCAAGCGATCAAAAAAATATTCAGGAAGAATGGATATATCCCGAAACGATATCGGAACAAATAGCCAGATTAAAATTCAATCAAGATACTAATTTTTTATTGCCTTTTTCAGAATATGGCGTTAAGACCACTCATTCGGTTATTAATGATGCCATTGATAATTGTCCGTTTATTCCAATCAGCAAGAAGGCTTTATTATCGCTTTTGGAAAGTGAATGTTTTACATTTTGGTCTTCTTTGCGTGAATGCAATTTTTATTATCCGATTAATGTATTTATATATATTGGTGGAAAAGATGAGTACAATTCAAAAGGTAAAGAATTGGTAACTGGGTTCAATAGAAATGTAAGGTCGTTAACGCTACATTATATAGAAGAGGGAAACCACCATTTTCAAGGTTTTGAAACGCCTTTATATATAGAAATTATAAGCTGGATACATAAAGTTGTTTCATGAGAATAATTAATTTGCAAAATATTCCCATGCGCAGAGGGTATCGGATATTGTCGGTCGAGGCGGCGGACATATATAAGAACGAACAGGAGAACGGCGCGGTCGTCGGGTATAAATTGCCCGAAAAGGGCGACGCGCGTTTTCGGCTGTTCAAGATACTCTTGGACGATTCTCTTGATTCCAAAGAGCTTGAAAGGGCATATACGCGCATTTGCCGCAGGAAGTTCGCTTTTCAAGACGAGTACGAAAACGCCTACACCCTCGCCGTCGTCAACGTCAAATTTAATTATATCTACAAGCCCGAGGACGGAAAACCCGTCAAGATAAAAGAATTGCGGGAGCATTTCTATGAAAACGGCTTCTGCGTGGACGGCGTTCGGTATGTGAGATACAAGCGGAGCGCGGGCAGCTCCCGCGAGGGCAAGTGTCTTTTTATAGACGAGCGGCTCTCCCGCGCTATGTCCAAATGGAGCGAGTGCGGCTTGAAACCCAAAGCAGACCTCGCGTCGTGGGAATCGTATAAAGCACTCTCTTTGAGCAGTATCAAGGGAACGATAGAAATACCGCTCAACGGCATCCTCTTTGTGCCGGACTATCAAAGCACATTTACGGAAGAAGTCGTATCCGTCGAGATCGAGGGCGGAAAGCTCGCCGCGCACACAAAAGAAACGCAAATCACAAACGATATATGGGACGGAGAAAGCTTGTTGGACGAGAGCCTGTTTGCGGGGGAATACGCGGACAGACACATGATGCTTCTCCGAAATAAGTTTTTCAAGTCGTGCGCGTTCAAAACCAAACTCCAAAAATGGATCAAGGATAAGAATATCACGCTCGCGGAACTGAAAGCGCGAGGCTTTGTCACGCTTGCGGACGACGTAACGAAGATCGTCATGGCGACAACGCCGAACAGTTTGAAATATCTCAAATTCGCAGGCGGGCTGTCCGAGAAGAATATCAAAAAATGGACGGAGAACGCGGACGGCGCGTTTGGCGTGGTGAAATGGGATAAACCCACCCGCTTCTTCCACGGGGGAATGGTACAGAGCAGTTATCAGCTTCTGAACACTCTCGGACTTTCCGAGGAACAGACCGCCCGACTTTTACAGCCAAGTATAGATTATATTTCCCTTTTGCGCGGCGACATAGACTTTATGCGCTACCACTTCACGGACGCATTTGCGCGGGAGAAAGACGGCGAAACGGAACGGCA
>CANQNO010000004.1 GCA_947625245.1 uncultured Clostridia bacterium
CTAAATTATAAAAGTAAATCCGAACCATTCACTCGTTACGAGTATTTGGTTCGGATTATACTGACTTGGTGCCGCTGGTCGGGGTCGAACCGACACGGTATCGCTACCACTGGATTTTGAGTCCAGCGCGTCTGCCAATTCCACCACAGCGGCAAACTACTTGATAATTATATAACACCGTTTAACAAAAATCAAGCGATTTTTATTTAATGTACTTTTAATTCGCAAAATTATCGTCTTGTAATATGAGCATAAATTAAATTTTGCAATAATATTTACAAATACGACGGATTGTGATAAAATCGGTAATATGAAACGGTTCAACGTCCGATTGCCCGTAATACTCGCCCTGTCTTTCTGCGCAGGGATTTTTACGGCTATCATACTGTATGTATACAATATGACCGTTGTGTGGGTCGTGCTTTCGTTTGTGCCCTGCGCGTTGATTGCCGCCGTTTGGACGCTTATCAAGCGGAAAATCGTAAAGCCCTCGCTGTTCGTATTTTTGCCCATGGCGTTGTTCATTACGGGCGCGGTAAGCTGTAATTCATCCCTTACCCGCTACGCAAAGACAGACATCTTGCCCGATACATATTATAATATACGCGGCACTGTAATTGAAAAGGGGCTTACCTCGTACGGAGAATATATAGTGCTCGGCGACGTCACCGCCGACGGGCGCAAGATAGACGGAAAACTTACGGCGTTTCTCTCTTCGTCGTACGGCGAATTTTGCGACGAGGGTTATACCGTGGAATTTTACGGCAAGCCTGAAGCCGAAAACGTATTTGAATACGGCAAGCTCAACTATCTTGCCGAAGATAACATAAAATACTCCGTAAACGTAAACGGCGGGCTCTCTTCCACTTACCATTATTCCCTGCTCGGTTCTATCCGCTCGTCGCTCAAAGACAAACTATTCGGGAATTTAAGCCGCGAGACAGCCGCAGTTACCTTTGCAATGCTTACGGGCAACGTACAATATATAAGCGAAAAATCGCTTGAAACTTTCCGTTACGGCGGGATCGCGCATATCTTTGCCGTTTCGGGTCTGCACGTGGGCATAGTCTATGGCGTAATTTTATTCATTTGCAAAAAAGTAAAACTCAATAAATATGTTTCCGCGGCGCTTTGCCTGGCGTTCATCGCCTTTTATGTGGCATTGTGCGGATTTACGGTGTCCTCCGTGCGCGCCGCCATAATGTGCGCCGTAGCGACCGCCGCAAAGTTGCTGATGCAAAAGTACGACGGGCTTAACTCCCTTTCGGTTGCGGTTATAGTAATATTGGCTGTTTCGCCGCTGAGCTTTTTTGCGGCGGGTTTCCGTTTGACCGTTTGCGCCGTAGCCGGAATTCTGTTGTTTTCCAAACAGTATGAAAAGTTCTTTGAAAAATTAAAAATTCCCCAAAAGATAAGCACGGCTGCCGGCGTTTCCCTCGGCACCCAAACAGCAACGTCTCCCGTCCTGCTTGCAAACTTCGGCTATTTGAGCGGCGCAGGGCTTATTTTAAATATTTTGGTCATACCCCTGCTCTCCGTAATTTTCGCTATAATCTTTGCCGCCGCCGTACTGTCTATGATCATACCGCCTTTGGCGCAATTCATAATACCCTACGCCGCTCTCCCCTTGGAGTGTTTTATGTCGCTGATCATAGGTCTCGGCTTTGAAAAATCTCTGGTCAGCGGTTTCGGAGCGGGCTGGTTTGTTCCCATCTATTTGCTCGGAGCACTGTTTTTAAGCGATAAACTGAACCTAAAGACGGTTACGAGAATTGCCGCCGCTTCGGTTTCGGCTGTTATTCTTGCAAGTTACGTGCTCGCAAGATACGGTTATCCCTATTCGGGATATAACGTCATTGTTTCGGCTTACGGCAGCGGCGGTGAAGTGATTATAAAATCGGGTTACGGCACTATGCTTATAGTGACGGACGACGTAAACGTTGATAACCTGAAAAGCGCGCTACACGAGAATTATATAACTGATATAGACGCCGTAGTGATTTTGGGCGAACACGGCGCGGAAAATTTTTTGCGGCTGGACATTGATTGCCACACTATTTACCTAAATGCAAGTCCGTTGCCTATACAGCCATATTCCGGCTACACTTTGACATATGAGAGCCGTTTCGACGCATGCGGGGTTAACTGCGAATTTTTCGACGACGGCACACTGCTGGTAAAGGCGGGCGGGTTCGATATAGGCATATGCGCAGGCGAAAATTTTGCCTTGCCCGACTGCGATATTTTGATTACCGACGAACAAAACACGTTTATTAACTGCCGACGCGAAATCTATTTTAACAAACCGTACGGCAAATACAGCGTTTTGCAATGCGGCGACGTTTCAATAGGGATAGATAATGGCGTTTCGGAAATAAAAACAATTTTGCCGCCGCGGAGCTGACCGCGGCGGCAAAAATTCATTTGCTGTACTTTTTTTCGATAGCCGTTATTTTATCCACTCGGCGGGCGTGTCTGCCACCCTCGAATTCCGTACCGAGGAAAATATCCACTATTTTAAGAGCATATCCCACGCCGACGACCTTTTCGCCCAGCGCAAGCATGTTTGCGTTATTGTGTAGCCTTGTAAATTCCGCGCAATAGGTGTCGTGGCAGTGCGCGCAACGTATGCCGGGCACTTTGTTTGCCACTATCGAAACGCCTATGCCCGTAGAACAGACAACTATTCCCCTTTCGCACTTTCCGCTCGCAACGGCTTCCGCCGCAGGCAAGGCGTAATCGGGATAATCACAACTGTCGGTAGTATCCGTTCCGTAATCTTCAACCTCGTACCCCTTTTCTGCGAGGTGTTTTTTTATTTCTCTCTTTAAATTCAATCCGCCGTGATCGCAGGCAACCGCAATTTTCATTTTATCTCCTCTCCGTCTTTATATTGTGTTATGTAATCTTTTATCAAAACGTCCAAAGCGTGCGAAATGGCGTCGCGCGCGGTTCGGTACGTTTCGGTATCCATGCCGTAAGGGTCGGACACGTCGTAACCGCATACGTCGCGTATGCAGAATACGTTTCCGCAAGCTTCGAGCATCTGTTTTTGGCTCTGCGTCATGCAGATGACTATCGTGCTCGCATTGAGTATTTTTTGGGTAAGTTGTCTCGGCTCGAACCCGTCGGTTTTTACGCCGACTTCTTCGAGTACAATTTTGCTGTTGGGGCTGATTGTTCCGCCGACTTCCGCATGTATGCCGCAGGAAGAGACGTCCCACCACTTGATTTTAAGTTTTTTGAGTTTACTCCGCAAAAGAAATTCTGCCATAGGACTGCGGCAGGTGTTGCCAGTACACACAAACAGAACTTTCTTTCTCCTGTTTTTACCTTTCATATTTGCTTTTACATGCCTTTGTAAGCCTGTTCATTACCCCCGTCATGACTCCGCCCCGACCTTCCGGCGCGATAGCTATCATAAGCCCGCAAATTTCTTCCGCTTTTCTGAGCATGGCGTAAAGATTGGCTGCCATAGCTTCGGGAGTGTCGCCCAAATCGAGGCATTTTCTGCCGCCGAGTGTCTTTGCCGCGCCGCCTCCGCAAAGTATGCAGACCTCAACGCCTTTTTCGCTTTCTTCGTCGTACAGCTTTAACGCTTTGTCCTTGTCCACGCTTTTAAAGAGCGCCGTGCGGCATTTTGGCATATAATGACCGTACTTCATGCCCGGCGACCGCGCAACTCCGCCCTCTTTGAATACGTACTCGCCGCAGGCGCCCACGGTCTCTTCCACCATTTCGCGCGTTATGAGACCGCTTCTCAAGACAACGGGTATGTCGCCCGTACAGTCCAAAACCGTGCTTTCTATTCCGCCCGAACAGCTTCCGCCGTCTAATATCAACGGGATTTTGCCGTTTAAATCGGCATATACGTGAAGGGCTGTCGTCGTGCTCACATGTTTGGATATATTTGCAGACGGTGCGGCTATGGGAATATCGAGATATTTTAAAAACCTCTGCGCACCCTCGTGCGAGGGAATTCTCACGGCAAGCGTATCCAGCCCGCAACTCACCGCGTCCGAAACCAAACCGCGGCTTTTATATACCATAGTCAAAGGACCGGGCAAAAACTTTTCGGCAAGTTTGACCGCGTACCCTGGTATGTCTTTGACTATCCTGTTTATATCATAGTCCTTATGCACATGCACGATAAGCGGATTGTCGTTTGGTCTGCCTTTGATTTTAAAGATGTTTGCGACCGCTTCGCCGTTAAAGGCGTCCGCACCCAAACCGTACACCGTTTCGGTGGGAAAAGCCACTGCGCCGCCGTTTTTTATTATTTTTGCGGCGAGAGGCAGACTGTGCCCGTCGATAGGTAAAATTTTTGTCATCAGTAAGGCAACTCCCCGTCCCCGGGAGGAGCGTCCCCGTCGCCGTAAGGCGCAATCTCTTCCTCGGGCGAAACTTCGGCGGCATGCCCGCTTTCGCCCTGAACACGCCTTTCGAGTTCGCTGTTCGTTTCGGGGTTGACGAACTTTGTAAGTTCTCCCCTGAATCTCAACGTTATGCGTCCCGTTTCGCCGTTACGGTGTTTTGCTATTATCAGTTCCGCCATACCCTTAGTTATATGCTTTTTAGCCATTTCCTCTTCGGTTGCCGTAACGTCGGGGCGGTTTATGAACATTACCAAATCCGCGTCCTGTTCGATGGCGCCCGATTCGCGCAGGTCGGAAAGCTGGGGCTCGCCCGACTGTATACGGCGTAATTGCGAAAGCGCAATAACGGGCACGTCAAGCTCTTTTGCCATAATTTTCAAATCGCGGGTTATCGAAGCGACTTCCTGCGTTCTGTTTTCCTCGCCCTGCCGCTTGCCGCTCGACATCAGCTGGATATAGTCCACCATTACAAGGTCGAGTTTCCCGCCGTTGCGCGCCTTTATCCTGCGGCATTTGGAAAGAATTTCGGCGGGGGTCACGCGCGAGGAATCGTCGATTATGATCTTGCAATTCCTTAAACGTTCCCTCGTCTTTACAAGCCTTTTCCAATCGTCGGCGGTGAGTTTTGCGGCGAGAGCGTCCGACATGCTAACGCCCGCGGTACTGCAAAGAAGTCTTTGCAAAATCTGCTCTTCGGGCATTTCGAGGCTGAATACGGCGCACACAAGCCCGTGGTTTACCGCGGCGTTTTCCACCATATTCATTGCAAGCGACGTTTTGCCCATACCGGGACGGGCGGCAATAACTATCAGATCGGACTTCTGCAATCCGTTGGTCATTCTGTCGAAGTGGATAAATCCCGTGGGTACCCCGCGGAAAGCGTCTTTATCGGAAGCGAGCTTTTGGAATTTATCCAAAACGTTGTCCAGCCCTTCGCTCTCTCTTATATCCTTCACGTCCGAACTGTCGTTGACCTGCGAAACGGCATAAACTTTTTGTTCGGCATACTGTATGCTTTTGATTGCGTCGTCGCTGGATTTGGAAAATTCGGCTATATCGCGCGCGGCGCGGATCAAATTGCGGTTTATGCTGTCGCGCTTGACTATTTCGAGATAATTTTTGTAATTTGCCGCAGACGGCGTGGTCTGCGCCAGCTCGGTAAGGTACGATATACCTCCCGCTTTTTCGAGGTTGCCGTCGGTTTCAAGCCTGTCGGACAAAGTCACTATGTCCAAAGGCTTTCTTTCGGCGAAAACCATTTTTATAGCCGAAATTATGTATTGGTGCGACTCCTGATAAAAGTCGCTTTCATTAAGCCCGTCCAGAACGTCGGCAAGAATTTCGTTGTCTATGAGCATACAGCCCAAAAGCGCCTGTTCCGCCTCGAGGTTGTTGGGCATTACATTGGTTTTTTCAGGCATAATTTATATTCCCATCAATTTTTCGAATTCGGTAAGAGTATTTTCGAATTCCCGCATGGCTACACGGTACGCTTCGGGTTTGCCGAGGTCAACGCCCGCGATTTTTAAAAGCGAAACGGGGTCTGAGGAACAGCCGCCCTTTAAAAATCCGAAATAGTCCTTTACCGCGGGTTCGCCTTCGGCAAGTATGCGCGTAACGATATTTATCGCCGCGGTTATGCCCGTAGCGTATTTATATACGTAAAACGAATTGTAAAAATGCGGGACCCTCGCCCATTCGAACGCGATATTGTCGTCGTGCTCGATATCGTTTCCGTAATACTTTATTCCGAGCTTTTTATAAACGGCGGACATGTTGTCCTTTGTTAGGGGTTCGCCGCGCTCTATCATTGCATGCGCTTCGGCTTCGAACTCGGCAAACATTGTCTGCCTGTGAAGGGTGGCGCGGATATTGTCGAGATAATAATTCAACAAATATTTTTTAAGGTTGTCGTCCTTTGCGGCGGAAAGCATATGCTTTAAAAGCAAAACTTCGTTGACCGTGCTTGCCACTTCGGCGACGAAAATAGTATATTGGTTCTTTGCGTACGGCTGCGCGCCCTGCGAAAAATAGGTGTGAAGGGCGTGACCCATTTCGTGAGCGATAGTGAAAACTTCGTTTATAGTCTGCTGGTAGTTCAAAAGCACGTAGGGGTGAATGCCGTAACAAGCCGCGCTGTAGGCGCCCTTGCGCTTGCCGTCCGTTTCGTATACGTCTATCCAGCGCTCGTCGCGCCCTCTTTTCAATAATTTTCCGTACTCCTTTCCGAGCGGGGCAAGCCCTTCCACGACATAGTCGAACGCCTCGTCGAAAGTCATTTTAAAGTCGACGCCTTTAACGAGCGGGGCATATACGTCGTAAAAATACTGCTTGTCGTATCCTAAAATCTTTTTCCTGTCAGCCATATAGCGATGCATGGAAGAGAGATTGTCGTTTACGGCTTTTAAAAGGTTGTCGTAAACAGACTTGTCGACGTCCTCCGTTGCGAGCGCGCGTTCGAGGCAAGAACCGTATTTATATACCTTGCTTGCAAGCACGTCGCTCTTTACGTTGCCTATATAGGTCGCCGCGATAGTGTTTTGCAGGCTCTTGTATGCACCGAAGAATTTTTCGTAAGCTTCTTTGCGCTTTTCACGGTCCTCGCCGTGGATTATAATGCCGTACAGACCGTGAGTAAGTTTTTGCGTTTTTCCTTCGTATTCGATTTCGGGCAGAGGCAAGTCGAGGCTTTCAATCATCCCGAAAACTTCCTGGTAACCGTAAAAAATCTCCTGAGCCATGCCCATTATCTTTTCTTCAGCTTCAGAAACGGCATGTTTTTTACGGGCGATTATTCTCCTTATCATATAATCGTAATCGGAAAAGTCGGGGTCGGCGGCGATTGCGGAAAGATAGCTATCGTCGAGTTTGGACATTTCGGGTTCGAAAAAGGCGGTTTCGGTGGAATATTCGGTAAACAGCGAATATATTTTGGAAAACATGATCCTGTATTTTTCCACTCCCCTGTCCTCGTCGCCGTGCAACTGAGCGTACGCGACAAGCTTGTCCAGAATTTTGCAATATCCGTCGTTTTCGCGCAGATATTTTAAAAGAACGTTCCTGTCGCCGAGCTTACCCGAATATTTTGAAAAATCATTTTTTTTCTGCGCCAAAGCAAAATCTTCTTCCCATTTTTCGTCGGAAGAATAGATATCTTCGAGCTTCCATTTGTACTGTTCGCTTACTTCTTGTCTGTTCATAATTTCACCTCGCAAAGTTGTTATTCGTCGCTTATATTTATTTTAAAACCGAAAAATTTTTTAAAAAAACCGAAAAATGAGGTAATACCGGTTTTGTGCCGCAATGACCACCCGGGCACCACGCCCAACACCGCGCCCAAAGCAAAATCTCCGTGGAATCTGCTGTCGTTGCTCAAATCGCGGTTGTCGCCCAAAAGATATATCATGTTCTCGCCTACGCAGTGTTCGGAAAAGCTGTTGCGTGGGTTTTCGGGATGATTGTATTCTTCCGAAATATAATCTTCGGGAACAAGCGAAAACTCCTCTTCGCCCGCCTTTTTGCGGTATAAGACCCCGTTTTCCATTTTGACGGTATCCCCGCCGAACGCCACTACCCGCTTTATTATGAACGAGGTAACTTCCTGCCCGCCACGTTTTTGCGTCCTTCTCACGACAACTATATCGCCGTAATCGGGAGAACTCTTTCTGTCGGCAAAGACGTATTCACCCTTATTGCCGAGATCTTCGTCCTCGCCGATTATTGTGGGCAACATAGAACTGCCGTCGACCCATATGCAGGTGTAACGCATGTCGAAAACTATTTCGGCTATGCAGATTACGACAAGCAAAACAAGGATAACGTTTACGCATATATTCAGTTTTGAAAACTTGCGCCTTTCAAACAGGCTTTTGCCCACAGTTGTATACATATTACAGCCACATTACGTTGTTTACGGCAAACGCGGAATCGCTCTTTATTGTAAGTTTTACGCCCGAAACAAAACCCGAAAGAGGAACGCCGCCCGCATTTTTAAACAGTTTGCAATCGGCGACGACGCTCTGCCATACGCCGCCCACTATTTCGTCCTCGTAAACAAACTCCTCCCCGCTCGCGCCGTCGGTATAGATAAGTTTGACTACCGCCGTCTTGTCGCAGTACAAATCAAGTTTGAGAACGCTGCCCGCAGACGGGGAATATACGGGACTGTTAAGTTTGTAGGTCGTAAGACCGTGTTTGGAATAAAGCCCTTTTACTCCGTTCTTTTTTACCAGTTTGGGCATGCAGGAGTCGTCCTGAAAGAAAATTTTTCCCGTTGCCGCCTCGGACGGGTCGGAAAAAGTAAACGCAAAAACGTTTTCCTTATCCGAATACAGTACGCGGCATTTGGGAGCGGAATTTCTGAAAGTGCCGCTCACCTTTTTTGCTACGACTTTTGACCAGACCGTAAATCCGTTGATGTATTTTACGTAACAAAATGCAAAAACGGTAGACGTCTTTTCATAGACGTTCAGATAAAACTGCTGCTGTTTAGGGGTTATTTTGGATTTGGGCGGACATTCGGACCATTCGCGTAAAGAAGATTCTATGCAGTCCTCTGCGTAATACATGCCGCAGAACTCCACTATTCCCTGTTCGTCGAACTTCGCCGTCGCGACGAGATTGGATTCCTCGTCCATATCTATTATAACCTCCGCGGGGCGGGGTATAAACACTTGACGGTTTTTGAGGTTTTTGTCAAGGAACATAAACATATCGGCGGTACTCTTCTGCCCTATGCAGCCGTTCCAATGCACCGAATATGCTATGGAGCTGTCGTTGATATATTCCTGGTTTATGCGCGAATAAGTATCGAAAGCCCTGTCGTAATCGAAGCTCAAATCGTTTGTGGCGCAGAGCATAAGTACGGGACAATTAACGTAAGGCGCGTATGCCTGCGAATCTATTCCCGCTATAAAACGGTATCTCTCTTCGTTTAAATCGGGTTCGACGGTCTGATATTTACTGATACCCGCATAGGCTTTCCAGCCCACCGCGCAAACGGGAATTATGCAGTCGAAATTTGCCGCAACGCCCAACTTCCACGCTATTTCGCCGCCGTCGCGTATGCCCACTACGGCGATTTTGCCGTTTTCGTTACGTTTTAAAGCGTATTTGCGGGCATAAATGCCTACGGCGACCCACTCGTACCAGCTCGTTTCGGCGGCGCTTTCGTCCACATAACCGTAATGCCTGCCGCTTTCGGCAAAGTTGGCATATGATATCTCTTCGGGATAGCGTGTATAAAATTCACAGCCGTCCCACTTCCCGCGGTAGTCTACCATGAGCGCAGAATAGCCGCGCTTTACGAACATCCTCAAAAGCCCGTAATCCACCGTATCCCTGCTGTCGGAAAAGATTATCACCGTTTCGGGTTTTGTGGCGTTTTTGTCGTAAGCATAAGCTCCCGCAACCGAAACTCTGCCCGAACCGGTCTCGCGGCCGTCAAAGGTGACCTTTTCTATTACTATCCCGTCATCGTCGTCCGCAGACAATATGCGGGCGTGCATTTCAAGCCCGTCGTCAAACGATTCCCATAAAGTCAATGGTGTTAAAATGTTAGGCATCTATGCTCCTCAGCAACACGCTTGCACGGTCGAGCCGTGGCTTTCGGTTGCCTTTAATACCGTAATTTTGCTGTCTATTCTGTGTTTAAGCTCTTCCACGTGGCTTATTACGCCTATTGTGAAATGCTCGTTTTTCAACTTTTCGAGGGCGCTCATAACCGTATCTATGAGCGAACTGTCAAGCGTTCCGAACCCCTCGTCCAAAAAGAAAAACTCTATGGATTTAAGAGAATCGGAACATATGGTTTTGGAGAGCGCGAGCGCAAGCGACAGGGAAAGCAGAAAAGTTTCGCCCCCCGACAGGGTGTTTACGCCGCGCAGGTTGCCGCAATCGAAATTGTCGCCAACATAAAAGTTGTTGTCCCTGTATACCAAAAAGTATCGTCCGTCCGTAAGCTTTAAAAGGGTGGACGAAGCCGCAGCGGATATGTCGCACAGATATTCGTCGGCGATATATTCCAAAAAGCGGTTGTTCTTTGTCAATTCTTTAAGCCTGCCGATAAGGTCAAGCCGTTTTTTAGCCCCTTCGAGCTGTTCCCGCAGGGAATTTTTTTCGGCAAGCCTTTCCTTTAACGTACTAAGTCCCGAACGCATTACCGCGACTTCGCCGTTCAACCGGGCAAATTCCTCTTCTTCGTTTTCCTTTAAACGAAGCGCTTCCGCGACGTCGCTTTCCCGCACGGCGGAAATTCCTTCAACCGCCCGCAACTCCGCCATGCGCGCCCGCGCCGCCGCAAGGCGCATATCAAGCTCGTTCAAAGTCTTTTCGGCGTCGGGAACGGCTTCGAATTTTTGCACCGTTTCCAGACATTTTTCCGCGCTCTGCAAGCCCGATTTAGCGACCGCCGAGTTAAGTTTTGCAAAAAGCGAGGCCTCGCTCTCTTTAAGCGTAAGCCCGAGGGTCTTTAATTTTTCGAAAGTCAAGGCGGTTTCCGAACGCTCGCGTTGCGCCCTTTCGAGCTTTTCCTGCAACCCACGCCATTGCGCCTTGACTTTTTCGAGCCGCTCTTCGTTATTCCTCTCTTCGGCGGCGTAATCGCCGCAGTCGGATCCGAAAACTTCCGAAAGTTCGGTTTTAAGCTCGTCGAAGCGCTTTCTAAGTTCGGCGCCCTCTTTTAAGAGAGTTTCGAGTTTATTGTCTGATACTTTTATCAGCCCTTGGGCTGTGCTTTTGTCCTGCGTCAACTTTATGAGCTTGCGCGAGATTTCTTCTCTCTCTTTTGCCGCCTTGCTTAAAGCTTCGAGCTGATCTGTGACGTTTTCGAGCTTGAAATCTTTTAAATCGCTTATGCGGCGCTTGTAAACAGCGATTTTTTCTTTGAGTTCGCCGCTTATGAATTTATACAGATCCGTGCCGTCGCCGTAGCGTTCTACCATGGCGTTCAGGCTTACGAAATAATCGAGGGTCGCCGCGTATTCGTCTTTCAAAACGGCGCCTTTGAACTCCACGTTCATGAGCTCGCGGAGTTCGTCTATGTCGTTACCCTGCAAGGGTTTTAAGCTTTCGGCGAGCTCTTCCAATGCCGAATATTCTTTCAAATATTTTCCGCGCTCCGCTTCGGCTGCCGAATATTCATTTCGCTTAGCCGCCAGCGCGCGCTTCAATTCGTCCAGCTTTTCGGGTTTGCCCGCGCACGTCTTGTATTTTGCCGAAAGTTTTGTATATTCTTCGCTTCTTTCGGGGAAATTCCCCTCAGAAAGTTCTTTTTGGATTTCTTGTACGGCTTTTTCGGCTCTTTCAAGCTTTTCGGATTCGAGCTTTAATTTTTGCGACGTCTCCAAAATTTTTTTACGGACATCGCCGAGTTCCCCGAAAACCGCCTTTGCCTCCCTGCACACCGGCAACAGGGCAAAATCCCTGCGCAATTCCTTTAATTCGGAATCGGCTTTTTCGAGTTCAGAAATTTTTGCAACCGTTTCGTCGAGTTCCTGCTTCTTTTTAAACAGCGCAGAGACGGCGGCATACCGTTCGGCGGTTATTTTCATTTGCGACGCGCCGTCTTTCAGGCGGGCTTCCCCCTCTTTTAAACGTTTTGCAAGGAGTTCCGCTCCTTCGGGGGTGACGTCGTCATATGCCGAATATTTACCCGACAAATTTCCGTATTCGCTTTCTGCTTCGCTCTGCTTTGCGGAAATTTTTTCCTTTAACCTGTCGCCGTATTTAGATAGAGAAAACAGCCTTTCTATCAGCGCAAGCCTGTCGCGCGGGGCGGATTTTACAAACTGCGAGAATTCTCCCTGCGGCAGGGCTATGCACTTGCGGAAATCTTCGGCTTCGAGCCCGAGTATTTCCACTACTTTTCTTTCGGTCTCCGTGGCTTTGTCGGCTATGCAGACGCCGTCCTCGTACAGCGCGGCGCGGTGCGTTCCGCTCTTGTCGTTTTTGATAAGCCGCTCGATATAATACGTCCTGCGCCTGCCGCCGTTAACCATGGTGAACGTGAATTTGACGCTCGCCGAATTGCAGCGGTAGTTTATGATATCAGTCTTTTCCTTGCTGCGCTCCACCCTGCCGTACAATGCAAAATTTATGCAGTCGAGAATAGTGCTCTTCCCGCTTCCGGTATCCCCGAAAATGCCGAAAATACCGCTTTGCATTAATTTTTCAAAGTCTATTATAGTATGCTCGGAAAAGCTGTTTATGCCTTCGAATTCAAGTTTTACGGGTTTCATTCTTCCTCCGTAAGCGAAAGAAACAAACTTAAAAGTTCACCCGGGACTTCGGCGTCGAACCGCGATTTGTAAAATTCGGAAAAGAGCTGTGAGGCACTCTTGTTTTTGTTTGAAACCCTTTCCGCGGCGATAGCTGAACCCTGCACTTCCATTTTGAGGGAGACGAGATTTTCGCAGGAACGCAATTCCGCGCTTTCGGAAGGGGAAATAGGCGAGTTGAGGTTTAGGGTAAGCTCCGCAAAAGCATCGGGATAGCGCGAAAGAAGATTTAACCCCTCATCCACGCCGTTTGCCTGTAATCTGACGAGATTTTTTATGCCCGATAGCTTTATTTGCCTTAAATTCTGAAGCCTGCCGTCCGTGATTTCGAATACGTTTACCGACTTTTCATCGCCGCTTTCGTCAAAGGTGAAGCGCATCGGCGCGCCGCAATAATAGGCGTTGGCGCCCGCTTTTTGCCTGCGGTGCAAATGTCCCAAAGCGCAGTAAACGCAGCGGGGAAGCAACTCCTGCGGCACGGCGCGCGCGCCGCCCAAATCTATTTCTCTCTCGCTGTCGCTGACCTTTCCGCCCGCCACGAATATATGCGAAAGAAATACCGACGGCAGGTTTTCGGCGTTGCCGCGCTCGCCGTATTCTATCCAGCGTTTTATTTTTTCGGCGAACGGCTCATCCGATTTGCCCTCTTTAAAACGGGCTTCGTTGGGATAGGGAAGAATATTGAAATATACCTTTTCTCCCTTTCCGCCGGCGAAAACCGCATAGCCCGGCTCCGACTTTATAGGATAAGCGCCGCCGTGGATTTTTACGGGCAAAGGCTGCAGGTCGTTGCCTACGATGTAAACCCTTTGCTCTTCTGCAAAAGCTGCCGCCGCGGTAAGGCGCACGTAATCGTCGTGATTGCCGCTTATTATCAGCACAGTGGAAACTTCGGCAAGTTTTTTGACGCCCTCGTAAAATATCCTCTCGGCTTCGGCGGAAGGCGTATAGGTATCGAACACGTCGCCCGCGACGAGCGCGAGTTCGACGCCCTCTTCCTTGCAGACGTTACGGATCTCGTCCAAAACGGCTCTGTATTCGCCGTAACGCTCTCTGCCCATTAATTTTTTGCCGATATGCAGGTCGGAAGTGTGCAAAATTTTCATTTACTATTTAAAAAAAACGGAAATGACGGAATAAATGCTGTTGATTTTTTCCCGATTGTCTTTTATAATATCTGTTGTCACTTCCGATATTGCCGAAGTTTCTATATATTATATAGTATTTCCGTAAATAAATCAAGCGTAAAATAAGGAGTTTGAAAAAATGCCCTTTATTTCCGTTGCCGAAGAAGTAGCCGACAAGTCGTTCACTTCGGTCGAAAACAAATTCATAACAAAATACATGCCCGTTCTGGAACCCATGGCGGTAAAGGTTTACCTTTATTCGCTGTATCTGTACCAGAGCGGGAAAACGGCGTTCACCCTTTCGGATCTCGCCGCGAGTTTGCAAATAGACGAGGACAAAGCGATAGAATACTTCAGGCATCTCGAAGAATTCGAGCTTGTCTCTGTTATATCCGGAACGCCTTTCGAAGTGAAAATTCTCGACGCCGAAAATGTTTACGGTACGCCCAAAAAGTTCAAACCCGAAAAATATTCCGATTTTGCAAAATCCGTGCAGAACGTGATCAAAGGCAGGATGATCTCCACCAACGAATTCCGTGAATACTTCTGTCTTTTGGAAGAGTACGGATTTGAACAGAACGCGCTGATTATGATAATCAACTACTGCGTAAACCTGAAAGGCGACGACATCAGATATTCGTACATTGTGAAAGTAGCAAAAACTTTTGCGGCGGACGGCGATACGACGGCGGCAAAAGTCGAGGCAAGGCTGAGCGCGTTCACCGCTTCCACCCCCGCGCTCGTCAAACTTTTCAATGCGGCGGGAATAAAAAGACAGCCCGACCCCGACGACGACGGACTGTACAAAAAATGGACGGCGGAATTCGGTTTCGAAGAGGCGGCAATCATTGCGGCGGCGAAAATATTTAAAGCCAAAAGCGTGGAAAAGCTGGACTCCGCGCTGTGCGAACTCTATAAAAACCGCAAATTCGACGTAAAGGAAATCGCCGATTATTGCAATACCAAAAATTCCGTTTACGCGCTGACCCTTCAAATAGCAAAAAATTTGGGTGTATACGTCCAGAACCCCGCGCCGTATGCGGAAAATTACGTAGGAGATTGGTGCAATTTCGGCTATTCCAACTCCTGCCTCGAAAAACTTTCTTCCTATTGCTTTAAAAACGGCAAAAATTCTTTCGGGGATATGGACGCCTTTTTAAAGGAACTATACGACGACGGTATAGTGGCTGACGAAAGCGTGGACGGATTTATAAGCGAAAAGATTGCCGAGGACAAGGTTTTAAAAAGGATTTTATCGGATTGCGGTCTGACGCGCAAAGTTATTTCCTGGGACAGGGAAGCGCTTAAAAGATGGAGAAGCTGGAATTTCAACGACGATATGCTCTTTGAAGCGGCAAAACTCTCTTCGGGAAAATCCAACCCGCTCGCCTATATGAACGGAATATTGTCGTCCTGGAAAACGGAGGGGATTTTCAGCGCCGATAAAATTATCGTGCAGACCCCCGCCCGCCGCAAACCGACGGACGACCGCGACGAAAGGGCGGAAATCGAGCGGCATTACGCCGAACTCAGACACGCCGCCGAAGACAAAGCCGAAAAAGCGCTCGCCGCGGCTATGTCCGACGGAACATATGCAAAAATGCGCAAAGAATTGAACGATTTGTCAATACGGCTTGCGTTCGCCGAAATAAGGGACGAAAAGCAAGCGGCGGAAATTTCGGCACAAATAGAAAATCTTACGCAAAAAGCAACTTTAAGGCTGAAAGAACTTGATATGGACGAATCTCAATTCACCCCCCGCTACTCCTGCACGGTCTGCAATGACACGGGCTATGACAAAGAGGGAAAGCCATGCGAGTGCCTTAAAAGATTTTTAAAAACTCTGTAATAAAAATAAGCGGACGGCTGTGCCGTCCGCTTATTTTGTTGTGAAATTACTTTAATAAGGAGTACTGCTTATAACGCCTGCCGTTAAGCAACTGCCTGCGGCAATGATGGCAATGGTTAATAAAACGGTGAGCCCCACCGAAAGCGCGCTTATGATTATGCCCGCAAGCGCAAAGCCTTTTCCGTTTTTATTTTCGTTGACGCACTGTTTGTAACCTATGATGCTGCAAACAAGCCCGGCTAAGCTGAAGAAAAACGACAAAACCAAGCCGACTATCGCCATTATGCTGTACTCTTTATTTTCGGGCTCGTTGCCGGCTTTAAATTCGGAAAGCTGTGCTCCGCAATAAGGGCATACGACAGCATTGTCGCTTACTTCTTTACCGCAATTTCTGCAAAACATATATTCTCCCTCCGCAAGATTTTCTATTTATATAATATTCCGCCGTGCGCCGAAAGTCAAGCGGCATTTGAAAAATATGTAAAAATTTGTCGTATTCGCGAACCCAGCGGGGGTTCTTCATTTCCTCATACAAAGTAGGCGGAGCACTTATTGTGCTCCGCCTACTTTGGCGCAGAGAGAGGTGTTCTGCCGTTTCCCTTTCGGGAACCCTCGGCAGAGCTTCGGGCATAGCCCTCGCGCGAACCCAACGGGGGTTCTTCATTTCCCTCATACAAAGTAGGCGGAGCACTTATTGTGCTCCGCCTACTTTGGCGCAGAGAGAGGTGTTCTGCCGTTTCCCTTTCGGGAACCCTCGGCAGAGCTTCGGGCATAGCCCTCGCGCGAACCCAACGGGGGTTCTTCATTTCCCTCATACAAAGTAGGCGGAGCACTTATTGTGCTCCGCCTACTTTGGCGCAGAGAGAGGGATTCGAACCCCCGTACGTATTCCTACGTAACACGATTTCGAGTCGTGCGCGTTCGACCACTCCGCCATCTCTGCAAGGTCGATTAATAAAATGCTAAAACCGTTCAACACGTTAGGGTCGCGGCATTCGTACCCGATAATTTTATAACAACGGAAATTAAATTTCAAGCGTTTTAAGGGTGATTTTCAAAATTATTCCAAAAGCCTGCGTTTAAATTTAAAATCTCCTTCTCTCCGCGCAAAAATCAGATGGCTACCACGCAATCTATTTACGGAACAAAATTACCGCCACTAAAACCGTTAAGTTTTTATTGACTTTGCAATTATAAAATTATATAATTTAATCAATAAATCAAGGTGGTAAGAATTATGCTGACATTGGATAAAATTTATCAGGCTCAATATGTTCTGAAACAGATAACGCGGACGACCGACGTTATTAACGCCTACGCACTTTCGCAGGATTCGGATTGCGAAATTTATCTGAAACTCGAAAATTTACAACGTACGGGCTCCTTTAAGGTGCGCGGTGCGTTCTATAAAATTTCACAGCTTTCCGACGAAGAAAAGAAGCGCGGCGTAATCGCATGCTCGGCGGGCAATCACGCGCAGGGCGTTGCGATCGCTTCCAAAAAATTCGGCGTTACGGCAAAAATATGTATGCCCGAAGGCGCGCCCATTTCCAAAGTAATGGCGACGAGAGGTTACGGCGCGGAAGTAATCCTTGTTCCCGGCGTTTATGACGACGCGCACAATGAAGCCGAAAGACTTAAAAACGAATACGGCTACACCCTCATCCACCCCTTCGACGACGAGGACGTCATTGCAGGTCAGGGCACCGTGGGCGTGGAAATTCTTCAACAGATGAAAGAAGTCGACGCGATTGTAGTTCCCGTCGGCGGCGGCGGGCTTTTGTCGGGCGTTGCCTATGCAGTAAAATCGCTCAACCCCAACATCAAGGTGTACGGCGTTCAGGCGGCGGGCGCGGCAAGCATGGTGAACTCCTTTAAGAGCGGAAAGATTGAAAACCTCTCCTCAGTTGCCACGATTGCGGACGGAATTGCCGTGAAAGAGCCCGGAACCCTTACATACGAAATTATTTCCAAATATGTGGACGGTATGTTTACCGTAACCGACGACCAGATTTCCGCGGCTATCCTCGCGCTTATCGAAAAACAGAAAACTGTTGCCGAAGGCGCGGGCGCGGTTGCGCTTGCTGCGGTAATGTTCAAAAAAATTCCCGACCTTGCAGGCAAAAAAGTTTGCTGCCTTGTTTCGGGCGGCAATATCGACGTCACAATCTTGTCGAGAGTTATAAACCGCGGGCTTCTCATGTCAGGCAGAAGCTGTTCTCTTACTCTCGAGCTCATGGACAGACCGGGTCAGCTTACCGACGTGACCAAAATAATTGCGGAATGCGGCGGCAATATCATAAGCGCAATACACGAGCGTTCCAGCGAAGGCTCGGCGGTAAACTGCTGCATTTTGAGACTTAACCTCGAAACAAAGAACTTCGAGCATATTGAAAGCATTAAAAAAGCGCTTAAATCACAGGGCTTTAAAATATTATAATTTTTAAGGAGAATAAATAAAAATGAAAACTGTTGCAACAACCGCCGCTCCCGCGGCAATAGGACCTTATTCGCAAGCTAAAATAGTGGGCAATATCGTTTACTGCTCGGGTCAGATCCCCGTTAATCCCGCTTCCGGCGCTATCGAGGGCAAGACCGTTGCGGAACAAACACATCAGTCCTGCAAGAACGTTGCCGCTCTTCTCGAAGCTGCGGGCACTTCCATAGACAAGGTAATAAAAACCACCTGCTTCCTTGCAAACATTGCGGATTTCGGTGAATTCAACGCCGTATACGAAAAGTATTTTACGGGCAAGCCCGCAAGAAGCTGCGTTGCCGTAAAGGATATTCCCAAAGGCGCGCTCGTGGAAATAGAAGCCATAGCCGAAATCTAATTTTCAACAGATATAAATTTTTTGTTGACTAATTTGAAATAAATGTATATAATTGTCATATACTTATTTTGAATTGGGAGAAAACATGAAAACAGCTATTATTACCGACAGTAACAGCGGGATCACGCAAAAAGAAGCCAAAGAGCTGGGAATACAGGTGGCGTCCACCCCCGTTCTCATCGACAATGAAATTTTTCATGAGGACATAACGCTTACGCAGGAACAGTTTTACGAAAAGCTGAAATCGGACGCGAACGTATCCACTTCACAGCCCAATCCCGAAACCGTATCCGAGCTTTGGCGCGAAGCCCTGAAATCTAACGATAAAATAATTTACATCCCCCTTTCGAGCGGGCTTTCGGAAACTTGCCATACAATGTTGCACGTTTCCTTAACCAACCCCGAATTTGCGGGAAGAGTGTTCGTCGTGGACAACCAAAGGGTTTCGATAACACAGCGCCAAAGCGTTATGGACGCCATTAAAATGGCAAACGAGGGCAAAGACGCGGCGGAAATCCACGATTGGCTCATGAAAACCAAAATGCAATCTTCCATATACATTATGGTAGACACGCTGAAATACCTTAAAAAGGGCGGCAGGCTCACCCCTGCGGCGGCAATGATCGGTACGCTTTTGAAAATCAAGCCTGTTTTGCAAATTCAGGGCGAAAAGCTCGACCAATTCAAAAAGGTTAGAAAACTCGCGGACGCGAAAACCGAAATTATCGGTGCGCTCAAGCACGATTTTGAAACACGTTTCAAAGATATAGTTGCTGCGGGCAAAATGACGATGGCGGTTGCGCATACCGAAAACTTTGAAGAAGCCGAAAAGTTTAAACAGGAACTTATAAGCGCTTTCCCCGAAGTGGAGTTTACCTTCGTCAACCCCCTCTCTTTAAGCGTTTCGGTGCACATAGGCCCCGGCGCGCTTGCGGCTGCCTGCGCGGTTAAATATTGATTTTACGGTATAAGAGCCGAAGCGACGCTTCGGCTTCTTTTTTTATATAAAAATATTTTCAAAACAGTTTTTTATAGCGGCGGGTTTTCATATCCGAGCCGTTTTTTATCATACCTATCACAAAACAGCACATGACATAGTAAAACCACAGCAGGAAAATTATAACTGCGGCGATTGCGCCGTATAATTTGCCCGGGGAGCCGACTTTGAGATAAATTATGAACCCTAATGCGAAAACCAGCCAAAGCACGGTAGTAATTATGCTGCCCGGCAACACTTCGGAAACGGTGATTTTATAGGGACAGGCAAAGAGATTTAAAAAAACGACTATCGCGAACATCAGCACGGCGGCAAAAACCAAAGAAATTGCGTCGCAGACCGCCGCAGGCATGAAAGTGAGCATTATTGCCCTGCCCACCACAGTCACCGCGGCAAGAAACGCCGTGAAAAGAATTGTGAGCAGTATAAGCACAACTGAAATTATTCTCAATTTCAGCCCCTCCTGCACTCTCGCGCTTCCGTAAATTATTTCGCCGCTCCGCCTAAGATGATAAAAGAAGTTGGTCGACGAGTACAGCGAAGTCAAAAAGAGAACGGCGCTTGCACCGCTCGCCGCCGAACGTGCCGACGCTTCGAGATAATTCAAAAAAGGCAAAAGCGGCTGGAATACAGACGCCGAAAAAATTCTGCTAAGCCCCACGTGCATGCCGAAAATCAACGAAAGCCACACAATGAAAGGCGCTATGCTCATCAATAAAAAATACACAAGCGTTCCCGCTATCGTCGAAAAGCGCATGCCGTTATAATATTTGACGGTGCGTTTGATTTTACGCGCGAACTCATTCATTACAATTATTTTAATCAAAAATCACGCGCGTATACAAAAGGCGCCCCCGCTTGAGGGCGCCCGTATTTCCGTTGCACGGGAAATTCAGTTATTATTGTTGTTGCATGAACTGCAGCCCCAGAAATTGCCGTTCCAATAAACCACGCCGGAATTTCCGCAAGAGTTATTGCCGCACGAACTGCAGCCGCAACCGTTGTTATTGCAACCACAACCGTTGTTGCAACCGCAACCGTTGTTGTTCAACGCGTATTGTGAGGCGTAATAAGGATCGTTGCAGCCACAGCCGTTGTTATTGCAGCCGCAGCCGCAATTATTGTTGTTACCGCCGCAACCGCAACCCGCATTTCCGCAGGAATTGCAGCCGCAGCCGTTGGAATTGTTGCCGGAAAACAGATTTAAAAGTCCCGGCCAATTATTTTTACAACAGTTACACATATTGTAATTTATTCCTCTTAAAGTAAGTTTACAAAGGTTTTCCCCCTTGTTATAGTTTATAATATGAAAACCACGGGCAAAAAGTTTCGCCCGTGGTTTTAATTTAACGCTTTGTTATTAAGATTATTTACCGAAATATCTCTTTAAAAGACCCGCAAAGCCCGCGCCGTGACGAGCTTCGTCTTTAGCCATTTCGTGAACGGTATCGTGGATGGCGTCATAGCCGAGCTGTTTTGCAAGCTTTGCGATATGGAGTTTGCCTTCGCATGCGCCTGCTTCTGCGGCGGCGCGGAGTTCGAGATTTTTCTTTGTGGAAGGAGTGACTACTTCGCCCAAAAGTTCGGCAAACTTAGCTGCATGTTCCGCCTCTTCAAAAGCGTAGCGCTTAAAAGCTTCGGCAACTTCGGGATAGCCCTCGCGTTCAGCCGCGCGGGACATTGCAAGATACATGCCCACTTCGGTGCACTCGCCGTTGAAGTTGGCGCGGAGCCCCTGCATAATCTCTTCGTTCTCGACAACGCCGTCGCCTATTACATGCTCGCAGGCAAACGCCTTTTTGCCCTCTTCGACAGGTTCAAATTTCTTTGCCTTGCAAACGGGGCAAACTTCTACGTCGTCCTCAACGATTTCGCCGCAAACAACACATCTTTTCATAACACATCTCCTTGAGTTTTTTAATTTTTACTGTAAATATTATATCATATTCCAACGGAATAATCAATTTTTTAAACAAAAAAATTTTTTATTTTTGTTGCAACAACATGTCGCCCAACTCATTAAAATTTTTCGCAAAGCAGTCTGCACCCGAAAGGGTAAGCTCTTGTTTGGTTCTGTATCCCCATAATACCGAAATACATTTTATCCCTGCGGCGCGCGCCGTCTTAACGTCCGTTTCGCCGTCGCCTACAAAAACGCACTCCTCTTTTTTTACGTTCAACTTGTCCATTATTGCCAAAGTTGAAGCGGGATCGGGCTTTAAAGGGTAGTACTCTGTCTGACCAAGTACTATGCTAAACCCGAAATTTGCCAAATATTTGCCGTAAACGTTATCTGTTGCGCGTTGCGGCTTGTTTGTGACTATGTTTAGCTTTATCCCGCCTTCAAACAATTTTTTTAGCGTTTCCGCCTCAAACGGGAAAAGCCCCGTATGGGAAGTGTCGCATACGGCAAACCTTTCGGAATAAAGTTTATAAACTTTTTCAACAAGATCCGCTCTTTCTCCCACCGCTCTTTCAACGAGTTTTTTTGCGCCGTTGCCGACAAATCTTTTTGTGGTATCCAGATCCAATACGGGCAACGAAAACTCTTTGAGACAGCCATTAAGGCAAATCCGTATGTCGGGCAACGTATCGAGAAGCGTACCGTCCAAATCAAAAATAACCGCTTTTACCATATCACATTTTTTCGGGAACGCCTATTCCCAAAAGGGTCAATGCGTTACTAAGGGTCTGCAAGGTCGCGCGCGTCAACGCAAGGCGGAAATCCTTTGTATCTCCCTCCGCCGTCAGAATTTTGCAGTCGATATAAAATTTATTGTATTTTTGCGCAAGATCAACGGCGTAGCGGGCAATGAACGACGGCTCGTATTTTTCCGCCGCTTCAATAACCGTGCCGGGGAAAGCCGAAAGCGCTTTCAACACTTCCGATTCCTGTGCACAGGGACTGTAATTTTCAGGCAAAACGCAGGCTTTTCCGCTCTTTGACAGCACGGAATTCGCACGGGCGCAGGTGTACTGCACGTAAACGCTCGTCTCGCCATCGAACGACAGAACTTTATCGTATGAAAATACTATGTCTTTTATTTTGTTGTTGTACAGCGCGCCGAAAATAACAGCCCCCAAACCGACCGTTGAGGCGATTTGCTCTTTGTTTTCGAGCGCGGGATTTTTTTCGTTGATTACGGCATACGCCTTTTCCACGCACTTAGCCATAACATCCTCGAGCCAGACGACTTTTCCCTTTCTCGTGGACATAGCCCCGTCCTCAAGCGAAACCATACCGTAAGCGACATGGACAAGGTCTTTTGCCCACTCCTTGCCCATAAGCTCCAAAACCTTGAAAATCTGCTTGAAATGCAGGTTCTGTTGATACGCCACCACATAGAGACACTTGTAAAAGTCATAAGTGTTTTTGCGGTAGACAGCCGCGGCAAGGTCGCGCGTGGCGTAAAGCGAAGCGCCGTCCGAACGCAAAATCAGGCAGGGCGGCATGCCGTACTCCTCCAAATCCACTATCTGCGCACCTTCACTCTCCTTTAACAGGTTTTTGGCTTTAAGCTCGTCGATAACGGGCTGCATCTTATCGGTGTAAAACCTTTCGCCCGCGTAGCTGTCGAAAGTTATGTTCAATTTTTCGTATATTTTTTTTACATACTCGAGAGTGAGCGATTTGAACCACTCGAAAAGCTCGTTCGCCTCCCTGTCGCCGCTTTCGATAAGGCGGAAATATTCGCGGGCCTCTTCCTGCATTTTATCGTCGGCTTCGTTGTTGAAACGCACGTACAGGTCGTTTATGGCGTGAATTCCGCCCTTTTCTACCTCGTCCTTATCTCCCCAGCGGCGGTAAGCGGCTATCAACTTGCCGAACTGCGTACCGTAATCGCCGAGATGGTTGATGCCGACCGTCTTATAGCCTAAAAATTTATATATTTTATACAGCGCGCCGCCTATAACGGTTGTGGAAAGATGACCTATGTGAAAGGGTTTTGCGATGTTCACAGAGGAATAATCTATGCACACGGTTTTGCCTTTTCCGATGTCGGACGAACCGTATCTGTCGCCTTCCGCCAAAATACGTCCTATAACGTTGCCCGCAAGCGATGATTTGTTGATTTTAAAATTCAAATACCCGTTCACCGCCGAAACTTCCGAAATGATTTCGTCGGTTGTAAAGCCGTTTTTCAGCTCTTCCGCTATTATAACAGGGCTTTTTTTCATTATTTTGGCAAATTTAAAGCAGGGAAGCGCATAGTCGCCCATTGCGGGATCGGGCGGAACAGCCAAAGCCGCAGATATCTCCTCGCAGGTCGCGCCGTCGATTTTAAGTCTTTCAGAAATATATTTTTTATAGTCCATTTTTCGTTCCTTGAATTTTATTCTAACACAACTCAAAAAATTTGGCAAGTCCGCCGCTATTCGTTTTGATTTTTTATCGGATTTATATTATAATCGTTATAAAAACCGAAAAAGGATTTTTATTTATGAAATTAGGTGTCGTGGGACTGCCCAACGTGGGCAAATCCACTCTTTTCAACGCAATAACACACGCCGGCGCGGAAGCCGCCAACTATCCGTTTTGCACCATAGAGCCAAACGTCGGCATGGTTGCGGTGCCCGACGAAAGACTCGATTTGCTTGCAAAACTGTATTCAAGCAAAAAAGTTACCCCCGCCGTTGTGGAATTTGTGGACATTGCGGGACTTGTAAAGGGCGCGTCGCAGGGCGAAGGGCTCGGAAACAAATTTTTATCGCACATACGCGAGTGCGACGCGATAGTACACGTGGTGCGATGCTTTATAGACGAAAACATTACGCACGTCAGCAATAAAATAGACCCCGTTGAGGACATAAAGACAATTACGCTTGAGCTTATCCTCGCGGACATTGAGGCAGTAAATAAGCGTCAGGACAGAATAAGAAACGTTGCGCGCGGGGGCGCGAACAAAGAAGCCGCCGCGGAATACGCCTTTCTCGAAAGGCTGGAAAAGTTTTTGGGCGAAGAAAAACCCGCAAGGCTGTTCGAATATACGGAAGACGAAAAACCTCTTCTCGACAACCTGTTCCTGCTCACCGCAAAGCCTGTAATATATGCGGCAAACATCTCCGAATTCGACATGGGCAAACCTGAGGACGAAATAGAACTTGTAAAAGCCGTAAAAGACTATGCCGCAGCCGAAGGCAGCGAAGTTTTGGTGATTTGCGCAAAGACCGAAGAAGAACTTTCGCAAATGCCGCCCGAAGAAGCCGAAATGTTTTTAAAAGAACTCGGGCAGGAAGAAAGCGGCTTAAACCGCCTTATAAAAAAGAGCTACGCCCTTTTGGGGCTTATTTCCTATCTCACTGCGGGCGAAAAAGAAACCCGCGCCTGGACTATAGTTAACGGCACAAAGGCGCCGCAGGCAGCGGGAAAAATTCACAGCGACTTTGAAAAGGGGTTTATAAGAGCCGAAATATGCGACTATAAAACTCTGCTGGAGTGCGGCGGGCTTGCAGGCGCGCGCGAAAAGGGCAAAGTGCGTTCAGAAGGCAAAGACTATGTGATAAAAGACGGCGACGTTGTATTGTTCCGCTTTAACGTGTGACGTTTTACCGCGGAATTACGCACCGAACAATGACACTTAATAAAAACATACGGGCGTACGCGGATTTCCGCGTACGCCCGTACTATTAACATTGATTATAACTTTTTAATCTCACGGACGATCTGATCTACGCTTTTGTTTGAAGTGTCGATTTTTATTGTGTTCAGGTTGCTGTACAGGGGCAACTTTTTCAAGCTCGAATAAATAATGTCGTTGCTTTCGCGCACGTCGTTTATAACGTCGCTTCTGAGGCGCGCTATAAGATTTGCCTCGTTGCAGACAAGCGAGATCTGTTTGACGTTGTACTTTTTTAAATCTATGTCTTTGAGTATGCTGTCTATTATCTCCTGTTTGTGGAGAACCCAACAGAAAATAACGTTTTCATACACAGAGCAATTCAAAAAGTTAATGAGCAGATGATGAATATTGTCTATAACCATTGCCCGCGTCTCTTCGTTTATAACCCACGGATTGGAATCCCAGCACCAATCGCCGTCGAAGAACACGCTGTTGTCAAGCTCTTGTTTTAACTTTCTGCATACGGTCGTTTTGCCGACGCCCATTGTACCGCCGATGATATATAAATTTTTCATCATACTACCCTTTCGCCGAATTTTTGAAATCTGAGTTTATTTTATCACACCTAAACCAAAAAATCAAGAGATTAGCGATAAAAGAACATAAAAGGACAAAATTTCGGATAGGGTACGCCATTTTTTTAATGCTGGCAATTTGCGCAACAAATAAAACAAGGCTCCGCCGAAAATGCGGAGCCCTTTGAAATTTATTTTTGATTTTCAGACAAATTATAACTCGGCAAAATACTTAATGGTTCTTACCATCTGCGAGGTGTACGAATTTTCGTTGTCGTACCAGGATACTACTTTGACGAGAGTCGTGCCGTCGCCGATAGGCATACATTTTGTCTGGGTGGCGTCGAACAGCGAACCGTAGGTCATGCCGATGACGTCGCTCGAAACTATTTCCTCTTCGGTGTAGCCGTAAGACGACGAAGCCGCCGCTTTCATAGCAGCGTTTACGGCTGCATTGTCCACTTCACCTTCGCAAACAGCAATAAGCTGGGTAAGCGAACCGGTGGGCACGGGAACGCGTTGCGCACAGCCGTCCAAAACTCCGTTGAGTTCGGGGATAACAAGCCCTATCGCCTTTGCGGCGCCCGTGGAGTTGGGCACGATGTTTATGGCAGCCGCCCTCGCTCTTCTCAAATCGCCCTTTCTGTGCGGTCCGTCAAGCACCATCTGGTCGCCCGTATATGCGTGTATAGTGGTCATATAGCCCTTTTTGATTTTGCAGAGTTTATTCAAAGTGTCTGCCATGGGCGCAAGGCAGTTGGTAGTGCAGCTTGCTGCGGAAATGACCGTATCGCCGGGTTTAAGCGTCTTTTCGTTAACGCTGTACACTATCGTGGGCAAATCGTTGCCTGCGGGCGCGGATATAACAACCTTTTTTGCGCCTGCCTTTATGTGCGCGGACGCCTTCTCTTTAGAGCAGTAAAAACCAGTACACTCAAGAACGACGTCTACGTCATGCGCCTTCCAGGGAAGGTTTTCGGCGTCTTTTTCGGCATAAATCCTGATAGTCTTTCCGTTGACCGTTATGCTGTCCTCGCCTGCGATTACGGAATCGGCATACTTATACCTGCCCTGAGCCGAATCGTATTTAAGCAGATGCGCAAGCATCTTGGGGCTGGTAAGGTCGTTGATGGCTACTACTTCGTAACCTTCCGCGTCGAACATCTGTCTGAACGCCAAACGCCCGATGCGACCGAACCCGTTAATTGCAACTTTTACGTTTGCCATAGTTATGAATTCCTCCGAAAATTTATATACTAACGAATTAAGTATAACAAATAAATTTTTGCAAGTCAATGATATTTGAAAATTTTAATGTCTAAATTAAATAATCCGTACAATTTTATTATAAACGTTTTTTTCTGTTAAAAACGCGCCGCCGCAATTATTTATTAAAATTTTTTGCAAATAACTTGAATTTTTTACCCATATAAAGTATACTTAAATAAGGTAACATATTACCTTTTAAATTATTAGGATTATCGGAGGTTTTTTATGGCGTTGGTTTCGGCAAAGGAAATGCTGGAAAAAGCACGCGACGGCAAATATGCGGTCGGTCAGTTCAATATTAACAATCTCGAGTGGACAAAATCCATTCTGCAGACCGCTGAAGAGTTGAAATCGCCCGTTATTTTGGGCGTATCCGAAGGCGCGGGCAAGTATATGGCGGGTTTTAAGACGGTTGCGAATATGGTTAAAGGCATGATAGAGTGCCTTGAAATAACCGTTCCCGTAGCTCTCCACCTCGACCACGGCACTTACGAGGGCTGTTACAAGTGCATAGATGCGGGCTTCTCCTCCATCATGTTCGACGGCTCCAAACTGCCCATCGAGGAAAACGTGGCTAAAACCAAAGAACTTGTGGGCGTATGCAACAAGCTCGGGCTGAGCCTCGAAGCCGAAGTTGGCGCAATCGGCGGCGAAGAGGACGGCGTTATAGGCAGGGGCGAGTGCGCCGATCCCGACGAGTGCAAAAAAATAGCCGATCTGGGCGTTGATATGCTTGCTGCGGGCATAGGAAACATTCACGGAAAATATCCCGCGGATTGGCCCGGGCTGAGTTTCGATACCCTTGCGGCGGTAAAGAAAAAAGTTGGCAAGATGCCCCTCGTACTCCACGGCGGCACGGGTATTCCCACAGATATGATTAAAAAAGCCATATCGCTCGGCGTTGCAAAGATCAACGTCAATACGGAGTGCCAGCTGGCGTTCACGGCGGCGACGAGAAAATATATTGAAGAGGGCAAAGACCTTGTAGGCAAGGGCTTCGACCCCAGAAAACTGCTTGCACCCGGTACGCAGGCCATAAAGGACACCGTTAAGGAAAAGATGGAAATTTTCGGCAGCGTCGGAAAGGCATAATCAAACAAAAAAGTACGGGCGCACGGCTTTAAAAAGCCGTGCGCCTTTTAGTTTAATCCCCGAAATTTTGCGCATACTTTATTATATGAAAGGCAAATTACTTCTGACGGCGGCAATAGCCGCTCTCCTTATCCCCTGTTTGCCGGCATGCAACGCGGTGACGCCCGATCAGCCCGATTATTCGCTGAAATCGCTCAGCCGCCCTTACATCGCGCAATATGAGTGCAAGGAAGCACGGTTGGGCGGGGAAAACCTATTAAAATCGTTCGAATACATCAAAATCATATTTCTGAACGCCGAAGAGTTTGAATTGACATATAAGCCCGTCGGCGGCGAAAAGAAGATTTACGGCGGTAATTACTCCGTCGACCCCGTCTCTCGCGAGCTCGAAGCCGACATAACAATACTCGGGCACCGCCTTAAAGGCAAAACCAAAGTCGAAAACGGGAAATTTTCCATACAAAAGACTTTGGGCGGAAAAGAACTTTATGTCTTGTTTGAATCGAAGTAAAAAAACTTCCGCGGCGTTGCCGCGGAAGTTTTATTCAGTATCTTTTTTCTCTTTTCTCTTTTTATAAGCCCTTTCCGCCAGACGCGACAGGTAATATCCCCCTACTCCGCAGGCAGAGCCTATCAAAAGACCGCCGAGGACGTCCGTGGGATAATGGACGCAGAGATAAATTCTTGAAACGGCTACGAAACATGCAACTATGATTGCGGGCAGAGCTTTGAGCTTATACCTGAAAACCAGCGCCACCGCCGCCGCGAAACACACCGCCGTGTGCCCCGAAGGGAACGATGTGTCGGTGGGCTTCCTTACCCCCGCCGAAGAATAAAATTCTGTGATCTCCCCCCATTCGCTCCAGGGTCTGGGGCGGTTTACGGCGTTTTTTAAAATCAAATTGACAATTACAAAGTCAAGCGCAAAGGCAAAGGCAACCGAAACTCCCGCCCACCGCGTCTTTTTGAAAATAAGCAGAATAACCGCCGTAATTATAGCCGCCGCGCCGAATTCGCCCAACCAGGTAATGCCCGTCATTATATAATTCAGCCACGTAAGCGAGTGAAAAGTGCGGTGTATGTTCTTTAAAAATTCCAATTCCATAATTATTCGGGTTTATAGTTTCCCGTAATCTCGTCGAGACCTTCGTCGGGAGCAGCCGCGGGAGCTTCGAGCATTACGTCGTCTATCGTGAGCTGTCCGTCGGCATTGGAAGCCGATATCAACCTCTCCACGCGGTCGTCGTAACTTGCAAAATCATACTCCATTTTTGCGAGATCGGGGTCATTATACATTTCCTTAATTTGTTTGCGCTGTTTTGCGGCCTTGTTTTTATTTAAAAAATACAGACAAAGCCAAACCATCAGCAAAGCGGCGAACACTCCGCCGATTATTATCGTCACAATAAATCTGACTTCCATAATTTTATTTTACAACCCCGTTAAAATTATGTCAAGTTTTAATTTGCATTATTCGGCGTAACGTTGTATAATATACAAAAAGGCGAATAGTGAAGATTATTATGCAGACAGATAAAAGAGTTTTAAAGACACGGGCGAGCATAAAAGCCGCTTTTATGGAACTTGTAAAGACAGACGATATGGCAAAAATAAGCGTTTCCGCACTGGCGGCAAAGGCGCTTGTAAACCGCTCCACGTTTTACCTGCACTACAACGACGTCGGCGACGTAGCGGACGATTTGGAAGCGGAAATCAGGGAAACCATTTCAGAATTCATAGACGAGTTTACCGTGTCGGATATATACGGCTCCACCCTTGCGCTTTTCAGGCGGCTTACAAAGCGGCTCGAAGAAAAGCCGTCGATGAAAGAATACATTTTCTTTTCGAAGAATTCGGAAGTTATGGTGGCGCGGATCAAGCGGATGCTGGTGGAAAAATCTCTCGGGTCGATATCCGAAAAATTTCCCAACCTGCAAAAAAAAGATATACTCTACCCTTTGACTTACGCTGCCGCGGGCATTGTGGACAGTTATCTCGGCTGGGTGCGGAACGGCGGCGTTTCAATAGAAGAACTTATCGATACCGTAGGCGGGATCACCGAACACATAATCGAAAAAATTACAGACTCCCAAAACTCATAAAGGCGGACAACCCGCCTTTTTATTTTTCATAATTTATGCAAATAATAAATATAATTTATTTGTATGAGGACGATTTTATTCTGCGGCGGCGGAAGCGCCGGACATGTTATTCCAAATATCGCCTTGATAGAGGATCTGAAAAGCGGGTATAACTGCGTTTATATGGGCACAGACGGCATAGAAAGCAGTATTTGCGAACAAAACGGCGTAAAATTTTACGTATGCAACACACCCAAACTCGTGCGCGGAAAAATATTGAAAAATTTAACATTGCCGTTTAAACTCTTTTCGGCTAAACGCAGGGCGGCTGAGTTGATAAAAGAAATCAAGCCCGATTTGATATTTTCAAAGGGCGGGTACGCGTCCGTACCCGCAGTACTCTGCGCAAAAAAGCTGAATATTCCCGTAATTACGCACGAATCGGACTTAAACCCCGGCGTCGCAACCAAATTTATTGCGGGTCGCTGCAAAAAAGTGCTCACCTCTTTCCCCTCCACCGCCCGTAAATTCGAAAACGGCATTTACACGGGTTCGCCCATGCGAAATAATTTATTTATAAAAAGTCGCGCGGGCGCGCGTGAGAAGCTGGGGCTGGATTTAAGACCTACCGTACTTGTGCTCGGCGGGGGAAGCGGCTCTAAAACGATAAATGAAAACTTGCGCAAAATAGCAAATAAGTTGTGTAAAGACTACAACGTACTGCACGTCTGCGGCAAGGGCAACGCCGTTGAGGAAAATATTTACGGGTACAAACAGATAGAATTTGCCGCGGACATGGGCGAAATTTACGCCTGTGCGGACATTGCGGTATCGCGCTGCGGTTCGAACACGGCTTTTGAACTGGTTGCGCTTAAAATTCCAACAGTATTTATACCGCTCCAAAACAGGGCGAGCCGCGGGGATCAGGTTGAAAATGCCGAATATTTTAAAAACGCAGGCTTGTGCGAGATTCTTTACGAACGCGACCTCACCCCCGACAGCCTGTATAAAAGCATATGCGACCTGTTCAAAAACGGCAAAATTAAAGCCGCGCTCGACGTATCCGACATAAAGCGCGGCAACGAAAAAATCAAAACGGAAGTTGAACGTACGATCCGACGACAATTTTAATGCCAATCAAAATCAGCACGACGCCGCCCACAATTTCAGCGGCGCCGGCTTTCTTTTTAAACAAATCCCCCACTCTTATGCCAATCAAAAGCCCGCAAAGCGAAATTATAAAAGTGGTGACGCCGATAAGCGAAACGCTCACCCACGCCCATAACTGCACGGGCTGTACGCCCTCGAGCATAACGTTTAAGGTAAACCCCACCGCAAGGGCGTCGATGCTTGTCGCCACGCCCTGCAAAAGGACTTCCGAACAGGAAAATTTTCCATAAACGACGCGCCCTGCCGGCTCTTTCAGCTCCTTAATGCCGTCGGCAATCATTTTTCCGCCGATAAAGGCTAAAAAAATCAAAGCCAGCCAGTGGTCCGCCTGTTCGATTATTTTTATTTGCGAAAGCCCAAGCGAAACATAAAACCCAATAATGGGCATTGCCGCCTGAAACAGCCCAAAGACAAGCGGAATAAACACCGCCCTTCTTTTGTTCAGGTTGTTATAAACCATGCCGTCGGTCACCGAAACCGCAAATGCGTCGACGGCAAGCGTTAACCCTGAGATAAAAATTGTAAAAAACAAAGCAAAATTCATAAAAAATCCGCGCACCGACGCGCAATATGATTATACCATATTATATAGCCGCCGTAAACAAAAAATGATGAAATAATTAATGCACCCTTTGCCGTTAGGCAAAGGGTGCATTATATTAATTGGTTGAGGTGTCGAACCGAAGGCGGAGCCTTACGGGACTTGAAAACAATATCCCGTCACCTCAACAAAAAATCGGCGGCTTACAAAAGTAAACCGCCCTAAGTGGTTGAGGTGACGGGACTTGAACCCACGACCTTCTGGTCCCTAACCAGACGCGCTACCAAACTGCGCTACACCTCAATGCAACAATATAATTATAATCAAATAACATAAAAAAGCAACTGATTTAACCCGCTTTATAAATAAATTATTAAAAAAAACACCGCCGCGCGGCTTTATGCCGCGCGGCGGGTGGGCGTTTAATTTTCCAAAGCTATTAAATTGTAAAAGGTAAGTTAGTGTTAACTAAAATATTAAATTGTAAAAATGTCAGTTAGTGTAATAATACGATTAAATTGTAAAAAGTTAGTGTTAAGTTTTGTTAAGTTTTGTTAAGATTTATTAAATTTTAGATAAGAAATGAATAATTCAGATAAAAATGAAGAAAAAAACGCCCGAACGCCGGATTGAAAAAACAAACGGCGAAAAAAGCAAAAATTTGCAACGGGGGCGGACGGAGAAATCAACCGCCCCCGCGCATTTTTACGTCACCACAAGGGCAACATAAAAATCAGGAGTAATACAATTTTTTTAAGGAGGTTATAATTTTAAAAATAGGAAAAAATTAATTATGTTTTTAAACTAACTTTTAATTTCATTGGAACAATATAGTTTACATCACCGTAAGTTTTAGAGCTTTTACCGCATAATTCAAAGAAGTATTTGTCAGAGTTGCTTTCGGGACTTTCAATAGTTAAATAAGTGAAGCCTTCGGTAGCCAAATAATCCCAACTTGTTTTATCGGTAGCAAATGCATTTTGTTTACCGGATTTATCGCCTACCCAATAATAATTCCCTGTAGGGCTTGTTGCGAAAGAAGGGAATTTATTTACCGTGCCGTCGCCGTATTGCAATAGCAAAGTCTTCCCCGAAATTTGAGAATACAAGGTACTATCAAAGAAAAAAGCGGCGCCAACACACATATTCGGTTTACTTAAATTTGCATTTTCACCGCCATAGTATTCTTGATATGTTTTATAGGCATCATTCCATGAAGAACCAAATTTATTATCAATCGGAGGGCAGAAAAAGTCAAATTCGGTGTCTAACGCACTTAAGGCAGAGGGCACCCATTTTTTGATTTCAACTTCACCCTCTATTTCATCGGTTATACCCGAAAATTCAACTTTACGGTCTAGCGTCTTATCTTGTAGCATTTCCTTCTTAAATCCACTATCATAATTAAAATATTCAGGAATAACGGCAAAATAAATATTATTACCATCTGTGCTTTCTGCGCTCTTTTCAAAGCTGCTGGTAAATAGTTTATAAGATGTATTCTTACCTTTATTAGTGACATCAACTCTGATAGCTTTAAGTTGGTCGTCGGCCAATGCGGTTGAGCCCGTCTTTAAAAGCACCTTATACCAACCTTGTTCTTCCTTTTCGCCTGGCACATCAAACTGAGTGCCGTTTTTTACAGTAGAAGTTTCGGCGGGGGCAGAGGTTTGAAGTTTGCAAACTTCTACCCACACATTGCTAGTTTTTTTATAAATAATAAGGTTAACTGTATCCAGACAGAAGTCGCCGTCAACACCTGTCGCCTTATCGGGTGTACCTTCCGAAGCAAACCATGTGCTGCCATTTGAACCTGGGGAACCCGCGGGACCCTTTAAGCTAAAACATTTGGTATAGCTGCCGTTTTGTTTAATGAAAAGGTCGCCATTGGATAAAAGGAAATAATCGCCGTCTTTGCCCTTACTTCCATCAAGTGAATCACCTGTGAAAATTTGGGAGGCGTCTTTACCGTTTTGACCTTTTAGATTGCCTAATTTTAGCCAGTCCTCCTCGGTTTTAGTATATATATCGAAGGTTTCTGTATCAAGCCAGATATCACCTGTTTTTACATCTTCATTTGAGTCGCGGTCACTCAATGTACCCGTATACCACATTGTTCCGTCCTTGCCGGGCGCGCCGGGAGTACCGGGCGCACCGGGTTCCCCCGGCGCGCCGTCCTCACCCTTAATGGTGGCAAGCCAATCTTCATATGACTTAGGCTCTTCACCAATGGCTTCGGCATAAGCGAGATATTTTTGATATACAGCTTGAGTATACGACAGTTCTTCGTCTTTTTCGGTTTTGCAACCTGCAAAGGCAAAAGCAGCCGAGGAAAGGGCACATGCCATCCCCAAACATAAAATCGTTTTTAAGCCTTTCATTATATTTTCCGGAATATCATTTGGGTATGATACAGGCTAAATTATTTTTTGCACTACCCGGTGATCCACCGCAAGTCTGTATCATACCCACCCTACGGCTTACCCTAAGGTAAACCGCAGGGCTAATGACGTTCTTATTCCGCTACCTCCGTTATAGTTACATTAAACGAAAAGCTTATTGTTCCATTGTAGAAATAAGTGAATTCGATAGAGGTTGCGTCCATATCGAGCAATATGTTTGCAGTACCGTTCACAAAGTTTATATATGTACCGTTTACTATTGCATAAACGGAAACACCTTCGGGAAGAGTACCTGTTATCGTCGCGGTATAGCTAACGCGAGCTTCAAGCGCGATATTATAAGTTTCGCTTGTATCGTCGTTGCCCAACGTTACGGTCTGCGCCCTGCCGAGGAACATAGTTCCGTCAGCCGCCTGCGTAACTTTTGCGCTGAATTCTACAGACGCCGCGCCGTTGTTGGTAACCGTGAGTTTAGCTATTGCATAAACCTGACCCGGAAGCGAGTTGACAACTATATAGCCGTTAACCATATCATCGGAAGCAACAACTTGATTATTATAAGTTACCGTAAAGTCTGCATTGTAAGGCAATCCGGTAAGCCTTATAAGATATCTGCCCGTGGTAATTCCGCCGATATAATAATCTTTGGAAGAATTGCCGTTTACCTGAATACGGTTATCGAAATCTTCGCCGACGAGTAAGGTATTTGCCTCGGTAAAGGTAAAGGTAAATGTATTGTCCGTGTCGCTGTTATTTACCACAACAAAGGCATAAGTCAATGTTCTGCCCTCTTCCAACGTTATGTTGCCGAAAGAGTAAATAGCTTGAGGCTTATCTGCAAATACGAGAGGCTCGTATCTGTCAAAATAATCATAGACAAGTGCATTACCGTCTGCCGCATCTCCAGATTTTGCAAACTCGGCAAGGTAATCTTCACCGGTTATACCGGGGACATAGTAGACAACGCTACTATGTGCAGGCGCCTGCAAAGTTGTTGCAGTGCCTAAGGTGACGTTATAATTAACTTCGCTCTTAGTGATAAGGGCACGGAAAGTGATCGTTTCTTCAGAGTTATTTAAGAAGGTAATCGCCGCGTCCTTTGTGGTTTCGCCCTCATATCCGTATTCAGTGGGATATGCAAGGACTACCGCAAACATGCCGCTCGTTTCACCCTCGGGAACTATTGTGCCGTATGCGTCGTAAACGCTTACGTGGCTTTCCGCAGGCAAATCTGCCAAAGCAATATCATAGGTGCCGCTTTCGGTAACACCCATAAGGAAGCAGGTGAGCGCCTCGTTCCTCTTTAACGTAACTTCGGCAGCTTCTCCCTCTGTAAATTCAACCGTTTCGGAAGGGGTGATATCGGCAACAACCGAACCCACGAACACTTCGTTGAAGGTTGAAGTGAAGTATACGCCTGTAGTATTTGCGGTGAGGGTAACTTGGTACAGGTTATTGAATTGGGAAGTAGGTGCAACATCTACTACGGTTCCATCCGAATTAACCATATGCGCGGTTATAACCGTGCCTTCGGGGTAAACCGGTTCGGTATTCAGCCTTAACAGATATGTATCGGGCGTCATATCTTCGGCGAACGGTATTATTCTGCGGGCTAATGTATCGCCTACGGGAGTTATGGGAACATATACTCTCTCTTCATAAACGATATGAGGAACCGTCCAAGTGTCGAACCTAAAAGATACGTCGGCTGTGGTCGATTCATTTCCGCCCGTATACATTACGGAGAAGTAAACTTCCTGTCCTTCCACAAAATACAGGGGATAGCTATCGTCCTGCACGGTAGTACCGGTCAGATAGTCGGGTCTGGCTTTTTCCGCAACGGTGAACTCTGCGCCGGTAGTGTTGGTTCCCCAATGCATTGTATAATAGCCGCCTTCCGCAGGGGTATAGCTATACGTATACTCCGTATACTGCTCCAAAACCGCAGGATTTGCCGCGTCGACGGGCAAAGGCGTGGTTTCAACAGTCGGATAAAGAGTTACGCTGAGCTCTATTTCCGTAGCAGAACCGGTAGTTATAACAAGCCTTGTGGTAGCGGGCGATAAATCGAAATCCGCCGTGAAGGCGCCGAACATATAGGCGTTCTGTACAAGAGTTTTTGTAACAGCGTCTTTAGTTTCGTCGTTCCCATCGTCTACCGTAGCTACAAGCGTTCCGGCTTCGGACACATCAGGTATCCAAGGCTCTACCGCGAGCAGATAGTTATCTGCCTCTGTAACTTCGAGGGTGATCTTTGCGGAATCACTCGCAGACGCTAGCGCCATTACATTTCCGCCGGGAGCCAAAGGCTCTTCTACGGAAGCTGCAAAGGCTGTTGTTCCGGCAGCACACAAGGTAGCTGCCACTGTAGTTGCCGCAAGAAGCGACAACAAATGCATTTTACGTGTCATACTTTACCTCACAAATAAAATTTATTTTCTGCGGATTCACATCCGAGCAGTGCCTAAAAAATAATAATTTGTACTTCATAGCCTCACCCACATTGCAGGCAATACGCCTTGCGTAGAAATTAAAGAGGCTAAACCACTATTGCCCTTCTCGTTACACCTGAACATTTCAGGCATATTGCTACCGGGCGAACGAGACCACCAGTTATAAACATACCAGTCGGTACCGCTTTGGGCACACCTGAATCCCTCTACAACCGGAGTTTGATAACTGCCCGCTCTTCCCCAGCTATAACCCGTACGCGTTACGCCCATACAGGCGGTATAATCGGAGCCTCCAAATAACGTATCGTAGTTGAGAAACTCCCTTTGACCACTATAATGGTTCTCCGGATAATTATTTCCGGTCCAGTTTGACGCCGGAAGGTGAAAGTCGTAAACGTCGGTAACATCCGCATAGCTCAAAGCAAAAATATAATCTTCGGTATTTTCGCAACAGTTGTAGTTTCTCGGCATACCATTTTTATCAGTACCGCCCTGAGATTCGGTGGAAAAGTCGGTATTTACAACTTTTGCCTTTAAAATTCCCGCCTTTTCCGCCTCGCTGAAAGCCGTATTGTAAAAGTCCCCGTTCATAAATTCCCGCAAATAACTTTTGTCATACGGGCAGCTACTTGTTTTATAGTCATATTCTTCTTTGAAGTTATAGGCAAACTTTACGCCGTCCAAAACGCTGTCTGCAATTACCGTGTAACAATTTTCGGGAGGCAGGGTTCCTACATGTACATAGTGGCGGATATCCGCGTCGGTTTTCCCTCCGCCGGCGTTTTCCCAGTTATAAGAAGAATATACATCGTTGGTTAAAGTGTCTATATACCTATAAAATTCGGGATTTTGGTTGGGGATAGTCCTGTCGATCTCCGGGGTGGGCGCACCCGCGCCGTAGGTATATACCGTTTCGCCCGTAAACGAGTTGTCTTCACCGGGGTTGCCGCTGGCAACGGAAGTATCGGGCTTTAATATACGCCAGTAGATGGGTTCGTATTTAAACCAATATATATTATTATTATGGAAAGGAGAAGTTTGAACATTTTTTTGAAGATTTGCGTCGTCAAAGTATACGCCGCGGTATTTGGAGCCGTCCGTATCGGTGACGTCGGTAGTCCAGATATGTTCGTTGTCGGCTCTTTGGGTCCAGTCGGTTTTGGGGGAGGAGCCCGCCGACTGTTCCAATCTGCCTATCAAGCCGCTGCCGTCGCCGGTGACCTGCGTTTGGGGATAGCTGCCCATTTTCAAGCGCGCATTGTCGTCGCCGATCTTTACTTTTTGGGTCAATTCTTCGGAATATCTTCCGTAGCCGTAATCGTCAAAAGCAACAATTTGATAAAATTTTTCAATGTGGCAATTTTTGCAAATGTTACTTTCGTTCCAATCGTGCGGAGTTTCGGGTAATTCGTGCTCCCAATCCCCCTCTTCCCCGCAGCCGTTGAGGCAGTGGAATACTTCCTTGCCCGCTTTGCTGCAAGTGGCTTCTTCTATCACTTCGCCGTTGGTCAGGTCGTAGGAGTGCGCGGTGGGGTCAACGGGCAAGGGGGCGTGAAGATCTTCTTCGTCCGTCTCTTCAAAATGTGTGCCGTTGCTGTCAACTATGTTTAACCAAAGCTTGCCGCATTGGCACTCGTAGTGAGCAACGGTGCCCGGCTCCATGCAAGTTGCGGGCTTTTCTTCTATTAGGTCGCCGCGATAGTGGAAATCCGCGGCGTGGGGGGTTACGTTGCGTTCCTCGGTGTAGCCGCACTCGGTACAGCTGAAAACGGTGTAATCCTTGGCACAGGTTTTATATTCCACGCCGCCGTCGAACTGGTGGGGCACTATTTCGACGTCGTCGGGGTGGCCGCACAGCGAGGGGTGATAGTGACCGTTTTCGTTATACGCCCACGTGGTCTGGTCGTAGCGGTGTTCGTGGGTGATGGGGCTGTGGCAAACGTCGCAAATATCGTCAAAATCGTCGTCAATGTGCATTTCCGGCGCGGTGCGGAGGTCGGTATGCTCGCAAATCGCCTTATGCCAGTGGTAAGTTTCGTCGCTCGTCCACTCCTCCGAGTATTGGTGGACGTGGGGTTCTTCGGGTTGTTTCCCGCCGTTGCACGCCGCCAGGGCGAACGCCGAAGCCAGCGCGCAGAGTGAAATCAGCAGTGCAATGAAAGTGATTTTTTTGTTCTTTTTCATGTGAATTTTTTCCTCCTTTTTTTTACCATTTTTTGGAAAAGTTCATTAAAAATATGTATTAATGAACTTTCTTGCCTTATTTTATCATAATTGACAAAAAAAGTCAATATTTCGAAAGACTTTTTCAGGTTTTAAATTTATATTTTGTTTAAATTGTAACATAAATTATACAAAAATTCATTTTGAAGGGTTTTTAATATAAAAAAAAGTTCATTAATACATATTATTAATGAATTTTTTTTGTTGCTTGTTTTTGTTTATTCGAACAGTTTTTTGCAGACTTTGTTCATCATGTTGCGCTTGTGCTGGGGCAGGCTGTGCGCGTAGACGTTCAAAGTCATTGCGGCGTTGGTGTGACCCAATATTTCGGATAAGGTTTTTACGTCCATGCCGCACTCCAACGCCCTTGTAGCGAAGGTATGACGCAGTGCGTGCAGACCCATGTGTGGGATTTTTAAACGCTTCAGAACAACTCCGAAAGTGTTTTGGTAGGAGCGTTTGGAGATTATTTTTCCGTTTGCACCCGAGATAACGTATTCGCTTTTGCTTTGCTTTTTTTGCTCTTTTAAAACCGAAACAAGCTGTTTGGAAAGCGGTATCTCTCTTTTGGACGACGCGGTTTTGGGGGAATCGATCTCTTTTTTGTAACCGCCGACGCCATAGTCGTCGTTGCAGGTTTTTCTTATATAAAGTATGCCGGATTTTAAGTCAATGTCGTTCCAGGTCAGAGCCAGCAGTTCGCCCACCCTTATGCCCGTGTACAAACAGATGATGAAGCCGAAGAGTTTGGGCGTTCTTACGCTGTAAACATAGCTTTCCAGCTTTTTTTGTTGTTTTGTGGTCAAACATTTTATGCTTGTTTTACGGCTGCACTTGTACTTGATTTTTTCGGCAAGGTTTTTATCCGTTACTTCCATTTCTTCGGCGTATTCGAGCGAACGTTTAACGATGGAAACTATTCCCTTTATCGTTGTCGGTGAATAGCATTCGGTAAGCGTTGTAACGAAATTTTGCAAAACAGTTGCCGATAAATCGTTAATCTCGTACTCGCCGAGAACAGGTTTCAAAAGCCGTTCGGAATAAAATCTATACTGCTTAGTTGTGCCTGATTTTAGTGTGGGTTTTATATAATACAGCCATCGGTCTATCCATAATCCATATTTCATTTTTTAATTGCCCATCCTACGTTTTTTTTAATTATAGGCAATTTTTTTTAATAAATTAAGATTTCGCTTTTCTTCGACCTTATTTGCGGTACGAAGCCTTGATGTTGGGTTTTGACTGATAGTTGATATTTTACTTGCAGGTGATAAATTGCCTTTAAAAAGCAAAATGCGGTAACGCAGAAACTCGCTACCGCAACCCAATGAACGCACTTTGACAGGAAGATGTCTTAGGTCATTTATTACATAAATGAACTGTGGAGTTTGTCCCTCTGATTGATTTATTATGGATTTTAAAAATGTAAAAAAAGTATATAAGGCTTTTTGCCGCGAAAATATTTTTTGAATTTTATTTCACTTAATAGACGGAGCTTAAATTTGAAATGTTACAACCAAAAAAAAATTTTATAAAAAATTTTTTTAAATATTTTAGCAACAACAAAAAAAGATAGCCCAAAAACTTTATTTTGTGTAAAAACCACCGCCGCTCATTCGAGCGGCGGTGGTTAAACATTAATAAAAAACAGCGGGTGAACCGCTGTTTTTTTTGATTGTTATTTTACTAAAATTGTTTTTACTTACTTCTTTATAATGTCTACCCAATGGCGGCGGTCGGGAAGCTTGCCGGTCTGGATGCCCGTAAGCTCGGCGTAAAGCATTTTGCTTATTTCACCCATATTTCCGCCGTTTACGACGTAATCCTTGCCCCTGTATCCGAAAAGTCCGACGGGGGATATTACCGCAGCCGTGCCCGTGCCGAAAATTTCGTTCAGCGTACCGTTATCAGCGGCCTCCGCAACCTTGCGGATATCGACATTACATTCGCGCACCTTATATCCTTTGGATTTGAGGATGGCGATTGCGCTCCTTCTCGTAATGCCGGGAAGTATGCTGCCGCGGAGTGCGGGCGTATAAACTATTCCGTCGATTACGAAGAATATGTTCATTGCGCCGACTTCTTCGACATAGCGGTGGAATTTGGCGTCGAGCCACATTGCCTGGTCGTAGCCCTTTGCCTGCGCCTCTTCTCCCGCTTTCATGCTTGCAGCATAGTTGCCTATAACTTTGTTGCCGCCGGTGCCGCCCTTTGCGGCGCGGGTATAATGCTCTTCAACGCGGAGTTTTACGGGTGCAAGTCCGTGCGCATAGTATGCGCCTACGGGTCCCACGATTACAAACATAAGATATGTTTTGGATGCGTGAACGCCCAAAGCGGGTTCGGTGGCAATCATTGTGGGTCTTATGTAAAGCGCCGTGCCCTCGTCGGTGGGGATCCAATCCTCGTCGATGAGAATAAGCTGTTTGATGGCGTCGTACACGAATTTTTTATCGAACGTGGGCATGCAAAGTCTTTCGGCGGAATCGCACATTCTGTCGAGGTTGTCGTTCAGGCGGAACAGGCGGATCTTACCGTCCTTTGACTTAAACGCCTTTGCGCCTTCGAAAATGCCCTGCGCATAGTGCAGAACGGACGCAGAGGGTTGCAAATGAAGTTCCTGATAGGGTTGGATGCGGGCGTTCTTCCATTCGCCGTCGGCATATTCCATAATGAACATGTGGTCGGAGAAATACTTTCCGAAGCCCAACGCTCCCTGCGGTTTTGTCTTTTTGTTTTCGGTTTTTATGATTTTAAGTTCCATAAAATTTACTCCTTATAAATTTATATCCGCCGTTACGCCGTAAATTTATCGACGAAAAGCCGGTGAATTTATTTCTTTAATTTGGCGATCTCTGCTTTGAACATATCGCCGAGTCTGTGGATACCCGCGTCTATGCGGTCCACGGTTGCGTTGGAGAAGTTGAGGCGCATTGTGTTGAGCCCGCTTCCGTCCGCATAGAATACCTGACCCTGAATATATGCAACGTCGTGCTTAATGGCTTCGGGCGCGAGTTCTACGGTGTTTATGGGCGCGTTGAATTCACCCCATATAAACAAGCCGCCTTCAGCGTTCACGTACTTATACTCTTCGGGCATATATTTGTTGAGCGCCGCTATCATTGCATTTTTGCGCTCCCTGTATATGGGCAGGCTCTTTTCGATATTTTTGAAAAGATAGCCCCTCCTGAGATATTCGCCTACGATAAGTTGCGAAAGGTTGGACGTGGTTACGTCAACGCCCTGCTTGCCTATGGTCATTTTGCGGATAACTTCTTTGTCGCCGATTGCGACGCCCACTCTGAGACCGGGGGAAAGCACTTTGGAAAAGCTGGTGAGATATACTACGTTGCCCGCCTTGTCGAAGCTCTTTATGCTGGGAACCCAATTGCCCTCGAAGCGCAGTTTGCTGTAAGGGTCGTCCTCGAGAACCATTACGTTGTACTTTGCGGTGATTTCCGCGATTTTTTTGCGGTTTTCAACCGAATATGTCTTGCCCGTGGGGTTGGAGAAAGTGGAAACGCAATACAAAAATTTGGGATTGTACTTTTTGATTTTCTTTTCGAGATCCTCTATTATAAGCCCGTCATGATCCGCGTCCACGCCCACAGCTTTCGCCTGATAGGAATCGAAAATCTGCAATGCGGTAAGATAGGTGGGATTTTCCACCAGAACGCAGTCGCCCTTGTTGAGGAACACCTTGCTCATGAGGTCGATACCCTGCTGACCGCCGCTTATTACCAGCGTGTTGTCAAGCGTGATGTTTTCGATGCCCGCCGTTTTGACGTACTCGATAAGCTGTTCCCTAAGCGACTTGAAACCCTCGGTTGTGCCGTATTGAAGCGCTTCGGTTGCCCTGCCCTCGCTTAAAAGGTCGTGGGCGATCTCCTGCACTTCTTTTTGGGGGAGACATTGCGTCGCGGGGAAACCGCCGGCAAACGAGATAATTTCGGGTCTTGTGAGAAGCTTTAAAATCTCTCTCGTCGCCGCGCCGTTCATCTTTGCCATTCTTTCACTGTAATTATAAGTCATTACCTTTCCCTCTTTATAAATTTTTTATTATTTTTAATCTTTGATCAAGCCGAGTTCTTTTGCCTTTGCGGTCAATTCGTCGCGGAATTTGGGGTGAGCGATGGAAATAATAGCCTTTGCCCTGTCCGCAATGGAAAGCCCGCGCACGTTTACCGCGCCGTATTCGGTTACAAGGTACTGCAAATCGTTGCGCGAAAGCGAAACGGTTGCGCCCGGTTTGAGCTGGGGAACGATACGGCTGATTTCAACCCTTTCGTCGCCGTTGCCCGTACGCACGTTGGCGGTGGAATAGAGCGCAATGAACGCCCTGCCTCCCTTTGCCATCTGCGCGCCTATCGCCGTATCCATTTGACCGCCCGTGCCGCTGTATTGGCGCGAACCCAAACTTTCGCTGCAACACTGGCCGGTCAGATCCACTTCGAGCGTGGTGTTTATGGATACCTGGTTGTCGTTTTTAGCCAACGTCTCGTATGCGTTGCAATAGCTGCAATCCATGACGAGAACGTCGGGGTTATTGTTTACGAATTCGTAAACTTTATCGGTGCCGAGCACGATGCTCGTAACTATCTTGCCCTTGTGCAAGGTCTTTTTGCTGCCGTTAACTATGCCCTTTTTGGCAAGTTCGGCAACCCCGTCGCCCAAAAGTTCGGTGTGGATCCCCAAATCCTTTTTTGTTTCGAGGAACTGCACGACCGAATTGGGGATAGAACCTATGCCTATCTGAAGGTTGTCGCCATCCTTTATGTATTGAGAAATATAGCCGCCTATTATCTTATCCTTTTCGTTTATGGGTGCGGTTTTATCCTGAACCATGGGGAAATCGACGGGAATAAAATAATCCACGTCCTTTTCGTCGATCACCGCGTCGCCGTAAGTGAAAGGCATGTTGGGGTTGACTTCCATGATTACGGTCTTTGCGCGTTTCATTACTTCGCGGTCGTAAATGTCGCTCAATCCCAACGAAATTTTGCCGTCTTTATTGGGGGGCGTACAGGAACCCACGAAGAGGTCGGGATCGCCGCCCGCGCAGATGGTAATCGCCGTTTTGCGGAGATGGGTGGGCGCGTAAGAAACGGTTTTTAAAGTGTTGTACGCGTTGCGCATGGGCCCGGAAAAGAATACGCTGTTTATTTTAATTTTGTTGCCGTATTCGGGGTTTTCCAAAAACGGATAAGACCTCATCGTAAGGCACATCCAGATGCTGAGACCGCGGTCTTTATCGAGAATTTTGTGCAGGTTGCTCAAAAATCCCTGCGGTTCCACCGTTGCGTCGCCGACGGCTATTTTGTAGTTGTCTTTGACAAGCGCAAGCGCTTGGTCGATTGTGATTGTCTTTGCCATTTTTATCTCCTATTAATTGCTCTAATTAAGTTTAATAAAAAAGAAAATCAAAGTCAAATAAAATGCCGCTTTTTAAAAAATTAAAAAATTTATAATTTCAAAAAGCCGTCCGCTTGCCTGCGGAACGGCTTTAAAGCTCAAAGCATCAGCGCGAACAGCGCATAGAGCCAATGCGCGCAGAAGCCCGCAATAACTCCGCCGATAAGGTGGAAGGCTATGGAACTTGCGGTAAGGCTGCGCATACCGAGGCTGTCCATCATTGCAACGCGGGTGGATAAAAATCCGCTCCAGAACATGCACATGGAAGTGAATACGGCAATTTCGGTTGCGGTATACATGTGCTCGCCCACAAGCTCCACCGCCGCGCCCGCGCTGCCCAAAGCGGTTATGGGAATACTTATGGCGGTGCTCGTCTCAAAGCCGAACAAGAAATCGAAAACGGGGGAAAGCTTTTCGCCTATCCAGGGCAATAGCGCAACGCCCTCGCCCGCAGAACCCGTATATACGCCCGCCGGACAGCCGTCGGAGAGCACTTTTACCACGTTTGCTATGATGAGAACGCCCGGTATTATGGCAAGCCCTATTTTTACGCCGCTCGCCCCGCCTTCGAGAAGGCTGTCGAAAAAGCGTTGCAAAAAGCCGCCCGAACGGATCTCGCGCTCCTTCATTACGTTGAATTTAAGTTCGCCTTCGGGCGCCGCCTCTTCCTTTATGCCGTAAATCTTTTTGGAACGCCACAGCATCATGCGTGTGGAAAAAATACTGCCTATTACAGCGCCCACTACGCCCATGGCTATGGCAAGCCCTATAGAGCCCGCGCCGCGGAAGCCCTTTTGGGTGAGCGTGATTATAACTATAAGCCCCATACCGAACGCCGTGCCGAGGTTGGCAAGCCCCGCAAGCTGGTATTTTTTGAAATAGCGCCTGTAACGCACGTCGTCGGTAAGCGCCAAAACTGCTGGGTTATCCGAAAGGAATACAGAAAATATGGCTATGGAAGTTGCGCCGGGCATGCCGTAAAGAGGGCGCATAAGCGGCGAAAGCGCCTTGTTTGCAAGGGCTATAACGCCGAATTCGGTTAAAACCGAATTGAGCGCGCCGATTACAACCGCCACGCTTAAAAGATAAAAACACACGTCTATCAACAGACCGTAAGCGTTGTTGAAAAGCGTGTTTACCATATTGCCGAAACCCATTTTGACGGCGATCGGCACAAAAATAGCAAGAAAAACCGCAAGGGTGAAAAAGCCCTCGAAGCCCAAAATCTTTTTTACCGAAATATTGCCCGCCGTCTGTTTGCGGGCGGCAGCCCTCTGCCTCCACCGCTTAACAGCGGGAACGGGATTGACCTTATGCAAAAAATTCCCCGCGCGCCTGTATCTGCCGCGCTTTTCGGTTTCTACGGCTCCGCTTTCGGGATCGGGTGAGGGATTTTCCGCAGTGTTGCCGCCGGAAGAAAGATTTTCCGCAGAACCACCGTCGGGAGGGCAAGCGCTCTCCGCTTCGGGAACGGTATTTTCCGTTTCCTGAGGCAAAACTTCCCGGTCAATTTCCGCTTCGGAGGAAGATTCAGTTGGGAGGGGATCCTTACGAACCATTTATTGTGCCCGCCGATTGAATAGATATACAGTTGATATTATAATATTTCGAGTTTAAACAGTCAACAGATTTAATGAAAATTTCCTGTAGCGATAATAAACGGCGCAAGCAGTGAGCGTCCGCACTGCGATTTTTGTGAACTTGTCTTGTAAATTAAGCACAATTTTTACATAATAATATAAAATGCCGACGCGCACTTGATAATTTTGGACTCTTGTAGTATAATCCCCGTTGAAAAAACAGGTAAAATTATGAAAAAAATTCCTTATGTATTGATTATAATGGACGGTTACGGGCTGGCGCCCGCGGGAAAAGGAAACGCAATAAGCATTAACGGCAGTAAGAACATAGAAGAATTAAAAAAGAAATACCCTTCCTCTTCGCTCGGGGCAAGCGGGCTGAGCGTTGGGTTGCCTGCCGGTCAGATGGGCAATTCCGAAGTCGGGCACATGAATATAGGCGCGGGCAGGATAGTCTACCAGGACTTGACGCGGATAACCAAAGCCATACGCGACGGCGAATTTTTTGACAACCCAGTACTCATAAATGCGATGGACTCCGCAAAGAAGAACGGCAAAAAACTGCACCTTATGGGACTTTTGGGACCCGGCGGCGTACACAGCCATTCGGAGCACTTGTACGCGCTTTTGAAAATGGCGAAAGAGCGCGGCGTGGAAAAGACCTATGTACACTGCTTTACCGACGGGAGAGACACTTCCCCCACTTCGGGCGCGGAGTACATGCGCGAACTGCAACGTGAGATCCAAAAACTGAACTTCGGCAAAATAGCTTCGGTTACGGGCAGATACTACGCCATGGACCGCGACGACAACTGGGATAGAATAGAAAAAGCATACGATATGCTTACGACAGGCAACGGCAGGCGTTCATGCGACCCCGCGGAAGCGCTTGAAGAGAGTTATGCGGCGGGCGTTACGGACGAATTTGTTTTGCCCGTAAACATTTACGAAAACGGGAAGCCCGTAGCTTTGGTAGAAAAGGGCGACAGCATAATATTCTTCAATTTCCGTCCCGACCGCGCAAGACAGCTTACCCGCGCTTTGTCGCAGAGAGATTTTACGGTGCCCGGCTTTAAGACGTTTGAAAGAAAAACGGGATTTTTGGAACCCGTTTACGTATGCTTCACTCTTTACAACGCAGACTTCAGGGATGTGGAAATAGCGTTCCCGCACTTAAAAATAGAAAATTCTTTGGGCGAATACCTTTCGAAAGCGGGGAAAACCCAACTCCGCATTGCAGAAACGGAGAAATACGCGCACGTAACCTTCTTTTTCAACAACGGCGTGGAAAAGCCCTATCCCGGCGAAACGCGGGAGCTCATCCACTCCCCCAAAGTTGCGACTTACGACTTAAAGCCCGAAATGAGCGCGTACGAGGTTACCGATAAAGTTTTAAAGGAATTGGATTCGGGCAAATTCGACGCGGTAATTCTGAATTTTGCCAACTGCGATATGGTTGGGCACACGGGAGTTTTGGACGCGACCGTAAAAGCCGTGGGCACGGTTGACGAGTGCGTGAAAAAAGTTACGGACAAAATTCTCTCCCTCGGCGGCTCGGCGATAATTACCGCGGACCACGGGAACGCCGACAGCCTTATAAGCGAGGACGGGCACATGATGACGGCGCACACCACAAACCCCGTGCCCGTGATCCTCGTTTCGGAAAAGCACAAAAACGCGGCGCTGAGGAAAGACGGCATTTTGGCAGACCTCGCACCCACTCTGCTCGACCTAATGGGCTTGCCCAAACCCGCGGAAATGACGGGCACGAGTTTGATAGCGGAAGAACGATAATTTGATGGTTAAACCCGCGGTTTGGGCAAAAAATTAAAAATTAAGCCGCCCGCGGCGCGAAATTCGCGCAGCGGGCGGCTTTTGCTTACTGTCTTTATATTGTTTACTTAGAAGAAACTTCGATATTCTTACAGCTAATCATGATATGCCCTATCCCTCTATATCGGTAAAACCGAACTTTTCGACGTCGAAAAGACCTGTGTCGAGGAGTTTTAAACGAGGTATTACGGCAAGGGACAAAAACGCGAGGGACATGAAAGGCTGGTAATTGTTTTTAACGCCCATTGCGCGGGCGCGCTCCGTGAGGGCGCGGCTGCCCCGCCGCAGGCTCACGTCGTCGCCGCCCGACATCAGACCGCCTATTTCAAGCGGAACGCCGTAAATTTTGCCAGTAGCGCTTTCGGCTATAACCATACCGCCGCCCATTTCTTTTAAGGCGTTAGCCGCGTCCGCCATCGCCTTGTTGTCGTCTCCCGCCAAAATTATATTATGGCTGTCGTGGGCAACGGTCAATCCCAGCGCGCCGCCCTTAAAACCGTAGCCCTTTAAAAGCGCCTTGCCTATATTCCCCGTATATTTATGTCGTTCGACTACAGCAAGTTTTAAAAGGTCGCCCCCGGCAAGGACGTCTCCGCCTTCCGAACGCACGTCAACCCTTTCGCAACCCGTAATAAGCCCATCCACAACGGTAATCGCCTTTGCGGAGCCGCTTTTTATAGTTAAGACAAAGTCTTCGGGCGTAAGCTTGCGTTTTAGCCGCACCGTGCCGAGCACGCTTTTGGGGATATAACGTGACGAGACGTCGAACAGAGGTTCATTGTCCTTTGCGACGATTTTGCCGCTTTTGATAACGTATTTTACGTTAAAGTCTTTGAGATTTTCGGTTATGACGAGGTCGGCAAGATAAAACGGGGCGACCGCGCCGCGGTATTTAAGCCCGTAACACTCTGCGGCGTTAAGGGTGGCAAGGGTTACAGCGCGGACGGGGTCCATGCCGTAATCCCCTACAAGGCGGCGCAACGCGTCGTCTATTCCTCCCTTCTCCTTCAAGTCGTCCGCATGCCTGTCGTCGGTGCAAAGCAAAAACCTGCGGAAATTTTTATCGCCGACGCATCTTGCATTGCACAGGTTTTCGGCAGAAGAGCCGTGGCGTATATGCACATACATGCCCTTTGAAATTTTTTCGGCGATTTCTTTTTCCGAACAACACTCGTGGTCGGTGGAAATGCCGCCGCAGAGATATGCGTTCAGCTCATAGCCGCACACCGCGGGAGAGTGGCCGTCTACGATTTTGCCCGCCGCGTGAGCCGCTTCGAGTTTTTTTATTGCCTCCCCGTCGCAATTTATCACGCCCGGATAGTTCATAAATTCGCCCAGCCCGAAAAAGCCGCTTCCGCCGATATATTTTTCGACGTCTTTGGCGGAAAGGGTTGCGCCGCTCGTTTCGAACGGGGTCGCGGGGACGCAGGACGGGAGTTGCAAAAAGAGGTCGAGCGGGAGATTTTCGGCGGCTTTTGCCATATAACGGCAACCCTCTATGCCGCAGACGTTGGCTATTTCGTGCGGGTCGGCTATTACGGCGGTAGTGCCGCGGGGCACGACGAGAGACGCGAATCCCTCGGGCGAGAGCATAGAGCTTTCGATATGGACATGCCCGTCAATAAACCCCGGGAGCACCGTAAGCCCCGAACAGTCAATTTCCTCAATTCCCGAATATTCGCCCACTCCCACTATTTTTTCGCCCGTAACGGCAATATCGCCCCTTTTAAGGTCGCCCGAAAACACGTCCGCATAAACGGCGTTTTTTAAGACGAGATGGGCTTTTACTTCTTTTTTTGCGGCTTTTATATATTTTTCAAGCATTTTGCACCCCGAAATTATTTTAACACACCTTTTCTTTATTGTAAAGCCCGCCGCGGTGACGCGGCGGGCTTTTGAAAAAGTTGACGCAATTTATTTTATTAGTGCTATTCTCATTGAATTCAAAACGGCGGCGAGCATTACGCCCACGTCGGCGATAACCGAAATTATGAGCGGGAAATGAGGTATTGCCATGCTGCAAGCCATTACCGCAAGCTTTACGGCAAGGGAACCCGCAATATTCCATATAACCGTTTTGCGGACGCTCCGCGCGATTTTTCTGCCCTTGGGCAAGAGCGCGACGTTGTCGGAAACGAGCACTATGTCGCTTGCCTCGATAGCCGCGTCCGAACCGACTTTACCCATAGATACCGAACAATCCGCCGCAGTCATGACGGGCGCGTCGTTTATTCCGTCGCCCACGTAGATGAGCTTGCCGCGCTCTTTAAGCTTTTGCGCTACTTCCAGCTTTTGTTCGGGCAAAAGAGAGGCATAACAGCCGTCCAGCCCAACTTCACCCGCAACGGCTTCCGCCCGCGCAGCAGAGTCGCCCGTGAGCATAGCAGTGTACTCTATTCCGCCTTTTTTAAGCCCGCTTACGGCGTCTTTCACTCCCGCTTTTACCGCGTCGTCCACTTCGGCATAGCCTATATATTCGCCGCCCAGCGCAACGTATATTATAGTGGAAAGACTTTCACGCGGGGTGAATTGCACTCCGTTTTCCCTTAAAAGGGTCGCGTTGCCGCATAAAAGTTCTTTGCCGCCGCACGTGCACTTAACGCCCCTGCCCGCTATCTCTTCGGCGTTTTCCGCAGTAAACCCGGTTTGAACGCCCGAAAAGGCGGCGGCTATAGGGTGGGAGGAAAATTTTTCCGCAGCGGCGGCAAGCCCGAGGGCGCGTTCGTCTGAAAATGAACGAACCTTAAACGCCCCCTCCGTTACGGTGCCCGTCTTGTCGAACGCGGCGACTTTTGCAAGCGCAAGCGAGTCGAGACAGGTTGAGCCCTTAACAAGTATACCCGATTTTGCGCATCTGCCCATTCCACAAAAATAGGAAAGCGGCACCGAAATGACAAGCGCGCACGGGCAGGAAATTACGAGGAAGGTAAGCGCCTTGTAAATCCAAATGGCGTATGTCGTAAAGTAAAACTCCGAAGTGACGGCGCAGATAACCGTGGGCACCGCCACCGCGACGAGGATAGCCGCCAGACACACTGCGGGCGTGTAGTACTTTGCGAATTTGGTTATGAATTTTTCGGGGCGGGATTTCTTTGCAGAGGAATTTTCCACAAGTTCGAGAATTTTAGCCGCCGCCGAATTTTTATATTCCCTCACCACTTCGGCTTCGGTTATTTTGGAGATGTTTATGCTGCCCGAAAGCACTTCGTCGCCCTCCTGCACGTCGCGCGGCAGGGGTTCGCCGTTAAGGCTCTTTACGTCGAACGAGGTTGCGCCCTTTACGATTTTGCAGTCGGCAGGCGCCTTTTCGCCCGCTTTTATTATTATTCTGTCGCCCACTTTAAGTTCTTCGGGGGGAATTCTGCGCTGTTCGCCGTCAGAAACGAGGGTGGCAAATTCGCTTTTCAGATCCATAAGGTCGGTTATGGATTTGCGCGAAGAACCTACGGCAATATCCTGCAGCAACTCGCCGAGCTGATATAAGAGCATTACCGCAACGCCTTCGAAAAACCCGTCGACGGCGAATATTCCCAAAAAAATCGCGCCTAAGGAGGCTATGGTCATTAAAAAGTTTTCGTCGAAAATTCTGCCCTTGGATATGTTTTTTGCGGTGTTTATCAAAACGGTATGCCCCGCGGCAAGATATGCGAGCCCGTAAAGACAGTACATTGTTATCCTGACGGCAAGACTATGGAAAGAAACGTCAGATAAATCGAGCGCAAGCGCGATAATAAACAGCACGATTGCCGCTATTAGGCATATAAAATCCTTTTTATGCCGCGAAAAAAGACTTTTGCGGGGAGTTTCGTCCACGATTTTTACGTCCTCGAAATGAGTGACGGCGTACAGCGCCTTTTCCCGAGATTCGGGCGAGGAGGCGCTTAGCGTTATGCGCATGTTCATAAAATCGACTGACGCCTCTACCCCCTCAATTTTGTTGAGTTCCTCTTCGAGCTCCCTCGCGCAGTTGGCGCAACACAGCCCGCTTATTTTTATCTTTTCGCCGTTTTGCACAGCCGCGGAGTTACCTTCCGCCGCACAGTCATTTAAGGCAGGGTTATTCATTGCAGTTCAAATGCTCCTTTGAAAGTTCTATCATTGCCATAATATGCCAATCGGAAACGGCGTAAAGCACCTTTTTGCCGGCGCGCCTGCACTTTATTATCCTGTTGTCTTTAAGCGCTTTAAGCTGGTGCGACACGGCGCTCTGGTTGCCGCCCACCGCCTCAGCTATGTGCTCGACGCACAGCTCGCCGCCCGCAAGCGCAAGCAAAATTTTAAGGCGCGACGGCTCGCTCAAAGCCTTAAAACGCGCCCCCATCTCCTCAATATGCTCGTCGGAAGGCATTTTGGAGAGAGCCTCTTCAAGCCGCTTTTCGTGCAGTTTTTCTTCGATATTATTGTCCAATGTCCGCTCCTTGATATTAACTTATGAACGTATATTCATATGATAATAAAATTATAAAACGCCCGACGGGGTTTGTCAAGCGTTTTAATAATATTTTTTTAAATTTTAAAAATGCGCGGTTTGGAGTTCAGAGCCCGAGCAGGGGCGCAAAGGAATTTACGGTTATGCCGATTATATAGGAAATTACAAGGCACACGGCAAGGAGCGCGGCGTTGCGCTTTATTTTTTTTACGTTTTTAAGGAGCACCACAAAGCCCATACCCGCGTTTACGGCAAGCCCCGCAACCATACTGCCAAAAGCTATGCCGCCGTGAAGATACGCGCTTGTGATCATCACGCTTGAGGCGCAGCTGGGGATAAGCCCCACGGCGGATGTGATTAAAGGCTGCAACATTATGTGTGCGCCGAGCGCAGAAGTTATGGTCTCCTCTCCCACAAAATATATGAGCATACCGAAAGCGAGGTTTACGGCAAACAGGTACAACGCGATTTTTAAAGAGTGCCAGAGCGGGGAAATAAAGTACAGCGTTGCGGCGGATTTGTCGTGGTGGCCGCAGGAGTACTCCGCCTCCCCTTCGGGCACGGGTTCGGCGGTCTTTTCCCGCCTGAAAAGCGCGTTGGCAAGATATCCCACGGCGACTGCGAATACGAATTTTGTTAAAATGAGGGGCAAAATGGCGTAGGCGGCGCGGGCGGAGATATCGGTTGCAAGAATTATGAGCGCCTCGTCCGAAGTAGCTATAAATACCGACAGCAAAGTGCCCGTCTTTATATAGTTTTTATCGTACAGCTTTGCCGCCATAACCGAAAAACCGCACAGCGGAACGATGCCCGCCGCCGAGCCTATAAGAGGGGCGAGTTTGCCCTGTAAAATTGTACGGTTTTCGGTAAGCGAGGTTTTATGCTCTATCAGCTCTATAAGAATATAGATCACCAACAGAAAGGGAAAAACCTTAAGCGTATCCAGAAAAGCCTCTAAAAATACCTCTCCCATCCTCAATGTCAACCGCCGAAATATGCTTTAAAATAAACAAAAACCCCCGTGCGGGGAATTGTTTTTACTTTTTCTTTTTTGCCGTATTCTTTTCGGGTTTGGAGCTTTCGGAAAGCCGCAGTTCCTCTTTATAGGGGAGCGGCACAAAATCCGCGTCCTTTTTGCCCGTATCCTTATAGCCCGCGTCGCGCGAGAGCAAGGTAAGACGGGTTTCGGCGTCGAAGATATACAGCCTTGAAAGGTCGGCTTCGAGCCCCAAATTTCCCTTCTTTTTATCCGCGGCGAGCGTCGCCCTTAAGATGACGTTCCCGTCCGTGCAGTCGGCGTATACAACGCCGTCGCACTCCTCCGTCTTTTCAACTTTTACGGGTATGGAGCCGCCCTCAACGCATTTGATATCTTCGGGGCGGATGCCCAAAATCACTTCCCTGCCGCCCGACGCATAGTCCTCTATGGCGCCGAAGCGCTTGACGATGTTTTCGGGCAATACGAATTTTCCGCAAGCTGCCGAAGCGGCATAACCGCCCTCTTCTTTGACTATTTTTGCCTTTTCGATAAAATTGATTGTGGGCGAACCTATGAAAAACGCCACAAAGGTATTTGCGGGATAGTCGTACAGGTTGGAAGGCGTGTCCGCCTGTTGCAAAAATCCGTTTTTGAGCACTGCGATGCGGGTACCCAACGTGAGCGCTTCGGAGAGATTTTTAGTGGCATAGACGAAGGCGCCGTCGAGTCTCGCCTGAAGATTTGCAATGACCGACAAGGTTTCGCGGCGGAGGTTTTCGTCGATGCCCGCCAAAGGCTCGTCGAAAAGATACAGGCGGGGTTCCCTTATCACCGCGCGGGCGATCGCGACGCGCTGGCGGAGAGCCGCGGAAAGCGTTTTGGGCTTGCGGTAAAGCACTTCGTTGAGACCCAAAATCCCCGCCGCGGTTTTAACGCGCTTGTCGATTACTTCCTGCGATACCTTTCTCAATTTGAGCCCTATCGCCATGTTGTCGTAGACGTTTAAGGTGGGAATTAAGGTCTCGCCGCGGAAAACCATAGCCGCGTCCCTGTCCTTTACGTCCTCGTCGGTTACGTCTTTCCCGTCGATGAACACCGAACCCGAAGTAGGGTCCTCCACCCCCGCAATGACCTTTAAAAGGCTTGTCTTGCCGCACTTTTCGCCGCCTACGATCACAAGAAATTCCCTGTCGTCGGCTTCGAGGGAGACGTTGTGCAACGCCGTGGCGCCGGAGGGGTATTTTTTTGTTATATCCTTTAAAATCAAGCTTGCCATATTACAAGAGAAATCCTTTTTTACACTGTTTCATATTCATATTAACATAATAATCTTTAATTTGCAAGAAATTTTAGTTGCCGCAAAGATAATAAAAAGTTGAAAAATACCGATCGTTGTGATACAATTTTTTTATGGCGAAAAGAAATTTCGAAAAGTTGATGCAAGCGCAGATAGGGAGCCTTAAAGAAAAAAAGAGGCTATTACTGCACTGCTGCTGCGCACCCTGCTCTTCCGCCTGCCTTGAAAAGCTGAAAGATTTTTTTAACGTGACCGCGTTTTTTTATAATCCGAACATAGAGAACGCCGAATACGAAAAACGGAAAGCGGAGCTTTTGAGGCTTATAGAAAAGACGGGCTGGGCGGAAATTATGGATTGCGGGCACGATCCAGCGGAGTTTTACGGCGCCGTTAAGGGCTTTGAGGATTGCCCCGAAGGCGGCGGGCGGTGCGAAAGGTGCTTCCGCCTGAGGCTGGAAAAAACCGCGGAAACGGCAAAAAAGCACGGGTTTGACTACTTTGCCACCACCCTAACCGTCAGCCCATTGAAAAACGCCGAACTCATAAACTCCATTGGCGAAGAGCTGGGCGGGGAAAAATGGCTGTATTCGGATTTCAAAAAGAAAGACGGCTACAAAAGAAGCGTGGAACTTTCTGAAGAATACGGTTTGTACAGGCAGAATTTTTGCGGCTGCGTATTTTCGCAACGGAAAACGCCAAACGCTTGAAAAGGGCGGCAGGGCGTGATATAATAAAATTACCGATGTACGGAGAAGATAAATGGATATTAACAGGTACTCCCCCTCTTACGGAGCGGGCATAAAACACCTTATTAAGCTGGACGACTGCACAACCGAAGATATTTTCGAATTTCTGTACGCAACAAAAGCCATGAAGGCTAAATTTCTTTTGCGCGAAAACACGCGCATACTGCAGGGCGTTACAATCGCGCTTTTGTTCGGCGAAACGTCGCTGAGGACCCGTTCGGCTCTGGAAATAGGGATAAGACAGCTCGGCGGGGTGTGCGTAAATTTGCCTTACAGCGAACGCGACATGCGCGCGGGGGAAAATATAAAGGATATTATAAACGTAATAGCGCGTTACGGCGTAGGCGCAATAGTGACCCGCGGCATAAAAATGAAAGAGCTGGAAGAATATTGCGCCGTGTCCTCCATCCCCATAATCAACTCCGCCAACGATTACGGCGTTCCCACGCAGACGCTGTGCGACCTGTTCACGGTTTGGGAAAAGACGGGAAAGCTGGAAGGGCTTAAAACGGCGTATGTGGGCAAGTGCAATCCGCTGGCGCAATCCCTGCTTATGGGCGCAATTAAGTGCGGCATGGAAGTAGCCATTGCCTGCCCCAACGAATACTCCATAAAAAGAGAGGCTTTGAACGCGGCGCGGCAGTTCGGGCATATTACCGCCACGGACGACCCCGTGGAAGCCGTTAAGGGCGCGGATATAATTTATACCGACAATTACAGCTATCATTCCGTGATCACGGAAAGCGAGAAAAAAATTATGGAGCCTTACCGCGTAGACGCACAGCTTATGGCGGCGGCAAAGCCCGGAACGCTGTTCATGCACGCGTTGCCCGCAAACCGCGGCGAGGAAGTGACAGCCGACATAATTGACGGGAAAAACAGCATTGTGCTTGAACAAGCCGAAAACAAGTTGCATACGGTAAAAGCCGTTCTCGCACTTATGGTAAAATGAAAGACAAAATCCAAAAGGAATTTAAAAAGCCGCCGCGGCATTTTGCCGCGGCGGCTTTTTAAGTTTTAAGGGGTTCCGCCCCGCTTTCTCCCGTCAAGGTAACGACGACGAGTTCGGGGCGGTTGAAAAGGCGGACGGGGAATTCGGAATTGCCCAACCCGCGCGAAATTATCATTTTTGTATCCGAAAGGACGTGAAGCCCTTCGGTGTATTTGGGGAACAGACCCTCCCCCGGGGAATATATGCCGCGCTTTGTAAATGGTATGCGCCATTGCCCGCCGTGCGCATGGCCGCTTAAAACGAGAGTATAGCCGCAACCGGCGTAATTTTGTATAAAACGGGGCATATGGGCAAGCAATAATTTGCAGGGAGCTGCGGGCGCGATTTTTTTGAGAGTGCCGTTTTTGTTGTGCGCGCCGTTAAGTCCCGTCACGGTGACGCCGCAGACTTCGCAACTCACGTTGTCGAGCACCACCGCCCCCGCTTCCGCCAGATCCTTGCGCAAAAAGCGGTAGCCCCTGTTGCGCATTTCGTGATTGCCCGAAATGTACAAAACGGGAGCTATTTGCGAGAGCGCGGAAACGGTTTCCAAAGCGACTTTTATGTCATGCGCGGTGTATTTGTGGATAATATCGCCCGTCACGGCGATAAAACCGGGATTTTCCCGCGCGACGGCGGCGATAAGCCTTTTGTTGTGCGCGCCGAAAGTTTTTCCGTGCAGATCGGAGACCTGAACTATCTTTACATCTTTTTCCAAATTCCCGAAAGGTATTTTATAACGGGTCGTCTGTATGAGATTGTTCCCCGCCCAAATAAACGCCGCCGCCAGAGCTATTCCCGCGGCTGTGCCAAAAACAATCCATACGATTTGGACGGCGGTCACTCTTTTACCGCCTCTATCCTGTAAATCGCCTTGCCGCGGTCTTTGAAAAGCCTTTCGTGCTCGGTTTCGACGTCCCCCTCCACGGGGTTTCCAGCCAGATTTTCACAGACGGAAACAATTGAAAAGCCCTCGGATTTTAAACTTTCGAGAGAAAAAAGATAAAAATCTTTGTCGTCGGTCTTTTGTATTATTCTGCCGCCTGCACAGAGCAGGTTTTTATAGATTTTTAAAAATTTGGGGTGGGTGAGACGCTGCTTTTTGTAGCCCTCTTTCGGGAGAGGATTGGAAAAGTTGAGATAAATGACCGAAATTGCGCCCTCGTCGAAATATTTTTGAAGGACTTCTGCCGCACAGTTCAAAAAGTATACGTTTTTAAGCTTTTCGGACTTTGCGCGCTCCAAAGCTTCCACCAGCACGTTGGATATCTTTTCTACGGCTACGAAGTTAACAGCGGGGTTTGCCGCCGCCTTTTCGCAGATGAATTTGCCCTTGCCGCAACCTATTTCGAGGTGCACGGGGTTGGAATTGCCGAAAATTTTTTGGAGCGGAAGCCTGTCTTTAGCCATTGCGGCAAGTTTCATGTTCTTTTCGGACATGTCTGCGACCGTAACTATGTCGCCGCAAGCCGCTATCCTCTCTTCGAGATGGGATTTTTTGTGCATTCGCATATGATGTTACCTTATTTGAGATTGTACCATAACCAAAGCGCTTTTGCAACCGTAAGGTGAAAAGGTTACGATTTTATTTTATTTTTATTTGGCTTAAAGGCGTTTATTCGCGCGGGCTGCGCTTTAAAAATAAATACCGGGTGATAGAATTTTTAATTTTGAGAGGTTAATTTGACATTTTTTGAAATTATTGATTTGATCGCCTTTTACGGTGTGGACGTTGTGCTGCTTGCGGCGGCAACCTCCGTTCTTACCCAGATCCTGAAAAACACGCTTTTGAAAAACGCGCCGAACAAGCTGTATACTTTACTTCCCTTTATTTTGGGCGTAATTGTATATGCGGTTTATACGGCTATAAGCAGGGTGAGCTTTTATTACGTTTTTATTAATTTTGTGAGCGTTCTGGAGCAGGGAATTAAGACGGGCGGGGTTGCGACGGTTGTTTACATTGTGTACGAGCAGTTTGTACGCGGGAAAACTTCGTTAGCACTGTCGGAAAACGCTTTGAAAGCGCTAATCGCGGATTTTGTGGCGGAAGGCGCCGCAGACGCCGCCGTTGCGGAAATATTAAAGTCGCCCGACAGAGCCGAAGAAATAATTTCAGCCTATAAGCGCAAGGACGCGGACGACGGTAAAATAGCCGTGTTTGCAAAGCTTATAGGGGAGCTAATCGCCCCGAAAGCCTGACGGCACCGTAAAAACAAAAAAGGACGGCGGCAATTTTTGCCGCCGTCTCTGTGTTGTATCATTTATATTATGCGTAATAGCCGCAACAGAACAGCCATTGGTCGTCCTCGCCCGAATTCAGCCCGATCGTTTCCGCCCAGCCGTTACCGTCGGCAAAATACCTTTCCTTAACGGCATATTGGAACAAAAAGTTTTTCAGTTCTTCCGTAACGGGGTGAACGCCATTTTGGCAAGAGTTAGCATAAGCTTCTATAAAATTGCTGTAATCACATCCGTTGAATTGGAGTTTGATATAACTGTCTTTAAAACCCATTCCGCTCTCCGTCATTAACAATGCACTATCCGTGCTGATTCTGGCGTAAAGCAAGCCGCCCATTGTTTTCGTAACGGGATCGTATACGTGATAGTACTTATCATCGGGGTTGAAAATTACCAAATCCTCGTCCAAAATTCCGGTTTCGGCATAAATATAGGTAAAAGTTCCCGTGGGCACGTCCATGTTCTCGCCCGTATTGAAAGGTCCTTTTGCTTTTACCTCTTCATATACTTCGACGTTTTCGGGAGGTCTGCCCTCATACTTTATGGTAAAGTCGAAAGAAACGGGATAGTTGTTGCCTATCGTATCTGCGTGAACGGCAAAGATTTTGGTATTCCCGACTTCGTCGTCATTGAGCTGCATTTCCATTCTGAAATTCTTTGTATAGGTAGACTCTGAACCGCCGCCGTCGACCGTTCCCTTTTTTGTGTTCCACGCAAAAGTGCCGTTATACTCGTCCACTATCGGATTAACAATATTTGCGGTTATATCCGCCCACGATTCTATGGAATATATGCCGCCCGCCCTCGGGGTAAAGCTGAAAAATACGCCGTCGCTCTTACTGCCCAAAGTTACTCTGTACGTACCCAATTGGCTAAGCTGAGCCTGTCTGTACTGACCGCTACCGTCGAGCGCGTTATACGAACCCAAAATCTTTTTGATCTCAATAGTAATATCTGGAGTTACGTTGTCCACGAAGTTATTGTTGGGATCGTACGTATAAGAAGAAGGCAGTGAACTTAAAGTTACCCTGTAATCGCCGTCGAGGTCGAGAATCTGGGCAAAACCCCTCTCGCTGACCTGCGCGCTGTATACTCCCTCTTCGCCGGACCACTGTGCAAAAATAGGTTGGGGAGGATAGAAAGGTCTGCCATCTTCATCGACAAGGAAAACTCTGAAAACGTCATGCCCGTCTTCCTCATCTCCGCCGGTTGAACCGCCCGTATTATCGGTTATTGTCGGATCCGGCGTATTTTGAGGAGGATTAAAACTTCCGCATCCGACTTGAACGGAAATTATAATTGTTAAAACCAACAAAATCAATACTGTTAAAGTCTTTTTCAATTCGTTACGCCTCCTTTCTTATCCTTTTTATTTTTCAATCCGAAGAAGCTTACCACGTCTTCCCACTTCAGCTTACGTATAACTATATCCACTACGAATATTACCACCGACGCTATGAGTAGCGGCACGGTAAGGTCGTTGGTGTATGTGCCCAGTTCGCGCTCATCGTTGACAATTTCAAGCTTGCCGTCCGTTTTGACTACGCCAGTTTCATCTATGGCGTTGTGCAGAACGTTGGTTTCGTAAGCTGCAAAAGAATTGTATTCGTCAGTATAGGATATATTAAACGTCGTGCGCGACGCATAGGACATATTGTTGTAACTGTATATCAGTCTTATGGAATAACTGCCCAATGCGGAGGTGTCGAATTCATAATAATATCTGTCCGCGTCGAAAGCCATCGTTGCCTGTTCGATTGTGCCGTCGGGCATTGTTATTTCGGCAATAGCGTAAGCCGAAAGACGCGCACCGGCGGGTACAAGTTCTATATGGGCGTAATTTCCGTTCCTTGCCACGTCCACCGTGTAGGGGAAAGCGGCTTTATGCGCGGGTATGTTGGTTTCGAGCATATTGTCGAAAAACTTTTGCGCATCGCCGTTCTCTTGCCAATCTTTAAGCCATTCGCCCGCAAACGAACTTGTAAACGTTGCAACTTTGCCCAAACCGTAATCCCAATAGGAGTAAAGCGGCTGTTGGGTTATTTTGCTGCCCTTGTTATGGTTGACGGTAAGAACGGATGTGGCGCTCGCCTTGTTATAGCTGTACAGATATCCCCATACGTCGGGTATGGCGGTTCTGTCTACTCCGTCAAGCACACCGTCCACGCGCCTGGCAACGCTCACCTGTGTTTGTCTGCCGTCGATTACGGTTTCTGTTATGGTGCCGGCAAGCTGACCAAACAGAAGGGAGGGAATTTCGCCCGAGTCCTGAGTCTGGTTGGACCAATAATAGTAATTGCCGTGTCCGTTAGCCGCAACCGTTTCGAGCATTTGCTTAGCCTCTTGCGCGGTGGCGCTTTGCGAAACGCCGTTGGCATTTTCGCCCTGTCTTGCCATATCGAGCACGGACGTGACTATGCCGTCGCCGTACATGTTCTCGGCTATCGTAATTGGATTGTCTTCTTCGTTGGTATATGACAAGCCGTCGGTTATGAGCATAACCTGTTTATCGCTGTAATCCAACGCCTTTATCCTGTCGTAAGCAGTTTGCAAACCGAGCCCTATATAAGTGCCTTGCATGTTGTCAATTCCCTCTATCTCTTCGATGACGGCATTGCCGTCGCCGACGGGTTTGGGAGTGACTACCGTGCGCACGTCGCCCGCAAAGGTGATTACGCATACGTTGTCGCCCGGTTTTAAAAGTTTGACAAGCTCCGCAGCCGCGATTTTGGCGTTTATCATATGGTAATTTTGTTCCATACTTCTCGAGGCGTCTATTACCAATGTGAACAACCTGGGTGCAGTGTCGTCATTTCTGAAACGTACGGGCAACATATCTTCGAGTTTTCTAAGATCCTGCTCTTCTTTGCCCTGAATACCGAGGTCGCCGTACGTCACAAGCGTTTTACCGAATTTGGAGACAACGTTGTCGAGACTTGTGACAAACAGCGTGGTATTTTTTAATGTGGTTATATCTACGTCGCACAAAATGAATTCGTCGAATACGCTCATTTCCTCAACGGTAAAAGGCACTTCGAGCTCTTCCCTGTGGATATGAATATTGTTGGGCAAAGTAGCCATATAGTCTTCTTTGTCGTAATAATCCACAGTTTTATCGTTTTCATAGATATCCAGCTCCGCAGCGTCGCCGTAACGTTCCACTGCGGCTAATACGTTTACCCAATCTTTTGTTATAAACAATATCCTTATATTGCCCTCTACGTTTTGCGTGAAGGCGAACTTGTTGTTGTAGGGATTTTCGTCCTCTTCCGCCTCTATTCTGACCTCATAGTTGAAATTGCCCGCTTTGGACGTATCGAGACCGAAATTGAAACTGTTGCTGCCGGTGGTCAAGGTAACGGCTCTCTCTTTGAGCTTTGTTTCGCCCGAATACAGCACGAGGAAAGCCTGCGTTTCGAAGCTTGACTGAACGTTTATCACGGCGTTCTCTTCATGCCCCAGATAGGTGTCCTGCGTGACGGTAACGTCCGAAATCTGCACCTCTTTTGCGTCTTCCTTTATTGTGTCGTCGAGGAAGATCGCGTCCACGCGCACGTTCTGGGCGTTAAGACCGCTTACGGCGCGCTTTATGGCGTAAGTGTCGCGCGTGTCCGTCTGCTTGCCGTCCGTTATGAGCACCATGCGCTTTATTACGTTGTCGCTATACAGCGTACCCGCATATTCCATAGCCTCGGCTATGTTGCTCTCGCTGTCGTCAATATTGTTTTCCTTTACGCTGCCCACATCTTTCTGCTCGGCAAGCGGGTACAAAAGTTCGTAATCTTTTCCGAAACACACGACGCCGAGTTTTGCGTTTTTAGGCAATTCTATATTCTTTATATAGTTGTCGACCTCGTCGAGGTTTTTGTTTGCGGAATAGCTTACGTCCGCAACCACATATACCTCCGTTTCGGTTATTACGGTCCTTATACTCGTCCCCGCCGCAATGAAAGCTATTATCAAGGCAATCACTACGTGCAAAACCATCGACGTGACGTTGTGTCCGTTGACGTTTTTCTTTCTTATAGCCAACGCAAAAGGAATTGCGAAAAGTGCGACAAGGGGTATTGCGATCAGCAACAGATAGGGATTATCGAAGTTGATACTGCTCATATGTGTACACTCCAAAATCTGCTACCGCTATTACAGCGAAGATAATCAAAAATGCAATTATACTGTCATAAATGCCGTTGCGCATATTGTTTTCGGCTATGCCGCGGACTATGAGCATTGACTCGGTAGGGTTGGGTACCCGCTCCGCCTCGGGCAAGGACGAGCACACGTTGAACGTGCGCACGGACTTGTCGTTCATGGTCATGGTTACCGTATAACTGCCAACTTCGCTTAAACGGAATTCGCATACGGCTATGCTTGTATCGGGATAGTATTCCTTACCGCCGGGCGCTTGGACATAAAGGCTTTCGGCACCAGGAACTATGTTGATTTCAAGCGTATCGCCCGCATAATAGGACGTGCCGTTTATAATTGCGGGGAAAGAGTAATTCAAGAGATTTGCGGTGAGAAGGGAATAGTCCATTGAAAGGGTGAACGCCGCGCTGTCGTGCAAGTCAAAGGCGAAAACCACTTCCCTGTTGCCGTAAGCGTTAGTGCCGGCGAAGATAAGCGGGCTGCCGTCGAGCGTCGCAAGCGTGGTGAACCTTCCGCTAAGTCCTATGCGGACGTATTTGGAAACTTCGAAGTCTTTAGCCGTGATTCCGCTCAAAAGGTTTTTCACCGCTTTTGCCGTGGACTTGGAAAAAGTCGCCGGCGAAGAAGGATATGAATCGCCCTGATAGTTGAAATTCGTTCCGCCGAGACTCGACTGCGGGTTAAAAAACCACACCGCGCCGTCCTGCGGAAGTTCTTCGGGGGTAAAAGAATCGAATACATACAGGTCGTATCCCGATTTTTGCTTGTAATCCTCGGTCTTTACCACCTCTATCTGCGAGTTACCCGCAGATATGAGACCCGCCTGAATATAGAACGGATAGTCGCTGACTATAAGCGTCCTCGAAGAATTTTCGTAATCGACGTTGTAAATAACAGCTTCGTTGTCGAGACCGAGTATGTCGCCGTTGGTTATTGCCACACGCGCCGATTTAAGCTGGATCCTGTTTTCGCATACCAGCTCGAACGGGGTGGGCGTTCCGCCGACTACGTTGACGCTGCCCAAAACCGCGGGCGCGCTTTCGCCGTCGAGATACAGTTCAAGCCCCAAAGAAGCGTCGTTCACATAGGACATCGCCGTACCCCTTACCACTACGCTGCCGTTTTCTACGCTGTACGATAAATCCGAAACCGCATAATTTTCCCCTTCCGAAGCTATGTTCAGAACGGTCATGTTTTCGGTTTGACCGTAATTTTTATCGGTTACGAGATAAATGTCAACAGAGTGGTTTGCGTCGAAAAGCGCCTGCGCCTTGCTGACAAGGTCGGCTGTGCCCGTCTCGCAATAGCTGACTTCGAGGTCGGAGAGAAGCTTTTTGCACCTCTCCTTATCGGTGTAATTCTCGAATATAGTATCGGTGGTGTTGCCGACGAAAATCAGGGAGTATGCGCTGCCCTTGAATGCGTCGTCGATCATGCCCTCGATTTTATCCTTTGCCTTGTCGAAGCGGGTTTGTCCCCCCTCGACTATGTTCATGCTTCCGCTGCCGTCGAGAATAAAGCAATATTCCTTTGCCGCACGGGGGATAACGAACACAGGTTGCGTGACCGAAACGGCAAGCATTATGACCGCCGCTATCTGCAACAATAAACTGATCAATCCGACGATGCGGCTAATGGGTCTGCGCTTTTTTATAAAGCGTTCGCTGAGATTCCAGAGGTAAATCGACGACACCGTTTTTTCGGTGTATTTGTTTTTTATGATGTAAATTAAAATCAATATGGGGATTGCAATAAGCAAGAGCAATCCGAGAGGATATAGTAAACTCATTTGAATACCCCCATCGAAACCAATTTGTTAAAGAAAATTTCGCCGAGAGATTCGTCCGACGCGACGAGCGCGTATTCCCCGCCTATGGCGTGGCAAAAGCCGCCTATTCTGTTGGTGGAATATTCGAGCGCTCTCGCATAGGCGCGAAGAATTTCTTTGTTTATGTTTTTGCGATATATTTTGCTCAAATCCTCACTGTCGAAGAAATTCATTTTACCGTGCGCGCGGGGATTAAGTTCCTCTTTGGAGAGAATCTGCACACAGAGGATATCCCTCTTCTTGGTTGCAAGATGGCTGAGCCCCGCCTCATAATCGCTGTCGGTGAGAAAATCCGAAATTATTATCGAAAGCCCGTCGCCGTAGCCCACGGTGGAAGGAAGTATGGCGTCGGAAATCTTAGTATCCCCGCCGTCGAACTCCACGGTGTTTAATATTCCGATATTGTTCAGATAGCTCTCTTTGCCCAGCATGTTGGTAATCAATTCTTCAACGTGATCGTCCTTGATAAGATATATGGATACCTTATCCATCTGGCTTATGGATATATAAGCGAACGTGGCGGCAAGCTTTATTGCCAGCTCGTCCTTTTTGTCTTTGCCGAAATGCATAGACTTGCTCGCGTCGATATATATCCGCGTATGCACTTGTCTCTCGTCGAGATATAATTTGAGATAGAGTTTTTCGAAGCGCGCAAAAGCGTTCCAGTCGATTTTGGTAATGTCGTCGCCCGGAATATAGTCGCGGAAGTCGGCAAATTCGCACGAAGAACCGTAAGTTTTGCTCTTATGGTTGCCGCCGAACTGCCCCGCAACGTTGTTTTTTATGCGCGATTCGAGTCTCTCAACCTGTTCGAGAAACTCTTCTGTCACAACAAGACTCATATTTAGATTACTTCGTTTCGCTGACTATTTGTTTGATGATATCGTCCACGTTAAGATTATCGCTTATCGCGGTATAGGTGATTTTTATTCTGTGGCGCAATACGGGGCAGGCAAGAGCTTTTACGTCATCGTACGACACGTTATATCTGCCGTGCATGAGAGCGCGCACCTTTGCGCAGGTAATGAGCGCCTGTGCCGCACGGGGCGAAGCGCCGAACTTGACATACTTTTTGGTAGTCGCCAATGCGCCGCTAACTTCGGGGTGGGTGTTGGTAACCAGTTTTGCGGCGAATTTGCGCACGTCCTTAATAACGGGCACGGTTTTGGCAAGCTCGCGCATGGCAAGAATAGTCTCGCCGTCCACTACCGCTTCGGCAGTTTCGTCCATGGTCACCTGCGTCATATCTACTATGTTTTCAATTTCTTCAGGCGCGGGGAAGTTAACTATGAGTTTGAACATGAAACGGTCGACCTGCGCCTCGGGCAGAGGATACGTACCGTCCTGCTCTATGGGGTTCTGCGTTGCGAGCACGAAGAAAGGCTCCGAAAGCTTATAGGTCTGCTTTGCTACCGTTACTTTGTGTTCCTGCATAACTTCAAGCATGGAAGATTGGGTTTTGGGCGTCGCACGGTTGATTTCATCGGCGAGCACGAGGTTGGCGAATATGGGACCTCTCTGGAATACCATATTCATTTTGCCCTTTTCATCCTGTTCGATTATGTTGGTACCGGTTACGTCCGAAGGCATTAAGTCGGGCGTGAACTGTATACGCGAGAAAGGCAGGCTTAAAGTTTTGCCGAGCGAACGTACAAGCCTTGTTTTGCCGACGCCTGGAACGCCTTCCAAAAGCACGTTGCCGCCCGCGATAATCGCACAGATCACGTTGTCGATAATGTCTTCCATACCGACGATATCTTTTGCGAGTTCGCTCTTTATTTTGGTTATTGCCGCACCGAATTCCTTTACCTGTTCGGGGGATTCGGCTTCTATTTCCTCAACGGGAGTCTCCGCAGGGGTCTCTGCGGGAGCTTCGGCTATGGGCTGCTCCTCCGCCTCAGCGGTTACGGGCGTTTCGGTTTCAACCGCATTTTCTTCGGTTTCGTTCAATGCTTCGGGTGTTACGTTCTTATTGTTTTTCTTATTTTTTTTCATGGTTTTCCTCGATTAATCGGCTTCCTTTATGCCGCTGAATAAAATTTCAAAATAATATCTTGCTATTTCCTTTTGCGTATCGTTGAGAGTTTCTCCGTTGAGATATTCCTGCACAATCGCAAAATACTTGTTCAAAAGTTCTCCGTACGTGACGTATTTGCCCGTATCGGGGTCGTAAATCATGTCGTCGCTGCCGTATACCACGTCGTGGTCGCCTATACCGCCTTGCGAGACGTCGCCGTCGCCCGGATCAATACCCGGGGTTTCCTCTTTGTTGCCTGCGTCATCGTTGTGCTTATCGTCATCGATAGGCATACCGAAGATTATCTTAATTCTGTTGACGACAAACACGCCCATGCCCTGCGTATAGGACTGTTCTTTGAGCGCTTCGATCAACCTATCCTCAAAATCATAGAAAATCAAATCTATGTTGTGCTGCATATGAGCTTCATCCGCCGTACCCATTACTATTTTAACGCGGATTTCGTCCATATCGTTCTTGAAAGCCGTTAATGCCTTATAGGACGATCCGTCCTGCGACAAAACCGAAAGAGTATTTTGCAATCTTCCGGACATTTCATATATTTTCGCCGAAATTTCGGTGCTTCCGAGATTTGCATAGGTTTCGCGCAAGGTGTTCACCTGAGGTTCGACCTGAGCGGTAATTAGTTCAAGCACGGAAGATTCGAAACTCAAAACAAGGTCGTAAGAATTAAGGTTGAATTCCTTATACCCGTCCGCCGATTGCGCCGCGTCGGAAAGCTCGTTAAATCTCTGTTCCAAAAGTTTTACCGCAAGCTTATCGTATTCTTTAACGCTTAAAAAGCTTTCGCTTATAGAGGTGATCGAATTTTCGATATCGGGCATAACGTCGCTTACGTTGTCAAACTCTTCGAGACCGTCCAAAATGACGTTTAAATGAACGAGCGTATCCGCCTTTAGATCGTCACCGAGGTTGGAGCTTTCGACGTTTTCTATAAGTTCCTGCATGGCGAGCACTTCGTAGCGAGTGGGCGGACGGTCGTAAGGGTCGTCCTCCGCCTGCACCTGTTTTAAAGGCGTTAAAATCCCCGCAACGGCAACCCCCGCCGCCAAAACAAACGCCAGAGGAAATACCCAAAGCTTTTTGAAATCGGGTTTATGGCGGGGCAGGCTCTTTATACGCTCGTTGGCGTCCTCGCGTTGCATAACCACGATAGCGCCCTGCTCATTTTCGAATTCGAGAGCAGTTTGTACTTTTTCCTGCAATTTATACTCGTCGTCGACCGCCTTTGCAACCGCACGGTCGTTCGGTTTAAAAAACAGGAACGAGACCGCGCCTGCGGCAAGCGCCGTGCCGACGGCTATTATTATATAATAATATACGGCAAGGTCTATCGCACTGAGTTTCAGCGCGAGCAAGACCACTCCCACCGCCAAAAGCCCAGCCGCTATTCCGACGGTTATGCTTTTGAATAACGCGCGCAGGATATGTCCCGATTTTATTTTAAAAAATGTTTTATTCATAATTTATTCCAAAGGTTTAAAAAGCTCAGACTCAGGCTGCGGTGATACGCACCACATGTTCGACCCTTATGCTTCCGGTATGATAGTTATTGTCGTTTATGCCGGTCTGATAGCGGAATATAACCGTATATTCCCCTTTGCTTACTATAAAGTTTATATCGCTGCTGTTATTGCCCCAGGTAATTCCGCCGTAAGTTGAATATTTTTCTATAAGAGTCTCCGAACCGGAACGATCATTTCTGAGATAAACTCTTAAACCGTGAGTATCCGTGCCAGTGCCGATAAACCATGAGATATCGGCTGCGAGATTCAACTCTTCGCCGTCGGCATTTACGGCGTTTACAAGCTGCGTTTTGTAAACCGTGCCCGCAACAAGATTGATTTTGTAAGTGGGCTTTCCGTCGTATTCCTCTTCGCCAGGGATAAGAGAAACCGTCGTGCCGCCCGCCGTAAACTGCAAATCGTAACTTACGGGCGCTTTTTTATTTGGGATCACTTCGGTTTTCATAATATAGCCGCAATCGCCGCAAGGCGTATCTATTTTGCCGTCGAGCCAACCGTTAGGCTGGGTGGTTCTTGCTAAACCCGCCTTATGGGGAGCGACCGCATCAATTGCCGTACACCTTTCGTCGGCTATACATTTATGCCAATGATTATTTTCGTCGTTTAAGTAACTACTTCCGTAAATATGCGCGCCTGTCGGCTCAATCGTCTGTTCTTTTACAGACTCTCCGCAAACCGTGCATTTAAAGTTGCCCAATCCCGGTGAAATGCAAGAGGGGGCGAGCAACGTGCTTGTCAATGTTAAACTATGCGGAAGTTTTTCGATAACGTCGTCTTTTTCGTATCCGCAGACCGAACATTTATAACGGCCTTTACCCTCTGCGGAGCAGGTTGCCGCTTTGTCGGTAGAAATAAGTTCGAATTCATGTTTTGCAATGGTTGCCTCGTCTTTTGCGGGACAACCGTTGTCGGTGCAGGCGTGCCAATGATATACGTTATTGGAACTCCAATCCTGCGACCATATATGCAAAGGTCTGTCTATCTTGCAAGCAGAAAAACTTATAGTTGAAACCAATATGCCCAAACCGAGCGATAAAACAGATAAAATTTTCTTTTTCATAGTTTTTAAAAATTTTTCAAGTGTTCCCACTGCCCGAAGGCAGCGGGAACACTGAAACCTTAGTAATATGTTCCGAAAGATAAACTCTCGTTATTCGTTAGCAGCCTCTACCGTAAGAACAAGTTTACCTGTCTTTTGAGATCCTTCGCCGCTTACTGTAATTTTGCCCGTAACGGTGAACGTTCCCTTAAATGTGCACGAACATTCTTCAACGGTGTAAGTTGCTTCCAGCTCATCAAGCCAAAGAATCGCGGTAGCATCAGCCGTACTGCAGTACATCGAAATTTGTTCTGTACCGCCAAAGATGTTTTCCTTTCCGGTATCGCCATTGGGATTGTAAATCTTGTATTTAATGTAGCCGGAGCCTACGCCGCCGTCGGGAACCTTAATCGAAACGTCAAGCCTTATCTTTGTATGAACGGTTACCGTTGCGGTGTAATGATGGTCATCCGCACCTCTAGTTACTTGGACAGACGCATAATCGTAAGGAATCACGTAGTCTTTGGTAGACGTCTGAACTTTGCTGATTAAAAATGCGAGCTTGCACTGATCGTTCCATTCTGCAGCCGGAAGTATAATATTGGAAGAGAACTCACTGCCGGAGCCTTTGGGAACGGAAATAATGTTGCCCAACACTTTATGCTCTTCACCAACGTCGAAATTATATTTCAGATTGAAATCACCAGCCGTGTATTTGCTATCAAAGCCGTTAACCTTAACTTCAATATGAAGCTTAGGCTTAATGTTGACGGTCACTTGATAAGAATTGTCGGATCCGCTCTGTGTGCAATCCAAAATCAAATAGTCGGTGTTCACAGTCGTCCTTGCCGAGTCTACCTTAAACGTCACGCCGTTTTCAATGCCTTCGAAAGTCTTGAAGTGGTATGTGGCTTTATTGCCCTCTTTCATGTCGGCTTTAACGAGCTTGAGATCCTGCTTCTTAGTTTCACCTACTTTATCGAATACTTGTATTGCAGCTTCAGAGAAAGTAGTGTACTCATCGATAAGACCGTTGACGGTAATCGTAACGCGCGGCTGTTCTTTAACCGTGATAGTAAAGATATGCTCCCAAGGTTTATCGCCGTTAGTGAACTCGCAAGATTCGGGTGCAACGATATAGTCAGAATCGTTGGTTGCACTTTGCGTGATCTCTACCTTAAAGGTATCCTTCCAGTCGCCCTTGATATAATGTTCCTTAATCGTATTAGTCCAGTAATTTTCGTTGGTTGCGTTAGCAATAACGGTTATACTTGTACTTGCGATTACGGTCGTTGTATCATCCTTTACTACGTAACTGAAAGTGAACTGCTTAGTCACGGCATCGTTGGCAAAGCCCTTCATAACGACTGTTACGTGAGGCATAGGTTCGCACTTAATGGTGAGAACATGCGCTCCGCCGACTTCTGAGAAGGTTGCGGTTCTGAACATGTAAGGCTGGTTGTAAACTTCTACTTCCGCCGAGTAATCCGCTTGCCAGCTGTCGAGATAGATGTAATCTACGAACGACGTTTCGGCGCCTGCGGGTATTTTAACGGTGCGTGTGCATACATCAACGCCTTCCGTCCCTTTGATCTTAATCGACAAGGTTGTAGCAACAGTTCTAACCTCGTCCTGTAGGCCTGTAAGTTGAACCTTTACAGGAGTCTTCTTCGTTGCGTTGACTACAATTTCGTGCAAGCCTTCGGTCGTCTTAGCGGTGGCTTCGCTTGTTATCGCATATGCACATTCGGCATCGGAATTAGACGCGGTAACTGTAAACGTATCCTTCCAATCGGGCAACCAGAGATATTCGCAGAAATCTGCGGTTGCATTTTCGGGAACGGTTACGGTATAGGTACCTACAGCGCTCTCTCCGTCTTTGACTTCAAGCTTGAGTGCAAATTGTTTAGTGCCCGTTTCGTTGTTTAAGTTGGGAACGGAAACCTTAACTTTATTGAGCTGTTCTACGTTGATCTGGATAATATGCGTTCCGTCAGTGGTCTTACATTCGGAAGCAGTCTGAGCCAGCTTATACGTGCAACCCAAAGTGCCGCTGGTTCCGAGCGTAACGGTTGCAGTATAGGTGTCTTTCCAATCCAACACGTAAATAAACTTATTAAGGTCTTCTTTAGTTACGTTCCTGTCGACGGTAAAGTTGTATATACCAACCTGAGTGTTGCCATCCTTAAGAGTTATTGTAAGGGTGAATGCCGTTGTGGGAGTTCCGTCCGAAACAAGGTCGGGGATGGAAATCTTAACGGGTATGTTCTGCTTGATCGTGATAGTAACATGACCAGTGCCCTTTTCGTCGTAAGATACGAGACTCGCTTCGGCATACCACTGCTTGATATTGTTTTGTGACGTTGTAAGGCTTGAACTCTTCTTGTTTGTGAGGTCGCCGCCGATAAGGTGGAAATTAAGGGTTTCGCACTCGGGATAGCGGGTCCAGGTGCCTTTAATTGTCTTGCCGCCGCCCTCTTCATTGGGCACAGCATTAGCAAACGATACGTCTATGCGCGATGTGCCGGATTTGCCGGAAGTCCACGACTTGTTGGGACGCTGATCCCAAACGCCGTAGGGTTCCGCTATGAGGATGTTATGGGTAGCCTGACTCGTATACTCTTCGGGGATAACTATGGTGTATTCGATGGGCTTATAGTTCGATGTCTGCTCATACACGATTTCGCGTGTAACAACGAGCTGAGCATCTTCTTCAGTCCATTTTACCTGGAACGACGGCGCAACGAAGTAACTGTTCGCCATGTTGTAGTAGTCGACGGAGATTACGTAAAGCGCACCGCTTTCGAAATCAGCCGCACTCACATAGAAAGTAACTGTACACTGCTTGTTGGCGAGATTTGTGGACTTGCTTTCAAGCTGTTCGCCGTCTTTGTGCAGGAATATGGTACTGAATCTGCCTTGCTGATATTTACTAGCTTCGGCAGTACTATGGAATTTGTAGGTTACGGTAATGCTGTACTTAAGAGTACCGACAAGCGTACCCGAACCTGTTTTGTCCTGTGCGGTTACTTCCGCATCGGTAAGGAATTCGTAATCCTGAAGATTAGTACTCTTACCTCTTATGATCAATTGCTGACCTTCGGGTGCAAACATTTCGGTACTGCCCTTTAACTTGCCGGAAACTTCGTCAAGCGTAACGTGAACCGTCGCGGAGGAAATGAGTCTGTCCGTAGTCTTTTCGTGCAGTTCTATGCTTACGTCAGAAGCTGCAGATGTGCCGGGAAGCTCTACGTTAGCCGTAACCGTTATGCGGTCGCTTATGGTTACCGACGCTTTTTCGGTGGTTTCGTCAAGTACAAGTTTTTGGATATCGCTTGCAAAGTAGCCCGAGTTAGCGGGAGAGGTTATCTTGACGAGATAGGTGCCGCCCATAGGCAAATATGCAGTAACGGTCTGCTTTGCCGATGCTTCCGTGTCGTTAGCGTCGAGAGTATATTTGAAAGTAGCCGTTGCTTTTGTTGCGGGCGTTTCGTCAGAGTACAGATAGAACTCTACGGTATATTCGCCGCTTACAAAGTGCGCGGGAACAGTGAGTTCGATATCGACTTTGGTACGCTGTTTAACAGTAAGAGTTACGGAACCCGTTTCGCCGCCTTCGTCAACTGTGACTGTATACTTAGTCTCGGTTGTTGTATAACCTGTATCAAGACCTTTGGTTATGGCAACCGTAAAGCCTTGGGCATTTTTATCCAACCAAATATCGCCGGTGGCTTTGTTGCCTTCGACTATGGAAAGATTGCCGCTTCCCGCATTTGTTGTGGTAGTGCCCTTATAGAAAGTTACTTCGATGGGCTCATCCGCTTTAGCCTGGAAGTTTTCGGGAAGATTTACCGTAACGGATATCTTTACCCTCTTTTCGATCGTGACGGTGACATCATTACCAACCGTTCCCGATTTAGATGTGGGCATGGTGTAGTGGTCGACGTCGGCGCCCTGTGCGGTCGTGTGGATATAAACCGTTCCGCTGGTCTTTGCCGCCGAATAAATGCTTATTTCGGTTTGGGCGGTACCCTTTACTGCCGTGCCCTCTGCGTAGCCGTACAAATAAGAATTTGCCGTGCTGCCGGAACTTGTGGACAATTTGAGAATAATAGTTCCCTCAAAATCGGTAGGATGTTCTACGATGACTTTTGTTGTACCGCCGTTCTTAGAGTAGCTCTTCGAACTTGTAATGGTCTTTGTAAAGTCAACGTATTTTCCCGTGGAATCCTTTGCAATGACTTTCCAATAGAAGTAGTTGCCAAACTTTGATGTATCGGTATTGGTATACGTCAATTTGAAAGTCTTTTTAGCAATTTGGTCTTCAGGCCAGGACGCATCCTTATTGAACGTTTTAACAAGCGTATACTGACCTGCCTCAATAGTTTGACCGCTGCTTTCGTTGGTTGCAAGCCATACTTCGTAACTCGTCGCGAGATTGCGCTCATCGACAGAGAACTCTACATACGGTACATAAGTTCCCGTCGTCAAGGTAGAGGCTATATTCAAAGTAGGTTTAAGACTCATGTTTACAGTCGTGGGATAAGCTACATCGCTGTCGTTGTTTGCAATAACAACAATGGAGTACTTAGCTTCCGGAACTGTAAGCGTGGAAGTCGTGCTGTTCGTGAAATATTCAACCGATTTGATTTCGGCTGCCGAAGCGCTTATCCATTTTGCAGGAGAAGGATTGCTTGCGCTGTAATCAATGTAATAAACGGTTACATTGCGCAAATCGCTTTCGGACTGCATAGAGAAGCGGTAGTAATTTGCTTCGGCTTCGGTAAACGAATATACTTTGAAATATTCCGTATCGGTAAAGCTTGCGGTAATGTTAGCCTTTGTAGAAGCTATATCGGTGCCGCCGTCCATATGGATCAGTACGAATTTGACGGTAGGATACTCTTCCTCTGCGCCCGTATAGCTAACAGAAATGGTTACGTCGCTTTCTGTAGTCAACGCAAAGGTATTGAAACGATCCGACTTGCCGTTTATTTTTGTTGAAGTGCCTACGGTTACCGTAAATTTAACGTTCTTGCCTGTCAGGTCGGTCTTGCTGTAAAGAATATAGCCGCCAGCCGCGAGGTGACCTGCATAGGGGATATCTTTCTTCTCCGCAGAGAACGTAGCCGTTATTTCCTTGTTGGTTTCGATCTGTTCGGCGTTCATCGCCTCTATCTTCAAGGTGAACTCACGGGGATATTCCTCTCCATTCTCTGTGGTTTCCATTTTGAGATAGTACTCGGTGGCCTCACCGCTGAACAAACGGGTATAGCTCTTTGTTGCGGATGCATTGGATGTGGCATTCAAAACGCTTACACTGCTGTCGTTCCTTTTTGCGGACATAGTGAAATTGTTAAATGCTTTTTCCGATGTAAGAGTTGCCCTGTACATGTCTACTTTAGAAAGATTCAACAGGATAAAGTAGTAACCATGTATGATTTCGCTGGAACCCCAAGGAGCTACATAGCCGTCTTTTTCGGTAATCTTATATTCATCTCCCAATGTATAGGAATTGAGTTTAACAAGACGTAAGCTGCATGTGGATACATAGCGCTCGGACGCGAACGAGCTTGTAGTTATCTTTAAGCTCTTTGCACCCTCTTTAATTTCGATAAGTTTTTCGGCTGTAAGAGCGGCAGCTTCTTCGGAGTCAATTGTATAAGAGTAACCATTAAAAGAACTGGAAGAACCCGAAGCCACCATTATATATTTACCTGCAGTCAAACCGGAAATATCGCATTTTGCGGATTCGTAGATAGGGTAAACAAATTCTTTGGCGTTTTCAACGGTTATGTCGGTGGGTATTTTGGTCAACGTAAAGTTGCCAGTTAAGGTACCGTTGCCGTAAAACCTTACCTGGAAGAACTTTTCGGTGCCATCAAGCTTAAACACAATGGCGGCGCTGTTTTTGCCGTTTGAAGTGAATCTGCTTTCGATAGTAGTTTTACCGTCGAAAGCAATATATAAACCTTCAGCAGTCCAATAACCGCCAGCGCTTATTGCTGTCAAGTCGTAAGTAAGCTTATATACGCCTGCTCCCCAGGTTTCAGGCTCTTTAAAGTAATAAGTCCTGTTGTAGGTGGCTGAATAACCGGGTAGACTTTTTCCTTCGAGCATGCCCGCGGGACCGAGACCGAGCGCGACAGCGACGTTGAACGTCAAATTTACGGGTGTTGTGGTGCGGGGATTGATAGAAATGCTCGACTTGCCGTCCACAACTATGCAGTTCGAAGGCATGGGCACGGGAGTTTTATCCGCCGCAGTCAGGTCTTCGGCGGTAGCTATGCAAATTTCGTAGCCTGCCGTGTCTTCCCAAATGGGAATAAAGCTTACACGTGCGCCGCCGTTAGAGGACTGCGCAAGCGAAAGCACTTTCTTTTGCCCGCCATCGTTAACTTTTGCGGCAATCCAAACTCCGTCAACGGAAACGTTAACCGTATACGCGCGTGTACCGTAATATTTTATTTCGCCCGTGGTGTCTTCTGCGGAGGAATAATATACGGCGTCGCCCTTTGCGTTAACGCCGACGTGGTGAACGTTCTGCTCTTTGAGAGAAGCGTACCACTCGGTAAATTCGCTTATTTCGCTTTCGCCTTTTGCTTGCTCAAAGGTTTTGTATACATTGTAAACTTTAAGATAGGATTCGGAAAGACCGCACTCGCAGACGCCGCTATCGAATTCGTGTTCAGCCCTGTTCTTCTCGCCTGCCGTATCGGGGTGACAGGTAGAAGTCTGCCAGTGCTGGGTCTCGTCGAAATTCCACGCCCACGGGAAATTATTATGGTCGTGCGCGCGAACGTATCCGCATGTGTCGCAAGTATCGTCGTTGCCGAAATCATGGGCGGCTTTTTCCACTTGCTCGTCGTCATGATGCCAGCAAGTGTATTCCTTCCAGTGATACTGCGGGTCGTTATTGTGTATCCAACCGGACAGAGTGTGCTGATGCTCGGCATCTCTGTCGTAATCGCAACCGTCGCACTTGCTGCCGTTGGTGAAAGTGTGAGATTGGGGATTTATTTTTTCGTTTCCATGCTCCGTGCAGTCATAAGTGGTCCAGTGCTGGGTCTCGTCGTATCTTACGATCTCATGGTGCACGTGGTCGGGGGTTCTGTCCAAACCGCATTTGTCGCAGAGATTGTCGTCCCCCCAAACATGGTCCTCTTCATTGAATTTCTCGGTATCATGGTGCTCGCACGAATATTCCTGCCAATGCTTGCCGTTTATGTCGCCGTCGTTTTTCCACACAAGGGTATGTACGTGGCGAACGTAATCGCAGACATTGCAGCTAACATCGTTTTCGTCGTCGAATTCATGCGCTGCGGTACCGGTGTGCTGGTGACATTCGGTACATTCGAGCCAATGGTTTTCGTCGTCGAACGAGTACGTTTGGGACCAGTTATGCGTGTGCTCTTCTTCCGCAGGTTGGCAAGCAAGCAATCCGCCGCCCAAAGCGAGAAGCATGCACATTACGGTGACAAACATAACTGTTTTCCAGATTTTAAAACCTTTTGCCATACTTTTCTCCTTTTTTTTTAGTAAGCGCAAATTACCGTACGGGAAGTCTTCTTCTTCAAGCAATTCTTTATAACAACGCCTTTTGCGAACGCCGCCCGATACGTCCTAAAACTTGCGGTTACGCCGCGCAGAAAAAAGCCGTGAATTACGTAGAAAAGCGCGCCGTGCCCGTAAAAGACATTATTATACCATACAATAACCTACACTTTACACATTTGCATAATATCACACGTATGGTTTTAAAGCGTTTCCCCCTGTAAACTTAACGGGATGTTTTATTCAAATTTAAGTGGAAGTTTTTAGAAAAAGTGTATAAATTTATAAATATAATATTTTGCGCCCGAAAAACGGGTTCTTAGGGCAAAATGCGGGGCGCGGACGGTTGACGTCCGCGCCCCGAAAAGTTTTAGTTGACAGAAAGTATTTGTATGTCGTAATTTATGCGGAGTTTTTTCAGCACGTCGTCTTTCAACTCGTCGTAACGGTCGGAATTGTATTTGTAGAGCTCTTCTTTTACGCCCAAAAAGTCGCAGTCGGCGGCTACCGAAGCTTCGACCATCGACTGAAATCGGTTTTTTACTTCCTCTTCCGCCGCCGCGAGGACGGGCGGAGAAATATCGTCGTCGCCCGAAGTTTCGTCAGGCTCTACGGGCTTGCGTATGCCCGCTATCTGCGCAAACGCTTTGAAACGCAGGGTGAGCGAGGGAACGCCGTCTTCAATTTTGAGCTTCATGCCCGAACCGGCGAGTTTTAAGCCCAACGTATAGTGCAGACCTTCGCTGTCGCACGGCAGCACGGCAAGGCGTATTTCGTTTTTGAGAAGATCGAGCGCGAAAGACTGCTGTTCGTCGAGTATTCCCGCAAATTCGCCGTCTTTGAAAATCGCGGTTTTGCGGGCGGTAAATTCAACTTTTTGCTCGTTTTTGCCCTGCCCGCCGCTCTCACCGCTGCCTCCGCCGCTTTCTCCGCTGCCTCCGCTTTCACCGCTACTGCCACTTCTTTCACCGCTTCCGCCGTCCTGTCCGCTCTGACCGCCTTGACCCCCGGCGTTTTCGCCGCCGACGTTGTCGCCGTTGCCGCCGTTTTCGGACGTGCCCTGCAGATTGGCTTCGACGTACGGCATATGGCAGGCTCCGCTTTTGGAAAAGTTATCCACGGCGATATCTTTCAGGTCGACGGACGACGCGTTTGCGGACTTTTTGAGTTCGTCGGAAAGGGCGCGGCGTATCACCGAAGAAGTCATGTCGCTCGAAGAGGTCTTCATGGCGAGCATATCGGCTGCTTTGCCCTCGCACATAGCCACGAGGGCGGTGAGTTCGGAATAGTTTTTGCGGTAAAAACAGCCCATCATCTGAAAGATATTCTTTTGTCGGCAGCTTTCGCCCAAAAGAATCAGCTTGCAGAAATGCAGTTTGGGATAAAAGCCCGTTTTTGCGTTTATCTCGTTGAGGGCGTCCGCAATGGTCTTGCCGCTGCCCTGAACTTCGGCATATTCCACGTTTTCGCCGCTCTGCGAGGGTTTGGGAACGGCGAGCTGGGCGGTTATCTGCACTTCCTCGCCGTCGGAATCTATGCCCACGGCGGTTATAATGGTAGATTTACTTATGTCGATAAGCCCGAAGTCGTTGGTAAAGAACAGCCCCGCAAGAAATATTAGCAATATCCAGAAAAACACCACCGAAAAACGGCGCAGGACGTCAGGTTTCATCTCTTCTCCTCTTCAAAAGCCAGGCGGCTGCGGGTATGACTATGGTAAACAGAATTACGGCTATCCATACCCAACCCGCGTAAAACCTGCGTATAGCCGTGTAGTCGTGGTTGAATACCGTTAAAATTATCAGCAAAACGGCGTTTACGCACAGGGAAATTATTTCGGGATATTCGAAGTCCGAGCACGTTTTTATGCAGTGCACGGCGAGCTGGATATTCAAAACAAGCGCGAAAAGCATTACCGTTTCGAGCACGTACAATGCGAGAAGGTCTATTCTGCCCACCATCTCCGTAGCGGAAAAGAACAGCGCGGTCTTTGTTATTGCAAACTGCCTTGACGAAGCTATCCCCGCGTAAATGCCGTAAAACAGGGCGAGGAAAACGAGCACGATAACAGCGCCCGCCGCATAACTTAGAGTTAATTTTGCCGCGTCGTGCTTTTTGTATTTGTAGTGCCCCATAAACATCAGAAGATAGGCGGGTTCGGCAAAATAGTACGAAGTGCGGAGCGAGCCGCCGAGAATTTGCGGCAGCGGAGTTTTAAATAGAGGCAAAAGGTTTGAAAATTTAGCCTCGCCGAAAGACATTGCGTACAGGGCAATAGTCATAAGTATGAATATAGGCATGCAGACTTCGGCGCAGCGACCGATATTGGTAAAGCCTTTGGAACTGACATAGACGAGGAATAAAAATACGGGTAAAAATACCCACATCGGCGGAGTGGTGTCGTAAAACACCGCATGGACAAACTGCTTTTGCTCGAAGAGCGGCAAAATTGTAATGAGAATAAAAAATGCGGCGAAAAAACCGTAGACAATGCGCGCCGCCACGGTTCCCAAATTGTCTTTCAGCAATTCGTAAAAGGTCTTGTCCGTACGGGAGCTCAAAAAAGCCACCGCCCATATAGCGGCGCAGTCCGCGGCGAACCCGAAAAGCGCGGAAAACAGCAGATCCCTGCCGCTGTACGCGGAAAGCATGGGCGGATATTGCAGGAATTTGGAAGCCGCCGTGTAAAATATCAAAATAAAGCATATTTGCCTAACGCTTATTTTCATTTTTGAACCTCACCTTGTCGCCAACGCGCAGAGCGCCCGGGCGGTTTTTGAGAGAATACATATTGGCTTTAACGACGCTGTCGTACAAATCGCCCTTGACGAGCGGGGCGAAAGGCGCAAGGAGCGGCGTACCGTAGGAATTTTCGGTTACGAGATAGCCTATCAAAAAAGCCGATAACACCACCACCCCGAAAGGTCCTATGCTACCCGCTATAATAAGAAATATCCAGCGCAAAGTGGTTGTGGTTTCGGCAAAATCGGGCACGGTGTACAGGCAAATAGCCGAAAAAGCTATGATTATTATGGCGGGCGTGGAAATTATGCCCGCCTTTACCGCCGTGTCGCCGAGCACAAGCGCGCCCACTACGGAAAGGGCAAGCCCTACGTACTTAGGCATTCTTATGGAAGCTTCGTTGAGCACTTCGAGAACAAGCAGGGTCAAAAACATCTCTATGCTCGGCGAAAGGGGTATGCCCTGTACCGAACTCGAGATCTTTAAAAGCAACCTGAAAGGTATAAGCTGTATTTTGAACAGCTGTGCCGAAACGTATATGGCGGGCAGGAACATTCCTATGAGCACGGAGATGGCGCGTATTATCCTGAGGACGGTAGCGCGGTAGGAATTGGTGTAATAGTCCTCGCTCGTCTGGAAGTCCTCCACTATCATATAGGGAACGGTAAGCGCTATAGGCGAACCGTCGACGAGTATGCCCACTCTCCCTTCGCAAACTTTTGCGCAGAAAACGTCGGGCTTTTCGGCGGAAGCGCAACGCTTGAAAAGCGAGCGCGGGCGCTTAGAGATAAAGGACGAAACATAGGAAGAATCGGGGATAATGTCGATTTTGTTTTCGGCTATCTCCTTCTCCACTCTTTCGGGAAGTCCTTTGGGGCACACGCCCTCTATATAGACTATGGCTATGTTTGTATCGGAGCGCTTGCCGCTCTTTATCTGTTTTATTTGCAGGGCAGGGCTTTTAATACGTTTGCGCACGAGCCCGGAGTTGGTCTTTATGTCCTCGATAAATCCTTCGCGCGGACCGCTTACGGCTATTTGCGTAGGCGGTTCGGTTATGGCGCGCGCTGGCGGTTTTTTTAACCCCAATATGCAAAAATCGCTTTCGCCGTCGACAAAAACAACCGCGTTGCCGTCGGAAATTTCCTTTATGGCGTCGCGGATCTTATTGCTCTCTTTGAACTCGGGCGAGGCAAGGAGCATGCGCACCTTGTCGAAGCCGTCTCCCTTTTTTACGTCGCGCAAGGGCTTGACGGCAAGCTCGCCTATCATATTTTTGTCGCAGATGTCGTCGGCATAAACCGCGGCAAATTTTTTTCCGCCCGCCGAAATGAATTCGAATACGAGCACGTCTTCGCTGGTAAGCACTTTTTTTACCGCGCCGACGTTTTTATCGAGTGAAGTCATAAAAGTATTATCCGTAATAAATCATAAAAAATACTTTGCCGCCAAAAAGCAGAGCAAAGTGCGAAAATTGTAGGAACGTGTTGACTTTTCCCGATAAAAATGTTACAATCAAATCCTGTTTAAAATGATTTTTTAAGAGGTCTTAAATGGAGATTATCGAATACGGCGCAAAATATTTCAACCCGCTGCAAACGCTGGACTGCGGGCAGATTTTCCGCTTTGAAAAATCGGGCGACGGGTATTTCGTTGTTTCGGGCGACAAGGCCTGCTATGTACATTCCGACGGCGTAAAGACCTTTGTTGAGTGCGAGGACGGGGATTATTTTTACAACTTTTTCGATTTGGGCAGGGATTATGCCGAAATTGCAAAAAAAGCCGCGGGTTACGGCAATCCGCTGCTTGAAAAAAGCGCGCGCGAATATGCGGGATTACGGCTTTTGAACCAGCAAAAAGAAGAAATGCTGTTTTCGTTCATAATCTCGCAGAACAACAATATCCCGAGAATAAAGGGCATTATTTCTCGCATTTGCGCCGGTTTGGGAGAAAAAAAGGAGTTTGCGGGAAAGGAATATTACTCCTTCCCCTCCGCCGCCGCGCTGGCACGGGCGGGCACGGAATTTTTTAAAGACGCGGGCTGCGGTTACAGAGATAAATTTTTGAGCGAGACCGCGGCGAGGGTCGCTGCGGAAGGGCTGGAAGGTCTTGACAGGCTCTCCACTCCCGACCTCAAAAAGCGGCTGACGGGCTATAAAGGCGTCGGCGCGAAAGTAGCCGACTGCGTGGCGCTGTTCGGGTTTTCGAGGCGGGACAGCTTCCCCGTGGACGTATGGGTGGAAAAAGTTTACAGGGAAGATTTCGGCGGAAAACTTTTAGACAGGAACAAGATTTCGGAATATTTTACGGGGCTTTTCGGGGAAAATTCGGGATACGTGCAACAGTATTTATTTTACGGAAAACGTCAAAACTTATAGTATGCCCGATTATTTTACGCACGTAATAGCCGCCGACAAGATCTACGAACGGCTCGACGGCGACCTGAAACACAAGATCGGCTCACGCACGCTGTATATTCTCGGCGCGCAGGGCGGCGACGTGTTCTTTGCATACAACATTAAAGTCACAAAGACCAATCTCGGGCGGAGTCTGCACATGCAGGACGCCTGCGGTTTTTTTAAAAAGCTGAGCCTCGGCAACCCCTCCTACGCGGCGGGATTTGCCACGCACTATGCGCTGGACAGCATGATTCACCCCATAGTATACGCCTATGAATCGGGCAAAAAATCGCCGTTCGCGCACCAGAAATTCGAAAGGGACATAGGGCTGTACGTGAGCAAGTTTTACGGCGTACGCCGCAGCATATTGCCCCGCGAATACCTGCTTGCGTGTACGGGACCCGTTTACGATTCCATAAAGCTCGTGGAGCCGTGCGTGACGGTGACGGGCGTGGAAAGATGCCTTAAAAGACATTTCAGCTATACCCGCTATTTATACCGCAACAAAAAGCAGGTTTATAAGTGCGATTACGATTTTTCGCTGTTTGCGGGGGTTATCGAGGACGCGGTGAACTTCGGCGTGAAAGCCGCGGAGTGCGTTTTGAAAGGCGACATAGACGGGGAAATTTTTTCGAGAAAATTTTTGCAAAGGGATTGAAACTTCAATTTCTTTGTACACTTTGCAAGACGGGGTCGTAAAGACTGCCGTCTTTTAACATTTCGAAGAGTTCGTCTTCAGTGATTTCGTCCAGGTATTTTTCGGCGTAAAACTGGAAAACGAGGAATTTGCCGCTGTCGAGATATTTTAAAGCGTCTTTAAAGGTCGCCTTTTCGTCGAGGATTATGTACTTAACCTCCCTCCCCCGCTTTTTTTTGCGGGCGGCGAAGTCTATCCTGCGCGCGGGCGGGGCTTTGCGGAACGCCGAACAGCCCAAAAGCGCAGCCACCGCGAGCACGGAAAAATTTGCCGAAACGGTGAAAAACAGAGTTACGAGCACAGCTACCACGCAGAGGTTGAGAGCGCGCAGGACGGCGTCGGCGGTTTTGGGTTTTAAAAATTTTACCATAAGGCACTTTGCCGCCCTGCCGCCGTCGAGAGGATATGCGGGGAGAAGGTTTAAGACGAGCATGGCGGAGTTGGAATAAAAGAGAATATCCGTGTAGGCGTACGCGTCGGGCACAAACCACCAAAGCCCCGCCACCGCCACGCACATAAAAAAGTTGACGGCTGGCCCCGCGAGGGCAAGGCGGAGTTCATCCGCGGGGGATATTCCCTCTATGTCGCAAACAGCCGCGGCGCCGTAAGGCATCAGGCTTATTTTTGTGCACTCGAATCCCAGACGTTCGGCGCAAAACATATGACCGCACTCGTGCATGAGTGCGGTCAACACGCATATTATGAATATCGGAAAACCGCCGAACAGCAGAGACAGCGCGCCTACCGCCAGAAACAGCGGATGAACGGTTATTTTCACGAATTCCAGACGGGCACTTCGTCCGACAGATAAAAGCAGTTTAAAAGCGTTTCGCCGTCATAGAGGCTTACGCAAACAATACCGCTGCCGTCCGAATACGCGAAAGGCAGATTTGCCTTAACGCTTTCGTCATTTGCGGCAAAAACCGCGGTAAGACCCGTAATTACGCTTGAAAATGTGGAAGTGTGCGCTATTTCCACCTCGTATGTACCGTTCGTTTCGGCAACGGAAATTATTTTGCCGTCGCATACGGGATAAACGCAGCTTTCCGCCGTGAAAGAAAGCACGCCGTCGTCGGAAACGCTGACGTCCGCGTCGTTGAAATCCCCTACTACCGAAGAAAGGGTGAGCTGGCTGTACGACGGCTCGGCCTTTTCCTCTTCCTCCGAACCCGCCAGAGAGGCGATAAAGCTGTTTATTGCGCTTGTGGGCATAAATACGTTAGTGAGAAATATAGCCATTACGATAGCGCACACAGCCGCTATTTCGCTGAACAAAATTATGCTGCCCTTGTCGCGCCCGAAAGATATTTTGGGCTTGCTTGCGGGGGGCGGGTCGGAGAGGTTTTCCGCCTCAACGTACGCGCCGACGCGCTCGTTCACGCTGTCCACCACCTGCTCTTTAAGGTCGGCGGGCGGAGTCTCGCGGCGTTTGAAAAAACTTTTCTTCTTTGTTACGTTTACCGTGCTGACGGGTATTTCCAGCATCTCGGCATAATCCAATTCCTGCATTGTGTTCCCTCCGGATTTTTTAAGTCTACCTTAATATATTCCGCGGACAAGCCGTATAGAACATTTTTTTGCGTTAACGGAATATAATGTACGCCTGATTTTTTTAAAAAAAGATTTTTATGAAAATACGCATATTGTTTTAAAACGCGACAAATTTTGCAGAAGGCTCCGCCGTATAATGGCGTTATGCCATATAAAATAAGTTTTAAAACGGTTATGCTGTATGCCGCGTACGCCGCGGCGTGCATTTTGATCAATTTTGCCCTGCCGGACGTGCCGCTGTCGCTCGGGCTGTGCTTAGCCATGCTGCTGTGCGGCACGAACGTGATAGTCACCCCCGCGCTGTTCGTTGCGGCAACCGCCGTTAACCTGAGCCTTGCGTATTCCGCGGTCGCGCTGTTCGACGGTGCGTTTTTTGCGGTGATAATTTTTTTATACCGCAGGACGGGCAGAAAAATGAAAGCCGAAGCCGCCCTATACATTGCCGTGGCGCTCGCCCCGTACATAATTTTTTCGCCCTGGCGGGGATTCGGCGCGGACTTGTTAAATCCCTATATCCTTAAAGCGGTCGCCGCGGCGGTGACCGCAGCGTTTTCTTATTTTTGCTTTAAAAGCGTGTACGCCGTGCTGTACAGGATATACCGTTGCCGTTTGAGAGAGGACGAACTCGTCTGCCTTGCGGTGGTTTTTGCCGCCATAGGCGAAGGGCTGTACTTCCTTGCGGGGGAAGGGGTTTACCTGTGCTTTTTTGCCGCCGCCGCGGCATTTTCGGTGCGGCTTGCACGTTCGCCGTCCTGCATTGCGGCGGCGCTCGTATTTTCGGTGCCGCACTCGGTCGCCGCACTGAGCTTCGAGCCCGCGACGGCTTACGTAATAATTTCGGTTGCGGCTTTGCTGTTCGTAAACGCGGGCAGGTTTGCGCCGCCGCTGGTTACGGGCGGGCTTACGGCTGGTTACATGTATTTTGAGGGCTGTTTCGATACCGCCGTACCCTATATTACGCTTTACGCCCTGCTGCTCTTTGCCGGGTGCGCGGCAGCCGCCATACCCAAAAGCGCGGCGCTTGCAAAGCTTAAAAGACGGCTTTTGTGCGAGCAGTCGCTCGACGGCGCGGAGGTGGCGAGAAGCCGCCGCCGCACGGGCGAAAGGCTGTTTAAAGTTTCGGAACTGTTCAGGGAAATAGAGTGCGCTTTCACCTCCCTCGACGACACCGCAGACGACTCTTCCGCACGCGCGCGCATGTTCGCGCAACTTAAAGAAAGGTGCTGTTCGGGCTGCGAAAAAAAGGGCATTTGCGAAAAGTCCGCCGTATATACGGGCTTTAAAAGGCTTATTGACGCGGGTTGCCTTAAAGGCAGGGTGAACCTTATAGATTTGCCCACGGAGGTGACTTCGGTTTGCCGCTCCCCCACCCAAACCATGAACGCCCTGAACGAAATTTTGGGAGAGTACAGGCGGTATATGGCGGAAAGCGAAAACGCAAAGTCGGGGCGGAAGCTCCTTGCCGAACAGGCGCACGGCGTTGCCGAAGTGATGAAGAGCTGCGCCGTTGAACTGAGCAGACCTTCGGGCAAATTTTCGGAGAGCGAAGCCGCCGCAAAAAAGGCGTTGCAAACCCACGGGATATCGTGCACGGAAGTGCGTATCGACGACCTGTATTGCGAAATAAGCGTTGCGGTTTCGGGAAGTTTTAATCTTAAAGAAATTTGCGGCGTGTTGCAAGGCGCACTCGGGCGGAGACTTGTTTTAAAAGAAAAACTGCCCTTAGACGGGCAAAAACTGTGCCTTGTATTTACTTCGCCGCCCGCTTTAGACGCGGCTTTCGGGGTGGCGCGCGCGGTAAAACAGGGCGAAAAAGTTTCGGGCGATACGCACTCCGTAATAAAAATAAACGAACATGCCTTTTTGATGGCGCTTTCGGACGGCATGGGAAGCGGCGAATACGCGCGGAAAGTGAGCGAGGCTGCCATTTCGCTGATCGAGGCGTTTTACCGTGCGGAAATGCCCGAAGATACAGTGCTTAAAACCATAAACAAACTGCTCTCGTTCAACCGCGACGAGCGCTTCGTCTGCATAGACATTGCCGCCGTAAACCTCGACAGCGGACGCGCCGACTTTATAAAAATAGGCTCCCCCGCGGGGATTATAGTGCGGGAGGGCGAAATAAAAGTTTTGGAAGGCAATTCCCTGCCGATGGGCATTCTGGAAAATTTAAAGCCCAACGTGTGCACGGAAACGCTTGTAAGCGGCGACATAGTGGTGTTTATGAGCGACGGGATAACCTCTTCCTTTTCCTCCGCCACGGATATGTACGAATACCTGCAAAACCTTAAACCGCTTAACCCGCAAAACCTTGCCGATAAAATTTTAAACGAGGCGTTAAACAGGACGGGCGGCACGGCGGTGGACGACATGACGGTGGTCTGCACACGGCTATTCGACAACGGCTGATTTTAAGAATTGAAAGGGGCGGCGCGTTTAAAAAACGCGCCGCCCCTCTTAAATTTTAGGCTATGCCGGATGTTTTATTTAAGGCTTGTACTATCTGCCGAATCTATCCACTATTTTGCGCATTACCGCCGCCGTATAACGCCCGGGAATATTGCTTAAACGGAACGCCCAATTGCCCTCTTTGCGGGAAGGCACGTTCATGCGGGCGCCGTCGTCGAGCGCGAGCAGATCCTGCACGGGAATTATTGCGACGTTGGAAGGCGAAGCGAGCGCGCAAATGCACATGGCGCGCACCGTCTGCTCCTTTGTGGCGAACGGGAAATTCACCCCCTCGCTCTTCAATGCCGCCCTGAGCCGCGTTTTGAAAGTGCGGAAAGAGGCTTCGTCCATGGAATTTAAAAAGCCGAGCGCGGTGGAGTTGTCGTGCGTACCCGTGTACGTGACCGAATTTTCTTCGGTGTTGGCGGGGAGATAGGAGTTTGACAGCTTGCCGTCAAAGGCGAATTGCAGAATTTTCATTCCGGGTAAGCCGGTCTTCAGCCTCAGCTTTATTACCCCGCTGTCTATCAGCCCCAAATCTTCGGCTATGAAATTCACGTCGCCCAGCGCCGCCTTGACCGCGTCGAACAGTTTAAGCCCCGGGCCTTCGAGCCACTCCCCCGCTTCGGCGGTCTTTGCGCCCGCGTCCACGGCGTAATAGCGGTCGAGCCCGCGGAAATGGTCTATGCGAATAACGTCGTACAGTTCCAGAGCCTGCCTTATGCGGTTTATCCACCAGGAATAGCCGTCCGCCGCCATTGCTTCCCAATTATACAGCGGGTTGCCCCACAGCTGACCCGTTTTGGAAAAATAATCGGGCGGCACCCCCGCAACTTTGGTGGGCTTTAAATTTTCGTCCAGCCTGAACAGTTCGGGGTGACCCCATACGTCCGCAGAATCGTACGCGACGTACAGCGGCAAATCGCCTATTATCTTTATTCCCAAAGAATTGACGTACTTTTTTAATTTAAGCCACTGCTTTTTGAACATGAACTGCAAAAAAAGGCGGTAGCAATACTCGCTCTTGTATACCGATTGGCGGAATTCGTAAATCGCCAGATGCTCTTTGTACTTGTATGCCGCGGGGAAACCGTCGAAACTATGGTTATACCGCGACTTTAAAGACATGAATAGGGCGTAATCTTCAAATTCGGCTTCGCCTATGAATTTGCGGAATTCTTCGTCTTTGATGTTGAAACGGGCGTATGCAAGGCGCAAAATCATTTCGCGGTTTTTGTAGAGCGCGGAATAGTCCACGTTGCCCGCGGGCGCGACGCAGCTTGCAAGTTCCTCTTCGTCCAAAAGTCCCTCTTGTGCGAGCGCGTCCAAATCTATAAAATACGGGTTGCCCGAAATGCAGGAAACAGATTGATAGGGGCTGTCGCCGAAGCCCGTTTGGACGAGGGGCAAAATCTGCCAGTATTTTACATGGCACTTCTTTAAGAAGTCGGCAAAATCATACGCCTCTTTCCCCAGCGTACCAATGCCGTATTTTCCCGGCAACGACGATATATGGCACAATATTCCTGCGCCGCGACAAAGTTGGCTCATATAAACTCCGTTTCAGCTTTATGTATGTCAAAATGCGGATATGGGGTGAGTTTTATAAAAATTTTCAAGCCTTTCCGCCGCTTCGAGCGCGGTTTCCGCATCCGAAAACGAGGACAATCTGAGGTACCCTTCGCCGCCCGCGCCGAAGCCCGCGCCGGGGGTTCCCGCTATGCCCGCTCCGTTTAAAAGTTCTTTAAAAAAGCCGCGGCTGTCCGTGCCGCGCGGGCATTTAAGCCAAATGTACGGCGAATTTTTTCCGCCCCAATACGGAACGCCGCAACGGCTTAACGCGCCCGACAAAATTTTTGCGTTTTGCATGTAATAGCCGGTGTTCTTTTTGATTTCCGCAAGCCCTCCGGCGGAAAAAGCCGCCTCCGCCGCGCGCTGTACCACGTATGAAACGCCGTTAAAACACGTGCTTTTGAGCCTGTACCAAAGCTTGTTAGCCGAAACGCCGTTGAGTTTAAGCGCTTTTGGAACGACGGTATAGCCGCAGCGAAGCCCCGTAAACCCGGCGGTTTTGGAAAGGGAACATATTTCGACGGCGCAACTTTCGGCGCCGGCGCAACTATATATGGTGCGGGCGGATTTGCCGTCGCGTACGAAGCTCTCGTATGCGGCGTCGTACAAAATCACCGCGCCCGTCTTTATTGCATATTCCACCCACTCTTGTAATTGTTCGGGCGTATATGCGGCGCCCGTAGGGTTGTTGGGGGAACAGATATATATCAAACCGGCTTTTACGCCGTAATCGGGCATGGGCAAAAAACCGTTTTGTTCGGTGGCGGCGGCATACACTACCCTGTTGCCCTTTAAGACGTTTGACTCCGCATATACGGGATATACGGGGTCGGGAACGAGCGCTGTGAGCCCCCTTTTGAACAAATCGGGCAAATTCCACAAGTCGCTCTTCGCGCCGTCCGAAATAAAAATTTCGTCGGCGGAGACGTCCGCGCCCATTGATTTATAATAATTTTTTATACTCTCGCGCAGAAATCCGCAACCTTCGTACGGAAGATAGCCGCGGAAAGTTTTTTTGTCGCCCGTTTCGGCTGCCGCAGAGCGCATTGCGCCGACTACGGTTGGCGGAAGGGGCAACGTGACGTCGCCTATGCTAAGTTTTAAAACTCTTTTATCGGGGTGTAGAACTTCATAACCCGAAACGGCGTCCGCAACTTCTGCGAACAGGTAGCTTTCGGGAAGGTTGAAAAAATCCCCGTTAAATTCCATTTATTCCTTTAAAAAAATTTTATTTGCCGTGTTTGAGCGCGGCGTTTACGAATTCGCGGAAAAGAGGATGCGCCGCCTGCGGACGGGATTTGAATTCGGGATGATATTGGACGCCTATAAAGAAGTCGTTTTCGGGTATCTCCACCGCTTCAACCAAAAGCCCGTCGGGCGATGTGCCCGCTATCTTCATGCCCGCTCCCTCGAATTCGGTGCGGAAAAGATTGTTGAACTCATATCTGTGGCGGTGGCGTTCGGAAATGAGTTCGGTTCCGTACGCCGTTTTCATTATATTGCCCAAAACCTTGCAGGGGTATGCCCCCAAACGCATGGTTCCGCCCATTTTGACGCCGTGCTGGTCGGGCATCAGGTCTATTACGCAGTGTTTGGAGTGGGGAGAAAATTCCGACGAATCGGCGTCGGCATAGCCCAAAACGTTGCGGGCAAATTCTATTACAGCCGTCTGCATGCCCAAACATATTCCGAGATAGGGCACGTTGTTGGTACGGGCGTAGCCCGCGCAAAGTATTTTGCCCTCAACGCCGCGGTTGCCGAAACCGCCCGGTACCAGAATCCCCTTGCAGTCGCTGAGTTTTTCGGCGATATTGTCCTTTGTGAGCTCTTCGGTATCCACCCACTTTATCTCCACTTTGGCGCCGTTTTCGTAGCCCGCGTGCGCAAGCGCTTCGGCTACCGATTTGTAAGCGTCGTGAAGCTGGACGTACTTGCCGCAGAGCGCAATTTTAACCGTTTTGTCGCATGCGGCAACTTTTGCGAGCATTTTGTTCCACTCCGTAAGGTCTATGACCCTCGGGTCGAGCCCCAATTTTTTGCAGACTATTGTGGAGAAATTGCTCTCCTCGAGCATTATCGGGCACTGGTAGAGCACGGGCATGGTGCGGTTTTCGATACAGCATTCGGGCTCCACGTTGCAGAACATTGCGATTTTTGCGCGGACGTCTTTGGGAAGCGGGGCGTCGACGCGGGTGATTATTATGTCGGGATTTATTCCCATGCCCTGCAACTCCTTTACGGAGTGCTGGGTGGGTTTGGACTTGAATTCTTCCGAACCCGAAATATACGGCACGAGGGTGACGTGGATAAAGCAGCAGTTGTCCCTGCCCACTTCGCGGGCGATCTGGCGTATAGCCTCGATAAAAGGCTGGCTCTCTATATCGCCTATGGTGCCGCCTATTTCGGTGATCACCACGTCGGCAGCCGTAGTTTTGCCGACGCTGTATATAAAGGACTTGATTTCGTTGGTGATATGGGGAATTACCTGCACCGTCTGACCCAAATATTCGCCGTTGCGCTCCTTATTGAGGACGTTCCAGTACACTTTCCCCGTGGTGAGGTTGGAGTATTTATTCAAATTTTCGTCGATGAAGCGCTCGTAATGCCCCAAATCGAGGTCGGTTTCCGCGCCGTCGTCGGTGACGAACACTTCGCCGTGCTGGTAAGGGCTCATGGTGCCGGGGTCTATGTTGATATAAGGGTCGAGCTTTTGGGAAGCGACTTTATAGCCCCTGCACTTTAACAGTCTGCCGAGGGAAGCCGCGGTGATGCCTTTGCCGAGCCCGGAAACCACGCCGCCCGTTACGAAAATGTACTTTGTCATAAATAACTCCTGTAAGATCTTTAAGATAGGCGCGCCAGCATACTTGATGAAAACGCGTCAATTTCAAAATATATCTTAACACAATTTATTTATGTTTGCAACCTTTGAAAATAAAATTTACAATTTTATTTCGCCCGTGAACGACAATGCCGCCCTGCCGTACAGGTAAACTCCGTTTTCTCTGCACGTCACCGAAAGGTCGCCACCCGGCAAACGCACGGTTATCCTCTCCCCCTCCGCGCACTTTCCGCAGGCAACGGCGGCGGCAGCGGCGGCGCAAGCTCCCGTGCCGCAGGCGAGAGTTTCGCCCGAACCGCGCTCCCATACCCGCGCTTCGAGCAGGCTGCGGTTTACAGCGTTTACGAATTCGACGTTTATCCTTTGAGGGAAGGCGGGGTAGTTTTCTATAGCGCCGCCCAGCAAGGGGAGATTTACCGCGGCGGGATTTTCGGTAAAGACGACGCAGTGCGGATTGCCGATATTTATCAGGGTGGCTTTAATATTTTGACCGCAGACCTGCAATGTAACGTCCGCCGCACTGCCGTGAAAGGAGGACGGGATTTTTTCGCCGTCGGATATCGGCTTGCCCATAAAAGCTTCGGCGGCGTTTACCTTACCCGAAGCGTCGAAAAAGAGCTTTACGCGCTTTATGCCAGCCCCTGTTTCCGCCGTACATTTTTCTCCCTTTACGTAGCCCAGATCGTGGGCGAGTTTGGCTATGCACCTTAAGCCGTTGCCGCACATTTCGCCCGTCGAACCGTCGGCGTTGTACATTTCCATACGGAAGTCCGCCGAAGCCGAAGGGCACAAAAGTATTAGGCCGTCGCCGCCTACCGAAAAATGTCTGTCCGAAAGCCTTACGGCAAGCTCCGACGGGTTTTGTGGGCGGGAGTGCATGCAGTCCAAAAATATATAGTCGTTGCCCGCGCCGTGCATTTTATAAAATTTCATAGTATATAATCTATGCCGCGCCGCTTTGAAAGTTGTTTGAAATATAAGAAAGCCGCCCGCGCGTTCCGCGCGGGCGGCAAGGTTTTTAATTGAATATCCGGTTATTTCTTTATACGGCTTATTTCAGTACATCACTATGTACGCGTCGCGTTCGGCGCCTACGGATACGTACTTGATTTTGCATTCGCAGAGCTTTTCGATAAGGGCAATGTAGTCGAGGGCTTCTTTGGGCAAATCTTCCTTTTTGCGGCATTTTGAAATGTCGCAGTTCCAGCCCTTCACCTTTTCGAACACGGGCTTGCAGTCTTCGAGCACGTCCGTGAACGGGAATTCGTCCGTCTCCTTGCCGTCGAGCATATAGCGGGTGCAGATTTCTATTTCCTTATAGCTGTCGAGCACGTCGAGTTTGGTGAGAGCTATCTCATCCGCGCCCTGACAGCGTATGCCGTAACGCGAAGCGACCGCGTCGAAAGGTCCCACTCTTCTGGGTCTGCCCGTCGCCGCGCCGTATTCGCCGCCCAGCTCTCTTAATTTTTCAGCCTTTTCGCCGAAATATTCGCAGGTGAAAGGTCCGCCGCCTACGCAACTCGAATAAGCCTTCATTATGCCTATCGAATTGTCAAGTTTGAGATTGGGTATGCCCGCGCCTATCGGGGCATAGGCGGATATGGTGGACGACGACGAAGTGTAAGGCACTATGCCGTAATCGATATCGCGGAGAGCGCCCAACTGGGCTTCGAACATTATGCTTTTGCCCGCCTTGTGCGCCGCGTTGAGATATGCGCCCGTATCGGTTATGTACTCCCTCAAAGGCGCGCCGTACGTTTCGAAATACTCTATCATGTCCTCGGTCTTAACGGGGTCGAAACCGTAAGCCTTTATGGTCATGTTCTTCCAGGCGACTATGTCGGGAATACGGCTGTACAAAAGCCTTGTGTTGAGCAGTTCGCCCATGCGGAAAGCCTTTTTCATGTACTTGTCGGCATAGACGGGCGCAATGCCGCGGCGGGTGGAGCCGTAAGGCTTGCCCGTGGCTTTGGTGAGCCTGTCTTCTTCCATTATGTCCTGCAAGACGTTGTAGGGCATGGTTATAACCGCTTTGTCGCTTATTTTAAGGTTTTGGGGGGTGATCTTTATCCCCGCGGCGCGGAGTTTTTCCATTTCGCCGCACAGATGCTTGATGTCTATGACCATACCGCAGCCCATTACGTTTACGACGTTTTCGCGCAGAATTCCCGAAGGCAACAGATTGAGTATAAACTTGCCCTTTTCGTTGATGACCGTATGCCCCGCGTTGTTGCCGCCCTGATAGCGGCAGACGACGTCGAACTTTTCGGACAGCAAATCTACCATTCTGCCCTTGCCTTCGTCGCCCCAATTGATTCCACAAATACTTGTAAGCATTTTTTACGTTCCTTAAAACAGATTTTATTTCCCTAAGCGGCTTAAATCATTATATTATAAAAAGCCGTGCAAGTCAAGAATTTTTGTCGTCCCTGTCCTCGAAGGCGGCAGGTTTTATGACGTGGGAGTTTTTTATGTCGTTGCGCATGTCCGACGGGTCCTCGGCGACTATGCCGCGCTGGAGTTTGTCGTAACCGTGCTTTTTGCGGATTTCGTCCACCGCCCTTTCCACCGCTTCGAGCTTTTTGTAATTGCCGAAACTCTCGTCAAAGGTCATTTGGGATTCGCCGTTGTCAAAGCCCGAAACGGTGACGCCCAAAGCCCGCACCTTAAAGGGAGGTTTTACGTTTTCCTTAAAAAGTTCGAAGGCGTGGCGGGCGATTTCCGAACACAGCGCCGTATGCCGCACCTTTTTTTGCACAGATATGCTGTTCAGGTTGCCGTCGCGCACCCACAGGTGCACGGTGTCGGCAAGCCCCTGCCCCGTCTCGCGCAGACGGGCGGCGACGCTTTCGGACAGGACGTACAGCCTGCGCTCCACAATCTTTAAACTTTCGATATCTTCGGGATAGGTGGAAGAATTGCCTATGGACTTGTATTCACGCTTGTCGTCCATGTGCTTTACCGGTTCGTCGTCGCAGCCGCGGGCATACTTTAAAAGGGTTTCGCCTACTTTCCCGAAAGCGCTTATAATCTTTCCGTCGTCGGCGGCGGCAAGCCTGCCTATCGTCGTAAGCCCCATGCCGCGCAGTTTGGCGGTAGTAGCTTTGCCCACGTACAGCAGATCTTCGACGGGCAAGCCGTCCACCACCTGCTTAAAATTCAAAAAGGAGATTACCGAAGTGCCGTCGGGTTTTTTGAGGTCGCTCCCGAGTTTTGCAAACACTTTATTGAACGAAACCCCGCACGAAACGGTCAATTTAAGCTCACGTTTCACCTCTTCGCGGATCATATCGCCCAAAAAACGGAGATATTCGTCCGAAAAGTGCTTTTCGCCGTCCCGCTCTTCGTACATATGCTCAAATTTCGGAAAGACGAGAGTGGAACCCGTAACGTCCAGCCAGCACTCGTCTATGCCGAACCCCTCTATGAGGTCGGTATACCGCGCGTAAACAGAACGGACTTTGCGGGAGTACTCCATATATTTGTCGAAATGGGGCGGCACCACTATAATGCCGGGGCACTTCTTCTGCGCCTGCCAGACGGTGTCGCCCGTCTTTACGCCGAAACGCTTTGCTTCTTCGCTCTTTGCGAGTACTATGCCCTTGCGCTCTTCCTTGTTTCCGCAAACCGCGACGGGCTTGCCCGAAAGCGACGGGTTTGACAGCCGCTCCACGGACGCGTAAAAATTATTTAAATCGGAGTGAATTACGATCCGTTCCATAAATTTATTTTGTAAGTTCGGCGCAAACACCTTCAAGCGTCTTAAAAAAGCCGCCGAAAGATTTTTCAACCGATTCGGCTTCGGCTATTTCCACGCCCCCAGCTCTTAGCCCCGTTATTGCAAAAGCCATTGCCGCGCGGTGGTCGCCGAAAGAGTTTATAAGCGCGCCGTGAGGTTGGGCGGGATAAATTTTTACCCCGTCGCAGGTGACCGTGCAGGGCACTCCCATAGCCGAAAGATTGACCTGTATGGCGTTTAAGCGGTCGCACTCCTGCTTTTTTATATGCCGCACACCGTAAATAAATGTGGGCTTTTCAAAAAAAGGAGCTATTGCGGCAAGCGTTAGGGTCTGGTCGGGGAAAGCCGACATATCCGCCTCCCCGCCGTTGAAATTCTTTAAAAAATTTATAAAGCCCGCGTCGCACTGCAAGCTGTTTTGGGGCAGGTTTTCAACCTTTATGTCGGCGCCCAAAATTTTGTTTGCCGCATAAAAATAGCAAGCCGACGAGAAGTCAGGCTCTATAAGGTATTCGGCGGGCGAAAGACCGCCGCTTACTGTATATTTACCATCCTGCTTTTCGGCTTTGCCGCCGAAAGCGCGAATGACCTGAGCCGTCATTTCGGCATATTGCATGGGGTGGCTGCCCGCGTAACGTATTTCCACGGAACCCGCCGCCGACGCCGCGAGCATAAGTGCGGACAAAAACTGGCTGCTTTCCGTAACGTCGGTGCACAGCTTTAAGCCGCGCCAGCCCTTTACAAACAACCCGTTGCCGCGTATTTTAAGCGGGAATTTGCCGTCCGTGCAAAAAATTTGCGCGCCCGCCGCCGCGAGGCTTTCTATCAGCGGCTTTACGGGGCGTTCCCGCATCTGCTTTGAACAGTCTACAACGTACTCGCCGTCCGAAAAGGCGCAGAGCGCGGTTATAAAGCGCGCCGCGGAGCCCGAAGAACAGGCGTTTAAAGTTGCGCTCTTTTGCGGAAAATCCCCGCCGCAACCTTCCACATAGGCGCTGTCGCCGCACACTCTTATTTTGACGCCGAGCCCTTTAAGGCAGTTTATAAGCGCGCGGCTGTCCCCGCACGAAGATATGTTGCGGAGCACGGAGACGCCGCGGGCGAGCGCGGCGCAGACGAGGGCGCGAGCCGTGATGCTTTTGGAGCCCGTAACGCGGACGGTTGCGCTTTTATTTTTGATTTTATTGTAAATTGAGGGAACCTTGTAGATCATACTCCCTTTCTGCGGCGGAGAATATCGCCCGCCGAAAGCTTGTACGGGCAGGGCACGGTATATATCTCCTGCACGAGTTTGCAGTCCTTTACCTCTTCGCCGGAGCTTGTAAAAGCCTGTTTTACCACAAAAGATTTTGAAAATCCGCCGTGCGGCGCGAGGATTTCGAGCACGTCGCCCACTTTGAAACGCCCGCGCATTTCTATTTTTGCGCAACCGTTTTCGTAACCCGTGACGTTGCCTATGTAATCGCAGTCGCCCTTTGCGAGGCTGTCTGCGTAATTTATGGTATTTGCGTTTTTGCCGAAAGCGTACGCCGTGGTGTAATCGCGGTGGAAGGCGGTTGTAAGTTCCCTTTCCACCACGTCGGAATACCCGCCGTCCATACACCTGCGGTAAGCGTTTATCACCGTTGCGAGGTAGTACTCGCTCTTCATCCTGCCCTCTATTTTAAAGGAGCTTATGCCCGCCTTTTCCATTTGGGGGAGATAGGCGCTCATATTCAAATCTTTGGAGTTGAGGATATAGGCGCCCCTGTCGTCCTCCTCCACGTCAAGAAGTCCGCTGTCGGAGAGCTCGTCCGACTTTCTTATCGAGTATTTCCAGCGGCATGCCTGCACGCACTCGCCGCGGTTGCCCGGTCTGTTTGCAAGGTAGTCCGAAAGAAAGCACCTGCCCGAATAGGAAATGCACATTGCGCCGTGGACGAAAGCTTCCAGCTCTATTCCGGGCACAAAATCATGGATTTCGGCTATTTCCGAAAGGGAAAGCTCGCGGGCGAGAATTATCCTGTCCGCGCCCTGTTCCTTCCAGAATTCAGCGGCGTATTTGTTGGTTATGTTGGCTTGCGTGGAGATATGCACTTTAAGCCCGGGGGCGGACTTTTTTGCGGCGTAAAATACCCCGCTGTCCGAAATTATTGCGGCGTCCGCGCCCGCTTTATACAAAAAGGCAAAATAATCTTCCATGAGGGAAAGATCGGCGTTTTTGGCAAAGATGTTTGCAGTTACGTACACTTTTTTACCTGCGGAGTGGGCGTACTCTATGCCACGCTCGAGTTCGTCGCGGGTGAAATTGTCGGCAAAGGAGCGCAAAGAGAAATCCTTGCCGCCGATGTACGCCGCGTCCGCGCCGAAGTAGAAAGCCGTTTTGAGTTTTGAAAAATTGCCCGCAGGCGCCAATAATTCAGCCATAACCCTACACGTTCCGTGATTTTTTGATGTTTATACCTTTACAGACATGGCAAGACCGTTGCCTATGTTTATCACCGCGGTCCTGAGTTCCTTATCATTTAAAACGGCGTTTAAATACTCCTCGACATGTTGCACCAGCATTTTGCGCTTGGGCGGGATCTCCCTTTCGCCCGAAACATAGCCGAAAAGCAGCACGTCGTCGGCAAGCAACGTACCGCCCCGCCTTAAAAGCCGCTTTAATACGGGGAGATATTTTACGTACTGCACTTTGGGTCCGTCCAAAAATATGAAGTCGTACTCGCCCGTAATCGTGGGCAAAACTTCAGCCGCGTCGCCCAAAATTGCCGTTACGTGTTGAGTTTTGCCGAAATTTTTAAAGTTTTCGAGCGCTTCCGCATAAAACTTTTCGTTCTTCTCAATAGTGGTCACGCGGGCATTTGCGCAAGCGTTCAGCATTACCGTGGCGGACACCCCCACAGCGGTGCCCACTTCGAGAATTTCGCGCGGGTCAAGCGCGGAGACGAGGGCGCTTAAAAAGGTGAGCGTTTCCCTGCCGCATACGGGTATTTCCCTTTCGTTGGCAAGCTTTATTACTCTTTCGGTTTCCCCCGAAAACACAGCCCTGTTAAACCGCGCGGTAGGGGTCTGTCTTTCCCCTTCTGCGGTGTTGAAATGCGCGTAATCGTACCCCATATCTATATTTCCACCACTACGGGCACTATCATGGGCGATTGTTTGGTCTTTTTGTAGAGATAATTTTTAAGGCTGCGCTTTATTACTCTTTTAAGCTCGTCTATGTCGCCGCGGTATAAATCGTAACCGGAGATGGCGCGGTCTATCACCTCGCGCATTTCCTTGTTGTAGTCGCGGTGGAAGTCAAAGACAAACCCACGGGAATTTATTGCGGGCTCGCCTATAACGGTGTTCCCCGAAACGGCGACAGAAACTATGAATAAACCCTCGGCGGACAGCTGGCGCCTGTCCTCTATTACGGTGGAAGCTTTTTCGTCCTCTATCCCCTCGCCGTCTATCAGCCTGCTGCCCGAAGGCACGTCCTCCAATCTTTTAAGACCGCCCGACATGGTGACTTCCACGCAGTTGCCTATATCGGGAATTAAGATACGGCTTTGCGGAAGCCCCAGTTCCGCGGCGAGGTCGGCGTGTTTTTTAAGATGCCTGTATTCGCCGTGGACGGGTATGAAATAGGCGGGTTTGAGCAGATTGTGGATAATTTTGTGCTCTTCGCGGCAGGCGTGTCCCGAAACGTGGATATTGCGGAGGCTTTCGTATACGACGTCCGCGCCCTTGCGGTAGAGGTTGTCTATCGTCTTATAAATAAATTTTTCGTTGCCCGGAATAGGCGAAGCAGATATTATGACAGTGTCGTTTTCGCCCACCGCTACGTTGGGATAATCCCCCGCCGCCATCCTCGTCAGGGCGCTCATGGGTTCGCCCTGACTGCCCGTGGAGACTATCACTATTTCGCCGTCGCGCAGATTTTTTATTTTAGAAGCGTCCACAAGGACGTCGGCGGGAATTTTAAGTTCGCCCAACTTCTCCGCCGCATCCACTACGTTAAGCATACTGCGCCCCGAAAGCGCGACTTTCCTCTTGTGCTTTACGGCAAGGTCTACTATCTGTTGCAGCCTGTGCACGTTGGAAGCGAAAGTGGCGATGATTATCCTGCGGCGATAATTTTCGGCGAACAGCCTGTCGAGGGTGGAACCCACTACCGTTTCGCTCATGGTGTAGCCGGGGCGCTCGATATTCGTGCTCTCGCCCAAATACAGCAATACACCCTCTCTGCCTATATCGGCTATGGTTTTAAGGTCTATGGGACTTCCCGCTACGGGAGTCAAGTCTATTTTGAAATCCCCGCTGTGGAATATTACCCCCTGCGGAGTTTTTACAGCCAGAGCGAGAGAACCCGCTATGGAGTGGTTTACATTTATAAAACGCACCGAAAAACAGCCCAAGTTCAAAGTCTGGCCGGGTGAAACCACCTGCATGCGCACGTCGTTTATGCGGTGTTCGCGGAGCTTGTTGTCCACGAGCGCAAGGGTGAGCCGCGTACCAATTACAGGGATTTTAAGTTCGTTCAAAAGATAGGGAACGCCGCCGATATGGTCCTCGTGGCCGTGGGTAAGTATCAGCCCGCGCACCTTTTCGGCATTGTCCAGAAGATAGGTTATGTCGGGCACCACAAGGTCGAACCCCGGGGTCTCCTCTGTGGGGAATATCGCGCCCGCGTCTATAATTATTATGTCGTCGCCGCACTCTATTGCGGTCATGTTTTTGCCTATTTCGCCCACGCCGCCCAAAAATACTATTTTTACGGGCTTGCCCCTTACGGGCTTTTGCGTTGACCTGCGGCGGTTGTCCGCGCCCTTTTTTACGGCGGCGCCGCGCACGGTTTTGGAAGGTTGTGCCGTAGCGGCATAACCGTGCGGGGGAAACGCGCGTTCCTGTTTTACGCCGTTCCCGCCGTATAATGTCTTTTTATTTTCCAAAATTACACCTTTCAAGATAAGCGGGGGTATTTTCAACCCCCGCGATATTTCAGTTTTTTCCGACTTCTTTTACAAGTCCGTCCTCTATAAGTTCTTCTATGCTTTCATAAGGATACATTGCCGCATAGTCGCGTTCGGTCACTTTGTTCCGCTTTACCGCGCCCATACCTTCGAGCATCTCGTCTATGAGCCGCACGGCTTTTTTTACGCCGAGAGGGCTTTTTATTTTTACCATCAAAGGGGTACCGCGCATGCTCTTGTTGTCCGAAACGTCCACATGGTGATAGACCGAAGTTTTGTATGCGGCTGGGTCGAGGGAAAGATACAGGCACAGCGTTTTGCCGCGGATCTTGAAGCGGGCTATAGTCTCCCTGCCCTTGTTGAAACGTTCGGAACTCCACCCGACGTTGGAATTCACCTTTGCATAGGACAACAACGCGGTCTTTACCCTGCCGTAATAGTCCTTCTGTTCGTCCGTGCTCTGGATTATGCGCGCTATGAACGAGCGGTTGTACTTCATCATGTGCTCGAAATCGACGGAACCGCTTAAAGCTATCATGTCGTCGGTGACTTCGCCCTTTGCGGGGGTCTCGCTCAGTTCGTCCACCATTACCCCGAGGAGCGCGGCGTCCGATATGCCCTCGCCTTCAGGCTCCTTTTCTTCCGTCCGTTCGTCCTCCACAAGCTCGCTGACCGTAACTATCGAATCGTCCTGTTCGGACTTTGCGCCCTTTATTACGACGCCTGCGGCTATAAGGGCTTTGAGCTCGTCTATGCGCCTGTTGACTTCTTTGAACCTGCCGTCGACGTTTTTGTTGACTTCGTCAGATACGTATTCGGTAATTTTGCCTATCCCGTCCTCGTCGATGACAATGTCGTACTCGTGGTTTTCCTGCGATTCTATGAGCTTGTCGGAAATGTTCTTGCACATGGACTCGCTGTCAACCACCTCGGGCATGCCGTGCAAAATCTGTTCGGCGACTTTGTCGGCAATTTCGTCCGTGTCTATTTCGGGCAGGTAATTCGAAAGCGCGGAAGCGGCTTTATCCGCAATCGCGTCCTCGTTTATGCCCGCAACGGTGATTTTTTCGCTGATTTTTGCAGCCATTTCGTCGTAATCGGCGTTTTCTTCGGCATAGTTAAGCGCCGATCGCAGCTTTTCCGCCACAGAAGCCGAAATGGAGTCGTAATCCAGCTTTTCGGCAATGCCCTCGGAAATCGAACGGCAGCCGTCGTCGTCGACAAGTATGTCGAAGTCCTCCGCCTTTATGGAGCCGACTTTCAAAGCTACCCTGTCGGCAAGCTCTTCCTCGTCGATATTGAGGTCTACAGGTTCGGAAAGGGCATACGTGCGGGGCGCGCCGTCCTTTGCCGGGGCGGGTTCGGAGACGCCGTCGGGCACCACTATCTGCTCTGCGACCTTGCAAGCGATGTAGTCGGCGGAAATCTGCTCCTGCACGGGCAAAATGCCGGCGATCTTTTCGGCGAGCCTGTCGTAATCTATCTCCTGCCTTGCGCCGGGCTGCTGGTATTGGTAGGAACGCATGGGCGAAACTTCCGCCCATTCGCGGATTATTCTTTTGAGTTCGGTAAACACGCTGGCGTTCTGCGCCGCTATAAAGTCGAGCTCGCGCCTCAAACTCTTTATTTCTTCGCGCAAAGAAGCGTAATTCCCGCCGTCCGCGCCGTCGTTGCCGCAAAGTTTTTCTATTCCCGCGTTGGTTTTTACGACTTCGCCGTAAAGCTCGTCGACCCTCGCGGAAATCTCTTTATCCATCCCGATGATTATGTCGGCTTTTTTTACGTTCTTTTGGTTGCGCTTGTAATCGCTTTCACGCTCCGCCCTTGCCATCTGATACCTCGTTATATGCGTTTTAAGGCAAACGCCCATATAATCTCATTAAATATTTTACATCAAAAGGAAAAAAAAGTAAATACAAATATGTAACTTTTTGAGTTAATTTAAAAAAATTTTGCACCTCTGCAAATTCCCGCCCGCCCCGAAACGTAAGCCCTTCGGTTAATTTATTTTCAACCGAAAAAATATTTATGCAAAAGTTTGCTGAAAACACTTGTAAAATTCAACGGTATGTATTATAATTTTTATAGTTGTTAAGGAGGATTTTTATGATCAACAGAGTTTACAATTTTTCCGCAGGTCCCTCTATGCTTCCTCTGGAAGTATTGAAAAGGGTTCAGAGCAAGCTTCTCGACTATGAAGGCTCGGGCATGAGCGTTATGGAAATGAGCCACCGCTCTAAGTACTATGACGCAATCAACAACGAAGCCGAAAGCTTGTTGAGAGAGCTTATGCACGTACCCGACAATTACGACATAATTTTTGTTCAGGGCGGCGCGTCGATGCAGTTTGAGGCAATTCCCCTCAACATTCATGTCAACGGCAAAGCAGACTATATTCTTTCGGGTAACTTCTCTACCAAATCTTATAAAGAAGCTAAGAAGTTCACCGACGCGAGAGCGGCTGCAAGCAGCGAGGACAAAAACTTCACTTATATTCCCGAAACCACGGTCGATTCCTTCAGACCCGATGCGGACTATGTACATATTTGCTACAACAACACCATTTACGGCACACGCTTTACCAAGTTGCCCGAAACTCCCGCCGGAGTTCCCCTTGTAGGCGACGTTTCTTCGAATATCCTCAGCCAGGAAATCGACGTAAGCAAGTTCGGCGTTCTGTACGGCGGCGCACAGAAGAACGTGGCGCCCGCGGGCGTAACCGTTGTAATAGTACGCAAAGACTTGCAGGACAAGTGGTCGGACATCTGCCCCACAATGCTTAAATGGAGCACCCAGATAGCTCAGAAGAGCCTGTACAACACTCCTCCCTGCTGGTCCACTTATGTGGCTATGGAAGTGTTCCGTTACCTCAAAGAGATCGGCGGCGTTCCCGCTATGCAGAAGATCAACGAAGAAAAGGCAAAGATACTCTATGACTATCTCGACGAATCCAAATTCTTCGTCAACAAGGTCAACAAGAAAGACCGTTCGCTCATGAACGTACCTTTCTTCTCGCCCTCTGCGGAACTCGACGCAAAATTCATTGCGGAAGCGGCTAAAGAAGGTCTCGTAACCCTTAAGGGCCACAAGCTTGTAGGCGGTATGAGAGCAAGCATTTACAACGCTATGCCCATCGAAGGCGTTAAGAAGCTGGTTGCGTTCATGAAGAAGTTTGAGGTGGAAAATGGCTAAAATATTAAAGCTCAACGCCATAAGCCCTCTTGCGGAACCCTATTTTGAGGGTTATGAATATTCCGACAGCGTAACGTCGCCCGACGGCATTATGGTAAGAAGCGCCGCCATGGCGGACTATGCCGTAAACGACAACCTTGTAGCGGTTGCGCGCGCAGGCGCAGGCACCAACAACATACCCGTTGCGGATTATGCAAAAAAGGGCATTGTGGTATTCAATACCCCCGGCGCTAACGCAAATGCGGTTAAAGAACTTGTTATTTGCGAGCTCTTCCTCGGCGGAAGAAAGATTACCGACGCCATTGACTGGGCTAAAACCCTTAAAGGCGAAGGCGAAAACGTTTCCAAACTGGTTGAAAAGGGCAAGGGCAAGTTCGTAGGTCACGAAATTATGGGCAAGACCCTCGGCGTTATAGGTTTGGGCGCGATAGGCATTAAAGTCGCAAACGCGGCAGCCGCGCTCGGCATGAACGTAATAAGTTCCGACCCCTTCCTCTCCGTAAAGAACGCCGTTATGCTCGACCCCTCCGTTAAACTTGTTGCGGACCGCGAAGAAATTTACGAGAAAGCAGATTTTATTACCGTTCACGTACCTTTGACGCCCGACACACGCGAAATGTTCAACAAGGAAACATTTGCTAAGATGAAGGACGGCGCGGTGCTTATAAACAACAGCCGCGGCGAACTTGTGAACATTGACGCGGTTATAGAAGCTTTGGAAAGCGGCAAGCTCGAAAGATACATTACCGACTTCCCTTCGGACAATCTTATAGGCGTTAAAAACGCGATCTGCGTACCCCACCTCGGCGCGAGCACTCCCGAAGCGGAGGACAACTGCGCTGTTATGGCGGCAAGCCAGCTTAAAGATTACATCGAAAACGGCAATATCGTGAACAGCGTTAACTATCCCGCGGTTTGTCTGCCCCGCGGCGGCAAACAGAGACTTTGCGTACATCATCTTACAGCCGAATCGGCGCTCACCGAAATAATTAAAGAGGTTGAAGCGCTGGGCGCGAAAGTTGAGAATATGCAAAACGCGGCAAAGGGCGATTATTCCTATCTTGTATGCAACCTTTCCAAAGAGATCAATGCGGCAGGTCTTAAAAAGATAGCCGGCGTGAAAGGCGTTATCAGGGTAAGAGCTTTATAATAGTCTTAACTAATAATTACGGGCGGCGGCGCAATCCGCCGCCTTTTTGTTTATTTACAAGCCGCACGGCTGAAAAAGTACGTATAAAAAATCCGACCTCCGCGCATAATAGATAAAAAACGCGGAGGTTTTATATGGGAAAGAAAAAGAAAAAGATTGCCAGATTGACCGAAGAGCAATATAACGCTTACATCACAAGCCTTAGGGAATCGCACTCGCTCGGCACATACGGAACGTGCGCTCCTCCCCTGCCCCGCAAAGACGAAAACAAGAAAGATTGATTAAAGAAGTATGCAGATCACGCCGCCGCGTCCCTCGTTTATTATACGGGTGATAGCGCGGCGCATTTTGTTTTTGGCTTCTTCGGGCATACATGTGACTTTGCCGGAAAGTCCGTCCTTGACCATTCCGCGCAGGGATTTCCCGAAAACGTTGGTATCCCACATGTCATCCGGGTGGGTTTCGAAGCCGTTCATCATGCCCTGAACTATGCTTTCGGACTGGGCCGCCGCGCCCATTATGGGGCTGACCTCGCCGCTGACGTCCACCTTTACTATGTGATAACTCGGCGCGGTTGCGCGGAGCTTTATTCCCACGCTGCCGCCCTGACGCACCACCGCGGGGCTTTCGAGGCTCATATCCTCGTCCGAAGGCTGGACTATGCCGTAGCCGTTTACGCGGGCGCACTCGAACGCGTCCTTAATTTTATCGTAACTCCTTTTGGCTTCGGAAGCGCCGCGCACGTATTTTATGAGCGAATATTCGTCCGAAAGGGCTTCCCCCGCTATTTCGGACAGCATATCGAAGAAAATGCCGTCCTTTACGTCTACGGTGAACTTTGCCTTGCCGTCGGCGAGATTGAGGTTTACGGCTACTTCGCTCTTCCAGAATTTGCAATCGGCAAAAGCGCCGTCGAGCGAGGAGCAGTCTTTCATTTTATTTATTCCGCCCGAAAGGGCTTTGATTTTGGAAATCAGCTCGGAAAGGGCGGAACCGTCCTGCGGCAAAAAGCGCATCCACTGCGGGATATCCACGTCGACGGACGTTACGGGGAACTCGAAAAGCACGGCGCGGAGAATATCCAAAAGCCCGCTTTCGTCCAGCTCGCGGCAGTTTGCCGCAATGCAGGTTGCGCCGTATTTTTCTTCGAGCGAGGATTTGAGACGGGAGTTTTCCTCGGCAGACGGGTTGACGCAGTTTAAGATTATGACAAACGGTTTACCCGACTGTTTGAGCGCGGAAACGGCTTTTTCCTCGGCGGAGACATAGCCCGCGCGGGGGATATCGGCTATGCTGCCGTCCGTAGTCACGAGCAGACCTATTGTGGAGTGCTCTTTTATCACCTTTTCGGTACCGAACTCCGCGGCGCGTTCGAAGGGAAGCGGCTCGTCGCTCCAGGGAGTGTTTACAAGACGGGGCGCGCCGTCCTCTTCAAAGCCCTGCGCGCCTTCGGTCACAAAGCCCACGCAGTCGCAAAACCGCACTCTTGCGGAAGCGTTGTCTATTTTGACCTCCGCGGCGTTGGCGGGCACGAATTTGGGCTCGGTGGTATAAACGCTCTTGCCCGAACCCGATTGGGGCAATTCGTCCACCATAACGTTGCGGGCGTTGCCGTCCTCCGCATTGGGTATTACAAGCCCCGTCATAAATCTGTTTATAAGGGTGGATTTGCCCGTACGCGCAGGTCCGACCACTCCTATATATATGTCGCCGCCGCTCCTTTTGGCGATATCCTCGTAAACATTGTAATCAACCATTAAACGCCTCCGCAAAAACTATGTATAATAGCTTACTGCGGAGGCGTCCGGTTTAGAACGGAAATTTAATTTTTTAAGCCCTTAAAGTGACGAAAGCATAAAATTCTTTGAGTTCGTCCTCGCCGTCGAAGGCGCCCAAATACATATAATCGCCCATCGTGCCCGACAGCACGGCGGGAACGCGGCGGCTCATCTTTACGTGCGCGCCGTACTTTTGGATTATGTCGCCGTGCGAATACCTGTATTTTTTGGCGTCCCGCCTGCCCGCAAAACCGCAAAAATACTTCTTGCCCGCCGTAACGTCCGTTTTGCCGTACGCCATGGCGTCGGCATAAATTTTGTAGACGTCGACGGAATTTGCAAAGTTTATCATTTCGGGCGAAACCCCGCCGCTCGGCCGCATATTGACTTCAAGACCTGCCAATTCGCCCTTTTTGCCCAACGGGCCGTCCGACAGCAGGCGGAAAAATTCAAAATGTATAAACCGCGACTTTACGCCGAAAGCCTTTACCGCCCTTCTGCCCGCCTCGCGGATATCTTCGGCAAGCTCTTTTACTATATAGAACAGGCAGTCGTCGGCGTTGTTTACTACGTCCATAACCGATTTGGGGGTTATGTTGCCCGTCTCGAACAGGGGATCGCCCGAACCGTCGATCACCGCGTCGTAAGACTGCACTTCGCCGTCTACGTACTCTTCCATTATATAATTTATGTTTTTGCCTTGCGCGTCCTTTAAAAACGCGGCAAGTTCCGCGTCCGACGAGAGCTTGTGCGTAGAACTTGCTCCGACGCCGTTGTCGGGCTTGACTATTACGGGATAGCCGACTTCGGCTATAAATTTACGGCAGGCGGCGGGCGATTTTGCAAGCGTGAAACGCGCCGTATTTATGCCCGCCTTTTTGTAGTACTTTTTCATTTCGGACTTCAATTTAATTTTTTTGACGTCCTTTAGAGTAAAGCCCGTGCCTACGTTGAAATCTGTGCGCAGGCGGGCGTCCTGTTCCAGCCAATACTCGTTGTTGCTTTCTATAAAGTCTATCCTGCCGTATTTGAACGCGAAAAACGCAACGGCGCGGTAGACTTCGCCGTAATTTTCGAGAGACGGAACCTTGTAATATTCCGTAAGCGAAGCTATAAGCTCCTGCGGGAGTTCGTTATACGGTCTGTCGCCTATGCCTAAAACGTTGAAACCGTCGTCTTTGAGACAGCGGCAGAAACGCCAATAATTATCGGGAAAATCGGGTGAAACAAATATGAAGTTTTTCATATGTACCTCTACAGATCCAGAAGTTTGGGTAAAAAGTACGCCGCCTGTACGTACCACCATTCCCAATCGTGCCTTACGTCGTTACCCCAAAAATCGAAAGTTGCGTTTATGTCTTTTTCGGCGAGCACTTCGGCAAAACGCCGCGTACTTTCGAGCGTTTCGTTTTCCCACGCGCCCTGCCCTACGCAAAAAATCAGCCTGCCCGAACGGTATTTTTCGAGATAAGGATGGTCGGGAGGCATATTTTTTATGAATTGCTGCGGCGAGTTTATATAAGTCAGATCGTCGTGATAGCCGCCGAAGCGGTATTCGTTTGTGTAAACGCCGCTAAGGCACATTGCGCCGTCGAAGAGTTCGGGAAAGCGGAAATACAAAGTAGCCGCATGCAGCGCACCTAAGCTTATGCCCGTTACGGTAAACTTTGCAAAATCGCCGCCGCCTGTGTTTATTGAGGAAAAGAGCTTTAACGCCTCACGCACGATATACTCTATCCAGCGCTCGTGCAGCTCTATGCGGGCGCGCTCGTCGCCCTGCGCGGAAAGGGTTTCCCCGTCGATGCTGTCTATCGTGAAGACCTGTATTTTTCCGCTCTCTATGTAGGGCATGTATACGTCGAGCATGTGCATATCCTCGAACTCGTAAAACCTGCCGTTTTCGCAAGGTATGCACAAAAACGGTTTGCCGCCTTCGCCGTAAACCTTGTATTCCCTTTCGCGGTTTAGTATTTTGCTGAAAAATTTGCCGTATTGCGTTTTCATAAGACGGTTATATTATATGAAATTGCCCGCGTAAAGATTTATAATTCATTTTCGGGCAAAAAACCCAAAGCGTTCATAAAAAACGGGATTTGCTTTCCCCAGGACCGTTCGCAGTGGGTTCCGCCCGGAACTATGCGAGCGGTGAGAAAGACGCCCTTTTTTATAAGCGTCGAGCACATGTCCGCAAACGCCTCCCTCTGCTCCGCATGGTTGGAGAATTCGCGGCTGCCGTAGTCGGCATACAGGGTCGGGTTGCCCCAAAATTTTGCCCCGTTTACTATCTCCGCGGTCTTGCCGCGGTTTATCCAAAGGCTGGGCGAGAGAGCCGCGCCTTTGGAAAAGTATTTGCCGTACTTTGCAAGGGCGAACAGCGTCATAAGCCCGCCCATGGAACTTCCGCCTATCGCCGTGTGCTCCCTTTGGGGAAGAGTGTAAAAGTTTGCGTCGATATAGGGCTTGAATTCCCGCACGAGCCAATCCATGTATTTTTTGCCCCTGCCCGCTATTTTTACGCCGCCGGGAGATACGAAATCCACGGGAGAATACTCCGACAGCCGGTTTTCGGGGTCGCTTGCAACCGAAGCGACGATGAGCGGGGTATCGGTATAGTCGAGGTAGTCGGAAAGCCCCCAGCTCTTGCCGAAAGAAGCGCAGTCGTCGCTGAAAAGATTTTGCCCGTCGAACATATACATTACGGGGTAGCGGCGACCGTTTTCGCCGTAGCCCACGGGCAGATAGATATAGGCTTTGCGGTCGCCCGCGGAAAGCCCGCCGCCCTGAACATGCCGCGTTATTACCATAGGTTCACCTGCAAATCAGATTTTTTTGTCCAAAACAAAGGATAAAATATCGCCGTATACCCGTTCGCGGCAGACGTCGTTTAAAATTTCGTGGCGGCAACCTTCGTACAATATGCACCGCGCGTTGTTTACGCCCGCCGCTTTGAATTTTTTAAAGGTTTTCAAAACACCCTTGCCGTAGTTCCCGACGGGATCGTCCCTGCCCGAAACAAACAGCACCGGCAGAGATTTTGGCACGGCGGAAACGGTCTTTTGCGAACATGCAGATTTTATAGCCGAAAACAGCACTTTATATCCGTTGTCGGTGAAATCGAACCCGCACAGCCCGTCGGCATTGTAAGCTTTTACGTTCTCTTTGTCCGCCGAAAGCCAGGAAAAGGCGTTCTTCTCCTGTTTGAATTTTTTGTTGTATGAGCCGAACGCGAGTTTTTTTATGAATTTACTCCTGTTCTCCCATCCGAAAAACAGGGCGTTAAGGCGGGTTAAAAAGAGCGCGGCGTTAAGAACGGGCGCGCCCATGTAGCCCGTGCCCATGATTATCGCGCCGGAAATCTCTTTGCCGTACTCCGCAAGATAATTGCGCAAAAGGAACGACCCCATGCTGTGACCCAACATAAAATAGGGCGACCCCGCAAACCTGCCGCCCGCATAAGCGTGCAAATGGCGGATATCGGACAAAACGGTTTTGTAATCGCGTTTGTCGTCGAATTTGCCCAACTCTTCGGGTCTTTTTGCGGTTTTGCCGTGTCCCAAATGATCCTCGGCACATACGGCGATCCCGCGGGAATTCATGTACCCGGCAAAGCGCGAATACCTTTCGGCGTATTCGCTCATTCCGTGTATTATCTGTAAAACGCCCGAAACTTCCCCGTCCGGCAACCACAATACGGCGTGTATTTCCGATTTGCCGTCGGCTGAGGGATAATAAAATTCTTCCATTTTTATAACCTGTCTTGCGTTTTTAAATATCTGTATTGCCGTTAGAACTTTTTTGCCGCCATTTTGTCACGGAGCCGCCGGATTGCGTAATATATGCCCCATATGACAAGTACCGAAACGACCGCGACCGTAAAAAGCAAGGCGTTATATACAAACTGTCCCGAGGAAACGCGTATGCTTTCAAAGGGCGCAAAGTCGCTTTTAAGAATATTTACATAGTTTATTTTAAGGGCATACGCCACGGGAACGGCATAGAGCGCGTAAAAGCCGATGCCCGCAATAAGAGGTATCCAGTCTTTTTTTTGTGGTCTGTAGTTCCCGAGCAAAACCGAAAATACAAAATATGCAACCATACAGTGGTGAAACAATATGGTATGGGCATTATGAAAGCTTCCGAATACGTTTGCCGTGGAATTGCCGAGCAACACTCTCGGATACGCATAAATAAGCACTATTACTATTAAAGAATAGCATATAGGCATCGGCTTGAAAAATCGCTGCGCCTTACCTACGGTAAACTGAGCGAGCGGCATCAGCCATATGAAAGTCGAACAAAAATGAAACGGCAGAATATAATATGTAAACGGTTCGAAAAAATTGTAATAGATCTGTTTGCTTGCTTCGAGCAACACAATAAAAACCGCCAGTACTTTTAGCGGAATACTCCGCGCTCTTTCGCTCTTATTCCTCAAAAAAAGCCATAAAACTACGCCCGTGAATACGATAAACGCCAAAGCAAGCGGCAGAACGAACACGTCCCCCTTACTCCAATTAAACATCAATTCCTCTCTTACAGATTGAACAGCCCTTTTGATTATTATATCATTAAAGCGGTGTGTTTGCAAGCTATTGGAAAATATTGCAAGAAAAGCGGCGCGGAAAATTTCCGCGCCGCTTTTCTTGCCTTGTATTTAAACGCTGTGCTCGCTCGTGCGGCGGGCTTCCCTTTCCTCTTCGTCGCGCATGGAAAGCCTTAATCCGTGCCCCGAAATTATGGGCGAGATTATAAGCCAGATAGCGGCAAGGGCGATAAGGGAATAGATTATTATGGATCCGACGCTGCGGGGTCCCATAAATACCCAACTTACAAGGTTGAAGTTGAAAATTCCGTAAAGCCCCCAGTTAAGGGCGCCTACAAGCACAAGTACGTAAGAAATGATGTTTGCAATTACCATAAAAATTCTCCTTAAAATTAATTGTGCCTGTTTTGGAAAAATTTATACCGCCGCGGACGTTACCTAAAGAGCTTATCGCTGTTGACAAAACCGCGCGGTTATTTTATAATTTAACTATGACATACAACAAAAGCGCGGACAGGGCGCTTAAAATCTTTTGCGCGGCGCTTGCCGCCGTGTCGCTGGCGCTTACTTTTACCGTTTCGGACTATTACATATTCGACAAATTCGATACATACAATCCCGTTTTCATAATCTGCCAATGGCTGAAAAAATCGGGGCTTTTGCTGTTCCCGCTCGCCGTATTTTTCAACAAGAAAAAATGCGCGGACGCGGCGAAGTATATTTTGCCCGTGGTTACGGTTATTTCTCTGTTTACTTTCGGCGGGTTTTTCGACATAACCATGATGACCGCGACGGCTTCGCCCGCGGACAAGGTGTATGCAAGCATAAACGAATTTATCCCAAAAAGCGTTCACGGCATACTCTTTTTTGTGGAAGCCGAGCTGATTTTTGCCATATGTATTCTGTTTTTCGTGAGGGACGGCTTTAAGATAAGCGGCAAATCGCTTTTGTATTTTTTGCTCGCCGTGCTTGCCGTGACGCCTTTGAACATCTTTGAAAATTTTTACGACGAGAGGCTTTTCGACAACCGCTATCCCGAGTTGTACAAAGAAGGAAGCTTTCTGCTTTTTAAAAGCTTTTCGGTATGGCACCTGCTGGCGGCGGCGATATTGGCGGGGTTCACCGTAGGAACCTATTTCTTTTTAAAAAACAAGGATAAAAAGTTACAGGGCGACTGGCTTGCCGCCTTTGCCATAGCGCTGTTAATTCAGTACCACAGCAAGGATTCGGTGGTAATGGGCGACGGGTACAACGTGTATACCACCGTGTTTGCCTGCATACCGCTTTTTATCTGCAACATAGGCGTGTACATAGCCTGCCTTTCGGTGTTCCTTAAAAAGCGGGTGCTTTATTCCATTGCGTTTTTCGTCCACGCGGCGGGCGCGCTGTCGGTGTTTGTGTATTTCGGCGACAAAATTTCCAACTACGGAATTTTTTGCGGGTACAGTATTCTGTATTTTTGCTGTACCCACTGTCTGTTGTTTATGCTGTCGGTGTTGCCTTCGGCGCTCGGGCACTATAAATTCAGACCCAAAGACGCCGTAATCCCGCTTATATATTACTGCGGGGTGATAGTTGTAGCCGCAATTTCGAGCGCGCTGGTCACTTCCGCCTCGATGGGATTCTCTTTCGGCGGATACACCCTGCAGGAGGGCGAGTGGCTGTACCCCAACTATGCGTTCACCCAAAACAACCCCCTGCCCATACCCGAACCCGAACTCTTTGTAACTATTTGGCGGTGCAGGATGAATATAGCCTATCTCATTATTCTGTATCTGGTGTACGTCGGGCTGTTTTACATATTCAACGGGGCGTATTATCTTTTTATTGCGGTGCGCAAAAGGCTTGCCGCACGGCGGGCGATCCCCGCGGCGCCGCAAAACGCCTATCCTTCAGCCGGAGCCGAAGCGGCTTATACGGAAGTTGACGGGGATTTGAAAAACGAAGATAAAAAATTATAGTTTATATTGAATTTATATTCAGGTAATATTATATTCCCCGTTGCGAGGTTACGATGGATAATTTTGAAACGGAAGAAAGGACAGACGGCGGCGGGACTGAGGAAATCACCTGTGAAAAGTGCGCGCTTTTGAGATTTTTTACTTATGAGCGCGTCCTTTTGTATGTGACGATATTTTTTGCCGTGTGGTTTATAGGTTCCGTTATATTCGGTGCAACGAACAGCTTGCACCACCGCTATACCGACGCGCAGGCAAACCTTGTGGTTTCGCAGAATTTCAGGATAGCGTTTATTCTCCTTATACCGTACGTTTGTGAAAAATTGTTCGGGTTGCGGATAGATTTGAAAATTTTGATATTCTTCTATCTGTTCGGCTTTGTATCCACGGTCGTGGGTGAAACCTTTACCGTCTATTACAGGGTGGAGCTGTTCGACAAAATTCTGCACGGGATTTCAGGTTTTATCGCATTATATATTTCTTACGGATTTGTATACGTGGCGCTGAAAAACGGAACGGGCAAGCATAATTTTATTGTTTCGGTATTGCTGGGATTGGTTATAGCGTTGGGAATTGCCGCTTTATGGGAGATGATAGAGTTCACTTACGACCTTATTTTCGGCACGAACATGCAGAAAATAATTCCGCCCGAATTGTTCAACGGCGGCGACTCGTTTGCAGACCTCAACGGCACAGACCAACAGATCGCCGACTTTTTCAGAAAGCCCGAAGGGTATAAATACGCGCTTATGGACAGCATGTGGGATATGCTGGTGGCGTTTATTACTTCGGTTGTGTTTGCGGTTGTAATGATAATAATCAAAGCCGTAAAAAAGGACGCCTTTGAAAATTGCGTGGTTTACAATGCCGATTTGAAAATGAAACTTATAAAAGACAGAAGGAAAAAAGCGGAAAAATCCGCGGACGACGAATAAGCGCGGACAATATAAAGCGGCGGCGGGCGCACCTTTG
>CANQNO010000005.1 GCA_947625245.1 uncultured Clostridia bacterium
GAAGGGACTTGAACCCCCATGGTCTCCCACAGGAACCTGAAACCTGCGCGTCTGCCAATTTCGCCACGTCCGCAAAACGGTTAAATTATAATAAACTGATTGATTTTTGTCAAGCGATAAGTAAAATTTTATTGAAAATTAACTTTTGCCGCACGGGATATGACAAACTGCAAGCAATATGATATAATGGCATTATAAATTTTACGGAGAGCGGATCATGAAAATTCTTGTAACGGGCGGCACGGTTTTTGTAAGTAAGAGCATTGCCGAATATTTTATAGGCAAAGGAGACGAAGTTTACGTTTTAAACCGCAACACCCGCCCGCAACCGGAGGGCGCACGGCTTATAGAAGCGGACAGGCTTAACCCCGGCAAAAAGCTGAAAGGCATGTATTTTGACGCCGTCTTTGACGCGACGCCCTATACCGCCGGGGATATCGACTGCCTTTTAAACGGCATAGGCGGGTTCGGCGTTTATATAATGATAAGCACAAGCGCGGTATATCCCGAAACGCTAAAAAAGCCATATAAAGAGACGGACATATGCGGCGACAACAAGTTTTGGGGACTTTACGGGTCGAATAAAATAAAGGCAGAAAAAACGCTGCTGGAGCGCGGTCCCGGAGCATATATCCTCCGCCCCTCTTATATTTACGGCGAGGGAAACAATTTGTACCGCGAATCCTTTGTATTTGACTGCGCCGACAAAAATCTGCCTTTCTACCTGCCCGAAAACTGCGACCTGAAACTGCAATTTTCGTATATCGGCGATCTGTGCAGGCTTATTAGCGCAGTTGCCGAAAAGCTGCCCGAAAACCATATTTTTAACGTAGGGGATATTCCCGTTACTGCGGAAGATTGGGTTCGCGCGGGCTATGCGGCATGCGGAAAATCACCTAAGATAATACGTGTTCCCGCCGAATTTAAACTGCACAAGTACTTCCCCTTTTTGAATTACTCTTCGGAAATGGACGTAACGCGGCAAAACTCGCTGCTAAACAATCTAATGCCGCTTGAAGAGGGACTTAAACGCTCGCGCGGGTGGTACCAAAAGTACGGCGACGGCACGGTGCGCAAAAAGGATTACAGGGGTTTTATAGAGCAAAACTTTGAAGTTTAACGACAAAAACTTTAAATCTGTTTAAAAACCGCCGATGTGACGAACGGTGTCTTGACTTTGCGGTATGGCAAAAGTATATTTGAACCGAACGCGGAGGTGAAAAAATGACGTTCGGTGAAAAACTGAAAAAACTAAGAAAAGACAACAATCTTACACAGGAAGATCTGGCGGAAAAAATTTATGTGACCCGCACGGCAGTATCCAAATGGGAAACGGGCAAAGGCTTTCCCGCAATCGACAGTTTAAAGCTGATATCGGACTTATTTAAAATTTCCATAGACGAACTAATTTCTGACGGAGACGTGGAAAACAAACGGCTTTTGGAAGAAAAAGTTTCTAAAAGATTTTATATTGCGGCGGTGATATGCCTTGCAATTTCAACCGCATGCTCACTGCTGGCGTATTTTTTAAACAAGTACTTATTGATAGCCGCAGGAATTGCCGCTTTGGGATACATAGTTTTCGGTATGCTGACCAAACCGAAATACAAGCGCATTAAAACAAAACGCCTTGTGGCGGCGTATGTTGTATCGCGGATCGCCGTTTTGGCTTTTGTAACGGCGATAATGGTTATCACCGTTATGAGGATATGATAAAATGCAAAAAACTCACAGGCACGTATGCCTGCGAGTTTTTTTAAAGGAGACTTTTTTACTTATCTTCGTAATAGCCATGATCAGACCACGGGGGACGAGCGCGGATTTCTCAAAACAGCACAGTGCGCTGTTCCCCTCTTCGTAATAGCCATGAGCAGACCACGGGGGGATTCTCTCGGTCAATCGCCCGCTTCGCGGGTCTCATATCCCTCGAAATGACAAGCTCGTAATGGGTTTTGTTATTATTAGAAAGCATTTAAGAAGGGAAACCGCGGAGAAGCGAGCAAGACAAGGAGCCTGCGGATTTTGCGAAGGGATCGTACAAAGAAGTACGTGTCGTACCGAAGGCGTTAGCCTTACCAAGCACAAACGTAAAGGCGACAAAGTATTGCGAAGCTTATACGCGGTTACGGGAGGAGTTTATTCTAACGCTTCCAACAGCAACTTATCAGCCACCAACGCAATAAACTCGCTGTTGGTAGGACGCTCGTTGCCTATATAAACTTTAGCGCCGAATATCGAGCTGATAGCATCCGTCCTGCCCTTATTCCACGCCACCTCTATTGCATGCCGTATGGCGCGCTCAACCTTGCTTGCGGTGGTCTGGAAGCGCTCGCCTATTTTGGGATAAAGCTCTTTTGTTACGCGGTTTATAATGCTCTGGTCCTCGACCGTCATTTTTATCCCCTCGCGCAGGTATGTAAATCCCTTAATATGCGGCGGTATGCCTATCGTCACAAAAATATTGCTTATCTTTTCGTCTATGGAATTTATCTTGCGCTTGTCGCGCGGCTTTTCGCCGACGCGGTAGTCTATAGCTCTGTCGGAGGACAGATCTTTTATACGGTCGATAACCGTTTCGGGATCGACGGGCTTTACAAGGTAATACACAGCGCCGTTTTCGATAGCCGAATTGATTATTTTATCTTCGAGATAGCTACCTATCGCGATAGGAATACACGGCAGATTGCTCTGTTTTATGAATTTAAGAACGCTTATGCCGTCTTTACCGCTAAGAACCAAATCGACGATGGCGACATCGGGCTTGTTCTGCTTCAATAACTCAATCGCCGTATTACCGTTAGAAGTAGCCGCACAAACGGACAATCCCTCTTCGCTCTCGATAATACCTTTCAATTCGCGTAAAAATTCTTCGTTGTTCTCAAAAATCGCGATATTCGCTGTTTTCATTTAATTTACCTCTCAATTTGATGGTTCGATTAAATTATACAGCCGATTTTCGGAATTGTAAAGATAATTTTGTAAAATATTCAAAAATAATTTGTGGTATTTTTGACGATTTCTGACGAATATTGTACAATATTACCGTTTATTTCGTTACAATATCAAGATATTCGTCGTAAGTTACGGTTTTATCGAAAACTTTGTTGCCGTTGATTTCTATGATTCTGTTGGCGACGGTGTTCATGAGTTCCTGGTCGTGCGAGGTGAAAAGCATGCACCCTTTAAAATTTTTCATGCCGTTGTTGAGGGCGGTTATGGATTCGAGGTCGAGGTGGTTTGTGGGCTCGTCGAAAATCAGGAAATTACTGCCTTCGAGCATCATCTTTGCGAGCATGCAGCGCACTTTTTCGCCTCCCGAAAGCACCTTTGCCTGCTTTAACGCCTCTTCGCCCGAAAACAACATTCTGCCCAGCCAGCCGCGGAGATATTCTTCGTAATGGTCCTTTGAGAATTGGGAAAGCCACTCCACCAGAGTGTATTCGCAGCCCTGAAAGTATTCGTTATTGTTTTCGGGGAAGTACGAAAAGGTAATTGTCTTGCCCCACTTTACCGTGCCCGCGTCCGGGCGCACTTTGCCACAGAGCACGTCGTATAGCATGGAGACGGTTGTACTCTTATCCGAAACTATGCCTATCTTTTCGTCGTGCTGGACGGTGAAAGACAGGTTTTCGAAATAGCCCTTTTTGGTAAGCCCCTCAACAGAGAGGATATCGTTGCCTATCTCCTTTTCGAATTTGAAATCTATATAGGGATATTTCCTGAGCGAGGGTTTAAAGTCGGCTATGGTAAGCTTTTCGAGTTCTTTTTTACGGGAAGTCGCCTGACGGGATTTGGAAGCGTTTGCGGCGAACCGCGCTATAAATTCCTGCAATTCCTTTGCGCGCTGCTCGTTCTTTTTGTTGAGGTCGCGCTGTTGACGTGCAAGCAGCTGGCTGGTTTCGTACCAGAAATCGTAATTGCCGAGCACCATGTTTATTTTACCGAAATCCACGTCGCAGATATGGGTGCAGACCTTATTTAAAAAGTGCCTGTTGTGCGAGACGATGATTATGGTGTTTTCGAAGTCCAGAAGATAATTTTCAAGCCAGCGCACCGTTTTTATATCGAGGTTGTTGGTGGGCTCGTCCAGCAACAGGACGTCGGGATTGCCGAAAAGCGCCTGTGCGAGCAACACTTTGATTTTAAGCTTTGCGTCAAGGTCGCGCATTAGGGTATAGTGATATTCTTCGGTTATGTCGAGGGCGTTCAAAAGGCTCTGCGCGCCGAATTCCGCGTCCCAGCCGCCGAGTTCGGAAAACTCGCTTTCAAGTTCGCTTGCGCGGACGCCGTCCTCTTCCGAAAAATCCGCCTTGGCGTACAGTGCGTCCTTTTCGTCCATTATTTCCACAAGCCGCCTGTGCCCGAGCATAACCGCGCGCAAAACGGTGACGTCGTCAAAGGCGTTCTGGTTTTGCTGCAAAACAGACATCCTCTCGTTTTTGTCGAGGGTGACGTCGCCCTTGTTAGGCTCTATTTCGCCGCTGAGAACCTTTAAAAACGTGGATTTGCCCGCGCCGTTAGCGCCGATTATGCCGTAGCAATTTCCCTTTGTGAACCTGAGGTTTACGTCCTCGAAGAGTTTTTTACTGCCGTACTGCAATGAAACGTTGTTTACCGAAAGCATTTATTTTTTTCCTTTTATTTTTTTATTTCAGACACCGCCGTCTGACGGTTTTCTTTAAAGCGGCTGTTGAACAGCTCTGCATAAAAACCGTTTAAGGCGAGAAGTTCTTTATGGGTTCCCCTTTCCACTATCCTGCCGTCGTCCATGACAAGAATAAGGTCGGAGTTTTGCACCGTGGAAAGCCTGTGGGCGACGATAAAGCACGTTCTGCCCTCCATCAGTTTCCCGAAGGCGTTTTGTATGCGCATTTCGGTGCGGGTGTCTATTGAGGATGTGGCTTCGTCCAAAATCAGCATGGGCGGAACCGCCAGCATGACGCGGGTTATGCAGAGAAGCTGCTTTTGACCCTGCGAGAGATTGCCGCCGTCCTCAGACAAAACGGTGTTGTAGCCCTGCGGGAGTTGCATTATAAAGTTGTGGGCGTCAGCCGCTTTAGCCGCTTTTATTACTTCCTCTTCGGTGGCGTCGGGCTTGCCCAGTGCGATATTTTGGCGCACGGTGCCGCTCTTTATCCATACGTCCTGCAAAACCATTGCGAAGTTGGAGCGCAAAGACTGCCTTTTTACGTTTAAAATGTTTTTGCCGTCAACCGAAATTTCACCCGAAACGGGGTCGTAAAAGCGCATTAAAAGATTTATGAGCGTGGTCTTGCCGCAACCAGTAGATCCGACTATCGCTATCCGCCGCCCCGCTTCCGCCTTTACGCAGACGTCGCTTATAAGGCTCTTTGCGGGGGAATAGGAAAAGTATACGTTTTTGAGCTCCACGTCGCCCCGCGCCCGTCCCAAACTTTCCGCCGACGGCAGATCGGGCGTTTCGGCGGGTTGGTCTATCACTTCGTAAATTCTGCCCGCGCAAGCGATCGCGTTCTGCAATTCGGCGACTACGCCCGAAATTTCGTTGAAGGGTTTGGCGTATTGGTTGGCATAAGACAAAAGGCTTGTCAAAATGCCCACGGAAAAGGCAACGGGCAGGGGTGTGCCGTTTACGAGCATCAGCGCGCCCGCAAGCGCGACGGCGGCGTAAACCAGCGAATTGAGAAAGCGCGTACAGGGATTTACGAGCGAGGAAAAGAACACCGATTTTACCGAAACTTTTGTGAGGCGTTTATTTACGGCGTCGAATTTTTCAAGGTTTTCATCCTCGTGCGAGAACGCCTGCACCACCTTTACGTTGCCTATCATCTCGTCGATGAACGCAGTCTGTTCGCCCCGTACTTCGGAAGTTTCCCTGAACATGGAATAGGTGCGCCCCGATATGAATTTGGCAACCAAAAGGGAAAGCGGGGTGAGCACGAAAACTATGAGCGCTATCACCCAGTTTATATACAGCATTACGCCGAGGGTGCCCGCTATTGTAAGAACGCCCGTAAACAGCTGCGTAAAGCCCATAAGCAACCCTTCGGAGAATTGCTCCACGTCGGCGACGACCCTGCCCACGATGTCGCCCACAGAGTGCCCGTCCAAAAACGCGAGGGGCAATCTTTGTATCTTTTCAAAGGCTTCGCGGCGGATATCGGCGACCGCGTTATAGGCTATATGGTCGTTTATAACCCCCATAAGCCATTGTGAAAGGCAGGTGACCGCTATAGCCGCGCCCGTCTTTATGAATTCTGCGCATATGCCCCGCAAATCTATCTGCCCGGGTTCGGTTATCATGTCTATTATTCTGCCGAAAAAAATGGGAACGGCGAGAGTGCCGGCAACCGTGACCGTTGCAAATAAAAGCGCGCCTGCAACCCAAAATTTGTAGGGAGCGAGCTGTTTTAAAATTCTCCCGAATATGCCTTTACGCCGGGTTTTCATTTCCGTCCTCCTCCGGGAACTGCGAAAAATGAATTTCCCTGTACAGCGCGCAGTCTTTTAAGAGCTGTTCGTGAGTGCCCGTTCCGACGAGTTTGCCGCCGTCGAGCACCAGAATTTTATCCGCGCGGCGGATAGACGAAGTTCGCTGGGAAACTATGAAGACCGTGGGGCGGTAGTCAAGCTTCTCAAGCGAAGCGTTCAAGGCGGCGTCCGTGGCATAGTCGAGCGCGGACGCGCTGTCGTCAAGTATCAGAATTTTGGGCTTTTTTACGAGGGCGCGCGCAATTGTGAGCCGCTGGCGCTGTCCGCCCGAAAAGTTTTTGCCGCCCTGCTCCACCCTTTCGTCGAGCCCGGACGGCTTTGAGGCGACGACTTCTTCCGCCTGTGCGGTTTTAATTGCCTGCATTATTTCTTCGTCGGTGGCGTCGTTTTTGCCCCAACGGATATTTTCGCGCAGAGTGCCCTCAAAAAGAACGGCGCGCTGGGGCACTATCCCGCAGGATTCCCTCAGCTTTTCGTCGCCTATGCGGTTTACGTTTATGCCGTTTACGAGCACTTCGCCCGAAACGGCGTCGTAAAAGTGCGGTATAAGATTTACGAGCGTGGTCTTGCCCGAACCCGTGCCGCCTATAATTCCTATAGTCTGCCCGCTCTCCGCGGTAAAGGAAATGCCGTCGAGCGCGTTGACTTCGCCGCCGTTGTAGTTGGCGCACACGTTGACGAATTCCACTTCCGCGCCCGCGCCCTTAAACACTTCGCCTGCGGCGGGCTCGCCCGAAATTAGAGTTTTTTGCATTTCGAGGACTTCGGATATTCTGCCCGCGCTCGCAAAAGATTTTGTGACAGTTATTATGAGATTTGCGAGTTTTATAAGCTCGACGAGTATCTGCGACATGTAATTGTACAGCGCGATAACCTTGCCCTGCGTCAAAACGCCCTCGCCCACCTGCACCGCGCCCGTATAGAGCAAAACAATTATGGTGACGTTTACTATTGCATAGGTCAACGGGTTTGTCAACGCCGAAATTTTGCCGACGAAGATCTGGGATTTTTTGAGGTTGCCGTTGCGGTAGCGGAATTCGGAAATTTCGTCGTCCTCTTTGCAGAAAGCGCGGATGACCCTTGCGCCCGTAAGCGATTCGCGGGTGACCGTAGTGACGCCGTCGAGGCGCGACTGCGCCTTTTTGTATAAGGGGACGCATACGAACATTACGGCAAACACTATTATGAACAGCGCGCCCACCGAAAGGGCGAATATCCCGCCCGCAACCGCGCTTATGGCAAACGCCATGGCGGTGGCGCCGAAAACTATAAAGGGCGAACGCATGAACAGCCTTAATACAAGGTTTACCCCCGACTGAAGCTGGTTGACGTCCGAAGTGATGCGCGTAATCATTTTGGGAGTGCCCAACTCGTCCGCGCAACCGTACGGCAGGGATTGCATTTTGCGGAAAAGGTCGCGGCGGAGTTCTTCCGAAAAGCCCACGGCGGCGCGCGCGGCGAAATACTGCGCGGATACCGACGCTGCAAGCCCCGCAAAACCGAGGGCGATGAGAATAAGGCATGCGTAAACGATATAGCCCGTTCCCCTGCCGCCCGTAACGCCGTTGTCGATTATAGCTGCGACTATTACGGGAACGAACAGTTCGAAACAGGCTTCTATGAATTTGAACAGCGGCGCAGTGACCGCCTGCGCCCTGTAGTTTTTAAGATATTTCAAAAGCTTGCGCATACCGTAAAATTATAACATTTATGCCCCGAAAAAGCAAATTATATTAAATGCGTTTGCAATTATAATTATAATTTGGTAAAATTCCCGTATGGCATATTCTGTTTATTTGAAAAAGAACGAAGAAAAACGGCTTTTGGAAGGGCACAGCTGGGTCTACGCAAACGAAGTTGCAAAGACGGAGGGCAAAGACAAAAACGGCAGCCTTGCCGCGGTGTATTCCCACGACGGCAGGTTTATAGGCAAGGGTTACATAAACCATGCCTCCAAAATCCTTGTGCGGATATTTATCCGCGGCAACGAAGTTGACGACAGAGACTTTTATTTGAAAAAACTGAAAGAGGCGAACGACTACAGGCTGAGGCTGGGATATTCGGACAATTACAGGATGGTCTTTGCGGAAGCGGACGGGCTGCCCGCGCTGATATGCGACAAGTACGGCGATTATATAGTTATGCAGTGCCTCTCCCTCGGCATAGATTTGAGAAAGAGCATGATAGCCGGGTGCCTTGCCGAACTGTTTTCGCCGAAAGGCATTTACGAGAGAAGCGACGTGTCCGTACGCCAAAAAGAGGGTCTGCCCGAAACCACGGGCGTTTTGTACGGCGAAGTGCCCGACTTTGCCGAAATATGCGAAAACGGAATTAAGATGCTTGCAGACATAAAGCACGGGCAAAAGACGGGATACTTCCTCGACCAAAAAGAAAACAGGCTTGCGGCGCGCAGATATTGCCGCGGCGAAGTTTTGGATTGCTTTTGCAACTGCGGCGGGTTTTCGCTTAACGCCGCAACCGTCGCCGACAAAGTGACGGCGCTCGACATTTCGGAAACCGCCCTAAAAAGCGTACGCGCCAACGCGGCGCTGAACGGCTTTGGCAACATAACGACGGTGCGCGGCGACGTGTTCGAAGAGTTGCGCGCCTATAAAAAAGAGGGCAAAACTTTTGATACGGTAATCCTCGATCCCCCCGCATTTTGCAAGACCGCGGACGAAGTAAAAGACGCCTGCAGAGGTTATAAGGACATTAATCTTACGGCAATGAAGATAGTTAAGAGCGGCGGCTTTTTGATCACCTGCTCCTGCTCGCAGCACATGTCGGAAACGCTGTTCGAAAACACCCTGCGTCAAGCCGCAAAAGAGAGCGGCAGACGCGTGAGAAAAGTTGAAGTAAAAACGCAGGCTCCCGATCACCCCGCGCCGCTCGGCGAGGGCGAGACAAGCTATCTAAAATTTTTTGTACTGAACGTAATTTGAGCGGTTTTCGCCGAAAAAACACCGATTATGCGTGGCATAGTACTATTTAAACATTAAAAAAGCGCGGCAAAACCGCGCTTTTTTGTACTTCTTAACTTCCGCCGTTAAATCGCCCAATTGCCGTTTTTGAATATCTGCACTCTCTTCCCGTCGGCGGTGACGCCAATTATGTCCATATCTTTGCTTCCCATCATAAAGTCCACGTGTATCATGGATTCGTTTATGCCCGCCTTTATGCACTCCTCCGTGGTCATGGTTTCATAGCCCTGCACACACTCGTTAAAGCCCTTGCCCAACGCGAGATGGCAACTTGCGTTTTCGTCGAACAGGGTGTTATAGAAGAGTATTCCCGAATTGTTTATGGGGCTGTCGTAAGCTATTAAAGCCACCTCGCCGAGGTATGCGGCGCCCTCGTCCATGGAGATCATTTTTTCGAGAACGTCCTGATTTTTTTCGGCGTGTACCTCCACCGCTTTGCCGTCTTTGAAACGGATGCGGAAATTTTCGATAAGCTTGCCCTGATAGGACAAAGGCTTTGTGGCAACTACCGTGCCCTCCGCCATACCGCGCATGGGAGACGTGAAAACTTCCTCGCTGGGAATATTGGGATTGTAGTATATCTTTTTGCTCAACGTGGTCTCGCCGCCGCCGACGAACCTGCCGACGGGATTTAAGCCTACTTTAAAGTCGGTGCCGTTGCTGCTCTTGTATTCGAGGCTTACAAGGCGGAAACCGTTTAAGAGGTTGCAATGGCGGGCGAGGTTTTCGTTATGCGCTTTCCAGGCGGCGATGGGGTCGTCGTCCACGCGGGATGCCGTTAAAATGGCTTCCCAAAGTTTTTCCACCGCTGCGGATGCGGAGAGACCGGGGAAAATCTTTTTAGCCCACTCCTTGCCCGGAACGGCGGCTATGCACCACTGGTATTTGCCGTTGAGCGCCTCGCGGAAGGGCTTTATAAAGGGATAGCGCGCAACGTTAGCCTGTGCGATTTTTTCGCTGTCCGTGCCCGCAAGTCCGTCGGGATCGTCGGAATCGAGCCAGAGAAGGCAGGTGAGCTTGTCCACCTTTCTCTGCCACTCCGCCCTTTCGACTTCGGTGAAGTCGGAGAGGGATTTAAGCGACCTGTGCTCGTAAGCGAGTTTGGTTACGGGCTGGTACGACCACTCCACCTTTACGCGCTCCGCGCCTGCCTTGTAGCACTCTTCCACTACCATTGTGACGAATTCGGGCTGGTCGAGTCCGCAACGGATGATTACTTCCTGCCCTCTTTTTACGTTCAGACCGCATTTTACGATGAGCTTAGCATACTTTTTTAATCTTCTTTTCTGCATAATGTTTTTTCCTTTTTTTATTTTTTACTTAAATATTATACATTTTTAAGGGCTTCCCCGCAACAAAAAACAGCCTTTAACAGCCAAAAAGATTACCGTGCGGCTATTTTTTCCTGTTTTTTATAGCCACCGTCGCGATATACGCGGCGAGAAGCAGGGCGCACGTGCCCGAAATTATTGCGTACATTGCCCACAGCGGGATTTGGGTGCCGCCTATGTACATGTTGCCGTCAAAGCCGTCCAAAAGGGCTTTTTGACCGTATTCGTTAAGCCCCGCAGCGCCGAACTCGGCAATATACCCTTCCATGAAGTGCCAACGCAAAATCCCCACGCCCGACGTGCCCGGAAGCGCCGTTATAACGTTGCGCACTCCGGCGGCAAACTGCGACAGGGGCATGTACGCGCCGCATATGAAGCCGTACAGCGAGGAAACGAGGGTTGAAACCGCCGACAGCCCGCCCTGAGTGGAAATAAAGCTTTCGATAACTCCCGAAAGAAGAGTTCCGAACAGCACCAGAAGCAGCAGATCGCCGAAAACGGCGAAAACGTTTGCCGCGGGTATATACCAACCGACTATTGCAAGATATATAAATCCTATTGCGGCGACGGCGAGCATAACTATTAAAGTTACTATATAGTTTGCAATAAAATAGGCGACCGATACGGTTACGCCGCTTACGGGCGACACGCGCAAGTCGTTTATGGTATTTTCCGTTTTATCGTTTACCATAACGGCGTTGGAGCAGACTGCAACCGTAACCGAACAGACCGAAAGCACGGAAGAAAGCAGCCACGCCCCCGCCAGCCCTTCCGTGACCCTGTTGTTTGCGGGCGTAAAGCCGAACGCAGAGAATACGGAGTTGAAGGACTGTATATAAACGCTCCTTAAAAAGGTAACGAACAGCACGAGCAATATCATGGGGGTTATAAGCGATACCAGAAACAGAAATTTGTCCTTAAAATAGCACTTGACGTTGCGCGAGACGAGCGCGCACAGCTTTTTGAATTCTGTCATTTCAGTCCTCCTTTATGTCCTTGCCCGTGACCTTTAAGAACACGTTGTCCATATTTCCCTTTAAAATTTCGTAATCTTCGAAGAGCTGCGGGTGCCGCAAAATCAATTCGGTTGCGCTGCGGGTGCCTTTGAGTTCGGCTTCGAGAAAGCCGCGCTCCCTCTTTAAAGGGAAGCCTTCGGCGCGCAGGATCTCTTCAGCCTCATCGGTGCGGCTGTAAAAGCGGATAAAGTCGCTCGCATACTCGTTTTTAAGCAGGTGGGGAGTTCCCTCCGCCGCCTTTTTGCCGCCGTCGAGAATTACCACGTAATCGGCGTTTGCGGCTTCTTCCATATAATGGGTAGTCAAAAATACGGTAAGCCCCTTTTCCTTTCTCAGTTTTTCGACGACCGCCCATACCGTTAAACGGGTTTTGGGGTCGAGCCCCGTAGTCGGCTCGTCCAAAATAAGAAGTTCGGGACCGTGCACGATGGCTCGGGCTATGTCTATGCGCCTCTTTTGCCCGCCCGAAAGCTTGAAAAGAGGGCGCTTTAAAATTTCTTCGAGCTCCAGCATTTCGCACAGTTCTTTAAGCCGCTTGTTGAAGTCCTCCCCGAAAATGCCGTACATCGCCGCGCGGCTTTTGAGATTGTCGTAAGCAGAAAGCCGCCTGTCGAGCACGGAATTCTGGAATACTATCCCCAGCCTTGATTTTATCTGCGCGGGGTTTGCGTCCACTTCACTGCCGCATACCGTCACCCTGCCCAAATCTTTTTTTAAAATTCCGCTTATTATATTTATGGTAGTGGATTTGCCCGCGCCGTTCACGCCCAAAAAGGCGAACAGCTCGCCCCGCTTTACGCAAAAGGTGAGGTCGTCCACCGCCTTTACTTCGCCGAAAGATTTATAAAGCCCTTCGACTTCGATTATTTTACCGTCGTCCATATTCCCCCTATTAAAGCCGCGCCGCGGCTTTATTAACCTATCCTGTATTTTAGCGCCAAAAATATTTCGGTAAGCATGTCGCTTACCGTTTGGCGGTCCCAATCGAGAAAACCCGTGGCGTACATTGCGGCTATGCCGTGCACCCAAATCCACATGTGCGTGTGCAGCGACCCGGCGGCTTTTGCCTGCAAGCCGTAATTTGCCGAAACAAAGTTTTTCATATCCGCAAAATCGGCTTCCTCTTTGCCCGCGCTTTCGCCTGCACGGTTGCGCATAAACAGATATTTGAAAAATTCCTTTTCCTCTTGGGCAAAGCGGATGTACGCCATCCCCGTAGCCTTGTAGGCGGGGAATTCGGCGCGGGCTATCTCGTCGTCGCGGTATTTTAAATATATCTTAAAGATTCTGTCGGCGACTTCGGCTTTTATGCTCTCCGCGTTTTTAAATGAAAGATACAGCGGCTGGGTGGAACATTTGCACTCCTTTGCAAGCGTACGCATGTTTAAGCCGTCCATTCCGCTTTTGCGCACTATCTTGAGCGCAGCTTCTATTATCATCTCTTTTGATACGGTTTTTTTTGCGGGCACAAGTTCACCTTAAATAATAACGTTTGTTATTAATAACAGTTGTTATTGTAACATTTCGGCGACGGTTTGTCAAGCGTAAGGAGCAAAAATCCCAAAAAAAATTAAAAAAATACGGCGTCGCGCAAAATTTGCGCGGCGCCGTTATAAAGAAGTAAAAATTAATTTTTTAAAATCTCGTTTAAAAATTCGCCGAGACAAGCGGACTTGTCCTCTATCCTGCCGTAATCCGCGGCTTCGGTGAGCGCGGGGTCTATGGGCAGTTTTGCAACGGCGGAAATATTGTGCGCCTTTGCAACTTCGTCCGCACTGCTCTTGCCGAAAACGTTGATCTTTCTGCCGCAGTCGGGGCATTTGATATAGCTCATGTTTTCGACTATGCCGAGAATAGGGATATTCATCATTTCAGCCATATTGACTGCCTTTTCCACTATCATGCCGACGAGATCCTGCGGGGTGGTGACGATTATCACGCCGTCGATGGGTATGCTCTGGAACACGGTCAAAGGCACGTCGCCCGTGCCGGGGGGCATGTCTATGAACATTATGTCCACGCCCGTCCAAATAACGTCCGTCCAGAACTGCATTACGGTGCCCGAAATGAGCGAACCGCGCCAAACCACCGGCTCGCTGTCGTTTTCGAGCAGTACGTTCATGGACATAACCTGTATGCCGCTCTCCGTTACGACGGGAAGAATTCCGCTTTCGCTTCCCTTTGCCCTTTCGTGCAAGCCGAACATTTTGGGTATGGAAGGACCCGTAATATCGGCGTCCATTACTGCGGTTACAAGCCCTTTATCCTGCGCGGCGGCGGCGAGCAGTGCGCAGGTCATGGATTTGCCCACACCGCCTTTACCGCTCACCACGGCTATCGTCTTTTTGATTTGGCTCATCGGGTGCGGCTTTTTTAAAAGGCTCTCTTTATCGCGGGAGGAGCAACTTTTGCCGCAAGACGAACAGTTGTGATTGCAATTTTCTGCCATAAATCTCCTTTTTGCGCCCCGAACGAGCGCAAGGCTTAACGGTATTATAATTCCGTACAACAATATTTATTCTAAATACCGCACAAAAAAAAGTCAAGCTATTAATTATTTTACTTGCAAAATTATAATAAATCTGTTACAATGGCTATACTGTGCTGGGCGGGGAGTTTGCGGTGCCCTGTATCTGCAATCCGCAATAGCAGAGCCGACCGTCTTTCTCGACGGCATATGTGGAAGGCCGCGCCTTATAAGGAGCGTTGATAGCAAGGTCTTATGCAACCGAGGGCTGCGAACCGTGTCAGGATAGGGATATAGCAGCACTAAACAGTTACTTCGGTGTGCCATAAGGAAGCTTTGAAGGAGCCACCTGTAAGGTTTACGCTTCGGCATATTCCGGCAAAAAAGACTGCACAGCTTTTTTGTAAAACAAAAGACCGCTTTTGGGCGGTCTTTTATGTTCAGCCCCGCCCGCGGCGGGGCTGAACATTTCTTTATTATTTATATATTATAAGTTTAGTCAAAAGACGTTTACGCATTTAAGGACAATGCAGGTGACCGCCAAAAGGACGAGATACAGGCTGAACCACTTGTAATTTGCCTTTTTTATGGCTTTTAGCATTACCTTTATGGCGACAAGCCCCGCGACAGCCGAAACTATGAAGCCAAGCGCGATTGCCGCGGCATACTCCGCGCCGCCCGCCGCCAAATCGGCTTTAAGGCTGCCGTCGGCAAGCCCCTTGCCCAATTCGAGCACAAACCCGCCCAAAATTACGGGTATGGACATGAGGAAGGAAAATTTAGCCGTTTCTTCCGCGTTGCCGCCCGCAAGACTTCCCGCGCAGATAGTTGCGCCGCTGCGCGAAATCCCCGGAAAAATAGCCACAGCCTGCGCCAGCCCCATAGGAATTATTACCTTAAATTTAAGGGGCAGGGCTTTATTTCTGCGCTTTACGCAGATTTCCGTGCAGAGCAGCAGAGCCGCCGTGCACATAAAGCAGACGGCAAGCAGTACAGCCGCCCACTCCCAATCGTAAAACCAAAAATCGAGGTCGCAAAGGCTGGAAATTACCCCGAAAACCGCCGCGGGTACAGAGGCGATTATCAAGTAGCCGAGGGTCGTAAATGGCTTTTTAAACAGCGCGGCTATGTCTTTGAAAAATACCGCGCACACTGCCGTAAGCGTACCCAAATGCAATATAAGCGCCACAAGCTGCGCGTTTTGCGTACTTACGTTCAATACATTGCCGAAAAACGACAGATGCCCCGACGAAGAGACGGGCAAAAATTCGGTGAGACCCTGTACAAGCCCCAAAACCACCGCTTGCCATATTTTCATGCCTGAAATAGTCCTTTAAAATAAATTTCGCGCAATCCGCATACAACGCGGATTGCGCGAGCATGTTTTTATTGGTTTGCGTCAGGCGTCGAGCTCGAGCAAGTCCTTATACCTTTCACGGTATTTGGTAACGGTTGCGTCGCTGTCGAACTGGTAAATGAGCTGGGTTCTGCGGGTCGTGGAAATCTGGTCTATTTCGGTAGATTTTATCCACTCGTAGAACAGATTTTCAAACGTGCCCTCCACGCCTACGTTGTTCTGCCAATCGGGCGAATACTCGTCGCCGCCAATATTATTTTTACCGTCGGGTTTGCCGAACGTGTAGGTCACATAGATGAGGTGCCAACCGTAATCGCCGCCGCATACCACAAAAGAACCTGCACCACTTTCTATCGCCTTATGCGCCGCCGCCTCGAATTCCTTGATATAGCCCGTGGAATCGCCGAGCGCAACCGAATAGCCTACGTAACGCGAAAGTACGCTGGTATCGGTCGTGTAGGCATACTGCAACTCGTTTGCGGCGGAAAGAGCTTTGTATTGCGCGCTGTCCTTGTTGAACAGGTTGCCCCTGTAACTCTTTTCGTCGGGATTGCCGTTAAACTCTACTTTGCCTGTAGCGTATATGAAGTTTTCGTAATTTATCTCTTTCTTTTCCTCGTTAGAATAGAGATCCGTAAGGTCGTCGAATGTAGCATCGTTATCGGTATAACTTGCCTCGCCGTCGTCGCCTAAAACGAAGTTTACGTAAGCCGTGAACTCCTTGAGCATATCGTCTATGGTGAGTTGGTTGGGAACGAGCACATAGCCGCCTTCCGCCTTTTCGTACACATAGCCGTTATAGGCATATCTGCCGTCATACTTTTCGAGAGGCTCGTAATGCGAGGGGTCGGTGAGATTGTTTTCGAAGAACAGATACCCGCGCGACGCACCCTGATAGGGATTAGGTTCATCTTTGTGGTAGTCGAAATAATTGTCGTCCGTCGCTTTGAAAGAGTAATCGGTGGAACCGTTGAACCAAGGGTCGCGGCGGTCGTAGGTTTTTATTTCCCTGAGCAACTTGTTGCGCGCCGTGTAATAATTAATATTGTAGTTGCCGTCTTCGTCCTTGTTGCCTTCGGCGGACTGCAACTGCGTGAGCCTTGCGCTCTGCACCGTACTGAAAGGCATTAAAATATTATATACGTACCCGAAAGTGCCTTCGCCCTCGGTGTCGGGCGAATAGAGTATGAACGAAGAATCGGAGAAATTGTCCATTGTGGAGCTGAAACCCGAAACCTTGCCGTTTTTGCTTTTGTCGCTTCTGAGAAGGTCGTTGTAGACCTTTTCGATATATCCGTAATCGCCGCCGGCAAGTTTGGCTTCCTGCTCTTCTTCGTACAGGTCGTAATATTTTTCGAGAAGGCGAGCTTCGAGCTGACCTTCGTATTCCTTGCCTATATAATCTACGCCGTTAATTATATCGGTGAGATTTTCCTCTTTGGGATCCACAAGCCCGTTTCTTACGAGCGACGACAAAAAGTCGTTATACGCCTTTATGCGGGTGGCTTTGGTGGTGCCGTCGTGCGCGTCTTCCTGATACTTTCCGCTGTCGGCGAGCCTGTATCCGGGATAGCCCGTATAGACGTTGTAGTCAAGCTCCTTGTTTTCCTTTGCGGGATAGTAATCCTCGCGGGTGGCGTCTACGCCGCCCGGGGTAGCCCTGCTGCCCGAACCCGAAGAGCTGTCTTCGTCGTCGAGATAGGTTTCTTCATAGGAGTCTATCGCAGAGTTTATGGAAGAATACAGGTTGTATTTTGCTATTTTTACGTCCTTGTCGGGGTCGTCGGGATAGGCGAAACGGTCGTTCAGCAAGTACTCGAGCTTTAAGGAATAGGTCTCTTTGGAATTGTACTCGTTTAAAATTGTTTGGGGAGTAAGGTCTTCCTTTTCAGCCTTGTAATCCAAAACGTACATTACGGCGTACTGCGTAAGCACCTGGTTTTGTATAAGGCTGTCGAGCAGCGATTCGAATACGTCGGCATAGGACGCGCCGTTCTGCACCTGTGAATAGCCCGCATTTAAAAAATATGCGAGAAGTTCCCTTTTTATGACCGAACCCGTGCCCACCGCGCTTTTGTATTCCGAAACAAGGCGGCTGTCGTTTTCGGTCATGCCGTCCGCCGCGGATATGTTTACAGTGGCTATGACCTGCGCCATGTCCGCGTTGGAATTTGCCGAAACGAGCGAACAACCCGTGAAAGACGCAGTTACGGCTATGGAAGCCGCGAGCATTGAAGCGCCGATTAATCTTTTCTTTTTCATAATAAGAACTCCGGTAAAGTTTACACGCAATGATAAGAGCATGTAAAATCTTTAACCATTATATAATAATTTTAATATTATAGCAAATAATTTAAGCGCCTTGAATAGCAAATTTTAAAAATTTTGACATATTTACGATAGTTTTCAGCGGTTCGGAGTTGTTTTTGAAGATCAAAAGCGGGGCGCGCGCCATGGAAAGGGTGACGCCCCTTTTGTATTCTTCGAGCGCGGCGGCAAGCCCGCCGTCTTTTAAAACGTTTAAAGAGGGAAGCTCTATGCAGTTGAGTTCCTTGCTGACAGTGATCTTTTTTACGTTGAATTTGCGGGCAAGGGATTTGAGCATGGCTATTATAAGAAGGTTGGCGGTCTCGTCGGGCATTTTGCCGTAATTGTCCTCTATGGAGCGGTATACCCGCTTGTAATCCTCGTTGGAGTTTATTTCGGCTATCTGCTTGTAGCAATCCATGCGCCCCGCGCTGCTCTCTATATAGTTTTCGGGGATATACGCCGTTATCCTCATGTCGAGCTCCGCCGAAACCTGCGTTTCGCCCGTGAGCTCTTCTTTGAGGAGTTTGGAATACAGCTCATAGCCCACTTTGTCCATATGCCCGTGCTGTTCGGCGCCGAGGACGTTGCCCGCGCCGCGTATTTCGAGGTCGCGCATGGCTATTTTAAAGCCCGAACCCAACTCTGTAAACTTCATTATCGCTTTAAGGCGTTCGGTGGCGTCGGAGGTCAATACCTTTTCGCCCTTGAAAGTAAAATACGCCTGTGCGAGACGGGAGCTTCTGCCCACTCTGCCGCGGAGCTGGTAAAGCTGGGATATACCCAAACGGTCGCTGTCTATCACTATAATAGTGTTCGCGTTGGGAAGGTCTATGCCGTTCTCTATTATCGTTGTGGTGACGAGCACGTTGTACTCGCCGCGGTAAAAGGCGAACACGGAGTTTTCGAGCGATTCCCCGCTCATCCTGCCGTGCGCGAAGGTTACGCGCGCTTCGGGAACGATGGCGCGGATCTTTTCGGTGAAAGCCGCTATGGTCTCCACCCTGTTATAAAGTATGAACACCTGCCCCCCGCGGGAAATTTCGCGTATGACGGCGTCGCGCATTAAAGTTTCGCTCTCTTCCACAACATAGGTCTGCACGGGAAGCCGCTTTTGCGGGGGGGTGTTTATGGTGGATATATCCCTTATCCCCGCAAGCGACATGTGCAGGGTGCGGGGTATGGGCGTTGCGGTCATGGTGAGGCAGTCCACGTCCTTTTTTACGTGCTTTATCTTCTCCTTGTGCTCCACGCCGAAACGCTGTTCTTCGTCGAGAACCAAAAGCCCGAGGTCGTAAAAAGCGACGTCGGAGGACAGCAACCTGTGCGTACCTATTATCAGGTCTATATTGCCCTCTGCAAGTTCTTTTAGCGTTTGAGCCTGCTGTGCGGGCGTTTTGAAACGGTTTAGTTTATCCACGCGCACGCCGAATTCTTTAAACCTTTCGCAAGCCGTGTTGTAGTGCTGTTCGGAAAGCACGGTGCTGGGGCACATAATCGCCGCCTGCTTGCCGCCGAGAACGGCAAGATACACCGCGCGGAGGGCGACTTCGGTTTTGCCGTACCCGACGTCGCCGCAGAGGAGTCTGTCCATGACCTTGTCCGAACACATGTCCCTTTTTATCTCCTCTATGGAAAGCAGCTGGTCGGGGGTCTCTTCGTATTGGAAGGCGTCCTCGAATTCCTGCATCATTGCGGCGTTTTCGGGAAAGGCGAATCCCTTTCTTTTGCTGCGTTCGGCATAGAGTTCCTTTAAATCGAAGGCGAGTTTTTTTATGGACTGTCTCGCCCTTTCCTTTACCCTTTCGAACTCCGCGCCGCCCAATCCCGAAAGGGCGGGCTCGCTTTCGCCGACGTATTTGGAGAGCGCGTCCATCTGTTCGACGGGCACGTACAGCATATCGCCGCCCTTGTACTGCACCGCGATATATTCCTTAACGCCCTCCGTCGTCTCTATTTTGCGCGTACCCGTTATTTTACCTATGCCGTGCTGTTCGTGTACGCAGTAATCACCTATTTCGGGCGCGGAGAACATATCGCCACGCTTGCGCCTTATGCGCTTAGTTACGGCTTTTGTGTACAGGTCGGAAGAGCCGATTATAACGAGTTTGCACTCGTGGATAATGAGACCGTGGGCAAATTCCTCTTCGGAAACGGATATCCCGCGCAACGCTTCCAGCCTGTCGGGCACGGGGTTTGCCGGAAGATACCCGTCGTACAGGGCATCGCAGAGCTTTGCCTTTCTTTCGGAGCTTGCGCAGAACACCAAAATCCTGTAGCCGTTCTGCAACCAGCTACCCGCGTCGGCGATAAACTGCGGCAGGGAATTTAAATATGACGGGGCGGGCGTACTCTTGAACGAAAAGGTTTTGAGCGGTTTGAAAAACGCCGTGGAAGAAGTGAAAGTCTGTACCGCGAGATTGCGGTAGGAGAAAAATTTTTCGACTACTTTTTCGGGCGGCAGGAGCTGGCAGTACGAAAAGCTCATGGCTTCGCCGCCCTTTATAAGCTCCGCAACCCTCTCCCTGTGCTCGCGGTATGCCGCGTCCATCCTGTCGGAAACAGGCTTGCACTCGTCGAATATTATTAAGGTGTCTTCGTTTAACAAATCGAATACGGAGCAGGTGTTCCGGAGAAGGGGCATCACGAAAGACGCGCCGGCAAACGGCACGCCCGCCGCCATTTTTTCGGTTATTTCGCCGCAGATCTCGCGGGCGCGGTTATAGGCTTTGGCGTCGGGCGATTTTTTGAGTTCGGCATCGAAAATTTGCCGCACCCGCACGAAGTCGTCTTGCGTATATACGCACTCCGCCGCCGAAACTATTTCGAGAGAGACCGCCTCTTCCAGCCGCTCGCCGCTCGCCGCGTCGTAAGGGCGGATCTTTTCTACCGTATCGCCGAAAAAGTCTACGCGGGCGGGATTTTCGCAGTTGACGGGGAAAATGTCGAGAATATCGCCGCGCACGGCAAAACTTCCCTTGCTTTCCGCCGCATACTCGCGGGAGTAGCCCATGGCGACAAGCCGCCCGGGAAGGCTTTGGTAGTCGTATTCCTCTCCCTTTTTAAAGGTGAGTTTTTCTATGCGCGAAGAAACGGGCTGCATCAGCGCTTCGGCTTCCGCAACTATGATTTCCGCGCCCGAAGCTATGCCCGAAAGGGCGACGTTGCGGTTGAAGATGGCGTCTTTGGAAAGGGCGTCCTTATATAAGATCACATCGTCTTTGGCGGGCAGAAAAACACAGCGCCTGCCCGAAAGAACGGACATGGCTTCGTAAGCTTTCCGCGCGGAAACGCCGTCCGCGGTAACGTATAAAATTTTATTAGGGGCAGCCGCCGCAATTAGATATTTGTTGGCGTCGGACAGCCCGAAAGCCGCCGTCGGAATACCGAGGCGGGTCTGTTCAAAAAGGGCAAAATATTCGTCCGAAAGATTGCGGGGGGTGAAAAAATTTTTGTTCACAATTCTACCGCTTTTTTATAAAAATGCAATATGTATCGCGTTTCAGCCGTTATAAGCCGTCATTACGTCCTCTACGGAACGCCCTTTGGCAAGGTCTGCAGCGGCGTCCGCGGCGCGGTTGCAAGCCGAAATAAACAGCTCGTAATCCTCTTTTTTTACTTCCGACAGCACATAGTTTATAAGGGGCACGTCCACTTCGTCGTCGCGTATACCTATCCTTATTCTGGTAAAATTTTGCGTACCTATTTCCGCCACGACCGAACGCATCCCGTTATGCGTACCCGCGCTCCCCGAAGGGCGTATGCGCACCTTGCCTTTGGGCAGGTCGTAGTCGTCGTAAATTACCGCAAGGCGGTCGGGCGTGGTTTTGTACTTGTTTAAAAGCTGTTTGACCGCGCGCCCGCTGTTGTTCATGTATGTGACGGGGCAGGCTATTATAACCCTTTCGCCGTTTATAAACGCTTCGGCGACGCGGGCTTCGCACTCCTTTTTGCGAAACTTCACGCCCAACTTTTCGGCGACGTCGCCCGCCGCGAGAAAACCCATGTTATGAAAAGTTTTTATATATTTTTCCTCGGGATTGCCGAGTCCGACAATTATATACATAATCTGACCTTAAACAAAAAGCCGCGTTCAGCGGCTTTTGACTCAATCGTAAATTTTCGACATGGATTTGTCGAGATAGACGTTTTCGATCGCCGAAGCGAAGATCGGCGCGGTGGAAATCATCTTGAACATCGGAAGCATCTTCTCTTTGGGGATATTTATCGTGTCGAGCATAGCCAGCTCCGAAATGGGCGAAGAAGCGAGGCGCTCGATAGCGGGTCCCGAAAGCACCCCGTGCGAACAGCAGGCGTAAATTTCCTTTGCGCCCGCCTCTTTTAAGGCGTTAGCGCCCTGCACTATCGTGCCCGCAGTGTCTATCATGTCGTCGACCACAAGGCAATTTTTGCCGTTCACGTCGCCGATTATGTGCATAACTTCCATTACGTTGGCTTTGGGACGGCGCTTGTCTATTATCGCCATCTTTGCGTTCATCCTCTCCGCGACCTTACGCGCGCGGGCAACCGAGCCTATATCGGGCGAAACGACGACGAAGTTTTCGTCCACTTTCGGTTTGAAATAGTTATAGAGCGTGGGACCGCCGACAAGGTTGTCCAGAGGGATATCGAAAAAGCCCTGTATCTGCATGCAGTGCAAATCCATGGTGAGAACCCTGTCCGCGCCCGCGGATGTTATGAGGTTTGCAACGAGCTTTGCGGTTATCGGCTCACGCGAGCGGGCTTTTCTGTCCTGTCTGGCATAGCCGAAATAGGGTATAACCGCCGTAATTCTGCCTGCGCTGGCGCGCTTTGCAGCGTCTATCATTATGAGCAGTTCCATGAGATTGGTGTTTACGGGGGCGCTTGTGGACTGCACGAGGAACACGTCGGTTCCGCGGATGGATTCTTCGAAGCGCACGTATATTTCACCGTCCGAAAAGTGGGTAAGTTCCATTTTGCCGAGAGTTGTGCTGAGCTTTGCCGCTATTGCCTCGGCAAGCGGCTTGTTGGAATTGCCGGCAAAAATCTTTATTTCGTTGCCATGGTTGATCATAAAGAATACTCCTACGATTTTTTCTTTTGCAGACGCCCGCGTTTACCCGCAGTATTTGCTGCTTATCCATTTTATAATGCGCGCGCGGCAATGTCAACTCAATACCGTTATTTTAAAAATTGAAAAATTCCCACAAAGCATTTTTTAATCTTTGTCTCTCTTTCTCATTTCCGAAAAGAAGTCGGACAGGATTTGGGCACATTTTGCCTCCATAACTCCCCCTTCCACCTCGATTTTATGGTTTAAGATGTTGGAAGAAGCTATTTCCGCCGTCATCGAGCGCCCTTTTGCCTCGTAGGCGCCGAAATACACTTTTTTGATGCGGGCGTTGAGCATAGCCCCGAGGCACATGGGGCAGGGCTCGAGGGTGACGTAAATTTCACAGCCGGGTATGCGCCAGCTGTTGAGTTTTTTACACGCTTTTTCTATCGCCTCTATTTCGGCATGGGCGGTGGCTATCTGTCTTTTTGTGCGCCTGTTGTGCCCGCGGGATATGATTTTCCCGTCCTGCACCACCACGGCGCCTATGGGCACCTCGCCCTCTTCAAGCGCTTTTTCCGCGCAACGCAGCGCGGCTTTCATAAATTTATTTTCCATAATGAGATGTGAAGTAATTCAACACGTTATAGCATTTTCTTAGTTTGTACAGCTTTTTTATGGGGTGGGAAAGGCTGTCGTCGCCGCACTCCACGGTGTATGAAACTATGCCGAGTTTTTGTATGCACCAATCCTTGTAGCCGCCGCAGCTGCCGTAGATTTTATGGACCTTGTAGCCCGTGCTCCGCGCAATAAGCCGCGCGCCCGCAACGTCGCCCCTGCCGCCGTATTCCCAATAAATTTCCCCGCCCTTTGTGTGGAAGCCGAACGTGACGGACGGGTTTATCTTTAACGTGAAATTTTTAATGGCGAGCGTTTCGGGTTCGGAAAAAGGTCTGTCGCCTATGCAGTTTTCGCTGCCGCGGGTGCGGGTGTTGAGCCTGCCGTTCCCCCAATCGGCGTCGAAATTGCAATTTATGTCCACACCGCGGGCGTTAGCCTTCCATAAGGGATATTTTTCCTGCGAGACGGTCGCCCCGTCGGGGTTTAAAAGGGGAATAATCCAGCCCCCGCCGCAACCCTTTTTTATACCCTTTTTAATGTGCTTTATGGCAAGACGGGCTGTAATCCACTCCCTGCCGTGCACGGCGTAAACGGCTATGAACTGCCTGCCGTAAACTTCGCCTATGTGAAATGCGAAAATTTCGCGGTTTTGCAGGGAATAGCCTATAACGCACTTCTTTCCGCCGAAGCTTTGGTAAAAATTTTTGACTTCATCGTATATCACATTATAAGTTATGAACTTGTCATTTGTGATATTCGCTCCCCGCGTTTATCATAAAGGCGCGGTAAACCTGTTCCAAAAGCATCACCCGCATAAGGCGGTGCGGGAAAGTCATGTCCGAAAAGGAGAGCTTAAAGTCGCTTAATTCTTTCACTTTGACGTCCAGCCCGCAGGAAGAACCTATTATAAAGGTTATTTCCTCTCCCCTGTCGCAGAGTTTTTTAATTTCGCTTGCCAGATTTTCGCTCGAAAGTTTTTCGCCCTCTACGCACAGCGCGATCTTATAGCCTTTTGACGCCGCCATTATCCGTACGCCTTCTTCGGCAAGGCTTTTGCCCTCCGCAAGTTCGGTTATTGTGACTTTTGCAAAGCGGGAAAGCCGTTTTACGTATTCCTCCACAGCCGAACGAAAATATTCCTCTTTGATTTTACCGACGCAGACGATATTTATTTTTTGCATTTTACACCGTAAACAGCCCCAAAATCCACATTACCGCGTTTACGGCTATACCTATGGCGGCAAAGGCGTAAAAGGCTTTTGCACCGCCCTTTACGGACTTACTAAAGGGCTTTTTTAAAAATACAAGCCATAATATTCCCCCGACGAACGCCGCTCCGCCCAAAACGCCGAGGGCTATTGCCGCGGGCGGGGAAAACGGCAGGGAAGAAAAGCCGAAATAATACATCAAAAGCACGAAAAGGTTGTTAAAAAAATGTATAGACAGGGCGGGCAGAACAGAGCTGGAACGTACGGTTATCAGCGCGAAAGCGCAGCCGCAGATGAATTGGTAGACGGTCTGTTCGGGATTGGCATGGAAGAGCGAAAAGCAAAACCCCGCAGTAAAAACGGCGGCTACGTCGCCCATGCCCGAACGGGCGTTTGAAAGCAATACGCCGCGGAACAAAAATTCTTCCGCAACGGCGGGAATCACAGCGATAAAGATTATCGCAGGCAATAAGTTCCAGCCGTCTAAAGGAGGAATATAGGACGAGTCCTCCCTCGGCTTATACCCCGCGCGTTTTAAAAGCTCGAGGACGCCCGAATTTGTGTAGGAAAGACAAAATACCAGCCCGAAAGCCATAAGAAGCGCGATAACGAAATATACGGGACTGCATTTAAAGGAAATAACGTCGGAAATTTTCTGCCCGTAAAATTTCATTGAGCAAGCCGTGCCGGCCAAAATAGCGACGGGTGCGGCGGCAAACGCAAGATATTTATATATAACCGACCCCTGCTCAAGCCCTGAGGCGCCTGCCACGATGGCTATTATGAGCGCAACCGCAACGCTCGCCACGGTGCAAGCCGAAAACGCCGCGCCGCCGGCGGCGGGTTTCAAACGTGGATTTGCTTCGTTCATAAAAACATTATATCACTTTACGCAAACAGAGTAAACAGATTTATCCCGTTGTCTGAAAGGAAATTTGCGGCTTACCCCCTGCCCAAAACCAAACAAAAAGCGATGCGCGCGGGCAAATTACTTGCCCGCGCGCGGCGCTTGAAAATAAGAGGATGATCATGAAAAGGAGAATAATCAAGTTAAAGTTTTATCCAAATTGCGGGAACCACGCCATAACAACTATAACTGACTGCATTTCCCCAAGCCTTAAAGGTAGGCTGACCAACATAATCGGTGATTGACATTTTTTCATATGGATAACGTACTTGGAGGGCTCCAATATCACTACTAGGTGAACGCAACCACCAATAAGGCTTGGCAATACCCTGTAAAAATAAATTATTATCTAATCCCTGCGAAAGAGCGTATTCGGTATTTTCCAATTGTTTTAAGTGCAGTTTGCTGTAGGAAATAAAATCGCCGTCCCCGAAATATTCGTCGAATTCATTATAGCTCAACAAAAATACCTTATCGTTCGTATTTTCGCAGGCATACGGTTCGGCGCTTGTAGATCTAAAGGAAGTTTTGCTGTTATCGACTTCGGTGACCTCTATTATATCACGGGTCGCCGTGTCAAACGCAGTAGTCAAAAACGTTTCGTTCAGCCATTGCCTTATATCGCTCTCTTTATAGTTGGACGAATATACCGTTTTGCCGTTTAATGTACGTGTTTCTTCGCTGCGATAATATTTTTGACCGTCGATTATGTATTCCGATAAGAGAAGCGCCTTGCCGTTTTCCTGTTTTAAAATGCGCCACTCCAACGGTTCGAATTTAAACCAATATACGTTTTTAACCTCGTAGCCGTTTTCGTACTGAAGAATTGAAGAAGTGTGGCTTGTATCGCGATACTCTGTAAAATAAATGCCGCGGTAACGGTTGTTTTGATATACTACGTCCCTGTACCACATAAAGCTTTTAACTTTGCCGCTTATGTAATAATTATAGTCCGTCCAACCGTGAGCGTCGTCCTCTGTGGGCAAAACTCCGTTGCCTGCTACCCAGCCCAACGTGGTTTTTAAACCGCTCTCTTTAACTTCGCTTTGGGGATATTCGCCCAAACTGATTTTTGTGTTGTCTTCGCTTAAATTATAAATGCTTTCAGACGCGCCGCAGATCGTGCACGATTTTTTATTGCTTTCACCTTGATTGACTTGCCATATATGCGAATTTAAGTCAATGTCGGTTTTAAGATCTGCCTCGTCGGTTTCCACCTGCTCGGAATCGAAATATTTGCCGCAGTCGGCGCAAAAATAGTGTGCGAGCATTCCTTCGTCTTTGCATGTAGCGGGTTCTTCGGGAATAAGTTCGCCGTATGTATGACCCTTTGCAGGTATGGACAATTCGTCATAACTGCTCTTGTTTTTGAGTTTGTCGAAATATTTGCCACATTCCTTGCATCTGTAGTAATCGTTCATGCCGTTGCTTTCGCATGACGGACTTCTTTGGGGAACCAATTCCCCGAAAGTGTGACCTTTAGCGGGTATAGACAACTCGTCCGCTTGTTTTTCGTTCCTGTCGGCGTCGAAATACTTTCCGCAAACGCTGCACTCATAGTGCTGTTTCATGCCGTTGACATCGCAACTTGCCGCCGTTTCGCCGATAAGTTCACCGTAAACATGCGTGGATACAACCGCGATTTTTAAATCCGCCTCGGAAGTTTCCTTTTCGTCTGCGTCGAAGTACTTACCGCAATCTGCGCAAAAATAGTGCGCCCGCATCCCCTCTTCCGCGCAAGTCGCGGGTTCTTCGGGAATAAGTTCACCGTAATTATGCGTGTGCCCGTCGCCGGAACAACCTGCGACCGCAAAAGCGACGCAAAAAATACCCGCCAACGCCAAAAGCAAAAAAATAAACTTTTTCATCCGAATATTTCCCCTTTTGAAAAAATTGAAAATTCTGTTCGTTGCCGGTTTTGGCGCTTCGCCCTTTCAGACGTAAACGCGGGATACGGCTTGCAACTAAATTTTCTTACATTAATATTATCACGCCATAAAACAAAAAACGTTTACAGGAGGAAACGGGTTGTGATTTGGGACGCATTTTAAAAGGGCAAATTTTTAAAGAAAAGGAAAATTTATCCCGCGCAACCGAAAAAACGCCGCCGATATGCCGCGCCGCGGGCGATTTGGCGAAAGGGTGCGGCAAATCGTTTGACAAGAAGAATTATTTAAAATATAATTTTACCGCATTACGGATTTATCCGTACAAAGTCTTAAATAAGTACTTTGGGAGTTTTTATGGATATAGAATCGGATATAAAGGCGACGTACTCGGACGTGGACGAGGCGTTGGGGCAAGTTACTTCTACTAAACAGCTTTCTGAAACCAAATTGCGCTTTTTGGGAAAGACGGGGCGCGTTTCGGAACTGATGAAACGCATGCGCGACGTCGCCGCCGAAAAAAAGCGGGAGATAGGGCAGCTTTTAAACGATTTGCGCATGAGAACGGAAGAAAAATTCGCCGCTCTCGGCGAGAGCCTGAAAAAGAAGGAACTGGAAGAACGCTATGCCGCAGAGACGGTTGACGTGACAATGCCCGGCAGGGTAAAAGAAAGCGGCTCCTTCCACCCCGATACTCTTATAAAAGACGAGCTCGTATCTATTTTTTCGGGCATGGGTTTCGAAGTGTTCGAAGGACCGGAAATAGAAAACGATTACTATAATTTTACCGCGCTGAACACTCCCGCCGACCACCCCGCGAGAGACATGCAGGACACATTTTATTTGTCGCCCTCCCTTTTGCTGCGCACACAGACTTCGGCAGGGCAGATAAGGGTTATGGAGAGCAAAAAGCCGCCCATAAAGATACTGTCGCCCGGCAAAGTGTACCGTAGCGACGACGACGCAACGCACAGCCCCATGTTTTCGCAGATGGAAGGGCTTGTGGTGGACAAGGGCATTACTCTTTGCGACCTTAAAGGCATGCTGGACGAATTTGCCAAAAGGGTTTTCGGGGAAAACGTAAAAACGCGGCTCCGCCCCTCTTACTTCCCCTTTACCGAACCCTCGGTGGAAGTCGACGTGAGCTGTTTCGAGTGCGGCGGAAAGGGTTGCAGGCTGTGCAAGGGCACGGGCTGGATAGAAGTTTTGGGCGCGGGCATGGTAAACAGGCGCGTTCTCGAAGGCTGCGGCATAGACCCCGACGTATATTCGGGCTTTGCGTTCGGCATGGGCATAGAGCGCATTGCCATGTTAAAATACGGCATCAACAACATGAAACTGCTCTTTGAAGGCGACGTGAGATTTTTAAAACAGTTTAAGGATTGAGGTTTTTATGAAAGCACCGTTAAGTTGGCTGAAAGATTACGTTGACATAGATATCCCCGCAAAGGAACTTATGGACAAGCTCTTTTCGTGCGGGTTCGAAGTGGAAGAACTAATAGATATCGGCAAAGACATCACGGGAGTCGTCGTGGGCGAGGTTACGGAGTGCGAGCCTGTGGAAGGCACTCATCTGCACGTATGCAAGGCGGACTGCGGAGACAAGGGAGTTTTTCAGATATGCTGCGGCGCGGACAACGTTAAAAAGGGAATAAAAGTTCCCGTAGCGCTTGCCGGGGCAACCGTTTACTCCACGGGCAAAGACCACAAGACCGTTGAGGGCGTAACGACCATTAAAAAGGGCAAACTCCGCGGCATAGAAAGCGACGGCATGATGTGTTCGGGCGCGGAAATAGGCGTGAGCGGCGACATGTTCGACGGCGGGGATTACTGCGGGCTGTTGGTTTTGCCCGGAGATTGGGAAAACGGCGCGGACGTAAAGCCCCTTTTAGGGCTTGACGACTGCATTTTCGACATAGCCGTAACAGCTAACCGCCCCGATTGCCAAAGCATTTTGGGCATAGCGCGCGAAATCGCCGCGCTTTTGGGCAAGCCGTGCAAAGAGCCCGACTGCTCTTTCACGCCCGATATTAAGGGAGACGCCATGAAAATAACCGTGTCGGCGCCCGATCTGTGCCCCCGCTATATAGGGCGTTGCGTAAAAGACGTTAAAATAGCCCCCTCCCCGCTTTGGCTGAGAAAAAGGCTTGCGCTGTGCGGGCTCCGCCCCATAAACAACATAGTGGACATAACCAACTTTATATTGCTGGAACTCGGTCAACCCATGCACGCCTTTGACCTTGCGACTCTCGACGGGCGGGAAATAGTTGTGCGCAGAGCAAAGGACGGCGAAAAAATCGTAACGCTTGACGGGAACGAATTTGAACTTACGCACGAAAACCTTGTGATATGCGACGGCGGCAAGCCCTGCGCTCTGGCGGGCATTATGGGCGGTTTGAACAGCGAAATAACCGAAAACACCAAAGAAGTTATGTTCGAATCCGCAAAATTTGCGCGCGACAGCATAAGGCGCACTTCGAGAAGCCTCGGACAACACTCCGACAGCTCGGCGCTGTTCGAAAAGGGCGTGAACGAATACACCGTCGAAACGGCTTCTTTGCGCGCCCTGCACCTTATTCAGGAACTCGGCTGCGGCGCCGTTGCAAGCGAGTATACGGACGTAAAAACGGAATATTCCAAAACCGCCCGCAAAAAGATGTCGGTCGGCGTAAAACAGATAAACGACTTGCTCGGCATAGAAGTGCCCCAAAACAAAATGGCGGAAATTCTTAAAAACCTTTCCTTTGGCGTTACGGAAGAGAAAGGCATATTGAACCTTACCGTACCGCGCTGGCGGGAAGATATTGACCTTTATCCCGACATAGCCGAAGAAATAATACGCTTTTACGGTTACGACAAGGTAAAAGGCACGTTTTTACCTTCCGCGCATATAACCAACGGCGGATATTCGGAGGCGCAGAAAGCCGAAATAAGGCTTAAACGCGCCCTGACCGAAAGCGGACTTTCGGAAATTTCCACCTATTCTTTCTATTCCCCCAAAGACTTCGACACTTTGCACATAGCCGCGGACGACAAGCTCCGCAAAGCGATTAAAGTGCTGAACCCGATAAGCGAAGAGCTTTCGGTGATGCGGACGACGCTGGCGCCCTCGGTTTTGCAGGTGATAGTGCGGAACCTGCGCCGCGGGAATCTGGAGGGCAAAGTTTACGAACTTGCAAAGACTTACATTGCCGGAAACCTGCCCATAACAAACTTCCCCGAAGAGCGCGCCGCGCTTGCCATAGGCATTTGGGGCAAGCACGACTTCTTTGACCTGAAAGGCATAACCGAAAAAACAGCCGCCGTGCTGAACGTGAAATTCGAATACGTTTCCGCAAAACGCGACTTTTTACACCCCGGCATAACCGCCGAAATCTTCTGCGAGGATAAATACGTAGGATATCTCGGCATGCTTTCGCCCGAAATAGCCGCAGAGCTTTCCCTCGAACGGGATGTATTTATAGCCGAACTCGACTATGAAGAACTTAAAAAACACGCAAAACCCTTTAAATACTCCCCCATCCCCAAATTCCCCGTAGAAACTCGCGACCTTGCGCTTGTATGCGGCAAGAACGTGACCTGCGGAGATCTGGAAAAAGTTATTTACGGCGCCTGCAAGTATGTTACGGACGTGAAACTCTTTGACGTTTACGAGGGCGGGCAGATAGGCAAGGACAAAAAATCCATGGCGTTTACCATAACATTTACGCCCGCTGACGAGGATATTTCGGAGCGCGTAGACGGGTTCGTCAAAAAAATACTCGGCAACCTTAAATTCCATTTGGGCGCCGAACTCAGATAATTGCAACAAAAAACAAAATGCGGGCTGCGCTTAGCCCGCATTTTATTTTTTGTTTTTTATTCGCCGTCTTTGTTTTTTCGCCTGAAAAGTTTTTTTAAACCGTTTTCTATTTTATCTCGGAAAACAAGCGAGACCGCCGCAAGAGCGACGCAAACAAGTATTATGGCTATCCACACCGCTATCCCCCACCCCGAAAAAGGTATGACGGAGCCGTTGCCGAAATAGCAATAGGCGGCTACTATGGCGGGGCGTACAATGACCATTACGACCGAAAAGAAGGCAAAATTCATTTTAGTCATCCCCGCGACGAGGCAAAGTATGTCGTCGGGGAAAAAGGGCAGGACCTGCATAATCACAAACAGGGTTTTGCCGCGTTTGCCTATAATATCGGCATATTTGGCGGTATTTTCCTTGCCGGCGATCCACTCCACCACTTTTCTGCCGAAAAGTCTGCCCATAAAATAACAGATAACGCTGCCCGCGAGCACACCCGCAGAAGCGAGTAAGGTAGCTTTGAGCGGACCCCATATTATTACGCCCGGGATATAGCAAACCAGCGCGGGTATGGGCAGAAAAACCACCTGCATTATCTGTATGAGCACGTACACAGCCATCGCCCAGCCGTTTGCGCCTTTTATTATGTTTGTCAATTCGGAAATTTTTTCGCCGTCGTTTTCCAGTTCGTACAGACGGGCAGTGAAATTGAGGATAACGACCGAAGTGTACACGACCGCGGCACATGCCATTAGCACGAATACGGTTTTTAAAAGCGCATCTTTTTTAAGGACGAAGAACAACACGCCCGCCGCGCAGCCGGCTCCGCCCGCGCAATACAATAAAACCTTTACGGCAATTCCCCAACCGCGCATCAGCCAAATCGTGCCGACGCCCATATACAAGCCGAGCGCAAAAATTAAGGAAAGTATTGTGATTTTTACGCTTAATTTCATCCGTATCTCACCAAAACGCAATACAGGTTACATTTTTAACCTGTTTTTGTTTTTGTAAACGCAAAATTTTACGGTGTAACCGTTAGTGATTTCGGGCAGGCTTTCGCTTTTAAGTTCAAAGTTTTCGTCTTTGTCGAGGTTTTCAAAAAACGCGTCCGCGCCGCCGACCGCGTCCACTTTTGTCACCAGCACTTCGTCGCAATAGGGCAAAAGGGTTTTGTACATCATCTGCCCGCCCACTACGAACACTCTGTCGGGGTCGTGCTTCTTTATTTCGGCGAACAGCTCGTCGAGGGAGCGCACGACAATGCAGTCGTCGCGGTCGTCACCCTGAGGCGACAGCACTATGTTAAGGCGGTCTTTCAAAGGTTTGCCGCCGGGGAAGGATTTAAGCGTGTTCGAGCCCATCACCACGACGTTACCCGTGGTCGTCTCCCTGAAAAATTTCATATCGGCGGGGATTTTGAACATGAGAGAGTTGTTTTTGCCTATCCCCCACTCCTTATCCGCATGTAAAATGGCTTTCATAAATCACTCCGCTACGGGTATTACGTATTTCTTTTCGTTGCACTTGTAACCGGAAAGTTTAAAGCTGTCGACGGTAAAGCCGTAAAAGTTGGTCACGCTCTTGTCAAGCTCCACTTGGGGCGCGGGGTATTGCGGCATGGAAATTATTTCCTTTACCATATCTATATGCCTGTCGTATATGTGCGCGTCCGCTATTACGTGGACGAGTTCGCCCGCAACAAGCCCAGACACCTGCGCTATCATCATGAGCAGCGCGGCATACTGCGCGACGTTCCAGTTGTTGGCAGTAAGCATATCCGCCGAACGCTGGTTTAAAATTGCGTTTAAAACGTTGCCCGAAACGTTGAAAGTCATGGAATAAGCGCAGGGGTACAAATTCATTTCGTGCAAATCGGCAAAGGTGTAGATATTTGTCATTATCCTGCGGCTTTGGGGATTGTTTTTTAAGTCATACAGCACCCTGTCTACCTGATCGAACTCCCCCTCTTTGTACTTGTGCTTTACGCCGAGTTGATAGCCGTACGCCTTGCCTATGCTGCCGCTTTCGTCCGTCCACTGGTCCCAGATTTTGGAGTGGAGATCGCGCACGTTGTTGCTTTTTTTCTGCCATATCCAAAAAATTTCGTCAAGGCACGATTTAAACGCCGTGCGGCGTATGGTGAGAAGGGGAAATTCCTCCCGCAAATCGTAACGGTTGACTATGCCGAATTTTTTTATGGTGTGCGCGGGTGCGCCGTCCTGCCAGCGCGGGCGCACGGGTCTGTCCGTATCCCACACTCCGTTTTGGAGAATTTGATGTATGTTATCTACAAAAATTGCGTCTGCCTTACTCATTTTTTTATCCTTTGAAAAATATTATATACTTTTCGGCACGGTTAGTCAACAAATCGACAAATGCATAACACAAATGATTGAATTATAAATTTTAAGTTTTACCGAGAATTAATTGACGATTAAGCAAAATAAATATATAATGATATAGTCGAACGAGGCGTAGCGCAGTTGGTAGCGCGTATGGTTCGGGACCATAAGGTCGTGGGTTCGAATCCCGTCGCCTCGACCAAATCCGCTGAGGGTGATGTTTCGCCCTCGGCGGATTTTTTTTGAGAGGCGCTACGGGATTTGAGGGGAGGCAAGAAAAGCTATGCTTTTCGTAGGTCGGCGGACTCTACCGCCGACTTGACAGCCCTCGGCTTGGGCTGTCAACCGTGCGCGCCGCTCAAGGCGCAAATCCCGTCGCCTCGACCAAGAACAGCGGCAGGCAAAAAGCCTGCCGCTGTTCTTGGTGAGTTTAAGTTTAAAATAAATTATAAAATCGCGGGTGTATTGCATCATTTTATTTTCACGGAATAAATTGTTAATGTTTTTTTAAATATTCAATCGCCTCTCGAATAGCTTTGCGGTCTTTGTCAGTGGGTATTTTTTTGGGTTTATTTGTATGCTCTAACCTATTCGGAGCTGTTCCCACATCATACCCTAACTCTCTCAAAACAGCCGCAATAACACATGTTTGAACGATGTAGTCATAATGTTCTTTAACATATTCCTGAATTTGTCTGTAAGTAAAACCGCGTTTCTCTTTCATTTTTAACTTTCTCCTTTGGTTTTTATTTTTTCGGCTGAGCCGATAAAGCCATTTTTATTTGCGCGTCCAATCGGAACTGCAATAGAGGTCGCGCAAGTATTGTGCCGCTGTAAGTTTATTTTGCAAATCTTCACTCTGCAATTTCGTCCCGCCCGCGCTCCAATTATCCGTGTTCTCAAACGTAACGTCCGTCAAAGAATTGCAATCCGAAAACGCATAATGTCCAATCGAGGTCACGCCGTTCCCGATCGTCACACTCGTCAACGCACCACGATCGCAGAATGCATAGTCATAAACCTCATAATTCTTCCCACTCGGCGAGGACGTCGGCAATGTCAATTCGGTACTTTCTCCCCGATACCCGAGAAGATAAACATCGTCCCCTTCTTCATAAAAGAGATAATCATTCTTTGTTGTCTGCTTGCTCGACGTTTCCTCGGTGTAGATGTGTTTGGCGTATTGAGCGATACCGCCGCTACTCGAAAAACCCTCTATAAACTTCAATTGCGAATAATTCCATACTTCAATGAGTTTATAGCAACGCAAGAACGCAGAACTCTCAATCGAGGTCACGCCGCTCCCAATCGTCACCTTTGTAAGCCAGCTACAATAATAGAACGCACTCTCACCAATCGAAGTCACGCCGCTCCCAATCGTCACACTTGTAAGTCCACTGCAACGCCAGAACGCATCCTCACCAATCGAAGTCACGCTGTCGGGAATTTTCAACTCTCCCGTCAGCCCGCTACAATAATAGAACGCGTTACTCCCTATCGTTTTAAGTTGACTTTCATCGCCAAATGTCACGCTCGTCAGCCCGCTACAATAATAGAACGCCCTCTCACCAATCGAAGTCACGCCGCTCCCGATCGTCACACTCGTAAGTCCGCAAAACGCGAACGCACTCCCACCAATCGAAGTCACGCTGTCGGGAATTGTAACTTGTGTTATATCTCGATTTTTTACACCCGTAACTACGCAAGTTTCCTCGTCGGAAGTAAAAGTGAGATTTTCCAATGCGGGGTCAAGTTCCCATTGTGCAATGAGGCTCACCTCCACACCCCTTGAATACGTAAAGGTCTCATCGGTGGAACGGCGGACATTTTCGTCATCATACCAACCGAGGAAATGATAGCCGCGATAGGTCGTCGCCGTGACGGTCACTTCCTCGCCGAGATCGTAATTGCCGCCGCCCGAAACCCTTCCACCAGAGATGTTTTGTCCGACATAAAGCATTTCGTTGAACGTCCAATGCGCTTCGGCGTTCTTGCTTTCCGCAATATTCCAAGCGGAATTGCTCTGCCCCCACTCGTTCGTCAGTTTCGTTTCGCCGTCGTACCACCCCGTAAAAACATATCCCCTGCGCGTGGGAACGGGGAAATTATAGAAGTTATCATATATTACCGTCTGCTCATTGCCCGTAACTTCGCCGCCCTTTGCGTCGAGCGTCACCTTGTATTCATTTGCCGTAAACGCGGCATAGAATGTGACCGTATAATTTCCCGCATAGGAAAGCCCCGCTTCCGCCTTATATGGGAAGGTCGCGTCCACCCCGTTCAATTTCCAGCCGTGGAACGTATAGCCCGTTTTCGTCGTTGCAGCGGGTGCGGCAATCGTGCCGTCCTCTTCCACCTGTTGGGAAGAGACCGCGCTCCCGCTTGTTGCAAAGTTGACGGTGTACACAGGGCGGCGGCGAAGCGTCACCGTATAAATTTTGAACCCACTCCCCCGCGAGGCGAAGATATAAAACGTATTGTCGCCGACCGTGAGCGGCACGGTTTTATTTTCGATCTCATGCAGCTGGGCGAGATTGGTATAGACGGAGTAGGCCGCGCTCTCCGCCGTCGTGATCTCTTCGGCAAAGGAGAATGTCTCCGTCGCGTTGGATACCTTGCCGTAAAAAACGCCATCGTCGTTGAGCTGTAACGTCTTAAAGGAGCAGAGGGCTTGCCCCTCGCCGCCGGGTTGGGTCTCGCCGTCTCCGCCTTCACTTCCGCCGGGTTGGGTCTCGCCGCCTCCGCCTTCACTTCCGCCGGGTTGGGTCTCGCCGCCTGGTTGCTCGGTCTGCGATCCGCCGCTCTGGTTGCCGCCCTGCGCGCCGCCACCCTGTTCGGTTTGCGTGCCGACCCCGGTCTGTGCAGACTGTTTTTTGTCTTCGCAGGCGGAAAACATAACCGCGCAGTAAACCGCGCAAATTATTGCAAGCAAAATAATCAAAAATTTACGTTTCATAAATAATACCTCAAATTACCTTTTTGAATAAAAACACCTTATTAGGTAATTCTAATTATAAATTATCTAACAAGATAAGTCAACACCTGATTAGATATTTTTTAATAAAATCTAAATATGGAAAGCAATATATTTATTGAAACATTTAACGACCTTTTAGCAGAGAAAGGTCTTAATAGAAAGCAGTTTGCGGAAAGTAGCGGGATACCTTATACAACAATTATTGGGTGGACTAAACTTAATAGACTACCCGATTATTCTGCACTGATTAAGATTGCCGACTTTTTCCAATGTTCAATAGACTATCTTGTAGGCAGGCAAGACGAGTTTGGCAACGCCATATATTCTTCTGAAAATTTACATTCGGAAATGCTGTTTTTAAAATATTTTCGCAATTTAAGTACGGAAAATAAGGAGTTAATTATTAAACTTACAAGGAATCTGTCAAAGACAAGTTAACAATAAAACGTTGATATTTTATATGGACCAAAATTATACGCCGCTCGTGAGAGCGGCGTAGGTTTTAACCGATATATGCTTTGAAATTTTCATTGATTTTTATTTTTTTAATTAATTTTTTGGGGCAGAAATATTTGGGGCAGACGCGGGGCACGAAGTGCAAAAACGGCGTATTTTTAGCCAAAAATGATTAAAAACGGCTCATTTTTGAAGATTTTTGAAAACCCTCAATAGCTTCGACTCCCGTCGCCTATAACTTTGCAACGGGGCTCAAATACCGTAAGGCTTACGCCTTCGGTACGACTGCCTAGACCAAAGGCTGGCGTATGCCAGACCAAAAGCCGCCCGCACGGATATTCCGTGCGGGCGGTTTCTAATTGCGATAGCATACTGAAAATTTCGGCTTTCACTTCCATATGCGCTTTGGCTAACAAAATAATATCCAATAATATGGTATACGCATTTCATGCCTGACGGCAGCTTCACATCAAAAATTCAATTCAGGTGGATTTTAATTCATTGTATTTGGAATAGGCATTTTTAACGTGGCTCTTTAACAAGTCGCTTTGATTTATAAAAGCGTCGCGGGTTTTGGCTATTTTTAAAACTTTGTAAATGTCCTCTGCCGTACCGAGTTTGGATACAAGATCCACAGCGCTATTAAATATGTTCTCATTTGGAGTTGATTCGGCGTATTTGATTGCAATCTTTACGGCGGCAGATATACCTTTATCCCTGCAAAGATTCAATAAATGTTCTACTAACGGGAAAACGCCGTTGTCGGTTAAATTATCAAGATTCTCTTCTAAATTTTCAAACAAAAAGACAGCGGTTTCGGGCAGTTTGCTGTTGAGCAAAGCCATTTGCAGTTTGTATTTTATAATATCTGTTTCTTCGGATCCCTTCATAAAATATATTTTTATCCACTCAAAAACCGCGGGATAATATTTCAATTGCAATAACATCGCCGCCAAAGAAGACTGCACTTCAAGAAAGAAAGTGTGTTTTTGAATTTTATAATCTTTAAAATACAACGCAAGCGACTCGGTAATATCAAAACGTCTGACTAGACGCGGCAGTAAATTGAGCAAAAGATTTAAATAAAAATGTTTAAGATAGTAATTATCGTTTTCCGCAAAAAGAAGTATTCTTTCATAGATATTTTTCAATAAAAAGTTAACTTCATCTTCCGGCAACTCTTCACGGGCATTTTTAAGCAGTTTAACCAAAGCAAGCGAATTTTCAATCAAGTACCTTTTTACATCGCTTATAATTTCATCGGATTTGTTTTTTTGTATTAAGTTAAAAAACGAAAACAAATCGCGCAAATAGTCCGAGCTGTCATTATTCTTAATAAATTTTACAATGCAATCGTATAATTTGGGATAATCGTCTTTGGAGTAACTCAAACAGCGGATATGCTTAATATCGGACGGGCAAGCGGTTTCGGAGTCTTTTAAAATAATCACCCGGTTTGCCGGCCGCAAGGTGTGGGCTATCCCCAGTTCATATAGAACGTTTGGGTTTAATCCGGAAATGTCGACAATTAAATAATGTGCGGAATTTATAGACGTGAGAGTAGAATTTAAAACAGGCGACGACGAATTTGTTTTAACCACCCGATTGCATTTTAAATTACATGCCGCAACCGCGCGCTTAATTGTGGCATATATCTCCTCCGTATTTTCGCCGGGCGGCAAAATAACAAAACAATTACCCTTTCTGATTCGTCTTTGTCTGTTGGTAAATTCATAAGGATATATAATATCTTTTCCCATATTTTTTGCCTCACACAGAAGTAAATTTTTATAAATTAATTTAAAAAACTATAAATAAATCTATATTTTTACTTATTAAAAAAGACGAAAAAAGTTATTCATATGTTACAGAAAGGCATTAAATTAAAAAACGGTGTAGAATTTTGCCGTTTTTTTTGGTAAATTTTGGTAAAATTTACTTTACAATTTATTCAAATAAATTTATAATTTTATTAACAAGTCATTTTGTATTTTTTTAATTTGAAATTATGAATCCCGATAAGTTTAACAGACTGTTCAAAAACCTTAAAACCGACAAGAAGGCATTTGAGGAAGTATACACGGAATACTATCCTTTGACTGTTTTGCATTTGAGAAGATGTTACGGCAATTTGATTTCTGCGGAAGATATTGCGCATGATTTGTTTGTTAAACTTTTGAAAATGGAGCAAAGAGATTATATTGAGCACCCTTTAAGCTGGGTTTATAAACTTGCCGACAATATGGCGGTAGACGAAATAAGAAAGCACAAAGATGTTCCTTTAAATGAATTGCTGATTGCGCCCGTAAATATGGAATTTATTTCGGACAAGGAAGAAATAAAAGAATACTTTTCGCAATTGGACGAAAGTGAAGTAAAGATTTTGTACATGCACTTTTGGGAAGGCTACAGTTTTAAAGAGATTGCCGAAATCCTTGATATAAAGTACTCTAACGTAAGAGTCAAAGTTTGCAGAGCATATAAAAAATTCAGAGATAAAAATAATAAGTAACATTTTTAAAGTTCATTACGTCTATTAATCGAAAATATTATAGGAGTTTTGAAAATGTTACACTTTTTTTCCCTTGTACTCGGTTCTATCGCACTTATAGGCACGGTATTTGCTCCCGGAGTACAGAGCGCAGATGTAGCGGCACAGGAAGAAAACCAAATCTACTACTACGATACCGTTTATGCGACTGGCGACGAGCCTATGCCGATTGATATGGTTTCGACTTCCATACCGTACATAACAAAAACCCAAACGGCGTCGCATTTGTTGGCTATCCAGTGTCCCAAATATACCTACGCTCCCGCCGCCGGCGGTTGCGCTTCCACGGGCGGCGGCAACGTTATAGGTTATTACGACAGATTCGACGAAAACCTAATACCAAATCACGTTTCATGTACGCCAATTAACAATACTTATATTTACAGTATGCAGGATGACGAAGTAAAGGCAGTTATCGAAAAGTTATACGAATATATGACCGGCGACGGCTACGGCGCCACCGAAGTAGATTTTGCCAACGGAATTACAAGATATTGTAACGAAAAAGGCAAGCATATAAATTTTTACTCCTGTTTGAGCAAGGGCAAGTTCAGCTATTCCGTCACAAAGAGCTATCTCGACCGAAATATGCCTGTTGTGCTTTTTTTGAGCGGATATAACGTAGCCGATTTATATACGGGCGAAAATAAAGATACAATTTCCTATTATCAATCAAACGGTAATCATATAATGGTCAGCTTCGGATACGAAGAGTACGTTTATACCACTTCAAGCGGCACTGTGAATTATAACTTTTTATCCGTCTCTTCAGGGTTATTTTTTAATTCAAGCGCACTTTATGATTTCAATTTTCAGACCACAGTAAACGACGCATTGGCGATAGAAATATATTAATCTTATGAAAGCAAAAAAATTTTTAAAACAACAGGCAGAAGCTGAAAAAAAAGAAATACTTGAAGCGAGCGATATGCAGAGCTTTGACGAGTTTTTCCATGATATAGAAAAACCCGCACAGCTCAAACGCGGCTTTTTTAAGCGCTATTACAAATGGTTTATATCCGCCGCCGGCATTGCCGCCTGCGCGATAATTCTTACCACAGTATTGCTGTTATACCCCGCAAAGGAAAAAATCGTTTACGATGAGAATAATTTCGTTACCTCTTCTTCTACGATTGAAGAAATGGATAACGATATGACAGAATTTAATTTTCAAATAGATACCACCGCATATTCGGTAGAAGTTGAAAAAACTGTTGACAGTGTAAGCGGCGACGTAATCTTATACAGATTGCAAGTTGACCAATATACGTCTTTGATTAATTTTGAATTTATAGCGGTATGCAATCCGAATTATTTCTATCCCTATTTAGAAATTACGGATGAATATACAGATGCAGGGTTAACAAATTACTCTGTTTCATATAAACAGGAAATTTTGCCAAACGAATACGGGTTAGATTTAAAGGCAAAAGCAAAAATTCAGAAAGGTTCGGAGTTTATTTATATTACAGAATACAATGAATATATGACCGACGAAGAAGGTTCTCTTCTTAAAATAATTCAGGAAATGTTTATTTAATCAGCAAAAAAATAATATAACCACTAAGCGCACAGCCGTTTGGCTGTGCGCTTCGGTTTTTAATGGGCTTTGTAAAGGTCGTTATTTTATCTGACCTTCCCGAATTTTTAAAAAAAATTTTTTAAATTTATTTGACAGCGGCGAGATGCAGTGATAGAATACTTTTGCAATTGAATAGAAATACGGTTCGAAAGGGCTTTGCCCGAGTAGATTAAAAGGGAATCCGGTACAAATCCGGAGCAACCGTCATTACTGTAATTGCCGTCCGCGGCGGCAAAAGTCAGGATACTGCCGTATTTTTTTGGGATGTCACGATTTTGGACGAGAAAGGGTGCAACCGATTTCAAAAGGCTTTTTGTATCGCTTGCAACTTACCGTTCGAATAAAGCTTAAAAAAATCCGTTGTACTCTTTCCGAAAGGAAAGAGTTTTTTTCTTGCCCTTATATTTTGCGGTACCCCCCCTATTGCAAAAAAATATAAGGAGAAGTTATGAAATTTACAAGACTTTTTGCGGCGGTAATCGCCGCGGCGATGGTATTTTGCTGTTTTGCGGCTTGCTCGCACGACGTAAAAAAACCCGATGATGCGGTATATTACACCGTAACTTTCGATCTTGACGGCGGGGTTGTACCCGGGCAAGACCTTTTGCAGGGGCTTAAAGTTTTAAGCGGCACGAAGTTGCGGCTGGAAAATTACAAACCCGAAAAAACAAATTATACCTTTAAGGGCTGGCTTTCGGGCGAAACCGAATACGCCGCAAACGCCGAAATAACGGTAAATGCGGACATAGCGTTAACGGCTCTGTGGGAGATAATCCCCGTTGAAAAATTCACCGTAACGTTCGACCCCGCGGGCGGAACGCTTAACGGTTCTGCGGAAAGGCTAAGCCTGCAAGCCGAAAAAAATACCGCGCTTGATTTTTCGCAATACGTGCCCGAAAAAGACGAATATACCTTTAAAGGCTGGAAAAGCGGAGAAACCCTTTATACCGGCGGAACGTACACGGTGACAAGCGCAACGGACTTTGTTGCGGTATGGGCAAAAACTCTCTCCGCGGACGAAAATTTCGTATTCGAAGAGACCACAGAAAAAGACGGCTATATCCTTAAAGGTCTTACCGCAAATTCGACGATAACCGAAATTGTTGTGCCCGGGTATTATCAAAACAAGCCCGTTTTGAAGATTGCGAACAACGTTTTCGCCTATAAAGACGATATCACCGCCGTCGATTTATCAAACTGCGACAAGCTTGAAGAAATAGGGGATTGGAATTTCAGCAGTTGCGGCGCGCTGGCTTCGGTAAATTTAGAGGGTTGTTCCTCGCTCAAAAAGATAGGCGACAGCTGTTTTCAGGGAAACTCAATCGCCGAAATAAATTTAAAAAGTCTTGCGGCTTTGGAAGAGATAGGGTCTAACTGTTTCCGCGGCGACTTCGGCTCTTCCCAATCCGATTTGCCCGTCGAAATACTTGATTTTACAGACTGCGTTTCTTTAAAAACGATAGGACAGATGAGTTTTTGGCATTTAACCAAACTTAAAGAGTTGGACTTTTCCAAAACTCAACTCCAAACGTTTGCAAGACAAACCATACACCTTTCTCCCGCGCTTGAAATACTCAAATTGCCCAAAACTTTAAAGCTTACTCACGAGGGGTCGGACGGCACTTTAGTCACCACGGAATTTTGCAGTAATTGTGAAAATCTAAAAGAAATTATTCTCGACCCGCTGAACATTTTTATGACCGTGGAAAACGGCGCGCTTATGGACGCGGATGAAACTGTTATTTACAAATACGCCGTAAAGTGCGAAGGCGCAAAATTTACCGCTCCCGCAACCGTTACAACGGTAATGAACCGGGCTTTTTACAAGGCTACAAATCTTACCGAAATAGATTTCAGCGCAACTAAACTTACCGAAATTAAGAACTCCGCCTTTGCGGGTTGCACCAACGCCCTTTTAAAAGTGCCTTTCGGCGAGGACGGGACATACGCCGACAAGAGCGCCGCCTGCATTTTGGGCAGCAATTGGAACGACGGCGTAAAAGAAATCCAATACGGCGAAGCGGCAAAGATTTTTAAATTCACGACCGATTTGGTTGACGGGAAAAGCGTTACGGAAGCAAGTTTCACCTTTACGGCTTCGGCTGAATACGGCACTTCTCTCTCCCTCTCTCCCTGCACTTTGACGGTGAAATGCAACGGCAGCGAAATTACAGGCGATAACGGAAACTATACTGTAACTTTGCAAGACGGCGAAAACACGATAGAGCTTATTGCAAGCTCTGGCGACGATACAGAGACGAAAACCTACAAGGTGAATAAAGTAGGCAAAGCCGAACTCAAAACCGATTTAGCGGACGGCGAAAAAGGCGGTAATTACAGTTTTAAGGTATGGGCTGAAAATTCCGACGGAACAAAGCTGGACATTAGCGGTTATACCCTTTCTCTTACTTTTGCCTGGGAAAAGAAAAACCCTCAACCCGGTGATTTCAAATCGTTAGATTTCGACGACTGTATAACTATAACTTACGATACAGAAAATAATTATTTTTTAGTAAATATTAACTACGAAGACATTTACTATGTGCATTATTATATGTACGACAGTTATGCCATACAAATTCAGCTAAACGGATTGGATTGGAGTCCCATAGTAAAGATGTTGTCTTATACAGGTTAAATATAAATGAAATTTAAATATTTGATATTAAGTTTTGTAATCGCGGCGGCGGCGGTCTGTTTTACGGGCTGCAATAAACCGCCGTTCGCGTTTGCCTGCGACATTGCAGACGGCGCAACTGTTATAACTCCCGAATACTCCTTTGAAATTTCGGCTACTTACGGCGGCGAAAGGTGCGATGTGCGGGTTGCGCTGAACGGCATAATTTTAGAAGGCGAAAACGGCAAATACACCGCCTTTTTAAATAAGGGCGAAAACGAAATAACCGCAACCGCAACCTACTCTGAATTTACCGAAACGCGAGTATATAAGGTGGTTTACCGCACGGATTTTGAAATTTTGACCGATATTGACGACGCGACGATCGTAAACGAAAGCATTACCTTTGCGGCAAGCGCTACTTTTAACGGTTCGCCCTGCGCTTTGATTGCCGAAGTAAACGGCTTAACGGCAAGCGCCGCAAACGGAAATTATACGGTAAAACTTAATAAGGGCGAAAATATTATATCCCTTACCGCGCGTTACGAAGATTTGACGGAGCGCACCGAACGGCGCATCGTGATAGGAGAATTTGACCTGCAAACAAATCTCACCGAAGGCGACAAAACAGAAGCGGAGCTCTATTTCCGGGCGGCGGCGTCCTGCGACGGCGAGCTTTTGCCCATAACGGTTACATTAAACGGCAGGGAAATAACGCCCGACGGCAACCGTTATAAACTGACATTGGACAAGGGCGAAAACAAGATAGTGATCTCCGCGCGGAAAGGCAACATGCTTAAAACCTACGAGTACACCCTGCGCTACTTAGACGACCCGCCTACGCTTGAAACCTCTTTAAAAGACGGCAAAACTTACCGCGGCGGCAAGCTGGGCTTTGACGTGACGGCAAAGGACGGTTTGGGCGAAAAACTGCCTTATAACAACATTTCCTTTGAGGCGGATTGGAACGGGGGCGGCAATTTTTCTCCCCTCACTACCATAAAAAGGGTTTGGGACGACAGTACTTTAACGAGTTTTGAAATCAACTTCAAAAGCACGGAATTTCTTCCCCACGCAAATTCGCTTTTCGACTTTAAGGTTATAGCTTGCGACGGCGCGGGCAGAGAGAGCTTTGAAGTTTACGAAATGACCTATATACCCGCCGAAAACGGCGAACAGACAGGCGAAGTTATATTTGCCCTTGAAGGGTTTTCGATAGGTTGCGGCTACTTTATAAAGCCCTGCCGCATACCCGTTTATGAGGGCGTGAACTTTGCTTTGACTTTGACGGAAATCATAGAAGAAAACGGCTGGACATATTCCCACACGGGCACTATTGAAAGCGGGTTTTACCTTTCGGGGATAAAGGGGCTCGATTTAAGCGGAAACCGTATTCCCGACGAGCTTTGGGAGCTTGTACCCGGACGGGTTTATCAATCCATGGCGCCCGAAAACGGCAGTTACGACCTTGCCGAATTCTGCTATGCGCAGGGCGGCGGCTGGATGTATTCGGTGAACACCGTATATAAAAATTACGGCTTTTCGGACTACTATCCGCAGGACGGCGACGTGGTGCGCGTACAGTTCACCGTTGCCCTCGGCAACGATTTGGGCGGCGGCGGAGCTATGGGCGGCGGCAATGTGAGCTGGCTTGGGGACGACCCCGACTACGGGGAAATTATGGAGTTGCTTGCCGATATCTCCCAAACTATCGAAGAGGACGGCGGCGACTCTACGGTTTACAACGAAGTTATAAACGATATTGCAAAGTGGAACATATCCCAAAAAACGATGGACGAACAAATTGAAAAATTGAAGTCCGCATACGGTATTTAAAATGAAAAAGCGGTATATGTGTTGCCTTCCGGCGTTTATAATTGCCGCCGCGGTCTGGGCGGGGGCGGCGGCTGTGCCCGCTTCGGCTTTTGACGGCACGGATTTAAATTCCGCAATCGCGGGGATCATTGAGTGGAAAAAATCAGAAGTCGGCTCCGACGCGGAAGGATTTCTTATAAACGATAAATTTTTGGAACAGGCGGGCACTACCCCCGGGGACTGGTATCCCGTAGGGTTAGGCAGGCTGGGAATAGCCGACAATCAGGAGGGCTATCTCGCCGTGATAAACGACAACGTGACAAAGAGATACTCCTTTCCTTACGCCCTCGATAAAGCCAAAGCCACGGAATGGCACAGGATCACTCTTTCCGTACTTGCATGCGGCGGCAATCCACGCAAAGCGGGCAATAACGGGGATATAGACTTAATTGCCGACGGCACATACAACCGCGCGGAAAACGGCGAGGGGATTTTGGGCAGGCAGGGAATAAACGGCTTTATCTGGGGGCTTATAGCCCTTGACAGTATGGGCTATGAGGTTCCCGACGGGGCTTATTATACCCGCGACGACATAATTTTGAATATTTTGAACAGGCGGCTCGGCGACGGCGGCTGGGCGCTTACGGGGGAAACTTCTGACCCCGACATGACGGCTATGGCAATACAGTCGCTCGCCCCCTACTATAATTCTGAAAAGGTATATTCCTTTAACGCTCCGCACGGCGGAGAGACGGTTGAAAAAGTGCGCGACGCCGTTGACGGGGGGCTTAACTTCCTCTCCCTCGCCCAACTCGGCGACGGGGATTTCAAGAGCTGGGGCACGGAAAACAGCGAAAGCTGTGCGCAGACGATAATCGCGCTGTGCTCTCTGGGAATTGATATTTTTTCGGACGAAAGGTTTATTTCCGAAAGCGGCAAAACCGTTTTTGACGGGCTTATGAAATACCGCAACGCGGACGGCGGATTTTTGCACTCCGGTACGTACGACAGCGAAAACCCCTCCGCCGAACCCGGGAAATCCAACACGATGGCGGGCGAGCAGGCGCTTTTGGCTCTTGCGGCGATAAGCCGCTTTAAAGACGGGCAGAGAAGACTTTACGATTTCCGACCCGAACAGAGCGCGGAGCTGAAAGAAAAAACAGCGGCAGCCGAAAGCCGAATCGAAAGCCTGACCTACTCCTCGCCCCGCGCACGGATAGAAGAAGTTTACGGCTTTTACCTTTCGATAGACGGCGCGGAGAGAAGTTACGTTAAAAATTACTATAAACTTTCAAAAATCCTTGCGGCGGCGGGCATACCTTACGCCGAAGAAAAGACCGAATACAACAGCGGCGACGCGGGCGTTATAACCCCGCTTGAAGAGTTTACGGAAGCGGACAGGTCGGCGGCGGACGCTTTGCCCGAGAAGTTGACTACCGCAAACCGCGCGGAAGTTTTGAGACTTTGGAGAAAACTGCAAAACTGCTTTGACTTCGACGGAAAGGAAAGTTACGTAATAAAGCTCGATAAAGCAAAGAACGAAATAGAAGCTATTATGCGGGAAATAGACGACATAAAGGCTGAAATAAAGGAAAAACTTTATCCCTTTGACAAGATAAATTTGTCGCTGAGGGGCGAAGTACACAGGCTTTGCGACAGGTTTTTTGCGCTTTCGGAGTACGACCGCTCGCAATTCGAACAGTCCGACATTGAAGGGCTTTTAAAGTGCAGGACACAGATCGACAACCTGTACCTCGCGGTTTGGATATCTTCCGGTTGCGGCGTTGCGGCGGCGGCAGCGGTTGTGTTTATAATAATCAACATAAAAAGGCGCAAAAAGAAAAAAGCCCTGAAATATATGGCGGAGAGCGACGAGTGAAAAAAGATATATTTGCGCTGTGCATTGTCATTTTTTTGGTGGTTTTGATTTGCACGGGCACAAAAATACAGTCGGTGGACGACTATTACCTTACCCATATAGACGACATTAAAGAGGACAGCCAAACGGTGTTTTTAACGGTAAAATGCGATACCGTGCTCAAAAATTGGGATAAGCTGGACAGCGCGCTTAGATATGAAAAGTACGTGCCGGGCGACGGGTTTATTTTAAAGCGCACCGAATACGTGCTCAGGGATAAAGACACGGCGTACAGTATTCTCGACCGTGCGGTAAGGTACAATAAAATACACATGGAGTGTACCTACTCGGCAAATTATTCAAGCGTTTACGTGCAGGGCATCAACCAGCTTTACGAATTCAGCTGCGGCGAGCTATCGGGCTGGATGTATATGGTGAACGGGGTTTTCCCCAACTACGGTTGCAGTAAATATTATCTTTCGGACGGCGACGAACTGGTCTGGTGCTATACCTGTGATTTGGGGCGGGACGTGGGCTGCGATTGGGGGCTTATGAGATGAGATACTTCGACAGACTCCACCCCGCCGCCGCGCTGGTTTACTTTTTGTTTATGATACTAACTGCTATGCTCTCTTTAAACCCCGCCGTAATAGTCCTCTGCTATCTTTCGGGCGTGATCTTTTGCGGAATACTTACGGGCTTTAAAAATCTTTTTAAAAGTCTTTTGTACAGTATTCCGTTAACCGCCCTGATTGCCCTTACAAACCCCATATTTTCGCACCGCGGCGAGACGGTTTTGTTCTTTTTGAACGACAACCCCGTTACAAAGGAAGCCATTTTATACGGAGTTTTTACGGCGCTTATGCTTATGTCCGTATTCTATTGGTGCCGCAATTACAGCACGGTTATGACGACCGACAAGTTTATTTACCTCTTCGGAAGGGCTATCCCAAAACTCTCGCTCGTGCTATCGCTTATTCTCGCCTTTATCCCCAAATTAAAGAGAAAATACAAGGAAATAGACGCGGCGCAAAAGGCTTTGGGCGTTTACGCCGCAAAGAGCTATGTGGATAAAATAAGGAGCAAAATGCGGGTATTATCCATACTTTTGACCGACAGCCTTGAAAACGCCGTGGAGACCGCGGACAGCATGCGGGCGCGCGGGTACGGGCTTAAGCACCGCACGAGCTTTGCTTTGTACCGCTTTGAAATTTCGGACGGGATATTCCTTGCCGTAACCGCCGTTTTGGGAATAGGCTGTATAGCCTGCATTGCGGCGGGCGGCGCAAACTTTAACTTTTACCCCGCGTTAAGCCGCTTAAACCTTTCCGCGGTAAGCTGTGCGCTGTACGCCTGTCTTGCCCTTTTGGGATTTATGTCGCTGTTCGTTGAAGTAAAGGAGAATATTTTATGGCGCTTATTGAAGTCAAAAATCTGAGTTTTACATATAACGGAGCCCAAACCGCGGCTTTGAAAGACATAAATCTTTCGGTGGAGAGCGGGGATTTTGTGCTCCTGTTCGGGGAATCGGGCTGCGGCAAGACCACTCTTTTGAGATTGCTGAAAAAACAGCTGCGCCCCGCGGGAAAGCAGGACGGCGAAGCGCTGTACCGCTTTAAAAACATAGCCGATCTGGACGACCGCACGGCAGCCGCGGAAATAGGTTACGTTATGCAGAACCCCGACAACCAGACGGTCACTGACAAGGTTTGGCACGAGCTGGCGTTCGGGTTGGAAAGTCTGGGTGAAAAGAACGAAGTGATAAGGCGCAAAGTTGCCGAAATATGCGGATTTTTCGGCATAGGCGATTGGTTCCACAGGCGCACTTTTGAACTTTCGGGCGGGCAAAAGCAGTTGCTCGCCCTCGCTTCGGTGATGGTGATGGACCCGTCCGTACTTATTTTGGACGAACCCACGGCACAGCTCGACCCGATAGCCGCTTCCGAATTCTTCGCTTCGCTGAAAAAAATAAACGACGAGCTGGGCGTAACCATTATAATTGCCGAACACCGCCTTGAAGAGGTATTCCCCCTCGCCGACAAAGCCGTTTTGATGGACAAGGGAAAAATTTTTATGTGCGACGCGCCGCGCAACGTGGGAAAAAAGCTTTCAAACAGCGAATTGTCGCACAAAATGAGCCTCGGACTGCCCGCCGCGGTAAGGCTTTTTTATGCGCTCGGCAAGACGGGCGACTGCCCGCTCACCGTAAAAGAGGGCAAAAAATTTATTTCGGAAAACTATAACGGAGATATCGCGCGCATAGACCCGCCCGAACAGTATTTAGGGGAAAGGCGGGCGGCGATGGAAGTTTCGGGCGGGTATTTCAGGTACGAAAGGGAATTGCCCGACGTGTTGCGCGGGCTGGATTTGACAGTGTACGAAAACGAGCTGCTGTGCATACTCGGCGCGAACGGCGCGGGCAAGACCACTCTCCTCGCCGTTCTTTCGGGCGTAAAGCGGCTGTATAAGGGAAAACTTAGAATATGGGGTAAAAAATTGAAGGAGTACGGGGGAAATTCCCTGTACCGCGGCAACATAGCCTGCCTGCCGCAAAACCCGCAAAACCTGTTTGTGAAAAACACGGTGGAATCGGATTTGTACGAAATAACCAAGATTGCGGGATACGGCAGGGAAGAAGGAAAAAAGGCGGTTGAAGAGATATGCGCGAAGTTCGGAATTTTGCACCTTTTAAAAAGCCATCCCTACGACTTGTCCGGCGGGGAACAGCAAAAAGCCGCGCTGGCGAAAGTGCTTTTGATTAAACCCGCAATTCTGCTTTTGGACGAGCCGACGAAAGGGCTGGACGCCTGCTCCAAACGGGGGTTGGCGGATATACTTAAAAAATTAAAAGACGAGGGAAAAACGATAGTGATAGTCACGCACGACGTGGAATTTGCCGCGGAGTATGCCGACAGGTGCGCGATGTTCTTTGACGGGCAAATAGTTTCGGTTGACGGCAGGATAAATTTTTTTGCTTCCAACTCCTACTATACCACCGCCGCGGCGCGCATGACCCGCCCGCTGTACGAAAATGCTGTTACCGTGGAACTTGCCGAAAAACTTTGCCGCATGAACGGAGAAAAGAGACATGGATAGCGGAAAGGTGAAAATAATTAAAAAGACGGCGGCGGGCTTTGTTGTGTTTTTGCTTATACCGCTGACGGTCGCGCTCGGCGTGTGGCTTTTTAAGGACAGAAAGTACAACATAATTTCCGCGATAGTCGCGTTTTTGTCGTGCGTTCCATTTTTTATACGGTTTGAAAAGGGCGTAAACGGCGCCCGCGAGCTTGTGGTAATTGCGGTCATGACCGCCTTTTCTATAGTGGGCAGACTTGTCTTTGCCCCTCTCCCCGGGTTCAAGCCCGTGACCGCGTTCACCGTGATTTCGGGCGTAGCGCTGGGACCCGAAGCGGGATTTTTGGTGGGAAGCCTCTCCGCGGTGGTTTCTGATTTTTTCTTCGGTCAGGGTCCCTGGACGCCTTTCCAGATGTTTTCCTGGGGGATATTGGGGTTTATTGCGGGAGTACTGCTGTTCCGTGCAAAGAAAAAGAACCTTTTATTAATATGCCTGCTCGGCGCGGCAGGCGGCGCGGCGTTCTCCCTTATGATGGACGTGTGGACGACGCTCTCCCTCGACGGCGGATTTTTGTGGCAAAGATATGTTGCGAACGTAATTTCAGGATTGCCGTTCATGGGCATATATGCCGCATCTAACGTCATTTTTTTGCTTGTTTTAACAAAGCCGTTTTTATCCAAACTCGAACGCATAAAGACAAAATTCGATATCTTTAAATAGCCTTTAAAAACGTTAAAGCGGCGGCGCAAAATGCGCCGCCGCCCTTTATAAAAGTTTGATTTTTTATGCCGTAGCGGTAATATCGTAGCGTTTGACGAAAATAGTGAGATTTGCGTTCTGAATATTTTCGCTGCTGAGCGCAAACTGCACGGGCGTGTTTGCGTCGGCGTTTACAAAATAGGTCGCCGAAACCTGCGTTTCGCCTTCAAGCGAGCGCACCGTAGACGGAATCTGTACGCTGTCGACCGAAAGCGAAGCCGTAGCGCCCGTAAGCGCGCCGTTAGCGGTGTAACCGAGATTATAGGAAATTTCGTACAGACCGGGGTCGACGAGAGTAATGGTGTCGTCTGCCGACGTAATGCTTGCCGAACCTGCGGGATATACTGTAGCAGGCGGCAAGATTATATTCCCCGCCGCGGGAACTATGCTGTCGCTTGCAGCCAAAATATTTTGCAGGGCAACGGGAACAACCGTGCCGTCGGCGCCCGGCGTTCCCTGAGGACCTTCGGGACCCTGCGGACCTGTAGCGCCGCGCGGAATCACAAAGTTCAAAACCGCCGCTTCGGGAGTACCGTCGTTGGTGACGCTCGCCGTTGCTTCGGGATCTGCCGTTGTAACCCCGCCTACAGCTATGGTTGCGGCAACGCCGTCGGGACCTGTAGGACCGGAAGGACCCGTTGCACCCGAAGGACCTGTTGCACCCGAAGGACCGGTTGCGCCGGAAGGACCCGTGGCTCCTGTAGCGCCCGTGGCGCCCGTGGGACCTGTGGGACCCGTAATCGCAACCGCAACGCCGGTAGGACCCGTTGCGCCCGAAGGACCCGTGGCTCCTGTAGCGCCCGTGGCGCCCGTGGGGCCTGTGGGACCCGTAATCGCAACCGCAACGCCGGTAGGACCTGTTGCACCCGTCGCACCCGTGGCGCCCGTCGCGCCGGTGGCGCCGGTTGCACCTGTGGGGCCTACGGGACCTACTGCACCGGTTGGACCGGTTATTCCCGTAAAGGTGTTGACGTATATGGTTCTGCTTGTGGAGCACCCGCAACTGCTGCAACCGTTAAAGCCGTTGCAGCCGCATCCGCAACTGTTACATGCAAAAAAAATCGAAAATGGTTTAATCATTTTTAACCTCATCTGAGAGCTTGTTTTTAAAATACCGCCGATTATACAGATATTCGGGGCTTGCGGGCTTTACTTTGCCTGCGCGCTCGTTATAGGCGCATGCCGTTTTATAGTCGCCGAGGCGGTCGTAAAGCACGCATAACTGCATACAGGGTATAAATTCGTTGAAATCCACGTTGACGAAGCCGCCCGCGTTTTGCGCGTCGCCGCCGCCTTGCAGCGCCTGCTTATACCAGAATACGGCAGTTTGCAAATCCCCGTTTTTTAAAAACCTTTCGCCGAGGATACAGCAAGTCTGCGGGCGGGGCGGGGTGTAGAGAAAGGCTTTTAAAAGCCATAGCATACCCTCTTCCTCTTCGCCGAGCGCGGCGTGGCAGAAATATATATTGAGGCAGGCTTCCGCCTTGTTCTCCGTCCATCCCCCGCCGTTTAAAAAATCCTTTAAAACAGCCGCTCCCTCCCTGTACATTTTGTTGTACATAAGCTCGCGCCCGTAATAGAATTTTGCGCGTTCGTCAAGGGATATGCCGCGGGCAATCATGTTGCGGTAGATATTGAGGTTGCGGAACGGGTTGGATATTTTAACCTTTTTGTGGTCTATGCGGGCTTCGGAATAAACTATTTTGCCGCGGGGCGAGACCGCCTCGTGCACCGCGCCCGAAAACCTGAAGTTTTGCGACCTTTTGAAAATCCGCTCGCGGTTGTAAACAAAGGCAGGGCTGTCGCCGTCGAACGCCGCCGCATATAGGAGATACGCCATGTCAAAACCGCCCTCGTCGGCTAAATTGCGGATACGTGTGCGGTTTTCGGCTGTTATTACGTCGTCCGCGTCCAGCCACATTACGTAGTCCGAAACAGCCTTTTCAAAGGCGAAGTTGCGGGCGGCGGAAAAGTCGTCGCACCACTCAAAATAAAATATTTTATCTGTGAACGCCCTTGCCGCTTCTACCGTTTTGTCCGAGGAGCCCGTATCCACGACTACTATCTCGTCGGCAAACTCCTTAACGCAACCGAGACAGCGCGATATCACCTCTTCCTCGTCGCGCACTATAAGACAGACGCCCAACGTATTTTTTCCCTTCATACAGTATTACATAATATGCCGCAAAACTTTAAAGCTGTGTACAAAAAATGCGTCCCGAAGCCGCGAGCTTCGGGGCGCAAATTATTTATTGCACTAATCAATATAGAATTTATTTTTACGATAATTTTTCCAAAAGTTTGAGGTCTATGCCCTTGTCGCCGATTTTGATTATTTCAACCTTTACGGTGTCGCCGATTTTAACCACGTCCTCTACCTTTTCAACACGCTTGTCCGAAAGTTTGGAAATGTGGATCATACCGTCCTTGCCGGGCGCGAATTCGACGAACGCGCCGAAATTCAATATCCTTACTACCGTTCCCACAAACATATCGCCGACTTCGGGATCGTGCGCAATGGAAAGTATGATTGCCTTTGCCCTTTCGGCGTTCTCCACGGGACCGGTGCAGGCGATATAGCCGTTGCCGCTGTCGTCGTCGTTGAATTCTATCTCCGTGCCCGTCTCTTCCATAATCTTCTTTATCACGCAACCCTGCTTGCCGATAACGTCGCCGATTTTTTCGGGGTCGATCTTAAAGCTGATGATTTTGGGCGCGTAAACGGAGAGCTGTGGAGCGACTTCGGGCACACATTCAAGCATTTTTGAGAGGATAAATTGCCTGCCCTCGTTTGCCTGATCTATAGCCGTGTGCATTATCTCTTCGGAAATGCCCTTTATTTTTATATCCATCTGGATTGCGGTTATGCCCTTTTGCGTACCCGCAACCTTAAAGTCCATATCGCCGAGGAAATCTTCCAATCCCTGTATATCGGTAAGAACTTTAAATTCGCCCGTCTCCTGGTTTTTGATAAGACCCATTGCAACGCCCGCAACGGGAGCTTTTATGGGTACGCCCGCGTCCATAAGCGCCATTGTGGAGCCGCAGACCGAAGCCATGGAAGAAGAGCCGTTGGACGAAAGAATATCGTTTACCACCCTTATGGCATAGGGGAAAGATTCCTCGTCGGGAAGCACGGGAATAAGTGCGCGTTCGGCGAGTGCGCCGTGACCTATTTCGCGCCTGCCGGGAGAGCGCAAAGCCTTTGCTTCGCCCGTGCAGTAGCCGGGGAAATTATATTGGTGCATGTAGCGTTTTGCCGTCTCTTCGTCAAGCCCTTCCAGCTTTTGCGCTTCCACGAGCATACCCAAAGTACAGCTTGTGAGCGTTTGGGTTTGTCCGCGGGTGAATACCGCAGAACCGTGTACGCGGGGCAGAACGTGACGTTCGCACCAGATGGGGCGTATGTCTTTTAAACCTCTGCCGTCGGGGCGGATGCCCTTGTCGAATATCTTTGCGCGTACCTTTTCTTTGGTAAGATAGTAAAGGCTGTCCTTTATCTCGCGCGAGCCGTCGGGATATTTTTCGGCAAAGTGCTCCAAAACGTCCTTTTCGACCTCTTCCTGCCTGTTTTCCCTTTCCTGCCTGTCGAAGGTGTCGATTGCCCAGTCGATCTTTTCGGAAGCGTATTTTCTGACTTCCGCGTCAAGCTCTTCGGGAATATGATAGAGCTCCATTTCGAGTTTGGGCTTGCCCACCGCGGGTACTATTTCGTTTTCGATGAATTCGCAGATTTTTTTGATTTCTTTGTGACCGAACATTATGGCGCCGACCATTTCCTCGTTGGAAACTTCGTTTGCGCCCGCCTCTATCATTAAGATGGCGTCCTTTGTGCCGGCAAGGTTTAAATGAATTGTGCTCTTTTGTCTCTGTTCGAGGTCGGGGTTAATTACATACTTGCCGTCCACAAGCCCTACTACTACCGAGCCCGTGGGACCCGCCCAGGGGATATCCGAAATGGCTATCGCCACAGAAGAGCCTATCATTGCGAGAGGCTCGGGGGATATGTCGGGTTCTACCGAAAGAGCTTGCGCCGTTACAACAACGTCGTTATAAAGCCCTTTGGGGAAGAGAGGGCGCAAAGGTCTGTCTATAAGCCTTGCGGTTAAAATCGCCTTGTCGCTCGCCCTGCCCTCGCGCTTTTTGAAACCGCCGGGGATTTTGCCCACGGCATACATCTTTTCGTCGTAATCTACCTGCAAAGGAAAGAAATCCATACCTTCGCGGGGTGCGGGAGACATACATACCGAAACAAGCACCACGGTTTCGCCGCAGCGTACCACGCACGAACCGTTGGTCTGTTCGGCGTATTTGCCCGTTTCGATTGTTACCTTTCTGCCCCCTATTTCAGTTGTGAATTGTTTGAAATTTAACATTTACCTTACTCCTTTTCTGTTCTTGCGTCTGCGGCGCCCGCCGCAAACTTATGAAAAATGAGCGGAATTTTACACCCCGCTCAATTTCTTTTTAAAATTTACTTTCTGAGACCGAGCGCCGCTACGATCGCACGGTATCTTTCGATATCCTTGCTCTTGAGATATTCCAAAAGACCACGGCGGCGGCCAACCATTTTTAAAAGACCGCGGCGGGAGTGGTTGTCGTGAATATGCTCTTTAAGATGCTCGTTAAGGTGGTTGATCCTCTCTGTCAAAAGCGCAATCTGCACTTCGGGAGAACCCGTATCACCTTCCTTTAAAGCATACTTTGCAATGATTTCGGACTTTTCCATTTAATTTATCCTCCTATGGAAATATTTGCGAAAACCAGGACGGGCGTTGAGTATTCGCACCGCTTAGTAACCGTAACGCAGATTATTTTACCATAGAATAAATTAAATTGCAAACGATTTGCAGGAAAAATTTTACTCTTTTGGCGACAAACTTATAGTTTTGCCGCCGATTTTACTTCTTCGGGAAGAGTAACCTGTATCTCGTCATACGAAAAATTATAGGTAATCTCATCAGGAAGCATATCTAAAGCATCACTGATTTCGGATAATTTGGATAAGTAGTCGCACGTTAATGTTTTGATTTTACCGTTTTCGAATATAAATTTAAAACTAACCTCTAATGTACTTTCTTCCGGACTGGTAATTGCCAAAGAGGACCCGGCAGGAAAGCTGTCATTTATATCCGAAATGTTATAAATTACTTTTATGGAATACGATTTGTCCGTTTCGTCGAATATAAGCTCGCCATACAAGTCACTCATATATTTATATTCGCTGTTTTCGTCGGTTTTGCAGGGGAGAATTATAATAGCTAAATCGCAGTTTCTCCCAGACCTTAAAGCTTTTTCCGCAAGTGCCGCGGTGTCGAAATTTATTTTATTCCCTATACCCCATGGAAGCGTTATAGGTCCGTCGCCCATATCAACTTCACCGGAAGCGTATGTGGATAAACTTTTTTCTCCTGCATCTGCAACAAGATACGATTTCTGTTTATTAGTAATAACAACTTCATTATTCGAGTTTTTTGTTTCTGCATATACTTCTGAATACACAATTTTATTTTTTCCGTCAAAGACATATTTATCTTTTACAGCTTGCGTATAACCTTTATACTCTTCCGGTATATCTTTTACCGGTTTACCATCCTCATATTCATATTCGAATTGCCAATAATCTTCGGTAGAAAAAACAGAAAGCGCATTTTTGAATTGCTGTTCGGATATTTTTTCAATGCCGCCGCTTTGCTCTATGTTTGAATTGCCGCTATTACTGTTGCCGCTTTGCTCTATGTTCGAATTGCCGCTATTGTTGCCGCTTTTGCCGTCGCTGCATGCCGCAAGCGCGGAAAAGCAAGTTGCGGTTATCGCCGCACCCGTTAAAATTGCCAAAAGTTTCTTTTTCATTTTTTACACCTCGTTAAAATTAGTTTCTATTTTGGTAACTACAAATCATTATAATTACAATTTTAGTAATTGTCAATAATTTAGTTACTATTTTTGATACTATTTTTTTGAGGTTGAAAGTGAACTTATTTGTTCCGAGATTAAAAGAGCTTATATCCGAAAGCGGCAAAATGCAAAAGGATATTTGTATGGATTTGGGCATACCGAAGCAAAAATTGACGCGTTGGAAAACGGGCTACAACGAGCCGAGCATCGACGAAATTATTATGCTTGCCACGTACTTTAACGTAACCGCGGACTATCTTTTGGGGCTTGAGGACGAGACGGGCGCAAAAAATCAAAATACTTAAAAAAACACGGCGGCGCCGTGTTTTTTTATTATGATTTGAAAAACTCAATACGTTTGGGGCGGCGGACAATTTGCCTGCCGCGATTTTTTAAATTTAATTATTATAGATAATTTCACAGCCGGAACTTCCGTCCGAACCTGCGGCGCCTGCCTTTCCCGTTTTGCCGCCCGTCGCGCCGCTGCCGCCTTTGCCGCCCTTACCGCCGAGTCCGCCCGAAACGGAAACCTCGCAATCCGCCGAATAAACTATTACACTAACTAAATTTTCGCCTTTAATGCCGTTCCCTCCGTTTCCGCCTTTACCGCCTTTGCCGCCGTCTCCGAAACTTTTTGCACTGCTGCCTTTACCGCCGTCGCCACCTTCCCCGCCTTTGATTTCAAGGATCTTAGCGTTGACTTCTATGGTACATACTCCGTTGACGACCATTGCACTTGCACCCTCAGCGCCCGTTTTGCCCGAATTGCCGTTGCCTGCCAAACCCGCTTCCGCTCCCGTTGCGCCGTTAGCCGCTTTACCCGTAACGCAAAAACTGCATTTTTCGCCCGCCATAGCTATATTAACGTTGATATTTTTGGTTTCCGAAACAAAAATGCTTCTGTCGGATTCTATTCTGACGTCTTCAAAGCGTACAGAAAGGTCGGTCATGCGTGATTCAGCCACAATTTGCAGGTTGAAATATGGGTCGCCTTTTGTTTCACCGACAAAACGCAGAGAAAGCACACGCCGAGGTATTACGATTGAATATTCGTTGCAACTGTACGTTCCTGCGCGTAAATTAACTTCCAAGCGGTTGGACGCTCCGTCGTAGGTAAGCGTTTTTCCGTCTTCCCGACAATCGCTTCTGAATAAATCAAAGTTTCCGTAAGAACCGTAAATTGTGTTGCTTTCGCCCTCTGCGGGACGTTCTTCAAAGTATTGCATTTCACGAAAATCGCATTTTGTACATGCGCGATATTGTCTGTCGCTTTCGATTATCCAATCTCCGAATTTATGCCCCGTCGCAGGAACGACCTCTTGCGCGACAATGATTTGGTTACACTCCGAACAATGGGAACCGGCTGTAAGCCCGTCCTCAATGCAGGTTGCGGCAACCGCAGCGTCCTCTACCACCGTGTGTTTATGAAACCATTTACTGCAAGCCGAAAATCCCGCGCAAACGGTAATCATAGCCAAAACAATCAAACTAATCGTAATTTTTTTCATAACTTTCCCCTTTTTTTCTCATTATAACTAACCAACGGTTAGAAGTCAAGAAAAAACTAACCAATAGTTATATTTTTTTATAACAGAGGAAAAATATATGACGGAAATGATTAAAGAAAGACTGAGGGAAGAAATTAAGGCGAGCGGGCTTACGACTGTTGAAATTGCTAAAAAAATAGGCGTATCCCCCGAAATGGTCACGCAATATATGACTACCAAAAAACTTCCGAAACTTGATACGTTTGCAAGGCTGTGCAAAGAGCTTGACCTTTCATCCGACTATATACTCGGATTAAAAAACGATTAAAATAAAAACACGGCGGCGCCGTGTTTTTTTTATTTGAAAAACTCAATACGTTTGGGGATTATTTGTTGGTGTTTGGAAATGTAAGTGGGTATGTCTTTGGGTGCGTCGAGGCGCTCTATGCGCTCTCCCCCGCCGAAAACCCGCTTTGAGACAGCCCCCGCGCCTACGGCTATGTTGTCGCCCAACTCTTCCATGACGTCAATATTATAGACGCATGCCTTGCCCGGTTTGCACCAGCCCACGTTTTCCAGCCCTCCCGCCTGATATTTTTGGCGGTAGAGATAGTATGGAAGATACCCCGCCGCGGAAAGTTTTGCACGCGAAAGGGCTATCATATCCGCAATTCCCTCCACGTGCAGGCGTTTTACGCTCTCTTTGAGCTTCGCGCCCGACTTTAAAGACAGGGTGTGAACGGTTATGTTTGCGGGGTTTAGCGAAACAGCCTTTTCGATAGATTTTTCAAAATCTTCCGTCTGCTCTCCGGCAAGCCCCGCTATTAGGTCAATATTTATGTCAAAGCCGTATTTTTCAGCCATTTCGTAAGCCGCGATAGTTTGGGCGGCGGTGTGCTTTCTGCCTATGGCGGTAAGCGTTTGGTCGTTGAAAGACTGCGGGTTTACGCATATCCTGTTTACGCCGTACCGCTTTGACAGGGCAAGCTTTTCTTCGGTGAATACGTCGGGTCTGCCCGCTTCCACGGTATACTCTAAATTTCCCTTAACAACATCGTTGATTGCGGCATATATGCGCTCCAATTGCCCGCAATCCAGCACGAAAGGGGTGCCGCCGCCCACGTAAACCGATCGGACGGAGCCGGCGATATTTTTAACGCTTTTTATCTCTTCTGCAAGGCAGGTTACGTAATTTTCGACGTATTGGCGGGTCTTTTCGATGGGCGCGGTGATAAAGGAACAGTAATCGCACTTAGAGGGGCAGAAAGGAAGGCTTACGTACAGCGACTTTCCGCCGCCGCGGTAGGGCTTTTGGACCTGCGTTATGGTCTTTACAAGCTGTATATTCTCCTCCGACACGCACAGGGTTTTAAAGGTTTTTTCAAAATCCCTGCCGCACTCCCCTTCGAGTAAAGCCATTTTTACGGGGCGTATGCCCGTGAGCGCGCCCCAGGGCAGGTTTTTGCCCGTGGCGGCGGATAAAACTTTATAAAAAGCGAGCTTGCAAAAACGCTTTGCAAACCGCTTGTATTCAAGGTCGTCCGCGGGGTCGAATTCGTCCTCGAAATCGTAAAATGACGACCTGTATTCGATTACGTTTAAAAACTTGCCCGACGAATAGGAAAAATAATGGGTGAACTCCTCTTCTTCCGAACCGAAAGCGCGGAGCACGTCCATTATTTCGGGGCGCAGAAATTCGCTGTTTGTATTTAACATATCAACTTAAAAACGGGTTGTAGCGGCGTTCGTAATTTAATGAGGTATCTTCGCCGTGCCCCGGATAAATTTTATGATCCCCGTCGAGCGTTGCAAGCTTTTTAAGGCTTTTTGCAAGCTCTCCGCCACTGCCCGTGGGCAGGTCGGTTCTTCCTACGCTCCGCCTGAAAAGGGTGTCGCCCGAAAATATGCCGCCGCGCGTTATATAGCACATGCTGCCCGCGGTGTGACCCGGGGTGGAAAGAGCCGTAAATTCTATGCCCGCAAGGGTGAATTTTTCGCCGTCGGTAAGCGTACGGGAAATTTTAAAGTCGGGTATGGGTATTTCGGGGCAGATGCTCCTGTTTTGCAGGGAAAAGATAAACTCCTCTTCCCCTTTCCCGCAGAAAATTTCGGCGCCGCGCGCACAGAGTTCGCCGCATGCGCCCACGTGGTCGAAATGCCCGTGGGTGAGCAGAACGTATTTGCAAATAAGCTTGTTCTGTTTCAGAATTTCGGATATGCGGAGTTCGGACGGGTCTATTACGACCGCCGTCTCGTTGTCTTCGGTAAGAATATAGGAGTTGCTTGCAAAATTGAGCGGCAAGACTTTTATAACTTTCATCAGTTGCTCGTCCTGTAAGCTTCTATTATGCGCTTGTCCTTTTTTAAACGGTTTAAGAGAAGGTCTATATCGGAACGCCTGTTCAAAGTTACTTTAATGTCGAACTCCGCCTGCTTTTCCCTGTTGACCCTGCCTACGATATTTGTCATTGACAGGTGCATTTCGGCTATTTCGGCGACGATGACCGCCGCGACGCCGCTGTCGTCCTCGGCAATGACTTTTATACCCGCTATAAAGCCCGAATTTATATCGCCCGTCCACTGCGCGGGCTGAAGCCTTGCGCGGTCAAGCTCCGAAATGTTGGCGCAGTCCTTGCGGTGGACAATTACCCCCCTGCCGCGGGAGACGAAGCCGACGATTTCGTCGCCCGGAACGGGGTTACAGCACTGCGCAAAGCGCACCAAAAGCCCGCTTTCGCCGTTTACGGTAACGCTTCCCGAAGCGGTGCGGCTTATGCTTTTGCCCGTAACGTCCGCGCTTTGGGGAGTATCCTTTTTGTAGTAGTCTATAAGCTTGAAAATAATCTGGTTCACGCCGACGGCGCCGTAGCCCACGGACGCCATCATCTCGTCGACAGAGCTGAATACAAGTTTACTTGAAAGTTTTTTGAAAGAGCTTTCGGTGAGCAGTTCCGAAAGGGCGTATCCGCGGCGCTTTGCTTCGGCTTCGAGCATGCTGCGCCCCGTTTTTACATTGTCCTCTTTCATCTCCCGCTTGAAAAACTGCCTGATTTTTTGCCTTGCGGAACCCGATTTTACAAATTTAAGCCAATCCCACGACGGACCTTTGCCGTTTGACTGCGTTAAAATTTCGACTATGTCGCCCGTTTGGAGAGTGGAATTTAAGGGCACTATCTTGCCGTTCACCTTTGCGCCGACGCATTTGTTGCCGACTTCGGAGTGGATGGCGTATGCAAAGTCCACGGGCGTGGCTTCGGGCGGGAGAGAGATCACCTTGCCTTTGGGCGTGAACACAAGCAATTCCTCGTCGTACAGGTCTGTTTTTAGGCTGTCCACAAAGTCCTTGCTCTCGTCTACGCTCCCCTCCCAATTCATTACGTCGCGTATCCAGCTCAAGCGGGCGTCGAAGTTGGTTTCGGTGGTCTTTTGTTCCTTGTATTTCCAATGCGCGGCAATGCCGTACTCCGCCATTTTGTGCATTTCCACCGTGCGGATCTGTATTTCGAAAAACTGACCGAAGTTGGTGACGACGGTGGTGTGCAATGACTGGTACATATTGCGTTTGGGTGTGGCGATATAATCCTTAAAACGCCCCGGTACGGGCTTCCACTGCTTATGTATCTTGCCCAAAACTTCGTAGCACTCTTCCACCGTGTCCACAATTACGCGCACGGCGGTTAAATCGTATATCTGGTCGAGGGTTTTCCCCTGGTTTTTCATTTTGCGGTATATGGAATAAAAGTGTTTGGGACGCCCCAGCACTTCGCCCTCTATATTGCTTTCTTTTAAAATTTCCTTGATTTCGTTTACAACGAACTCCACGAATTCCTGCCTTTCGTTGAGTTCCTGATGTATGTTGGTGACAAGGAATTCGTACGCTTCGGGGTCGAGATATTTTAGGCACAGGTCTTCGAGCTCGCACTTTATCTGCGAAATGCCGAGCCGCCCCGCTATAGGCGCAAAAACTTCGATAGTCTCTTTGGCTATGCGCTGCTGCCGCTCGTTTGAGAGGTAGTTCAATGAACGCATATTGTGCAGCCTGTCGGCGAGTTTTATTATTATAACCCGCACGTCGTCCGCCATTGCCACGAAAATTTTGCGGAAATTTTCGGCGTCCTCTTCCTCGTGGGTGTGATAATTGATTTTATCAAGCTTTGTGACCCCGTCGACGAGCGTTAAAATCTCTATCCCGAAACGCGACCTTATGTCGTCGGCTGTAGCGGGGGTGTCCTCTATTACGTCGTGCAAAAACGCCGCGGCTACTGTGGGCACGTCCAAACCGAGGTCTATGAGTATTTCCGCCACCGCGCAGGGGTGGGTAAAATACGGCTCGCCCGAGGCGCGCTTTTGCCCCCTGTGCATTTCTTCGGCGTAATTGTAGGCGGAAAGAAGCAACGCCTGTTCTTCGCCGGTGTAGTTATTGTGAATTTTATCGAGTACCGTCATCGTTTACCTCCGCTTTCAATCCGCAAACCGAATTATACAAACCCGACAGCGACAAATCCGTTTTTATGCCGCGGAAAACCGTGAGCGCGCCGTTTTCGAAAGACAGCAAGCCGAGCTCCCCGAAAACATAGAGCGCAAACGCGACCTGCACGGGCGGAAATCCCAAATTGTTTTGGGCGGCGACCTCTTCGGCACAGCCGCCGCGAAGATTGCCCGCATTTGCGCACAGCGCGGAAAATATCTTTAAAAGCTCCGTCCTTTCGGTGGAAATTTCATTGAGAAACGAGGGCTTTCTTTTGCGGGAACAGGCTTTAACGCAACTTGCCGCAACCGTAGGGTTGCATATCTTATAAGGATCGTACAGATAAACCACCCTGCCGTAGCCGCTTAAATCGGCGTCGGGATGGGGCGACAACAATATTACCGACAGGTTGTTTTTAAAGACGGGGAAAAACAAGTCCACGCCCAAACCGGCGGGAATATTGAACTGCGACAGATCGGAATAATCTTCGGCTATGAAAACCGTTCCGAATTCGGGGCAAGAGGAAAGCTCGCGGTTAATCTCTCCGCGGCTTAACCGCTCTATTTCGCAGGGCAGTCCTTCACGCGCAAAGGCGGAAAGGTTGTTCAAATTAATTTCGGCGGAAGCGTATTTGCCCGCGGAATTATCGTAAATCACGTCCCGCACAAAGCCCTTGACGTATTCCTTGCCGCGGAAAGTGGATATATTGTATTCGAAAATCAATTTTTTGGGAGCGCGGCTCTCCAAAAGCCCCGCAAAGCGGAGCCCGCCGAAATAGACCATTTCGAAATTGCCGTGCTTCATGGAAATGTGCGTGGACTGCGCCTTGACAGGGCGTACCGGCATTGCGCCCTCTTCGAGCACGAACATGGGGCGTTTGTTGCCCACTCCGAAGGGTTCGAGCATTTCCAGCTCGCGCGCGAAGCGGGGAGAAAATTCCCCTTTCAGTTCCCCGCCCACATACACCGCGGGGCTGAAATCTTCACCCGAAAAGTTAGCGAGCATATACTCGTTTAAAGCGGATTTCATCGCGTCGTAATTATCGGCGGTGACGTTGACGCCCGCCGCCTGCGAGTGCCCGCCGAATTCCGCAATGTATTGCCCTGCGGATTTTAAAGCCTCGAATATGTTCACGCTTTCGACCGAACGCGCCGAACCGCGGTACATGTCGCCGTTCCGCACGAAGAGTATTACGGGCCGCGAATATTCGTCGGCGAGACGCGCGGCGACTATGCCCACAAAGCCCGGGTTCCAATCCTCGCCCGAAAGAATTATTATTTTATCGTTAACCGCCTGACCTGCAAGCATTTTTTTTGCCGAAAGGTACAGCTCATCGCAATATTTTTGCCTCTCGGAATTGTAATCCGCAAGCCTTGCCGCAAGCAGCTCCGTCTCCTTTTCGTCGGTTTGGTTGAAGAGTTCGAGCGCGGCGTTGGCGTCGCCCATCCTGCCCGCCGCATTGATTTTGGGAGCGACGGAAAAAGCGAGGGTTTGGGAAGTGACGGTGGCGTCCTTGTAAAACCGCGAATAACAGGACCGCGGGTTGGAATTTATGAGTTTGAGCCCCTCGTACACAATATCCCTGTTTTCGCCCGTAAGCGGTACGCTGTCGGCAACCGTGGCGATTGCCGCAAAGTCGAGATATTTATATGCCGCTTCGCCCAAAAGCGCACAGGCGACTTTGAACGCGACGCCCGCGCCGCAGAGGTTGTCGTAAGGATATCCGTCGTTGAATTTGGGGTTTATGCATATACAGCCGGGTAGAGTTGCGGGGAGTTCGTGGTGGTCGGTGACTATCACTTCCGCTCCCTTTTCCTTTATGTATTCCACTTCTTCCGCGCAGGATATGCCGCAGTCCACAGTTATTACAAGCCGCGGCGAATAAGCTTCAAAAAGCCCGTCTATCAGTTCTTTGGAAAGACCGTAACCGTTCCGCCTTTCGGGAACGCACAGCGCGGGGGTGATGCCGTAATCTTTGAGCGCGCCGCCCAGAATAGTTGCGGCGCATATGCCGTCGGCGTCGTAATCGCCGTAAACCGCAACGTTCCATCCCCCGTCGCGGGCGCGGGTTATTAAATTTACGGCTTCGCGCATGCCCCCCATCTTAAAAGGCGGTATAAACCGCTCTTTGGAAGGGTGCAAAAAGTTGAGTATGCTCTCCCTGTCGCGTATTCCCCTGCCGTAAAGAATTTTTACCGTGCCGAAGCAAAGGTCGCACTCCTTGGCAAGTTCGCCTATGGTATTGAGTTGTTCTTCCGAAAATTCGTATTCGGGTAAAATTCTCTTCATAATACCGTAAAGACAAAAAAAGGCGGGTCGCCCCGCCTTGAAAATTTAAAAGGTCAACCCTTCTTTTGGGAGGGCTCTGCGGTTTTTCCGCTCAACTTGCCGAATAACGCGTACACGGCGGGTGCGAAAATTACGCTGCCGTAAAAGCTTACCGCAAACGCAACCAGCGCGCACAGCGAAGCCGAAAGTATAACCGTCAACGACAGCGAGCTTATTGCGGTGAATACGAATACGAGTATTGCCGCCACGGCAAGGAAGGCGCAGAACACGAGGTTGGTTTTAAATGTTCTGCGCGCGCACAAGTCGCACAATTCCCCGGCGGAAAGCTTTGCGTTGTCCGCGTCTTTGCGCGCCCTTTTGATGTTTTCGAACAAAACGGTAAGGCAGAGCGCGGTGACGAGCGAACCGATTACCGCAAACGTCATAACCGAAGAAGTTACCGGAATTCTGCAAAGCGCAAGCACTGCGGCAAAAAGCCCGGCGTTGTGAAGTTGTATTATAAGAGCCGCGCACATTGCCGACAGCTTATAGCGTATAAGCGAATACAAAACCTGAACGGCGATTATTACCGCAACGGCTATCGCCGCGCGGGAAAGCGCCTGACCCCCGCCCAATACGGCGCACTCTGTGCCGAAAGAGGCGCGCGACTGCGAAACCGTATCTTCGGCGGCAGCCGCTTGCAGCGAAGCGTTAATTCCTTCTACCGCTCCCTTTAACTTGCCGTCGTCGGTCTTTTGGGAAAATTTATAAGTAATTTCGTTGGAAGTTCCGTTATCCGCTTCGGTGGAGACAAAGCTCTTTATACCCGCCTTGCCGAATTCGGCTTCGCAGATCTCTTTCACGTCGGCGGCTTCGCCGAATTCAGCGTAAACATAGCTTACCGTAACGGACTTGTAGCCCGAATATTCTCCGCCATAGCCGAAAAATCCGCCGCCTATAAAATGGAATACGGTTCCGAGCGCCATGCCCAAAACTATTATCGCAAACGAAATTATGGCAAATATGCGCAATTTAGAAGCAAATTTAAAATTATTCATCGTCTTCCACCTTCCTCTCAAAACCGCAGAATCTGAATTTATTGCGGACGGGCGACGACAGAACGTACCACATAAATCTTGTAAGCCAGTGCAGTACGTACGAAGCGAGCACACCTATAAGGAATATCAGCCCGCAGGCGGCAAGTTCGCCGACGCCGACCAAAGCCATGATCGCCGATGCAATTATAAGCACGATATGCACGTCGAGTACGCCGAAAAGCGATTTTTTGTAACCGAGCTTAACGGACGACTGGATTGTTCTGCCCACCGTGGTTTCGTATCTTACATTTTCGAAAACATAGAAGTTGGACGCGCACAGTACAGCAAGCCCGAGAATTGCGTTAAGTACGCCCGCTATTGTTACCTGCACACCCGTAAGGAGCATTGCCGTGGCGAGCGCGACAGAGTACGCCGCGATCATTATGGAGTTGACAATGCCGAGCAGTCTGTATCTTATTATGGAATAGATGATAGCCGCGGCTATTATTACGAGCACTGCCGCGCCCAGCCATATTGCGGCGTTTTTGCCGAATTCGGGAGTGGACGCCGCCAATGACGATATACTGCCCGATTTAGCGTCGTTGTACTTGTTGGTAATAAGCTGTCCTTTTGCAACCGAATCGATAGCTATTGCATAGTCTTCGGAGTAGCCCTTGTCCGCCTGAAAGTACAATGTCTTTTCGGTGAGAGCCGTTCCCATCGTGAACGTAAGCCCCAAGCCCGTTTCGCCTATAAAGATATACGCCGAACCGCTTGCCCCCTCTTTGGTGAGCGCCGCGTTGATTCTTGCAAGACCTTCGTCCGTCAGCTCGATTTTAAGCGCGTGGTTGCCGCCGAGCGAATGTACGGAAGCCGATTTTACGTAGTCGCCGAGTTTTTCGCCTATTTTAAGGAGCACCGAAGCCGAACCTTCGTAAGTGGAAGAATTTCTGAGGCTCAGTTCCCCGCCGAGCGACAGGTAACTTATTGTATGGCCTATCGCGGAGAGCGCGGCGTTGCGCTCCGTATTGTCGTAATTTTTCATGACAGCGTACGAGAAGCCCGCGGGCACCGAAATTTTTACGGCATAGCCGTCGGAAACGGTGACCGAATAACCCGTGTAACCCTTGCGGGAAAGCCTGTCCGAAATTATTTTTGCGTCTTTTTGCACACTTTCGGCAAATGCCTTTCCGTCGTCGTCGCCGAGTTTTTCTTTATCTACCCACAAACTGCCCTTTTGGACGTATTTGTTGAGATAATCCTCTCTCTTTTTGGAATTGTTTTCCTCAGTGTCGCCCACAACGCCGTTGTAATCCGCGTCCGAACGCACGCCTTCGGGATAAAGCACCGTTGTGGCGTAGCCCGTAAGGTCGCCGCCCAACGATATCTTTGAAACAAACGAATTATATCTCTCGACCCCGCCGGGCAAATTGCATGAGATCGTGGCAAACAGCGCCAGCGTCAATATAGCCGCAACCAAAAGCGCAGTTATTATCGCCGATTTAACTTTGCCCATCGCATATCTCCTTTGATTTGGTTTATAATTCAACTACTATATTATATAGAAAAAAATTTGCGCCGTCAATAATTTTACAATCGTAAAGCATATTTTTATATAAAAAAACGGCGATACCGCTTAAATATCGCCCTTTTTGTGCGCCAAAGCGCGCATTCCGCACTCTATGCGCTTTTTCATCATAGTGCAGGTGACCCCGTAAGGTTTGTTTATGTCGCCCCCGAAGTGGTAGTTGTTCGCCGCACAGCCGCCGCTGCAAATGAATTTGGCAAAGCAGTTTTCGCAGCCCTTGCGGGTGAACAGGCAGCTCCCGGCAAATTTTTTGCGGATTTCCGCGTTTATTTCACCGCCGAAAACGTTGCCCATCAAAAAGTTTTTATCGCCCGCAAACTGGTGGCAGGGATAAATGTCGCCGTTAGGCACTACCGAAAAGTATTCGTTGCCCGCGCCGCATGCCGAAACCCTTTTTTGCAGGCATACGCCCCCTTCGAGGTCGACGTTGAAATGGAAAAAGTTGAAGCCTTCGCCCTTGTCGTACTTTTTAAGGTATTCGGAAAGCAGGGTTTCGTATTCTTTGCAGATTGCGGGAAGGTGCTCTTCCTTTACGGCGAGGTCGGGTATATCGGTCACGACGGGCTCCATCGAAATGCTGTCAAAGCCGTTTTCGGCAAGGAAAAGGACGTCTTTGGAAAAATCGAGGTTCTTTGCGGTGAAAGTGCCGCGGACGTAGTAGGATTTGTTCCCGCGCGATTTTACGAATTTTTTGATTTTATTTATCACAAGGTCGAAACTGCCCTTGCCGTTCACCGTCTTTCTTATGGCGTCGTGGACTTCCTTTCTGCCGTCTATGCTCAAAACTACGTTCTCCATTTCGCGGTTGAAAAAGTCAATGGCGTCGTCGTCGAGCAACAGGGCGTTGGTGGTTGTGGTGAACAAGAACTTTTTACCCGTCTTTTTTTCGAGACCGCGGGCGTACGCCACTACGTTTTTAATGGTTTTAAGGCACATCAAAGGCTCGCCGCCGAAGAAGTCGGCTTCGAGCACCTTTCTCTGCCCGCTGTTCGCAACGAGAAAATCTATAGCCGCTTTTGCCGTCTCTTCGCTCATGAACTCGCGGGCGGAGTGGTATGCGCCCTCGTCGGCGAAACAATAGCGGCACCTGAGGTTGCAGTCGTGGCAGATATGCAGGCACAGGGCTTTTATTTCGGAGGATTTGGCGGGATACGCGCGGACTTCGTCCGCAAGGAACAGCCCCTCCTTTTTCAACGCGGAAAGTTCACCCTCTATCTCATTGATTTCGGATGGCGAAAAGCGGGACAAATCGCCGCAACCCTCGTATTTTGCGGCGACGTATTCTTTGGTTTTGAGATCGCACCCGTGCAAACTTCCGCTGCCGGAATCGTATATGTAGTGTTTGCCGAGGCATGTAAAAGCGTGTACCATAAACAATTTAAGGAGCAGAGAATATCTGCTCCTTTAAAAATCCTATTTACTTAACTTTCTCGGGGTTTTGTTCTCTCGTTATTCTTTCACAGCTCTGGTTGCCTACCGTACAGCTGGTTTTGCAAGCCGATTGGCAAGTGCTTCTGCATTCGCCGCAACCCGTGACTTTTCTTTCCGAAGGTTTAGCTATGGTCTTTATCATTTTGGAATTCTCCTTACACCGTTATTTTATTTATTACATTATAAAATAGCGGCGGAGAAATTGCAAGCGATTTTAAGCCTTACTTTTTATATTGACGGCAATAACGCCCGTAACCGCGCCCGCAACGCCGCCTATAAGGATCTCGAGAAGGGTTTTCCACCCGAAAGCCAGCGATTGCGAAATGGCGCCGTAAAGGAGATATGTAAGCAAGACGGCTAAAATGCCGTAGATAGCGCCCTTGATAAGCCCCTTTTCGCCCCTTATGAATAAAAGCCCGCCGAACGCAACCGAAAGAATTTTGAAAATCTGGTTAACGGGCTTGACTACCCCCGACTGCAGGTTGAAAAGCTGGATGACGACGGTAAAAGCCAGCACGAATACCAGCGAAAACAGCACGGCGGCAAGCACCGCTTTTAAAATCTGAAATATATGTACGCGCATAAAAATACCTCCGCTATACTATATGCGGAGGTATTTGCGTTTATTATTTATTAATTGTTGTTTTCCTTTGTCTCCTGCACGGCTTCCGCCTGCGTTTCCGCGTTCTCTTCCGCGGGCTGTGCGGCGGGCTGTTCGCTTACGGGTTCTGCGGCGGGCTCTTCTTCGGACTTTTCGGTCTCTTCCTGCTTTTTCTCCACTACCGCGTCGGTCTGCCAGATAGCCTGCCTGTCAAACTTCACATAGCTCTTGCCGGCGGTCACGCTGCCCGTTTCGAGCACGAAAGTGTTCTCTTCGGCGTCGACTTCGACAACTATGCCGCAGACGCCGCCTATTGTCTTTACCTTATTTCCCGGCTTGACAGCGTCAATTAGGTCTTTGGCTTCTTTTTCCTGTTTTTTGCGCTTTTTGTTCTGGAATACCATCATGAGCACGAACGCGGCGATGATAAGCACGAAGATTATCACCATTGCGCCGTACTGCTGGAACCATTCGACGAAAGAGGCGTTTAATGTAGTTATCATTTCAATACTCCGTAATGTTTTTTAATAATATAATATTTTTTCGGCGATTTGGCAAGCGTTTTTAAAAGATATAACGCCATTTCACCGAAATTTCGTTTTGCGGGCTTATCCGGCATAATCCGCGTAGAACTTTTTTGCGAAATCGGGCAGGCAGTCGGCAAAAATCGCCTCGCGCATTTCCCTCATAAGTTTGTGCAAAAAGGTTATATTGTGCAGGCTTAAGAGCATTGCGCCCAGCATTTCGTCCACGTTTATAAGGTGGCGCAGATATGCCTTTGTGTAGTTTTTGCAGCAATAACAGCCGCAATTTGCGTCCAGCGGCGTAAAATCTTCGGCGTAAACTGCATTGCGCGCAACTATTTTGCCCGAAGAAGTCATAGCCGTGCCGTTGCGGGCTATCCTTGTGGCGAGAACGCAGTCGAACATATCTATTCCGCGCATCACGCCCTCTATAAGGCAGTCGGGACTGCCGACTCCCATAAGATAGCGGGGAACGCCTTCGGGCAGCCCGGGGCGGATAAGATCCAGAATTTCGTACATTCTGGTCTTCGGTTCGCCGACCGACAGCCCGCCTATCGCAATGCCGTGTTTTGCGTGCGGCACCGCGCTTTTAAGGCTTTTAAGCCGCAAATCGTCGAACATGTTGCCCTGCACTATGGGGAAAAGCGCCTGGTCGTCGCGGGATTTGGTCTCCACGCACCGCAACAGCCACTTTTCGGTGAGCTCCGCCGCGCGCTCCGCCTGCCCGTGGGTGTAGCCGTATTCGCTGCACTGGTCGAGCTGCATTATTATGTCCGCGCCGAGGTTTTCCTGTATTTTTATCACCTTTTCGGGAGAAAACAGGTGTTTTGAACCGTCGATATGCGAATTGAAATATACCCCTTCTTCCTTGATTTTATTCAGTTTGGTAAGCGAAAAAACCTGAAAACCGCCGCTGTCGGTCAAAATAGGCTTGTCCCAATTCATAAATTTGTGCAAGCCGCCCGCCGCCTTTACGGTTTCGTCGCCCGGGCGGAGGTACAGGTGATAGGTGTTGGAAAGAATTATCTGCGAGCCCGCTTCTTTGAGGTCGCGCGGGTATACTCCCTTTACCGTAGCCTGTGTGCCGACGGGCATATATACGGGAGTTAAAATATCGCCGTGCGGGGTATGGAATACTCCCGCGCGCGCCCCCGTGTGTTTTTCGATATGTTGTATTTCAAAAGAAAAGTAATTCATAAATTTGACCCGTCAACACCATACAATAAACGGTACGCCGCAGCATACCGCTTAATTGAATAAATCGGAATGAGTACCCGTCCTTATCAGCTTTAATATAAGGATATCGTTATCTATTTTATAAATAAGCAACCAATCGGGCCGGATATGGCACTCCCGAACGTCTTTATATTCCTTCGAATCGGTCAAAGCGTGGTCGCGGTATTTTTCGGGCAACTCCCGCCCGTTTGCGAGAAGAAATATTACCTTTTGCAATTCGGCAATATCGCAACCTCTTTTCACGGCAAGTTTATAGTCCTTTTTAAATTGACCGTGAAATTCGATTTTAAGCATTTAAAGCCTCCATAAGGGCTTCAACGCTGTCAAACGGTCCGTGCATGTCCTCGCCGTTTTCGGAATCGGCAATGGCTTTCGCCGTCAGGGCATTGGGTACATCACGCGATACTTCAAAGGGAATACATTGCCCCGCTATCGATTTTTTAAGAAAAATATTTATTGCAGTAGACAAATCAAGCCCCAAATCCGCAAACAATTCCTGCGCCTGCTTTTTTACTTCCGCGTCAATGCTGATATTGGTAGAAATTTTAGCCATATTAATCCCCCTATGTTAAATAGATTGTAACATATTATATGCAAAATGTCAACATAAAATACACATATTATGTGAGAGCGCGCGGCTTTCCCGAAATTATGAGGGGCTTAGAGCCGAGAAAGACAAGGAAAGCAAGCGACGACCGCAGCGAGTGTACAAAGAAGTACACGAACAAGGCGGAGCTGCTTGATACTAAAATAAAATTGATGATGGGATTAGAAGCAAGCAGGTCGAGGAGCGCGCGGCTTTACCGAAGGGAGTTTACTATAAGGTAAATAACCGAGGGAAAACGCAAGCGCGACAAAGAGATGCGCCGCTTATAAGACCATCATAGCGTCGCCGAAGGAGAAGAAACGATACCTTTCCCTAACCGCCGTTTCGTATACGGACAATATCTCTTCCCTGCCGCACATTGCGGCGACAAGCATTATGAGGGTGCTTTCGGGCAGGTGAAAGTTGGTTATGAGCGCATTTACGCATTTGAATTTATAAGGCGGGTAAATGAAGATATTAGTATCGCCCTTTTGCGGCGTTAAAAAGCCGTTTTCGTCAGCCGCGCTTTCGAGCGTACGCACGGAAGTGGTGCCTACGGCTATAACTCTTCTGCCCTCGCTTTTGGCGGCATTGATAGTTTTTGCAGCTTCATCGCCGATTTCGAAATATTCGGAGTGCATTTTGTGGTCGGTTATAATGTCCTCTTTGACGGGGCGGAAAGTGCCGAGCCCGACGTGCAAAAGCACTTCGGCAATTTCAACCCCCATATCCCTGATTTTTTGAAGAAGTTCGGGGGTGAAATGCAAACCCGCAGTGGGCGCCGCCGCCGAACCGTCGTATTTTGCGTAAACGGTTTGGTAGCGGTCTTTATCCTTTAATTTTTGCCTGATATAGGGCGGCAGGGGCATATTCCCGACCCGCGCAAGGATATCTTCGAACACGCCGTCATAGCTGAATTTTATTATCCTTTCACCGCTGTCGGTGACCGAAAGAACGGTTAAAGACAGCTCGTCCGAAACATAGAGTTCTTTGCCGGGCGTACACTTTTTGCCCGGTTTTACAAGCGCTTCCCACTCGTCAATGGAACGGCGTTTTAGCAGCAGCACTTCCACCGCCCCGCCGTTTCGGGTGTGCGCGTAAAGCCGCGCAGGCAAAACTTTTGTGTTGTTTACAACCAAAACGTCGCCGCGCCTTAAATAGTCGGTTACATCCCTGAAAATACGGTGCTCGATTTTTTTCGTCGCCCTGTCGTAAACGAGCAAACGGGAAGAATCTCGCGGGGTCGCGGGAGTTTGGGCAATGAGTTCTTCGGGAAGATTGTAATAAAAATCGCTTTTTTTGAATTGCATGGTTTTATTTATGCGGATATTATTTATTATTTAGAAAGCCATTAAAAAGAGAAACCGCGGAGAAGCGAGTTATGCAAGGAGTGCGAGGATAACCCGAAGGAGCTTACTTTGATGGTAAGTGACTGAGGGTTGCCACAGCACGACACAGCAGAACGAAGCTTATACGCGGTTTACGGCAGTTTAATCGGGTTTGTCGAACATCGATATCTGCTCCCTCTGCCTGTCGGTCATTTTAAGACCCAAATGCTCGTACCCGCCGCGGAGTATCATCCTGCCTCGCGGGGTGCGGGCGATAAAGCCGAGCTGTAATAAATAGGGTTCGTAAACGTCCTCTATGGTGCCCGCGTCCTCGTTTATGGTAGCGGCAAGGGTTTCGAGCCCGACGGGCCGCCCGTCGAACTTTTGCGCCATTGCCCGCAGAAGCGAGCGGTCCACCTCGTCGAGACCCAACTCGTCCACTTCCAATTTTTCGAGCGCGAAGCGGGCGTCGCCGAGGGTGACTTTTTGGTTGCCCTTAATGGTGGAAAAGTCGCGGACGCGCTTTAAAAGGCGGTTGGCTATACGGGGGGTTCCGCGGCTCCTTTTTGAAATTTCGGAAGCCGCGCTGTCGTCTATTTCTATTGCGAGGGCACGTGCGGAACGCAAGACGATTTCCATAAGTTCGGCGGGGGTGTACATTTCGAGACGGCAGATTATGCCGAAACGGTCGCGCAAGGGGTTGGAAATCATGCCCGCGCGGGTGGTTGCGCCTATTAAAGTGAATTTTTTTAGAGTAAAGCGGATATTCCGCGCGCTGGGACCTTTGCCGACGATAATGTCGAGGGCGTAATCTTCCATTGCGGAATACAAAATCTCCTCAACGTTCCTGTTAAGGCGGTGGATTTCGTCTATAAACAGAACGTCGCCCTCGTTCAGGTTTGTAAGAATAGCCGCGAGGTCGCCGCTCCTTTCGATTGCGGGTGCGCTGGTGAGTTTGAGCTGTCCGCCCATTTCGTTGGCAATTATGTGCGCGAGGGTGGTTTTGCCGAGACCGGGCGCGCCGTAAAGCAAAACGTGTTCCAAAACTTCGCCGCGCTGTTTGGCGGCGTCCATAAAGGTCTTTAAATTTTCCTTGACCTTGCCCTGACCCACATAGGCGTCGAGCGTTTTGGGGCGAAGCACGTTTTCTTCGTAATCGTACTCCCCTTTCGTGCTCTGCACAAGCCGCTTTTCGCCGAAATCCTCGTCATCTTCGAAAAACATAGTTTACATTCCTTTCAATGCGGACATTATAATATCTTCCACGCTCACCGCGCCGCTCTCTTTGGCGCGGGATATAGCCTTAACGCTCTCCTGCCGCGAAAAGCCGAGGGTCATAAGCGCGACTACCGCGTCCTCGTCGCCCGCCCCGACCTGTACGGCGGGCGCAACCTTCGCGCCGTCCGGCAGAGAAATTTCTCCCACTTTTTCACGCAGTTCCAAAATTATGCGCTCCGCCGTCTTTTTGCCCATCCCCTTTACGGAAGAGAGCCGCTTTACGTCGTTTGTGGCTATAGCCGCGGCGACGTCGCCCGCATTCATGCACGAGAGCACGGCAATGCCCATTTTTGGACCTACGCCCGATACGGAAATGAGTTTTAAAAACATCTCCTTTTCCTCCGCGCGGGCAAAGCCGAACAAGCTCATCCCGTCCTCGCGGACCTGCAGGTAGGTGAAGAGTTCGCCCTCTTTACAGCCCGAAAGCTTTTCGAAAGCGGCGGCGGAAAGCCCTATTTCATAGCCCGTGCCGCCGTCGGTGAGAATAAGCGCCGTTTCGGGCGCGAGGGAAAGTATTTTGCCTTTTACATATCCTATCATAATTTTATTTTACCTTATACCGAACAATTTTCCGAAGCGTGAAGTATGGGCGTGGCACAGCGCGACGGCGAGCGCGTCGGCAGCGTCGTCGGGGCGGGGGATCTTGTCGAGCCGCAACAGCGAAGTGACCACATGCTGCATTTGCACTTTGTCCGCCTTTCCGTAACCCGTAAGCGACTGCTTTATCTGGTTAGGGGTGTATTCGTAAAGCTTGCCGCAGTACTTGATGCAGGTCAACAGCATAACCCCCCTTGCATGCGCTACGGGTATGCCCGTGGTTATGTTTTTGGAAAAGAACAACTCCTCCACGGCAATCTCTTCGGGCTTAAACTTTGCAAGAATTTTGTTTATGCCCTCTTCGAGCATGGCAAGGCGCACGGGCAGGCTTTCGTCTTTGGGGGTAAGCACCACCCCGAAATCCACCGCCGCCGTGCTGTCGTTTTTGAGTTTTTCCACCACCCCGTATCCCATCGTGGCGAGACCGGGGTCGAGACCGAGAATTATCATCAGCCAAACCCGAAGAAATTGCAATTATTATATATTATATATTGTAAAGAGTTTTACGCGATAAGTCAACTTTTTAAAACGTGCCGATAAAGCCTAATAGGCGGCAAAAGCGGTTTTTATTTTTGTGATTTTTCATATTTTAAGTAAATACGTCAAAGTAGTTGTTGTACTCAGGCGTTTCGCTAAAAAAGGCGCTCTGCCCGCGTTTGCGGACAGAGCGTTCTTTTATTGTTAAATTTTTTATGATTTTTATTTTTAAATTTCCGCGCCGTAGATTTGGCGGTATTCTTTCATTTTGTCAAGATATTCTTTGCCGCCTATAACTCCCTGTTCTATTGCGGAAATTATGTCGTTTATGGTGACTATGGGGAAAACTTTTATGCCGAATTCTTCGTAAACTTCGCGCACGGCGGAAAGGCGGCTTTCGAGACCGCGTTCCATCCTGTCCACGGAAATTACCATACCTTCCACCCGCACATCGGCAGCCGAGGCGAGTTTGGGCAAAATTTCCCTCAGCGCCTTGCCCGAAGTCATTACGTCCTCTATAATTATTACCTTGTCGCCGTCTTTAAGCTGTTTTCCCACAAACAGCCCGCCCTCGCCGTGGTCCTTTACTTCTTTTCTGTCAAAGCAGTATTCAATATCGATATTGTGGTTGTTGTAAAGGGCTACAGCCGTGGTAACGGCGAGCGGGATCCCCTTGTATGCGGGTCCGACGAGGGCATCGGCTTTAAGCCCGTTTTCCACTATGCAGCGGGCGTAATATTCGCCGAGTTTTGCGAGCTGCGCGCCCGATTTGTAGTTGCCCGTGTTTATGAAATAGGGGGCTATCCTGCCGCTCTTCAAGGTAAATTCGCCGAATTTCAATACCCCGTTTTCCACCATAAATTTAATAAATTCGTTTTTATAAGTCATATTTCACCTCAGTTTAAAGTCAGCGCGCCGACTATTTCGTTGACGTCCTTTATGCCGTGGCGGTCGAGCCAGCCGCTCAGCCCGTAAATAATTTCGGGCATGGCGTTGGCGTTGGAAAAATTGGCAGTGCCCACCTGTACGGCGCGCGCGCCCGCCATTAAAAATTCAACCGCGTCCTCCGCGCAGGTAATGCCGCCCATGCCGATTACGGGAATTTTTACGGCATGCGCCGCTTCGTATACCATTTTTAAAGCTATAGGCTTTATGCCCGCGCCCGAAACGCCTCCCGTGTTGTTGGCGAGTATGGGTTTGCGGCGCTCTATGTCTATAGCCATGCCCGCAATGGTGTTTATAAGCGAAATGCAGTCCGCGCCGCCCGCTTCCGCCGCCCGCGCGTTTACGGGGATACTCTCCGCATTGGGCGAAAGCTTGACTATGAGCGGGGTCTTTTTAAGATTGGATTTGCAGAGTTTTGTAACCTCTTCGATATTCTGCGGCTTTACGCCCAAAGCCATGCCGCCCGCGCGGACGTTGGGACAGGAGATGTTTAGCTCTATCATATCGGTAAGCCCGTCGAGGCGGGCGCAGATATTGCCGTAATCTTCAAGCGTTTTGCCCGCAACGTTGGCTATTATTACCACGCCTTTCTTTTTGAGAAAGGGCAAATCTTCGCTAATAAAGCGTTCGACGCCCGGGTTTTGCAGCCCCACGGCGTTTAAAATTACCGAACTGCCTTCGGCTATCCTCGGCACGGGGTTGCCCGCGCGGGGTTCGAGCGTGGTGCCCTTAGTGGATACCCCGCCCAAAACGGATATGTCGTAGAGGAGATTGAATTCCCTGCCGAACCCGAACGTCCCGCTTGCGGCTATAACGGGATTTTTGAATTTTACGCCGCATATTTCCACTTGCAAATTAGCCATTACAAAGTTACCTCGCCTATTCCGAATACTGGACCGTCGCGGCAGACGCGCAAATTTTCGCCCGAAGCCGACTTGCAGACGCAAACAAGGCAGGCGCCCAGCCCGCAACCCATCCTCTCTTCGAGGGAGACGAAGCAAGGGGTGGTTATACCCTCTTCCTCCAGCTTCTGTTTTAAAATTCTGAGCATTACGGGGGGACCGCAGGAGATTATTACGTCCGCGGGCACGTTATTTCTGTCCGAAAGAAAGGCGGAAACGGCGTTGCCCTTTTCGCCGAAACTGCCGTCGTCGGTGGTTACTACAAGCTTTTTGCTCTTGTTGAGTTCGCTCCAAAGGCACACGGCGTCCACGTTCCTGAACCCGATATAGGAATAAAAATTCTTTTCGCCGCAATACTCGCGGATCACGGCTATAAGGGGGAATACCCCCACTCCGCCGCCTATGACGGCTATGTTTTTATACCCGTCGAGGTCAAACCAATTGCCCAGCGGAAGCAAAACGCGCAATTTTCTGCCCGCTTCCACCGTGCTTAAATATTTTGTGCCCTTGCCCTTTATTTGGTAACACGCCGAAACGTCGTTGCCCTCTGTTATGCAGATGCCGAGGGGGCGCCTTAAAAGCTGTGCGCCGTCGCCCGTGGACAGGTTTAAAAACTGTCCGCCGTGCATTTTTTCGGTTTCGGGCAGTGTAAGGGTTATCATATAGATGTTTTCGGCGATTTTTTTGTTGCTTTTTACGGTTGCAAGCAGGTCTTTCATCTTCCCATTTTCCCTATTGCCGCGGAGAGGTCTTTTTGCATGTCGATACAAGCCGCGCGCGCCGCTTCGGCGTAGCCCATGCCCTCGTATTGAGGCTTTTTATACGCGCAGATTATGCCGCGGGAGGAATTGACTATGCCGCCGAGACCGCGCCTTAAGAAACAGCTCCTAATATCTTCTGCGGTGCCGCCCTGCGCGCCGTAGCCGGGTATAAGAAAGAAAGTGTGCGGCATCTGCATTCTCAGGCGGGAAATTTCTTCGGGGTGGGTTGCGCCGACTACCGCGCCTATTTCGGAATAGCCGTACCTGCCCCTCGACTCCTTGCCCCACTCTTCCACGAGCGCGCCCATCTTTTCATATATGAACTGCCCGTTCCAAATCCTTATGTCCTGCAGGTCGCTGCTCGAAGGATTGGAAGTTTTTACGAGCACGAATATGGTTTTTTTGTAAATTTTGATATCTTCGGCAAACGCCTGTATGCCGTCCGCGCCGAGATAGCCGTTAACGGTGAGCATGTCCGAGGGAAATGCCTTTAAAAGCCTTTCGCCTATCTGCGTTCTGCCGAGGTACGCCGCCGAATAGCATTTTGCGGTGGAACCTATGTCGTTGCGCTTGCCGTCGGCTATTACCATAAGCCCCTTTTTATGGGCGTAGGAAAGGGTTTTGTAAAAGGCTTTCATGCCGCTGTAACCGTACTTTTCGTAGTACGCCGCCTGAACTTTGACCGCGGGGACGATGTCCGCGACCGCGTCTATAATGTTCTTGTTGAACTCGAAAATCATTTCCGAGGCACGGCTGAAATTTTTTACCCCCTCTTTCATCTCGACGGGCAGATACTCAAAGTCGGTATCCAGCCCCACGCAGGTCGGGTTTTGCAGTTTGATTATTTTGTTGATAAGTCTGTCGATCATTTTTGTTTACCTCTGTTTTTTATATTTTTTACATTTTATATTTCAAGTCCCCGTCGACGAAAGTGTATTCGGCTCTGCCGTATACTTCAAAACCGTTGAACGGGGTATTTTTGCCCTTTGAAAGGAATTTTGAGCCGTCTATCTTGTACGGCTTGCCAAAATCGGCTATCACTATGTCCGCGGGCGCGCCCTCTTTGAGTTCGCCGCCCTTAAGCCCGAGAATTTTTGCGGGGTTAAGGCTCATTTTTTCCATGAGTCGGCTCAAAGTCAGCTTGCCCGTCTTTACGAGATAGGTGTAGCCCAGCGCAAGGCTTGTCTCAAGTCCGCTTATGCCGAAGGCGGCAAGGTTGTATTCCGTCTGCTTGTCTTTAAGGCTGTGCGGGGCGTGGTCGGTGGCTATGCAGTCTATAGTGCCGTCGAAGAGCCCGCGGATTATCTCCTCCACGTCGCGCTTTTCGCGCAAGGGCGGGTTGACTTTTGTGAACGTATCGTACGTAAGGGTGACGTCGTCGGTGAGGGTGAAATAGTGCGGGCAGGTCTCCGCGGTGACCTTTACTCCCCTCGCCTTGGCGCTTCTTATAATTTCCACGCCGCTGTAGGTGGAGACGTGGCAGATATGCACGGGAATACCGAGGCTTTCCGAAAGGGCTATTTCACGCGCGATCATGATGTCCTCCGCGGCGCGCGGGCTGCCTTTAAGACCCGAAACGGTGGAATTGCGGCTCTCGTTCACCACCCCGCCGTCAACAAGGTTGACGTCCTCGCAATGGCACAGGCATTTGAGACCGAAGTCGGAGGCGTATTCCATTGCAAGCCGCATGATATACGAATTCATTACGGACTTGCCGTCGTCGCTCAAAGCGACCGCGCCCGCCGCTTTCATTTTACCTATATCGGAAAGGCTTTCGCCCTTTTCGCCCTTAGTTATGGCGCCGACGGGATGGATCTTGCACAGATTTACTTCTTCCGCACGGGATTTTATATACCGTACCACAACGGCGTTGTCGCATACGGGGTCGGTGTTGGGCATACAGCAGAGCTGGGTCACGCCGCCCTTTACCGCCGCCGCCGCGCCGCTTTGTATATCCTCTTTGCCCTCGAAACCCGGTTCGCGCAGGTGCACGTGCATATCGATGAGCCCCGGCAGCACGTATTTGCCCGAAGCGTCGAAAGTTTTGCAATTTTCATCTATGCGGGGGGCAATCCCCGCAATCTTCCCGCCGTCGACCAAAAGGTCGGCTTTTATTTCGCCGCCGTTTAAGACGAGCGTTCCGTTTTTTATAACAAATTTCATAAATTGTTCTCCCTGTATTCGGCAAGTAATTTAAGTATGCTCATGCGCACCGCAAGCCCGTTTGTCACCTGTTCGAGAATAAGGCTCGACCCGCCGTCAATGAGCGCGGGCGTAAGTTCCACGCCCCTGTTCACGGGACCGGGGTGCAGGATTACCGCGCCCGGTTTGGCGTATTTTATCACCTCTCCGTTTATGCCGTAAAAGCGGGCGTATTCGGAGAGCGACGGGAAGAGCCCGCCGTTCATCCTTTCGAGCTGTATCCTCAGCCCCATTACGGCGTCCGCGCCGTCCACCGCTTCCTCTCTCGAGCGCGCAACGTGCGCCCCCAACTTTTCCAGCTCCCGCGGCATCATGGTTTTGGGCGCGTACACGCTTACTTCGGCGCCGAGCTTTTTCAGCCCGTAAAGATTGCTCATCGCAACCCTGCTGTGCTTGATATCGCCGAGAATAGCTACTTTAAGCCCCTTGATTTTTTTGTAATGTTCCAAAAGGGTGAACATGTCCAAAAGCGCCTGCGTGGGATGCTCGTGCATGCCGTCGCCGCCGTTTATGACCGAAGCTTTTACCTTGCTTGCAAGCAATGCCGGCGCGCCCGCCATCGGGTGGCGGATAGCTATGAAATCTATTTTCATGGCGTCGAGGGTTTCGCCCGTGTCGGCGAGGGTTTCACCCTTTTGCACCGAGCTTGTGGCAACCGATACGTTGACTTCGCTCGCGCCCAGATATTTGCCCGCAAGCTCGAACGAGGTGCGCGTCCGCGTACTGTTTTCGTAAAACAGCGTTATGAGCGACCTCCCGGCAAGGTCGTCAGATTTTTTGTATCCGCTTCCGAGAAATTTTTTTGCGGCGAAAGCGCCGTTTAAAATTTCGTTTATCTCTTCGGCGGACAAATCGTGCAAACCGAGTAAATCTTTTGATTTAAGCATTGGCTCCCCTTTGTGCGGCAGAAAAAAAGCGGCAAAGACGAAAAACGTTCCGCCTTTCCGCTTTAACCCGAAACAGACGATAAAGTTATTCTTTTTGCAAGCGTTTTTCCGGATACCGTTTTTTATAAGTTTTATTTTAAAAATTATACCATATTTCTTCAATAATGTAAAGTGATTGAAAAACACGGCTTAAATTTGTTTTTTATTTTACAGTATTCTTTGCAGCGAAAAGCCCGTTTTATCGCACGAGGTGAGCACGTATTCCACGCTCCCTTTTACCGTGCGGAAAGGAAAATATAAGTCGCCGTGCAGATGCCCGAACACCACCTTGTCCGCCCGCTGCTCTTCGAAAAGTTCGGTAAAAAGGGTGTCGCCCAGCCTCAGCGAAAAGGGCGGATAGTGTATCATGACTATGAGCTTGTCGCCCTCTTCGCGCACCTTTTTTACTTCCTTAAAACACAGCGCAAACCTCTCCGCTTCCCTATGGTACAGCTTTTCGTCGGCGGCGGTAAAGTCCGCGCTGCCGGGGCAAGTCCACCCGCGCGAGCCGCAGATTATTACGTTGCCGAATTTGACGCAGTCGTTCTGGATAAAGTAAAAGCTGCCGTCCGGCGCGGCGCGCCTGAGCTTTGTTATGCCGTTCCACCAATAGTCGTGGTTGCCGCGTATAAAAATTTTTTTGCCGGGCAGGCATTTTAGTTTTTCGAGGTCGGCAAGTCCCTCGCCGAGGGTTATCCCCCAGCTTATGTCCCCGCATATCAAAACGGCGTCGTCCGCCCCGACTTTTTCAAGCCAGTCGGCTTTGATTTTATTGAAATGGTTCTCCCACGCCGCGCCGAAAATTTCCATCGGTTTGGAATTGTCTTTCGAAAGGTGCAAATCGCTTATGGCATATATTTTCATATAAAATATTTTATCACTTTTAAATTTAAGGCACAAGAATTTTAATAAAGTATTAAATACGTTTTTGGGGCTGAACGGGGCAATTTTTGACAAAATGTGCCTGTTATGTATGACATAGTACTATGTTTAACCCCGAATTGACGCCGTACAGCCGACTTTTTGCCATAAAAACATCTCCCCCGAAAAACCGGGGGAGAATTTTTTAAAAACGCTTTTTTTATGGCGCGGGGCTTTTTTTACTGCTTTGAGCAGTTGCGCTGGCAGGGGTATAAGGGAAGTTCGAAGAAGCCCTGGCATACCTCTTGCGAGTAGTCCTGCGCGGGCGGTATTGCGCAATAACCGTATGTGGGAACGAGCAGTTGCACGTCCACGGATATCTTTAAAATTACCGTTACGCAGGCGTTTATTGTAAAGGTTCCGTCGGGGTTGAACGTGCCCTCCGCGCTCACCGCCGAAACGGTTGCCGTGCAGTTATAGGGCATAACCGACGGAGCGGGTACGAACAGGATCACATCCTGCGAAACGCTTATCGAGGACTGCGCCGAGCCCTCCACCCCGTTTGCGTCCGTGTACAGAACTTCCACGGGAATATTCACCGTGACCTGCACCCTCGCGCAATCGGGTTTATCCGCAAGCCTCTCTATATTCAGTCCGGTTATGTCGCCCGCAGACGAGAGAGAGCGGGCGCTTATATAGGTGAGCGGATATGTAGGATTTGCGGGCGTGGGGTTGGTTAAAGTGAGCGTCAGATTTTGTAATTGAAGCTGTTTTATGCAGGCGTCGAATATCTTTTGCGCCTGTATGCAAACCTTTTCGCACAAGCCGTTCAACGGATTGCCCGATATGGTTCCGGGACATTTATCCGATGAAAAATTTGAAAAAAACGACATTTTTTACCTCCGTTTATTTATCCGCGGCACTGCGCGGATAGTATATTTTATTATATGCCGCGCAAGGAGTGCGGCGTTACCGCCCCGTCCGCGGCGCAACCTACGGGATATAGATTATCCGCGTGGGGTACAGCGGGCGGTTGAAGTTGAAAGCGGCAAGGCTTTCCCCGTCCGTGCCGTGAGCCGCCGCAACCGAAGCGTACGTTTCGAAGGGCTTCACCGCATAAGCGGTACATTTTTTCACACAGATTATTTTCCCCTCGAAACAATCCCCCACGGGGAACGAAAGCGTCTTTTCCGCTTCTTCCGCCGTCTGCCCGCGTTTTATGCGGTAAAACCTGCTTTTGTCGAGTTCGAGAAGTTTCAACGTCCGCCCCCTAACGCACGGGATTTTTTATTACAATATGCAAAAGAACTTTCAAACGTTCTAAAACAACCCACAAAATTTGTAGAATATTGTTGATGAAGAACGACATTTACAGATCCGCCGCGCAGGTTACCGTATTTTCGACGGTAGAAAAGGGGCTGAGCTTTTTATACAGAATAGCGCTGACTCGGATAATAGGCGCGGAGGGGCTGGGAATTTACCAGATTTGCCTTACCGTGTTCGCCGTGTTTTTGACCGCCGCTTCGAGCGGGGTGCCCGTGACCGTTTCGCGGCTGATGGCAAAAAGCGACGCGACGGGCGACAGGGAAGGCAAACATGCGGCGGTCACGGCGGGGATTTTATGTACGCTGTGCGTGACCGTTCCCGCCGCGCTGATTTTGTTTTTCGGGAAAAACGCCTTCGGATTTTTATTTTCGGACGGGCGTTGCGCCGACATTTTTATAATCCTTCTTCCGGGGCTTGTGCTGACTTCCGTATATTCGGTAATACGCGGCTCGTTCTGGGGCAACAAGCAATTTTTGCCCTATTCGGTGATAGAACTCCTTGAGGACGCCGTGATGGTGATATGCGGCGTGATACTTATACGCGGCGCGGGAGACCCCGTGACGGGCGCGAGGTACGCCACGGTTGCCGTGCTCATCTCGTACGTATTTTCTTTTTGCGTTTCACTGGGCTGGTATTTTTCGACGGGCGGGAGGCTTAAAAACCCGAAGAGCCGGCTTAAACCCCTTATTTCCTCCTCCGTTCCCATTACCGCCATGCGCACTTCGGCTTCCCTTTTAAACTCCGCCGTGGCGTTCCTGCTGCCTGCATTGCTCGTTTCGGGCGGGATGGGCAACTCGGAGGCGGTGAGCCTATACGGCGTGTGCCTCGGCATGGCGGTGCCCATGCTGTTTATCCCCTCTTCCGCCATCGGGTCGATTGCTGTGGTGGTCGCGCCCGAACTTTCGGAAAATTATTACAAAGGCGATACGTACGCCGTAAAAAGGGACGTGGAAAAATCGGTCTGCGCCGCCATTTTGATAGCCGTTGCCGTAGTGCCGCTCCTCTTTGCGCTCGGCGGGTCGATAAGCGAATTTTTGTATTCGAGCGAGCTGTGCGGTCAGATAGTCACTGTGAGCGCCGTAATAGTTCTCCCCATGTGCGTCTCGATGATGACGAACACCGTTCTTAACTCCATGAACTGCGAAAAGAAAACCTTGGGCTATTTTTGCATAGGCGCGGCGGCAATGCTTGCGAGCATAGTGTTCCTTACCCGCTTTATTGGGGTTTACAGCTATATCCTCGGGCTTGCAGCCAGCAACCTCTCTTCCGCGGTCCTGAATTTGCGGCTTTTAAAGAAAAAATGCGGCGGGGCGAGCGTTTTAAAGTATGTATTTAAAGGGCTTGCGGCAATTGCGGGGGCAAGCCTTTTCGGGGTGCTCGCAACGGGCATTTTAAATCACTTCTTTTCGCCGTTCGTGAGAATAATCATAGGCGCGCCGCTGATTCTCGCGTTCACCGCCGCGCTGTGCTATCTTATGAAGATGTTTACCTTTAAACCTTTGAAAAAGCTATTTAAACGGAAAAATATCAAGGGTGAGAAGCCCGCGGACGCCCAAAAAAATTAAAAATACGCCGAAGAGCTTTTTAAGATATGCGCCCGGAAGGGCGGCCGCGGCAAACCCGCCCGCGACCGAAGTTATAAGCGCGGAAAGAACGAGCGGTATTACGCCTTTAAAACTTACCAGCCCGTTCTTTTTGTGTACGGAAAGGCTCAACGCCGCCATCGGTAAAAAGGAAATCAAATTAGCCGCCTGCGCGGCATGCTGTTCCACCCCCGCAAACAGAGTGAGCACGGGGATAAGTACCGTGCCGCCGCCCATGCCCATGCCGCCCAAAAGCCCCGAAACAAATCCGGCGGCGAGAAAAACCAGAAAGCTCAAACCAGCATCCATACGCCCGCGGCTATCATCAGGGCGATAAAAATTATTTTTATTGGTGTTTCGGGCAACGATCCGAGAAGCTTTGCCCCCGCAAACCCGCCCGCGAGCGCGCCGATCGCCGCGGGTATTACTACGTCCGCGCGGAAATAGCCGTTGAAAATATATACGATTGCCGAAACCGCGCAAACGGGCGCGATGACGAGAATAGCCGTGGCGTGCGCACGGCGTTCGCCGTAACCCGAAACGTTTTTCAAAAGCGGCACGGCGACCATACCTCCGCCGCCCCCGAACAGCCCGTTTACCGCGCCCGTCAAAAATCCCGCCGTTATGTTTTTTACGGTATTCCCGCCTGCCGTAACCGACCACCTCCCGTACAAGCCGCGCCGCTCAACCATCCCTTTGCCGCGCGGCGGTTTGCGTTTATATCAATTAGTTTTAACAATTTAAGGGAAAATAATAATTTTTTTGAAGTTTACAAGCTTTAATCGCTTGATTATAAATGCGAATTATATTAAAATGTTATGGTACGATATTTATAAGGTGTTCATTATGAATAAAAGAAATTCATCCAAATTCAGAAAAACCGCCATAGCGGCGCTGTGCGCCGTTTCGGTGACCTGCACGGGGCTTGCAGCGGCTTGCGCACCCGAAGAGACCAAAACTCCTTCCACGCCCGCTCAAACCCAAAAAGAGGACAACCAGCTCCTCAAAAACGGTAATTTCGAATATGCCGTCGTACCCGAAAACGCCGTCCACCTCATCAAGAGCGCAAACAACTGGACGAGAGGCGGCGACAGCTCGGGAGTTATGTCGGGCATAATCGACACATCTGAAACCGCCTGGGACAAGCTCGACAGCCCCGACCTTAAACAGACGCTCGACTACAACAACGAGTTGAATTCGAGCGACCCCGACTACAACGATTTGCACGTCGACTACAACGGCATGGATTCGGAGGATATCCTGTATGTCGATTCCTATGCGGCGGGCTTTAAAGAGGACACGGACGTTTCCGATACCGACGACGTAATAGCCGTACACGGCTCGTACAGAGATTTTATGGGAATTACGGGCGACGACGAGCAGGGCTATAAATTTAACGGCGTTACCGTATATAAGGCAGACGACGGGGAAAACAAGGAATTTTATTACGATACCGACTTCACCAAACCCGTGCGCTTTACCACAATAGCCAACCCCGAAACCCACTACGGCTCTTACTCCGAACAGGACGGGAAGTTCTACCTCGGCGACAGGCAAATCTTTAAAGATGACGACGGGAATTACTTCCTTGACGAAGAGCACGAAGAACCCGTGGGCAACGTTTTGATGATACACAACTACCCCACGGACAGAAAGTATAACGGCATAGAACAGCATTATACTTCACAGACCGTCACCCTCGAAGCCAACACGGCGGCTGAGATTTCGCTTTGGGTAAAGACAAGCGACCTTAAATTCGACAAGGGCTATTCTCAGCTTACCGACGAGGACAGGGGCGCGTATATAGAGATAACTCAATCGGTTGCGTCCACCGCCATCGATTCCTTCAAGATCCGCGCCATCAACACCGAAAAGATATTATCCGACGCGCAAAACGGAACGATAACCCTTCCCGAAGGCGTTTCGCAAAACGGCTGGTTAAAATACACGATTTACGTGAACGCCTGCGACTTCTCCGAAAGCACCGTTTCGATAGTCCTCGGTCTGGGCGACAGCGAAACCACGAGAAAGGTTACGGGCTATGCGTTCTTCGACGACGTGGAAGTTAAAAAATTCACCGATATCAACGACGCGGACTGCTCTTATAACGACGCCGGCATTGCCGACGAGATAAAGAACGAGGTCAAACCCTCTTTCTGCACCCTCGCGAGCGAAGAGGACGAAAAAGTGTTTGCGGCGGACAGGGAGATAAGGCGCAGCAACGATATAAGATTTTCGGACAGGTTCCGCTATCTTATCGACCTCGCTTCCGAAAACGTACCCGGCACGACCAAAGATTCCCACCTTTCGGGCAGCGAAGACCTTACGGCGGAAGTTGCGCTGACGACAGAGGAATCGGGCAATAAGACTTACGCTTCTTCCGAACAAAATAAAGCAAGCATTAAGAACAACATTGCGTCCTCCGATGCGGACAAACAGTACGATTTGACCGACTCCATGAAGCAGACGGGCGGCAGACCCACTTTCAACGACCTTATAGGAATATTCGGCGCCGACCACACGTTCTCCTCCGCGGATTTCGCAAATACCGGAGAAGCCGGGTTCAGGGATCTTTCGGAAAGGCTCAATGCGGCGCTTACGGGAGACAACGGGCTGAACGCCTTGAAAAACGTAAGCAAGAGCAACATGGATATGCTTGTAATGCTTTCGGCGTACGGCGCGTCCTATACCGCCACTCTTAAAAATAAAAATGAGGAATCCGCGGTTTTCAGCGTAAAAGGAAACACGTCTGACAACAGCACGAACTACAAAATAATTTCGTTCTGGGTAAAGACTTCCGACATGACGGACGGAACCGCCGCGACGCTTAAACTTGTGGACGCAGAAGACAAGGACAACTACGCGACTTTCACGATAGACACCACGGGCAGGGCGATAGATATAGGCGACGAAAAAGATATTTATCACGGCTGGACGCAGTGCTTCTTCTTTGTAAGCAACGACACCAAAGAAGATAAGACGTTCTATCTGGAATTCGGTTTGGGCAACCGCACGATAGCCGACGCGGCTTTGACCTCGTACGTTCCCGGCTGGGCGGCGTTTGCGGACATGCAGACCATGGACGTAAAAGAGGACGTATTCAAGCTGTGCTCCGACGGAAGCTTTTCCAAAACCCTCTCCTTTACGGACGAGGAAGAAAAGGGCGGCAGTGTTTTTGACGAAGCCAACGGCATGTATAACGTTAAAAAGGGCGTTGCGGTGCCCTCCTCCTACAAGGGCGTAAACGGCGGCAGCAGTTATGTAACTGACAAGATATTCGGCGACGATTACGACGATATAAACAATACCAAAGAGGGAACCGGCGGACTTATAAACCGCGACGGCTTTATTAACGATTATACCGAAGATTTAAGAACTACAATTAAAGATGGCTTTAATGCAAGCCAGACGGAAGCCGCCGAAATCTGGAACGAAGTATTCGGCGAAGATTGCTACCAACCCCTGATAATTGTGGACAGCATACGCGCTTACCGCGACAGGGTCAAGGCGAACGAGAACAATTTTAAAGATTACTATATAAAGACAGAAGAAGGAAAGTTTGAAAAGGTAAGCGAGGACGCAGAGTTCGACGAAAAGGAGACTTATTATTCCGAAGAACAACTCGTAAAAAATTACGGTTATATAGGCAACTCCTCTACCGTTTCTTCCGACGACTGCAGAACGATAAGCGTTAAAGTGAAAGTAACGGGCAACGCAACGGCTTATGTATATCTCGTAGACCCCGAAACCCGCGAAGTATTGAAATACGGCACACCCGAATACACATTTTTCTACGACAACGAAGGAAATGTGCTCGACAAGGAATACGACGCGGATTGGACGGACGAAGAGCACCTTGCGGCAATAGTTTACACCCTGAGGGACGACGGGCTTTACGAGGATAAGGACGGAAAGATTTATGCCAATATCTACAACCTCTCCACCCGCTTCAAGTACGCCGAATTCGAGAGCAACAGTTTCTATAAGCAGGTCGGCGAAAACGAATACGAAACGGTAAAATACGACGACTTGCGCGACGGCGAGCTCTACTACGTAAAAGACAACGACACCTACAAGCTTGCAAGCCACTATCTGGTTTCGGGCGTACAGAGAGTTTACAAATACGACTCCGCAACCGAAAAATATTATTATATGGTTAAAGGCGAGCCCGCAACGGAAGTTAACCCGTTTGACACGGACTATGCAAGATATACCTATGCGGGCGTTAAGGCTTTGCCCGAATATTCGGTTGAAATTACCGATACGCATGGCAAATGGGTAACGGTTAACTTTATAATTAAGACGGGCAACGACCAAAAAGATTACAGGCTGGAGCTTTGGAGCGGCAAACGCGGCGAAACGGGCGTTGTGGAAGGAGATACTGCCACCCCGAAAACGGGCGGCGCGGTTGCGTTTGACGTAAGCACTTACAGCATCACCTCTTCCAACTACACCGAAGTTATTTCGGAATACGAAACGGCGATAAAGGACGTTTACACAAAACTCATATTGGCAAGAGACCCCGCAAAACTCACCGACGACGTAAAGACCATAGACGATTATAAAAAGGTTTTGGACGAACTCAACGTTCCCGAAGAGGAAAGAACGGCTGAATTGGGCGGACTTGCAGGTTACAGCGCGGCTTACTACACCTACACCTTCTACGATTCGGACGACTATGTGCCTTTCAACAAGAACACAGCCCCCGAAGGACAGACGGGTTACGACTACGACCAGAACGATTACAGCGAAACGCTTGTATATTTCAGCACGTTTGACGAAAACAGCAATTCTTACAATATCTTCACCGATTACTCGGCGGTAGACCAGAGCGTGAGCCTTAACGAAACGGATTCGGACGATTCGTCAGATACCGGAACAACTCCCGAAACCACGCCGAACGACGGCTCCAACTGGCTGCTCATCACCTCCATTATCTTCGCGATAGTCATGATCTTCGCGCTCATAGCTGTATTCGTAAGATACTTGTGGAAGAAACTGGGCGTTAAGCGCAGACAGAGGAGATTGCAGCAGAACAACTACAAACAGCGCCGCCGCGCAATGAGAAGATACAGAATTGCGCCCGCGGAAGAAAACGCCGAACCCGAAGAAAACGGTGAACCCGTTGTTCCCGCCGAACAGGAAGCACCCGTTGAACAGGAAACTCCTGCGGAGACCGAAACTCCCGTAGAGACCGAAACACCAGTTGAAACGGAAACTCCCGCTGAGACGGAAGCACCTGCGGAACCGGAAGCACCTGCGGAACCGGAAGCACCCGTTGAACAGGAAACACCTGCGGAAGATAAAAAAGACGAATAACTTTTGATTTACCAAAATCCCCCCGCGGTTGCGGGGGGATTTACATTTATAAAGTAACGGACCGCAAAAATTTTGCGGTCCGTTTGGTTTTGGGATTGGATTTTTTAAAGGCTCCGCCGCTAAATGCGCAGACCCTTAGGGTAATGGTTTTTAGCCGTTCCGTTTACGGCTTTGCACCAGCCGAGGGGCAAATTTTTATAAGTTGCGAGCAGCCAGCCGTTAGCCTGAGGCGGACAGGGAAAAGTGAGCCCGCGGAGATAGCTTATTGCGGTTTTTTCGTCAAGTTCCAGACAATCCGCCTCGCCGCGTTTCAGGCGCGTTGCGAGCGCATGCGCCGGCACGAAAGATGGCGAGCGGCTGCCCGTAAAGGCGCCGAGCGGGATCATACTGCGGAAACGCCACCTTTCGTTCTTTGGCACGGCTTTGGAAAAGTCGGGGGCGCCGTTGCGGAAAAAGCAGAGCTTGCCGTCCTCTTCCGCTATTCCGCTTAAAGAAATTTTTAAAGTTTCCCTCTCCCACTCCCTGTAAATTTTTTCCGCGCCCGCCGTGACCGACTTTTCAAGCGCGGGGAAATCTTCGGCGCGTCCGCCGCTCTCTTTTTCGAAAACGGCATAAAAATGACCTTCGCCGCGCACTTCGTGCGGGTAGAGCTTTGCGGATTTAAGCAGTTTGCAGTCCGTGTGGGATTTTAAAAAATTTTCCGCAACGCCTTCGTCCTCCTGCGGCGAGAACGTGCAGGTGGAATACACAAGCCTGCCGCCGCCGCACAGCATCTTATAGGCGCAGTCCAAAATTTCGGCTTGCCGCAGGGCGCACATCTCCACGTTCTGCGGCGACCATTCGGGTAAGGCGTTGGGTTCCTTTTTGAACATACCTTCGCCCGAACAGGGCGCGTCCACAAGAATTTTATCGAAATAGTTTACGAATACGCCCGAAAGAAATTGCGGCGGGGCGCACGTTATTACGGCGTTTTTTACGCCGAGACGCTCTACGTTCTGCGCGAGGATATCCCTGCGCGAGGGAACGGGTTCGTTTAAAACCAAAACTCCCTCGCCGCGCATATACGCCGCGATCTGCGTACCTTTGCCGCCCGGCGCGGCGCACAAGTCCAAAACCCTTTCGCCCGGGCAAACGTTGAGTTCGGGCACGGCGGACATTGCCGACGGCTCCTGCACGTAATACGCGCCCGCGGCGTGAAAAACCGTTTTGCCGGGGCTGTCGCTCTCCACAAAAAAGCCGCGCTCTTCCCACGGCACGTCTTCAAGCGCGAACGGCGAAATTTTTTTAAATTCTTCAACGGAAATTTTAAGTGTGTTGACGCGTATCCCGCGGCAAGGCGGCAAGCCGTAACTCCTTATAAACGCGCCGTAATCTGCGCCGAGCTGAGCCTTCATGCGCTCTTTGAACGCTTCGGGCAGGTCAACCATTTAAATACTCCTCAAGCCCGCGCACGTTAAGCCTGAAAACGGCTTCCGATGCAGCTTCTTTGGTGCGCGCGGTGGCGTCGCCTTCTTCGGCGACATATATATCGCATTCCGCGACTTTTGTGGAATACTTTCCCCCCGCCGCGTAGATTTTATCGAGGAGGGGAACGGAACGCTCCAGATCTTCCTCGACCAGCTTAGAAAAGGTGAACGTTTTGCCTTTAAAAGCGCCCGCCGACTTTCTTGATTGCAGGCGGGACCAGTGGTTATAAAATTTGACCCGCTTTTCGGAGCGTTCGGCTTTTTCGCTCTTTTTTTGCACGTTGTAACGCCTGTAGCCCTTTGACTGCGGCGGAAAAATCTGACCGTTGGCTATCCTGCCCGCAGTTATTTTAAGTCTTTCGGCAAGTTTTAAAAAGGAACAGCCGTAGTTTGCGCACAGCGCCTGAACTATCCGCATGGTGGCGTACGCGTCGTCGGCGGCGCGGTGGGGCGTGAATTCCACCCCCAGCGAGTTGGCTATATATTCCAGACCGAACATGTGCGAAAAGTCGTTGATATGGGTCATGAACATAAGCTGGCTGTCCCAGAACTTGAAATTGAACGGAGGAAGTTTGTAGCGGCGGGTCTCGCAATTCAAATACTTAATGTCGTTCAGCACGGCATGCCCCAAAACGCAGTTGTTCTTCTCTTCCAAAAGGCGTTTTATCCGCGGGTATACTGCCCTGAAATCGGGGTAATTTGCAAAATTTTCGTATTCGTAGGGCAGTTTTATGCCCTTTTCGCCCGTCCTGTCGGTAAGCTCGAACTTGCCGTTGGGGTTTATCAATATATCTTCCTTTTCGAGGATATTGAAATTTTCGTCGCAGACCACATATCCGAAAGCGCAGATCTTTGCATAAGTTTTATGTACGCATGCGCATTCGATATCGAAAAAAACCATCTTCATTACAGTTTAAGTATAACATAAAAAATCACCGCAGGCAAACGCCTGCGGGATAATTCTAAACTTTAACTTCTATTTTGTCCTTGCCGCCCATATATTTTTGCAGAACTTTGGGAATATGCACAGAACCGTCCGCCTGCAAGTGGTTTTCCAAAAAGGCTATCAGCATCCTCGGCGGAGCCACGACGGTGTTGTTAAGGGTGTGCGCAAATTCGTTTTTGCCCGTCTTTTCGTTTTTGTACCTTATCCCCAAACGGCGCGCCTGTGCGTCGGTAAGGTTGGAACAGCTGCCCACTTCGAAATATTTGCCCTGCCGGGGGCTCCAGGCCTCCACGTCGCAGCTCCTGTATTTCAAATCGGCGAGGTCGCCCGAACAGCATATGAGCTGGCGCACGGGGATCTCCAGCGACACGAACATTTCCACGGTGTACCGCCACATTTTTTCGTACCACATATCGCTTTCTTCGGGCTTGCAGATGACGATCATTTCCTGCTTTTCGAATTGGTGTATGCGGTAGATGCCGCGCTCTTCCAAACCGTGCGCGCCTTTCTCCTTGCGGAAACAGGGCGAATAGGACGTTAAGGTTTGCGGCAGGGCGCTTTCGGGCAGGGTCTGCCCCATAAACCTGCCTATCATGGAGTGTTCGGAAGTGCCTATAAGGTACAGATCCTCGCCCTCTATCTTGTACATCATGCCTTCCATTTCGTCAAAGGACATAACTCCCGAAACGACGTCGCTCCTTATCATAAAGGGCGGTATGCAATAGGTAAAACCCTTGTCTATCATAAAATCGCGGGCATAGGTCAAAATGGCGGAGTGCAGACGCGCTATGTCGCCCGTAAGGAAGTAAAAGCCGTTGCCGCTCGTCCTGCGCGCGCTGTCCAAATCTATGCCGCCGAGTTTTTCCAGAATATCCACATGGTAGGGCACTTCGAAGGGCTTTGCCTTTGCTTCGAGAAATACTTCGCCCTGCACGTTCTGGCTGTCGTCCCTGCCGTCGGGCACGTCGGGGGCGATCATGTTGGGAATTGCCGTCATTGCCTTTTTGAGGGAAATTTCAACTTCGGCGCACTCCCTTTCTATTTCCGCCACCCTGTCGTTATTTGCTTTGGACTGCGCCTTTGCCTCTTCCGCCTCGTCCTTTTTGCCCTCGCGCATAAGCGTACCGATAAGCTTTGCAAGGCGGTTCCTGTCGGCGCGGCGGCTATCGCCCTCCTTTTGGAGTTCGCGGCGCTTTTTGTCAAGCTCTATCACCTCGTCCACAAGGGGAAGCTTGTCCTGCCGGAATTTGCGTTTTATGTTTTCCCGCACGGCGTCGGGATTTTCGCGTATGAAATTTATGTCAAGCATAGTTCAATTATAATGCAAAATTTTGGTAATTGCAATTAAAATGCCGCAATTATCTTGAAAAACGGCTTTTAATATGTTAAAATAAAAGCTGTGAAAATTCGCTTTGCCGCCGCGGCGGCAAAAAGGTTTATTATGAGCAAGATATTTTTTAAAGGCAAAGGCAAAAACGACGAAACGCCGCAGGCAGACGCGCCCGCGGAAGTTTCGGCGCACGAAGAGACCGCCGCATCCGACAGCGTACAGATGGCGCTGTTCCCCGGGGAAGAGGAAAGCGCGGACGCAGTGACGGAAACGGTTGCGGAAGAGTTTGACAAAGAAAAGATAATGCGCTACTTCAAGCGGCACAAAAACAAAGCCGCCGCCGCTAAAGCGGAGAGATTTGCGCCCAAACTCAATGCGGGGCTTACAAGCGCGCAGGTTGAAACGCGGTTTAAGCAATTTTTATTCAACGACACAAACCAACAGTACTCCCGCTCCTACGCCGCAATTTTTATAGGCAATATATGTACCTTTTTCAACCTTTTGTGCCTGCTTGCGGGAATTGCGCTGGTAATCGCCAACACGAAAGGCATTTCCAACTACCTTGTTCTCCTTATAACCACCGCCAACATAGTGTTGGGAATTATACAGGAGATACGTTCCAAAATAGCAATAGATAAACTTGCAATACTTTCGGCAAGCCATGTAAAAGCCGTGCGGGACGGCGAGATCGCGGAAATCCCCGCAAAAGAAATAGTGCTTGACGACGTTATTATCTGCGAAACGGGCAACCAGGTGCCCGCGGACTGTATTCTCGCCGAAGGCACCGTGGAAGTGAACGAAAGCCTTTTGACGGGCGAAAGCGTGGCAATAAAAAAGAACATAGGCGACACGCTGTATGCGGGCAGCTTTATTTCGAGCGGGAACGGGAAGCTCCGCGTGGAGAAAGTGGGCAAGGATACTTACCTTGAAAAACTGACCGCAAAAGCCAAAAAGTATAAACGCCCCAACTCGGAGCTCATGAACTCCACTAAGCTGATAATAAAGGTAATTTCCATACTTATAGTGCCCATTGCGATAGGCAGTTTTTATATCGCTCTGAACAACACACACGCCGACGCGGCGTTTTTGAAAGTAGAGCCCTGGATATTTTCAAGCGAAGTGAACTACGCCATACAGCGTACCTGTACCGTGGTGATAGGCATGATACCTTCGGGCATGTTGCTGTTGACTTCGCTTGCGCTCGCCGTGGGCATTTTGAGACTTGCAAAGAGCCGCACGATGGTGCGGGATATGTACTCTTTGGAAATGCTTGCGAGAGTAAACGTACTGTGCCTCGATAAGACGGGCACAATAACCGACGGACGCATGCGGGTGAACGACAGCGTGATTTTGAACACCGTGGAAGATCTGTCGCTGAACGACATTATGGGCAGCATGCTCGCGAGCCTGCAGGACAACAACCAGACGGCGATAGCGCTTTACAACCACTTCGGTTACAGCGACAAACTTACGCCCGTGACAAAAATTCCGTTCTCTTCAAAGCGGAAGCTTTCGGCGGTGACTTTCGACGACGTGGGCACCTTTGTTATGGGCGCGCCCGAATTTGTATTGAAACCCTATCCCGCAAAAGTGGAAAAAATAGTAAAGCAGTACGCGCAAATGGGGCTGAGGGTAATAGTCCTTGCGCACTCCAACTCCTCGATAGCGGGCGACAAGCTCCCCTCACTTCTTCGGCCCATAGCGGTAATATCCATTGCCGACAATATCCGCGACGACGCCGTTTCGACTATAAAATGGTTTAAAGAAAACGACGTAAACGTAAAAGTCATTTCGGGCGACAACCCCGTAACCGTTGCCGAAGTGGCAAGGCGCGCGGGCATTGAAGGCGCCGAAAAGTTTATTTCCCTTGAAGGGCTCAACGACAAGGAAGTGGAAAACGTTGCCAACAAGTACACCGTTTTCGGCAGGGTCTCGCCCGAACAAAAAGCCATTTTGGTGCGCTCCATGAAAGCTTCGGGCAATACCGTTGCGATGACGGGCGACGGCGTGAACGACATACTCGCGCTTAAAGAAGCCGACTGCGCCGTATCCGTCGCTTCGGGCAGCGAAGCCGCAAGAAACGTAAGTCACCTCGTTTTGATGGACAACAACTTCAACTCAATGCCCAAAGTCGTGGCAGAGGGCAGGCGGGTAATAAACAATATTAAAAATTCCTCCTCGCTGTACCTTATGAAAACGCTGTTTACGGCTATTTTGGCGACGATATGTATAACCATGTCGCAACCGTATTTGTTTATGCCCTCCAACATGCTGCTTTTGGAGACCTTTATAATTGCCGTTCCCTCTTTCTTCCTCTCCCTTCAACCGAACAAGGAAAGGGTACAGGGCAAGTTTATTTCGCACGTCATGTGCGGGGCGGTGACGGGCGCGCTGGTTATGATAATTTGCGTAATGTCCATTTACACGACCTATCATATCAACCATTACATTTTTAATATGGACACGTTTGACAAGTTCTACAAGCCGATGTGCATGTTGGCGCTGACTTTTTCGGGCTTTGTTATGGTGTTTAAAGTGTGCCAACCCTTTAACGCCTACCGCTTTGTGCTCTGTGCCGTGATATTTTCGGTATGCGTGGCATGCTTTTCGGTGCCGCTCGTCACCGACAAGCTGTTCTATGAAGGCTGGGCGGATTTGAAGTGGGATTATTCGCTCGTGCTGATTGTGGTTGTGGTGCTGGAAGCCGCTTTCCCGATTTCAGGCTGGCTGTTTTCGATTATGCACGTTTTGGTGCCCTCGGCGACGTCGAACGTCAAACATACCAAACCCGCCGCAAAACAGCAAAACAACTGACATACTCATTGTGCCTGTGCCTTTATGAAATATTAACAGCGGTGATTTTAAGAATTGTTTTCACTCTTCGAAATTGCCACGAGCAGACCACCATTGGATTCTCTCGGTCAATCGCCCGCTTCGCGGGTCTCATATCCCTCGAAATGACATTGCTCGTAAGTTGCTTTGCAATTATTTAGAAAATGTCTTTTCTCCCACTGTCATTCTGAACGAAGTGAAGAATCCCCCCGATGATAAAGCGGCAGTATTTTAGGAATTGTTTTCACTCTTCGAAATTGCCACGAGCAGACCACCATTGGATTCTCTCGGTCAATCGCCCGCTTCGCGGGTCTCATATCCCTCGAAATGACATACTCGTAATGAACTTTGCTAATATTTAGAAATTGCGCCCGCGCGGGAAAACCCGCGCGGGCGCATTATTATAATTACTTAGTGAAAAACGGCGAAGAAGCGAGTTCTTAAATAATTAACGGCGCAAGCAGGGTTTCCCTGCGCCGGCGCACTACATTTGCGCATACCTGCGCCTGAGCGAGGTGAATGCCCGCGATTAAATTATTCGTGGGCATTTAATTATCGCGGGCAGAGGGCGAGTAGCCCTCAAAATCACGAAAAATCGCAGTGCGCGTCCGCACTGCGATTTTTGTGAACTGTTTTACGTAGTGAAAAACGGCGAAGAAGCGAGTTTTTAAATAATTTACGGCGCAAGCAGGGTTTCCCTGCGCCGGCGCACCACATTTGCGCATACCTGCGCCTGAGCGAGGTGAATGCCCGCGATTAAATTATTCGTGGGCACTTAATTATCGCGGGCAG